>JANPJY010000047.1:0-18502 GCA_031425735.1 Akkermansiaceae bacterium | reverse complement strand
ACCTCTTTACCTTCCACCCTACAGCCCAGATTTTAACCCGATCGAACGCTTCTGGCAGCATCTTAAAAGTCATTATCTCGCCGGATACATCACCCGCCATGGTGAGGAACTCAATCAAAAGCTATTTGATGTTATTCAGTCTCTACTACAAGACCCAGAAACGATTCAATCCGTCTGCCGAACTCACTCCGAATAACGGAAGTTATTTTTGGCAATGGGTCTAAACCTCATCTTCATTAGCGTCCATTCGCGTTCATTCGCGGTTAAAATTTCCCTCTTTGACTTTCACCATTTCGCACTAACTTCTTCGCCATGTCCCAAGCACTATCCCACGCCGTCAGCCTCCATCCGTATTTCAAAATCCGTGAAGGAAACCTCGAAGCTTTCATCGCGCTCATGCCGGCATTCATCGAGAAAACCGCCACCGAGCCTGCTTGCTTGTATTACGATTTCACCCTCAACGGCGATATCGCTTTCTGCCGCGAAGCCTACATCGGCGCAGAAGGAATTCTCGCCCACCTTGGAAACGTAGGCGAACTACTCGGAAAATTTCTCGAGCTCTCCGATCTCGCAAGACTCGAAGTCCACGGCCCCGCTGCAGAAATCGAAAAACTCCGGGCCCCTCTCGCCGATCTCAAGCCAGATTTTTTCATTCGCGAAACAGGATTGGTGAATCCGCATGGGTAATACTCAAAATTTAACTATTCATACAGACTCAAATATATCCTTGAATATTGAAAGAGCTTTGTTCAATGTTCAAGGATGATGCTTTCCCGAAGTGCCTATTTACAAACGATCCATGAGCGGTTTGAGGATTATCCGATCGTGGCTTTACCGGGGCCTCGTCAAGTGGGTAAAACCACATTGGCAAAGCTTTACGCTGCTTCCTTGAATGAGCCCGTCCATCATTTCGATTTAGAATCTCCGACAGATCTCGCTCGGCTTTCAAATCCGGAACTTGCCCTTTCCCGGTTGGAGGGTCTGGTGATTCTTGATGAAATTCAGCGCCTGCCAGATTTATTCCCCGTGCTGCGGGTACTTGCAGACCGGCCGGACAAGCCAGCTAGGTTTTTGGTCCTCGGAAGTGCTTCTCTGGAGTTGGTCAAAGGTACAGGAGAATCGTTAGCGGGGCGTATTTCTTTCGTGGATGTTACGGGTTTTACATTACTGGAGACAGGTGAAGAACACCTGCACAAGCGTTGGTTGCGTGGCGGATTTCCAAGAGCATTTCTCGCTCGTGATGACCGAGCATCAAATCGGTGGCAAGAGGACTTTTTCCGGACTTTTTTGGAGCAGGACATCCCGCAGCTTAGAATCCGAGTTCCCGCCATGACCTTGCGACGATTCTGGACGATGCTCGCCCATTATCATGCTCAGGTGTGGAACGCCTCCGAACTCGCAAGAGCCCTTGGCAGTAGCGAACCCACCGCACGCCGCTATTTGGATATACTGACTGGAACTTTCATGGTTCGGCAGTTGCCTCCTTGGTTCGAAAATTTGAAAAAGCGACAGGTTAAAGCTCCCAAAATCTACATTCGGGATTCGGGAGTATGCCACGCCCTGCTTGGGATCGATCATATTGACGCGTTGGAAGCGCATCCCAAGCTAGGAGCTTCCTGGGAAGGTTTTGCCATGGAACAGATTCTCGCCATCACGGGTGATCAGAATGCTTATTTCTGGGGAACCTATGCCGGTGCGGAACTCGATCTACTGGTTTTCTATCGAGGCAAACGACTGGGTTTTGAATTCAAATATTCGGAGCGTCCCTCAACAACCAAGTCTATGCAGACAGCGATCTCAGATCTAACACTTGACCATCTTTATGTGGTCTATCCGGGCGAGCACACCATCCAACTCTCCGATGCCATTACCGCGATTTCTCTGCCAAATTTGCTGAAGATCCTAGGTGGAGAAAATCCTTCATGATGTTAGCATCAAGTCACTGTGAACTTTCCTTCCCTATAACAACCCATCCGCGAGACGGAATTGGTGAATCCCCCTAGCTAACCCATTTTCCTTGCCGCGCTGATACCTCTCCTTAGGGTCAAACTTATGAAAATCATGAACGGAGAAAGATACGGCCTCTTCATCGTCGGCGTTGTGGCGCTTATCAGCAGCGGTTGCTCTGCGCCCGAAGAGAAAAAAGAAACGGTCAAAAAAGACGAGCCCATCAAAGTGCTCATCGTGACCGGAGGTTGTTGCCACGATTACGAATTCCAGTCCGCCGCGATGATTGAGGGAATTCCCAAACACGCGAAGGTCGATTTCACTCTAGTAAACGAAGGCAAAGGCACCGACGCACAGATTCCTCTATATAACGATCCGAATTGGGCGAAGCCCTACGACGTAGTCATCCACAACGAATGTTTCGCGAACACCAAGGACGAAGCTTACATCCGCAAAATCACCGAAGCCCACAAAGCTGGGACTCCTGCAGTGGTGGTGCATTGCGCGATGCACACTTATCGCTCAGCACAGATCGATGACTGGCGCGAGTTTCTCGGAGTGACCAGTACCCAACATGAGCATCAGAGCAAATATCCAGTGAAAGTCGCTACGGCAGAGCATCCAGTGATGAAGGACTTTGCTGCTGACTGGATCACCCCGATGGATGAGCTATATATCATCATGAAGGTCTGGCCGAAAACCACTGTGCTAGCTACTTCCAAGAGCGAGAAAAGCGGAGAAGAGTATCCAGTCATCTGGACCAATGACTTCCATGGCACACGCGTCGTCGGTACGACTTATGGTCATACCAACGAAACGTTTAGCGATCCGGTTTTTATTAAATTAGTGGCTAACGCCGTGGTCTGGGCTGCAGGTAAAGATTAGAGTTTACGAACCACAAGCACGCGGCGATCCAACGCCATCTGCTCTTCAGTTCCAGTAGGATAAACTGGATACATCTCACCATAGCCATGTGCACTCAGCGCGGTAGCTGGGACTGAATAGCGTTGGGTAAGCTCCTGATGGGTTCTACGAGCGCGATCGGCAGACAACGCGAGGTTAAACTCATCGGTTCCATCCGTGCTGGTGTGGCCTTCGATGTCGAATATAGCTGTGGGATGGGTTTTAAGAACTTCAAGGATGGCGGCAGCTGTTTCCTCAAGCGCTACACGTGATTCCACGTCTAACAATTTTGCTGTTTCTTTTTCAAACAGAACGGGGATGACGATGTATGGAAGCTCCCGACCCTCTACAATAACCACGTTGCGTTCTACGTTATAAATCCGGCGTGGTTGTCCTGGAACGTCCACGAAGCTTTTCGTTTCCGTGGTCTCAACTACACTGCCCGGTTTTGGCACGACCGGAACTACATCACGAGGCACGACCAAGAGGTGACGTGTCGTCAATGCTGGAGCTTTCACTGGTGGGGGTGTAACCTCGACGATGGTCTCCGTTACAACCTCTCTAGGTGGTGTTGGGATGACAGTTTGTTCGACGACAATTTGTGCAACCGCCGATTGAATCGATGCGACCGCGAGTAGATATGCGTATTTGTTTTTCATAAAATGGATAAGTTTAAGAGTTATATAATAAAGAATCGGGGAATGATTAATCACAGCAATCTGAGGAATCATGATCCTTCAACGCTTGCTCAACGGTTTCGCGTGTTTCGCCGGTGCGCTTCTGAATCCGCCCGATCAATTCTTCCTCTTTGCCCTCGGCGTATTGGAGATCGTCGTCTGTAAGGTCTGCCCACTTTTGTGTCAGCTTGCCCTTCATGATATTCCAATTGCCTTTGATTTGTAGCTTATTCATAAAATTTTCTTTCGTGCGTAGTGAGAGTTCTAGTTCATACGACGCAGAAAACCTTCTCACCGCCGTATGACTTATGAAGCTACGCCCATATCCCAAAGGGTCTATGGGTTGATTCCCTACCGGGGGTTTACCGGTGGCATTATAGAATCAAAATCCAGAGAGATCTGAGTCCATCCAATGACAAGCTTTGAGCTCATTGATGGTTAAACGGTATTCTCCGCCAAGCTCATCGCGGGTGACTTTCACACGCACTCTGACGAAACCATCCGGATCAAGAGGCTTAAGTTCACCATGGCCTACTGCTTGATTTTTTTCTAGGAGCTCGAAGGCAGATTCTAACAACTGCCCTTCATCCGTCGTTGAATCAATTACAATAACCGGTGATTCTGTAGTTATCTGCTTCGGCTTACCCCAAGCAGATGTGGCTAATACGATCATCATTCTTTGTCTACCCACCTTGGGCGCATCATCATTTTTGTTCTGTCTTACCAGCAAGCGGAACTCTGCTTGATCTAATTTTCCCTCGCCTGCGAGAAACAAGCTCCATGGAGCCTCGCTGTATCTGACAAAATGGGGCCAATCTAATTTCCATCCATCTGATCCTTTTCGTAACACGGCATCGAACTCGTTTTCTCCACCCGTGTCTTTCCAATGTGTGAGAACTATCCATTCGTTACTGAGCTTTATCCATTGTTGTCCGGTTCTTTTCAGCGTATTCACATTGATCTGAGGAAATTCATGATCCTTGTAGAAAGCCTCCATTAAAAATCTTAACTCGGCAGGCCTAGCAACATGTATACTACGATCTTCAAATGTCGTGGCTGATAAAAAACCGTGAATGACTCGGTCACATTCAGGTAAAACCTGATTCAAAATTTGCATCTGATCCTTTTTAGAAAGAACTTTATTAAGATCCATCACTCCTACATCTCTCGATTTGTCTGGCGCACTTTTGAGAAAATAGGTTAATCCGACCACACCCAACAAAAGTAAGATCCAAATCAGAGCAAACCGAAAGACAGTTCTAACCCGGTGTGTCTTTTCCGACGATGTTCTAGTTAGATTTCTCGCCTTTTCGCCTGTCTTATGAAAACTCGCAACTTTAGCTGATGCCACAGGAGTGATAGAATTCACAACCGGCCACAATCCCACGCCTGGCTTACGTTGGCACACTTCGCATTGGCGATCCTCGTCAAAACCAAAGTCAGATTGAAACAATGCGCCGCAATGTCCGCAATGATACCAGGCATCTTTTTCACTCGTGTTCATAGCGTTGTTTGATCAAGCCAATTTTCGGCAATGAGACGTTTGATCATCCATTGATCTTGGAGGGTTTCTTTGTACCCTCGTTCCAAACTCAGAATGACTTTTGCCTCCGACTGAGATTCTCCTGTGATCGGGCTGACAGCGAATAACTCCAATATTGCCTTATCAACTTCACTGCCTTTTTCCGTGTATGCCCATATCGATGCTTCCTTATTAGGTGATGCAATGAGGAATGAATGATAACGGCTCTCTGGCAAGTGCGTGGTGAAAAAATTTGAAGTTGAAATCCATCCACGAATCTCACTTCCATTCCCCTTACCCATTTTCAAATCAGAGAAACTAGCCGTTCCGTATCCAGTTGTAGCCTTCCAGTCCATTTTGAGCTCGGAATTCTCAAAACGGAAATAGGCGATGAACTTAGAGAAATCGTGGTTCACGCCTTTCAGTTCGGCGTAAAAAGTCGAACCAATCTGATACGTTTTCCACAACGATAAATCAGATAGCATCCATCCACTTCTGGCATTTGCGGATTTCCAAACATCTTTTGCGAGTGGAGTGTTTTGCGCACTGCGATAAATCGATTTTGAAAAATCATCCACGCTAGTCGAATGGATGTAATTTTGGAAAATTTGTTGAGCTTCTTTATTACCATTCGCAAGTTGGCTCAACTCTCCTAATTCCTCAGTTGGTTTTTCTTCTACACTAATCGGGGCGACTTTCGTGAAGTTTGGTTTGTCATTTTTTCTAACATCATCTTCGTCGAAGAATTTGGTCAGAAAAATCGTTAAGGCGATAAGAAGGGTGATACCAACTGCCGTGTATAACATCCAACGAAACGAGCCAGCTTGTTGATTCGTGCCCCAGTCATCACGCTCTCCAATAGCAAACCGACCTGGGTTCCCCGTGATTTGATATTTCTGAACGGCATCATCACCGAGCTTCACATCTTCCATTATATGAGCTGCCTGAAAATTATCTCTCTCCGTTACGGTACGTTCTGCACGCTCCACATTAACTTTGATCGAGAGCGAGGATTTAACATGGTGCACGTCACTGATTGATACTGCGGATCCAGTGGAACGCTCAGGATCAATTAATTTGTATGCTGATATGTTCACATCCGCCCTAGGCACTTTTGGCGCATCTGATCTACGGGGCGGTAATTGGGAATCGAATACCTGATTCACGTCTAAACCATCCCAATCATCATCAGGCGATACCGCCGGAACATGATTATTTGGATCTTCTTTATCAGAATTCATGAATTACTTTTTTAATATTGGAATCTCAACTCAGAAAGTCATTCACGCAAGTTATGAGAAACTTGTACTGAAATTTTCAATATCCGGATGCGATCCTTAAAATTAAATTCTGTGCAGCGCGCTCAAACGCATCTGGCAAAGCATTCTGGCGAGCCGTCTGTAAATTTGAATCCGCAAAGAATGTACTTTGTCCAGTGCTACTACCGCTTGCCAGCAGTCGAGTGGGGTCGCGAGCATCCATTAAACGCCAGGTAATACGGACCGTATTTGTGAGTTCTTCAGCTTCCATGGCATCAAGCCTTGATCCCCTCAGTGGGCTGTATTCAATCGCCGCAACTTCACCTTCAAGTATCGCATCTGCACGATCCAAATTGGAGAGACGGTACGTTCCATTTTGGACAATGGCTGCTGTGACGGCAGATGTTGCGATGGCCTCCGCTCGCGGATGTAGCGTTCCATTTACAAGCATCGAAACTGAAATACGTTCGACCGAAGCAAGAGAAGGCGGCTTCGCACCGCCGAGTTGGTATCCCGCGCAAGAACTCAGTATTACGCTCAGCAAAACCAATAATTGAAATTTCATAGATTTGATTGTCGCAAGTTATTCACCGAGCTCTTTCAGACGTGCAACAGCTTGATCGTGAGCGCTGCCAGACTTGGAGCCTTTGACGATATTTCTGTAATACACTTTGGCTGATTCAATTTGCCCGGTTCGATCATAGAACTTAGCGATCTCAAGTGAACTATCCAGATCTCGACTTTTCAGATTGCTCAACAAGCGCCTTGCCTCCGCATTTTTCGAATGGCTTGGATATTGAAGCAGGTAATCATTGAACGCCTCACCTGCTAGATCAAGAGTCGCTTGGTTGTGGTTACCGCTATCCGCCTGTTCAAGAAGAACGATACCCACCCGGAAAAGTGCTTCCGCTGCCTGGCGAGTTTCCGGCTGATCCCGAACTAGCTTGCGATATGCCTCGATAGATTCTTTGTAATCCTTTTCACTTTGATAAAGCTCACCCATTTTAAATTGGGCGTTCGCTGAAATTTCGGAGCGTGGTGCGTTGTCACGGAGCTGACCCAACATCTCAACGATCTGCTTAGTGGAAATTTTTGCTTTAAGACCGAGAAACGACGATTTCACTTTTCCATCTGCCGCTGACTGTGCCATCCGCACTTGGCTGTTAAGCGCTTTCGAATACATATTGCTACTCTGGTAGCGTTGTAAAAATTGCTGATAGGCTTTGAAGGATTTCAGTGTGTCTCCTTGTTGTTCTAAAATCTCCGCTTGGCGGTATCTGGCTTGGCTTGACGATGGCGACATGGGGAAATCATCAGCAGCTTCTGCATAAAGTTTTACCGCTTTGTCTGGCTTACCTGCATCGTCCAAGGATTTTGCTTTTTGATAAAGCGCTTCTCCTTCTCCTGATCCTCCTTGCATGGTGCCAGCTAACCCAATGGTTCCCTCGTCACTTCCGCAAGAAACTACGAAAAAGGAACCGGTCACAATCAGAGCGACTATCGAAAAACGTTTGGTCATGCACGAACCATAGAAGCTTTGGTGAGTCGGGAAAGCTGAAATTGCACAAGTTGAAAGACTTAATTTTTCCCTAATTCCTTTGCGCGAGCGACCGCCGCACTCACTGCAGCGATGAAGGATGAGCGGATTGCTCCCTCCTCTAACGCAGCTAGACCTGCAATTGTCGTGCCTCCGGGCGATGTCACCATATCTTTGAGCACCGCAGGATGCTGCCCTGTTTCCAACACCATCGCAGCAGCACCCGCCACGGTTTGAGCCGCCAGTTTCAGAGCATCAGCTCGCGGCAGACCCGCTTGCACGCCACCGTCAGCCATAGCCTCGATTACCAAGTAAATATAAGCTGGCCCGCTCCCAGAAAGCCCAGTCACAGCATCGATCAATCTTTCAGGCACCTCCACCGATAAACCCACAGCGCTCAATATAGACTGCACGATCTCACGATCTGCCTCTCCACATTTCGATCCCAGTGAGAATCCCGCCGCGCCTTTTCCCACCAACGAAGGTGTGTTCGGCATCGTCCTCACAAACCGGCAAGCTCCACCGGTCAGCTTTTCCATCGTCTCCAAAGTCACTCCGGCGGCGATGGATATGTACAGCTTATCTGAAAATTTTTCTAAATCAGCCGCTTTGATAATTCCCGAAAGATCATGTGGCTTGGTTGCGAGGATTAATACCTCCGATTCTTTTACCACCTCCGCGATCGAAGCCGTATTTCTGGCACCCGTCTGTTCTGAGAAACGCAACCGCGACGCCTCGGTGCGCGCCACGCCGATTACATCCACAGCTTTGACCACACCCTGCGACACCGCGCCTTTCACCAACGCCGTCGCCATCTTTCCGCATCCGATCACTCCTAACTTCATGCCGAAACAATTATGAGAAAATCCCTCGTGAGGCTAGCGTCATTTTTCCTTGGGAAATCTCAAATTCCAGCCCAGCCTATCTGCATGCCAAAATGGATCACGTTATTGGGATTGCTCGCTTTACACATCCCAGCTTTCTCCCAAGAAATCACCCCTGAAAAACCTGCAGATCCGGAAATTCCAAGCGTCGCCGCTTGCATTCCACCATGGATTTCTGCGTCAGGAAAACCCAGTATATTTCCGTTTAGTAACAGCTTAACTCTCGCCATTATCGCTGAAAACGAAACCGCACAAATCCATACTCTACAGGGATTGAATCATCTTCATGGCGGTTGGGATTTTGAAGCGAGCCGTCATTTCGCTGTCGCCATGCAGGCGGATCCTCTCTGCTTGATGGCGCATTGGGGAATGATCATGAGTATGCTCGGGACCTCTCCCGAAACCGATTCCTATCGACTTCTCACCTCTCAACGTTTGCTGGAACTCGTAGAAAGTGGAGACGGCTCCGAACTTGAACGCGGCTTCGCATACTGCCTGGTCAAATACATCGAAGAAGGCCCCAAAGGCGCGGAAATCGCCTTCCACAAAGTTTCGGAAAAATTTCCCAACGACATCCAGTCGGAAATTTTCGCCTCTCTCTTCAGCCGTGGTGGATACGATCTAATGGGTGAAATCACCGCCGCGCAAGCTGCCGCTGAAAAGCGATTACTCAAACTCATCGAGCGCTTCCCCGATAATTCACTTCCTCTTCATGCATTCCTATTAATCAAAGCCGAAGCGCCAGAACTCAAATCTTCTCTTGAGCTTGCAAAAAAACTCTGCGAACTCACACCGAAATACCCACCCTACCTACATCTTCTGGGTCATTATCAATGGAGGAGCGGAGAATTTAATGATGCGGCATCCAGTTTTTCGCTCGCTGAAAAATATTATTCTGAGTGGATGAAATCTAACAACATCACCGCTGCGGACTGCCCTCAATGGATACTCACCCGGAGCTATCAAGCCATAGCGACCGCCTCCGCCGGAAACTTCAAAGACTCCATTGCCTTAGCAACAGAAATCTCGAAAACCCCGTTAGATGCCAAACGCCCACTCGCACCCGGAAACCGCCAAATTCTTTGGGATGCCCAAACCCTTCCCGCTCGCATCATCATGCACCGCGCCGGAAAGACAGATCCCACCGAAGCACTTCTCACCATACCTTCTCCTAAAGCCAATGAAGACTTTCGCAAACATTCCTTGTCTTATTGGTGGACGGATGGCTTGAGAATCGTGCTCCAAGCCCAACGCATGCTTAACGCGGGGGATTTAAAAAGTGCTACCGAAACCATCGAAGCCCTTGGCTTTCATGGTGCATCCATGGCTAAGCAACAATCACTCGCCTCTGCCAAAGGCGAATACGCAGAATGGCGTTACGCCATGCTCAACTTAGAGATGCTCACAGCTAACTTACGTGGCCATCTCGCCCAAGCAGGTCCAAAGGAAAATCAAGGCTCTGCATTCAACTGGTTTCGTGCAGCAGCGGATCGACAACGCGCCCCCACTCTAATGCATCCACCTCTCATCCTCACTCCCATGGCCAACCATTTAGGTGATTATTTTCTCTCGCGGAAACAGCCAGAGAAAGCTCTTGAGGCTTACCAACAAGCCATCAATCAATTTCCCAATGAGCCATCGACTCTTGAGCGCATCAAAAAAGTGAAGGCCGCCGATTAAGCCTGTGCTTTTGAGACACGCGTTTTCACGCGAGCATCGATAATGTCAGCAAGTTTGTCGTCATGTTGTGCACGCAGGAAATCACAGAAATTCGAGGCCACAGCTTCTAGATCTTCATCATACTCTCTTCCCAGTGCTTCAAATCCTTCGAGCGCTTTTTCAAAATGTTTCCGCGCCCAATCTCGATCTCCTGTTTCCAATAGAGCCAGGGCCAGATTGTTGTGCGATTGCGCGGTATCTGGATGATGATCACCAAATAATTCCTTGCGTGTCTCCAATGCAATCATGTGCATTTCTCGTGCCTGTTCCAAATATCCAGCCGCCAGATACACCGCACCTAAATTATTAGAAACCGATGCCGTCTCAGCATGCTTCGCACCAACCACGGAATGCATAATCTCAAGTGATTTCAAAAAGTAATCCTCCGCAGCATCCAAATTCCCAGCCGCCTTCGCTGTAAAACCCAGATTGTTGGTGATCGCTGCGATATCCATCTTTAACGGTGGCTCGTTATTTTCAAAAAATTCAACGGCTGTTCCCCATGAAGAAATCACCCGGTCATAGCGACCCATGCCATCATACGCTGCTCCTAACAAGGCGTATAGCCGACCTAACTGAGCGAATCGATCCCCGCGACCATCTAACTGATCGATCGCATGTTTAGCATCTTCCAGCGCCTCTGCGTATTCACCCATGTCCATGTAAATACCAGCCCTGGATTCCAAACTAGATACGAATGCATCAATCGTATCGTGATCTGGACCAAGTAATTGCTGGCACTTATCCACAACCGCACTAGCAGCATGCATCGCCTCTTTGAGATTTCCTTGTTCACGCAGAGTCATGACTCTATCACGCATGATCTGAATAAAATTAGCAGTGGGTTTATCCATAATTGAAGTATTTGCATCATGCTAAACTTCTTTACCTGAAAATGACTAGCGGAAATCTTTAGCCAGCCGTCAAATCTTCTACCAACTTCTTCCGACTACTCGGCAGCCCGCCTAAATGATCATGCAATGACTGCTCCGCAGCGCGATTTTCTCGGGAAACCCCAAGAATCACCGCGAACTGCCGCTCAAAATGCTGCAACGCCCGCAAACTCGCAGCTTCCGCATCCAAATGATCTAAACCACGCCTCAATAAATCGAAAATTTCAGGCTCCGGATGGTTAGGCTCCAGCCCCGCCTCGATCAGCTGACAGAAATATCCAGCCATCAAAGTTGTCGCGTAACTCCGCCGCAATCCCTGTCGCCAGTTAGAAATCGATACCTCCCGCAGGGCATGCAGCTCCCCCTGCCGAGCCTTCGCGAACATGATTTCCCCAGAGAAAAACAAATCCAATTTCCCCGAAAATGCACTCTTGGGACGCAGCGCGCCTTTAGCCACAGTCTTGATCAAACCCTCATCTTCACTCAACCAATGCACGATCAAACTCGTCTCAGTCAGGCGGGTAGTTCTTACCAGGATCGCTTCGGTGGAAAACACAGGATTAAAAGGAATTGCAGATTCGGCTTGATACGGCTCATTTAGTGCCTTAGCCAAGTTCCAGCAATTATGGGTCAGCAATCAAACAAAATCATCAAACGCCGTCGCCGTGCGGATTATCTTAAGCGTAAACAGGAAGCAGCCAAGCTTGGCGGCATCCTTCCAAAAGTTACCGTCAAGAAAGCCACCCCGAAACCGGCGGTGAAATCTGACGCGCCAGCCGCCGCTAAAGCAGCTCCTGCCAAGAAAGCCGCCGCCAAAAAGGTAGCAGTCAAAAAAGCACCTGCCAAAAAGGCTGCTAAAAAAGCTGCCAAGAAAACCGACGCCTAATAAGGTTAATCTAAACTTTCTACATCCCATCAACCAAGCCGGCTCTCCCATAAGGAAGTCGGCTTTTTCATGCCCTGCGACAATTTCCGCTTTCCTCCCCACTCTCCTCCCCTACTCTCCCGCCCGTTCCCGCCTTCCTTGAAGTTTAAAATTTAAAGTTTATGAAAATCGTCGTCGCATACTCCGGAGGTCTCGATACCTCAGTTCTCCTCCTCTGGCTCAAAGAGAAATACAACGCGGAAATCATCGCCTACTGCGCAGATGTCGGCCAAGGCGACGAACTCGATGGCCTCGAAGCCAAAGCCCTCTCCACCGGCGCTTCCAAATGCTACATCGGCGATCTCAAACAAGACTTCGCGGAAAACTACATCTTCCCCATGATCCAAGCTGGCGCGATCTATGAAGGCCGCTACTTGCTCGGCACTTCCATCGCCCGCCCCTGCATCACCGCAGACATGATCAAAATCGCCATCGCCGAGGGAGCCGATGCCATCGCCCACGGCGCCACCGGAAAAGGCAACGACCAAGTCCGTTTTGAACTCTCCGCTGCCGCCCTCGCGCCGAACATCAAATGCATCGCCCCATGGCGCGACGCAGAATTCCGCAAACAATTCCCCGGCCGCGCCGAAATGATCGCCTACGCCGAGGCCAACAACATCCCGATTAAAGCTTCCATGAAAAAGCCTTACTCCATGGATCGGAACCTCCTCCACATCTCCTTCGAAGCCGGCGCTATGGAAGACCCATGGTATGACGCCACCACTCCCGAAGACCGCGACATGTACGTCCTTTCCGTTTCCCCAGAAGAAGCTCCGGACCAAGCAGAATACATCGAAATCCTTTTTGAAAAAGGCAATGCCATCGGTTTGAAACACGCCAACCTTGATGCCCTCCTTGCCGAGCTCGGCGACGTCAAAGCCACCGGCCAACGTGACGGCTACGCCATCCTTTCCGCCTACGGCGTCATGCGTGTGCTCAACCTCCTCGGTGGTCGCAACGGCATAGGCCGCGTCGATATCGTAGAGAACCGATTCGTCGGCATGAAATCCCGCGGCATTTACGAAACCCCAGGCGGCACCATCCTCCTCGCCGCTCACCGCGACCTCGAAACCCTCGTCGTCGATCGCGAAGCCATGCACATCCGCGATTCCCTCATCCCGAAATACGCGCAACTCGTTTACAACGGTTTCTGGTTCGCCCCAGAACGCGAAGCCATCCAAGCCCTCGTCACCGAAACCCAGAAAAAAGTTTCCGGTGAAGTAAAACTGAAACTCTACAAAGGCAACGTCATGCAAGCCGGCCGCCGCTCCCCTCACAGCATGTACTCCGAAGCCATCGCCACCATGGAAGGCGGCCAAGAACAAGCCTACAACCAAGACGACGCCACCGGCTTCATCGCGCTGAATGCGCTGCGTCTGAAAGCAGTTGCGAGGCAGAAGTAGATTCATCTCCGAAAGGAACCGCGATTTTCAATCGCGACTGCAACCGCCGCGTGTAGATGACGTTACGCCAACAAGGTCGCGATTAAAAATCGCGGCTCCTTTCTTTAAGCTTGGCTCACCAGCATCTCTAAGAATAAAAATTCAGGGTGAATGAGGTGATTGAAATATCTGCATTCAAGTCGCCTTTTGCCATGCTTACCGACCGGTCGGATCATACTACCCTCCACAATAATGCATCACATCCTGTCACTATTCCTGTTTCTCCCACTTCTCTCCATGTCGAGCGCCTCTGAGCTTGAGTAGTATACGGCGTATCTTCCTATCTATGTCAATTTCGGTGTAGTGAATGAAGGCGCTGAGAAGGTTCACACAAAACCTAGAATGGTTAGTTTTATTTCCAGAGGGGCAGAACCGGAGACAATGCTGACTTTTCTCAACACTGCATACATCCCCAGTCACGATACGACGTGGCACGAGGCTGGGGACGCTAATCTCATTTCATTGTGCGGTATCAAGCTTTCACACTCCTACACAGATTTAGATGGAGGAGTAACCAAGCTTGAGATAATGATAGACGCTTCATCATTCAAGATTCCGGACAATGTCAGATTATCGAAAGAGTTAGTCATGGATCTGATTCGACAAGCGGTCGGTTTAAATTTTCCACACGCAGTGATCACGATAAACGATGGAGAAAAAGCCGGCACTGAACAGCCCGCTATCCAATCTGAATTAAATTCCGAGGGAAGCGACAAACCTCAACCTAAGTAGGAGGGGAGTCCCCGATAGCGGGTGATGAAGAATTGTTTGCCATACCAAGTATTTCCTATCCAATAACCCTAACTAATGAGCCACTCTGTTCTTTGCTCATCCGAATATACCGTTCTTCTAAAATGAAACCCCTCTTGCTGATTCTATTGCTCATTACATCATCGAGATGTCTCGCCGAACAAGCAGTCACCTTTGAGAATATCGTCCGCTATCAAGAAGTAGTTGCAGGACATTCCATTAAGTTAGTGATGCACCAGCGTCCTTACGATTTCTCAAAACATGAAATCACTGGCGGAACGGATGGTGAAGGGCCGGCCAAGATAGATGGGGTGAAGATAGGCGGGACAGATGGAACAAGCCCGAAGGAAAGGGAAGGATGGCCTATGTTGAATGCGGTTGTTTCAATCGAGCTTGAGTGGGATGGACAGCGGGTTTCCGTTCCACCCAATCTTCATTTGAATCTCCTAAGCCTCGTGCTTGAAAAACGTTCATTACAGTTCGTGCCGCGGCCATCGGGCGAAGAGCTACTTATCCTAATGAGCGGTGGAGATGGTGGAGGAGCCTATGGAGTGGCACTGGTTCTCAGGAAAGCCGGCAATCACCAACAATACCTCTACTCACATGATAAAGAGGAAGTTCCCGCACCGCCTTATGAAATTGTTGATTACGGCATAGATAAGGATGGCAGGGACACAGTGAAGACATTCAACTGGCTTGATTCAGATGCTCAAGTTGGCACTGAACAACCTGCTACCCGACCCCAGTCAGATTCTAAGGATGGCGATAAACCACAATCAGAATCTAAGTGAGCAAAGGAGGCTAAAGGGGTAGGGTCCAAAGGCTTCGGGCAATTTGCCCTGTTTTGGCGGGGTTTTTCGTTATTTATTAGGGATTTTTCTACCCTGGCTTTGGAGATTTTGCACTTGCGTGTTTAGAAAACGTGGCTTACCGCATGCCGAAATTACTCCATCACCTCAGCCTGACCTAAGCCCAATGGCTCCTCCCTCGGAGTCTCTCATCTGCTTCAATGATCAATCACTCGTATAATTTACCTCAAAATCTTTTAAGATACGTTCAAATCTTACTGGTTCTTTTTGTCGGCATGTTCTCAGAGCAAGCCACATCCAAGGACTTAGGGAGTGATGTTATCGGAGTGACGCAGGGAAGCAAGGAGGGTGGCGATAATGATAAGAAGCCAAAAGATGAGATCAAGTCCAGCATGGCGGTCTCCAACCCCACGACTCTGAGTGCATCCGGCTTTGTTGGTGGTCCATTCTTTCCGAACTCCGTAATATATAGGATATCAAATCCCAGTAAGGCTACCCTTCCTTGGAGTGTTTCGAAAAATTCTAGCTGGGTAAACTTGAGTACGGCGAGCGGCAACCTCGCTCCCGAATCATTTGTTGATATCACTGTGTCGATTGCTAATGCGGCGGGCGTTCTTCCAGCGGGACTACACGATGATACCATTATTTTCACCAATACGTCTAATGGCGTCGGTAACGCCACTCGCAGCATCTCTTTATTGGTCAACCCATTACCCACGTTCACTCTCAACTACGCAGCAGGCTCTGGCGGGACGCTCAGCGGTCAAGTAAGCCAGGTCGTGAATCAAGGCGCTAGCAGCTCGCAGGTTATCGCAATCCCAGATGCCGGCTATATTTTTTCGATGTGGAGTGACGAGCTCACTATTGCAACGCGAACCGACAGCAATGTGTCAGGAAATCTGAATGTATCCGCGATTTTCGTGAGAGATCCAAACCCCATTGCCCATATTGAGCCTGAAAACAATTCTGACAGCGATGGCTTAAATAACCTTCAGGAATTCGCCTTTGGAACGGATTCAAATTCATCGACCCTGTCTCCGCTGAAATTCACACCCGGAGGTAAAGTTACACAAACTGGCGCTCCGGTGTTGCTCGATTTCGCAGAACCCGGACAGCCGCGTCAGTTTAACGCAGTGTTTGCCCGCCGCAAGGATCACGATGCACTAGGATTACGCTACATCGTAGAAATGAGTGCCGATTTGATTCGCTGGACCGAAGTCCTCTCTGAACCCGATGTTCTAACTGAAGATTCAAACAGCCCGATCGAAGCGGTCTGCGTTCTTTTCCCAGAATCAGTTCCAGTCAATGGAAATGGCCCACAGCAACTACCGAGATATTTCCGGATTGGGGTTTTAGTTGAATAGCCACCTCTTCATTCTGCTGCCCTCGGCTTTTGGCTTGTCGGAAACCGCTGCATCCTATAGTCGATAAGGCCTTCTGGGAAAACTCGATCCAGTCGCCCTATTCACCACCCTTCCACCTCGTTCCGTGACCACTCCTCAAGATTCGCCATCACCAACCGGAGTTCCTCACTTTGGATCTGAGTTCGTACCGCCCACAGTATCGGAACTTCAAGAACGATTTCCCCAATTGGAGATCCTTTCCTTCGTCGGACACGGCGGAATGGGTACATACTATAAAGCGCGCCACCCGAAACTTGACCGACTCGCGGCCGTAAAAATTCTGCCCGTAAACCCAGACATCGATGCCGAACTCATCGAGAATTTCAAGAAGGAAGCCAAAGCCATGGCGCGCCTTAACCATCCTAACATCATTGGAATTTATGAATTCATGGAAACCCAATCCACGTTGTATCTCGTGATGGAGTTCGTGGAGGGAGAGATTTTCGAACGACTGATCAACACGCGGAGTTTCGATCTCAGCGAAATTCTTGCGATCATCAGCCAAATTTGCACCGCTCTAAACTACGCGCACCAGCACGGCGTCATTCATCGAGACCTCCGCCCAGGCAACACCATGCTTGGTCATAACGGACTCGTCAAAGTCGGCGACTTCGGGCTAGCCCGTCTCATGGGTGAGGAACTTTTCAGAAGGAGAATGACTGCTGACAACCTAGAAATGGGCACCATGGATTACGTCGCTCCCGAGCAACTCGAGCCGGGACAGCCAGTCGATCACCGCGCCGACATCTACTCGCTCGGCATGATGATCTACAAGCTTCTCACGAGAACCCTACCCCGCGGCACCTTCGTCGTGCCATCCAAGCTCGTTCCAAACCTTGATCCGCGCATGGATAACCTCGTGGTTCGCTGCCTGCAGCGCAACCCCGCAAATCGCTATCAGAATATCACCGAATTATGGACCGAGGTCGGTCAACTCCGCCAAAATCCGCGCGCCGCTACGACAGCGCCCAAGATTAATTACCCGACTCGCTGAGACGGGTGACTCAACTAACAAAAGGCAGGGGAATAATTGGCAAGGGAATGATTTCATTCCTACTCATGAAACCTGCAACTACTTACCTCTTCTTCATTCCTCTGCCTAACAATAGTCTCCCTAGATCTCTACTTCTTCGAAAGTATCCGCTTAATATCTCCAAGCTCGACTCCAAGCACCGCAGCGGCGTCTTTCAAATCACCACCAGATTGATCCAATAATCGACCGACGAGTTGTCTCGAAAACCATTCTAACATCGGCGTATCAGAAGGCGCGGAGTTGATGATGTGATCCAAGCTCTGCGCTAGGACTGAAGATTTCTCAGGAGCCGAAGCAAGTGGGATATCAGCTGGAAGCAAAATTTGTGAAGAAGCCAACGCACACGCACGCGCCATGGTGTTCTCTAACTCACGCACGTTACCTGGCCAATGATGACCCGACAACGAAGCCGTGGCTTCTGCGGAAATTCGGATTCTTGCCATCCCGTTCTTCTTGGTGATCCTTTGCAAAAAGTATTCCGCCAACAACGGAATATCCTCGGGTCGCTCACGCAAAGGTGGAATCCGTAACTCAACCACATTGAGTCGGTAAAATAAATCCTCACGGAAACGTCCCGCAGAAACCTCTGCCGCCAAATTCTTATGCGTCGCCGCAACAATGCGGACATCCGTCTTCAGAGTCTCATTCGCACCCACTCGAGAAAACGTTCCATCCTGCAACACGCGCAGCAATTTCACCTGAATCGATAACGGCATGTCACCGATCTCATCTAGAAACAAGGTCCCGCCATCTGCTTGCTCGAAACGACCCGCCCGCTTGGCAATCGCACCGGTGAACG
>JANPJY010000046.1:0-52420 GCA_031425735.1 Akkermansiaceae bacterium | reverse complement strand
TGATGGTGTTTTTCATCTGAAGGATCTCGCCTTTAACATCCACCGTAATTTTTTTGGAGAGATCGCCCTTGGCAATAGCTGTCGTAACATCGGCGATGTTCCGCACCTGGTCGGTTAGATTTCCCGCCATCATGTTTACGTTGTCGGTAAGGTCCTTCCAGGTTCCGGCCACACCGGACACCTCTGCCTGACCGCCGAGTTTCCCTTCCGTTCCCACCTCACGAGCCACCCGCGTAACTTCCGATGCGAAAGACCGGAGCTGGTCAACCATGGTGTTGATGGTGACCTTGAGTTCGAGAATCTCTCCTTTAACATCCACGGTGATCTTTTTCGAAAGGTCTCCGTTGGCCACAGCGGTGGTCACGTTGGCAATGTTTCGGACCTGTGCGGTGAGGTTACCCGCCATCGAGTTCACCGAATCGGTGAGGTCATTCCAGGTTCCTGCAACCCCGGAAACTTTCGCTTGTCCACCGAGTTTTCCTTCGGTTCCCACCTCTCGGGCCACCCGGGTAACTTCCGATGCGAAAGATCCGAGCTGATCCACCATGGTGTTGATGGTGTTTTTCAATTCCAAAATCTCACCTTTAACATCCACCGTGATTTTTTTCGAAAGGTCGCCGTTGGCAACCGCCGTCGTAACCGCCGCGATGTTCCGCACCTGAGACGTCAAGTTACCCGCCATCGAGTTCACCGAATCGGTGAGGTCTTTCCAGGTTCCCGAAACCCCTTCCACCCGCGCCTGACCACCAAGCGCCCCTTCGGTTCCTACCTCACGTGCCACCCGGGTAACTTCCGATGCGAACGAGCGAAGCTGGCCCACCATGGTGTTAACCGTATCCTTCAGCTCGAGGAACTCGCCCTTAACATCCACCGTGATCTTTTTCGTGAGGTCGCCGTTGGCCACCGCGGTCGTCACCGTCGCGATGTTACGAACCTGAGCGGTTAGGTTACCCGCCATCAGGTTCACGTTGTCTGTTAGATCTTTCCAAGTTCCCGCGACGCCTTTCACTTGCGCCTGGCCTCCCAGTTTTCCTTCGGTGCCCACCTCGCGAGCCACCCGGGTTACTTCCGATGCGAAGCCACCTAACTGCTCGACCATCGTGTTTACCGTCCGCGCCGTACGCAAGAACTCACCCTTTAGGGGGCGACCATCGAGCTCAACTGAAATGGTTTGTGAGAGGTCTCCTTTCGCCACCGCGCCGATCACCCGAGCCATCTCGCTTGTAGGCTGAACCAAGTTTGCTACCAGATTGTTCACCGATCCGATCGCTCCGCGCCATGCTCCCTGAACCTCGCCCAACGATGCCCGCTGACCGATGCGGCCTTCAACACCCACCACTTCACCGATACGCGCGAGTTCTGTTGCCAAATCCTCATTGCGGCTGATTACTTCGTTGAACGTGTCTGCCACTTTTCCAGCTACTCCTGTCCAGTCCTGTGGAAGGCGGACTGTGAAATCACCCCTCTTGAAAGCTGTTAGAGCAGCGAGCAAGACTTTCATCTCTGTCACGTCGCCGGGCTTTTTTCGCGCCATCGATCGGGAGGTTGCGACATCAATCGGGGGAGCTACGGTGGAAGCTGAAACTTTTTTCATAGGCTAAAGAACTAAATTTTTGAAGGCTAACGTATGCGTAAGGGTGTGAATAACTCTGAATAAAACAATGAATTCACCAATCGGCGGATCCAAGATCTTCATCTCTTCTTTGGATTTGAAGGCTTGGAAACCGCGTTGGCTTCTAATAGGGCCGAAGCGAAGGATACGTTGAGAGCATTTCAGCGCGAAGTTGATCTGCATCGACGTAGCTGCATTTAGGCAGTTACGTGGTATCCCCGAATTTCAGTTAGAAAGGTCTCGCGACTACAACGTAACCGGCACCTTCACGGCGGTAATAGCGGTCCTGATACTGGTAGTACGGTGTTCCTCGGTAATCCACGGTAGTGTAGCCGCGCGGAAGTTCCCTTATGATGTGGGAACTGCCGTCCGGATGATTGTGGTAGGTTCGTCCGGCGTAAGTTGTGTATTCGTTATAATAACGACTCGAACGTGGAGCATCTACCACTACATAGGTGTTGTTGCGGCGCTGGTAGTAAGCTCCGTTGTGATAATAGTAATTAGTGCCAGATATCATTTCCGACCGGTAACCACTCGGGAGTGACGTGACGGTGTATCCGGGGCGATAGGTGGTGACGGATGTGGTGGTCTCGTCATAAGGAACCACACATGAGGTGAGGCCTAGCCCCGCTCCAATCGCGGCGCAAAGCAGCATGCTGTTTTTAATAGTTTTCATAATAAAGTCGGAATGGTTTTTCCGTTGAATTTCTCAAGCAATCCATCTGCCATCTCAGTGTGTGCGCTCCAGCCCTTTAAAAATCTGGATCTGTACCGTTAGATGCGGTGCAAATAGGCATGCATTTTACAACCTAACCCGTGAATCGTAATGCAAATTGCACTTATTGCGGGGGCTTCAGGCATGAAGCGGTAAGATCTCAAACGGCATGAACCCCCGAATTCTCGATCGTAGTCGTGACTCTCGCATGACGATGGGTGCGTTTTGCATCAGAGGCCAGTACGACGTTTCGTTCACAAAGTGACACGAAAATAAATCTATAGCCCGTTGCGCGTGGCATTTCTTCGATTTGTGGCGGGTGCGATGACGCTGGTTCGCTGCTTGCTATAATGGATGATACTATGAACACAGTAAATAAAACAGATACACGAGACATGAACAGAGACCCGATTACCGGTGAACCCGGATCGCATCCGCTAGGAACCGGTCTCGGGAGTGCAGGCGGTGCGGCAGCGGGTGCGACAGTCGGCGCAATGGGAGGCCCGGTTGGGATGGCGATCGGAGGAGTGGTCGGCGCAATCGCAGGCGGCTTGGCCGGACACGAGGTGGCGGAGGCATTTGATCCCACTGCTGAGGATGCCTATTGGTCCGAGAATTATCTGAATGAGCCTTACTACAAAGACAACCACAACTTCTCGGATTACGGACCCGCTTACCGGATGGGCTACGGCTCCCGGAGCAGGGCTGGAAAACGTTCCTTCGATGATGCCGAGTCCGAACTGGCAGCGAAATGGCAAGTTGAGCGCGATGGTTCCCGGCTAGAGTGGAAAGATGCTCGTGAAGCCGTCCGGGCCGGCTGGCATCGGGTAGAACGCGCGCTGCCAGGCGATGCGGATCATGATGGCCGATAGTCGCTGGCTGATTACAAATAGGTCGAAGGGCAGGCGTAGCGAGGTGGGCTTAAGAGGCCCAAGTTACGCTCTGCCCAAAGCCGCGCTCAGACGGTCGGTTGGCACGCATCCATACGTTTCGTTGAAGGCTTTCTGATTGAGGCAAATCCTACCCCGGTAATTTACGGCGTTAACTTGAACAAATTTGCAACCACCTGCTCTGGCGTTACGATGAGAAACACAACCGTTAGGCTGACGATCTAACATCTTTGTACCACTGCTCAAATGGTTGGAAGTCATGTCTGCATTTTGCAATGCGACCAATCCTTCTGTGGCTTTCTGCATTATAACTAGGCAGCGGAGAAGCCACCACATCTCCCGTAACTCCCTTACCATCAGTATTTTAGAAACGACACCCCAGTCCGGTATGCTACGTGCAAAATGGATGTTGTTATGAAAACCAATAAAATGAAATCCCTGAGTCTATTACCTGCCGCTTTGTTGGCAGTCACATTAACTTCCTGCGACGTCGACAAGGTAGAGGACGGAGAAATGCCTGAGGTGAAAGTCGAGGGTGAGGCCAAGCTTCCGAAATACAAAGTCGAGGGACCGGACGTGACCGTAGGCAAGAAAAAGGTCGAAGTTGAGGTTCCTACGATCGATGTCGATCTCCCTGAGGAGGAGGACAATAAAAATAACACCCCAGCTACCGAACCTGCCCCTAAACCAGGCGACAATTAACATCAACCCAACCCAATTCACATGAGCGCTCCAACACAAGCTACCAATAAGCTTCTCCTAATTATTCTGGCATTCTTGCTGCCGCCTCTCGCAGTCGGCCTTAAGAACGGAATTGGTGGCAGTTTCTTGCTTAACCTAGTCCTCACCCTCGTATTCTGGCTGCCTGGAGTAATCCACGCCCTCATTGTGGTGCTGTAACGGGTTATCTAACAACGACCGACTTCCCGAGCGAACGGGGAGCGGTCGTTTTTTACGTAATGTTATTTCAACAAATCACCAGATACCCACACAATTGTAGCGCAACTACTTTGGCAACGTGAGATGGAACGCGAGGATACGGCGCATCACGGAGTCACACTGAGATTACTGAACTGCGAGGTGTTCAGTGTGGTGTCGCTGCCGCTGCCAACGGCAATGCCAATGTAGCAGGTGGACGCGAAAGTTGTGTTGGTCGTGCTGCCGACAGTGGTCCACGACGTGCCGTTGGGGCCCCTGTATGCGGTGATGGTGTTGCCGCTCCGAACCAGCCGGATCCAAGTGTTAGGAACGGTGCCGGTGTTGCTGTTGCTGCTCGAGGTGCTGCCGCCGGTGGTGGTGCGGCGCACCCAGCGGTAGGCGTTGGAGCCGGTCATACCCATGAAGATCTGCTTGGAGTTGGGAGCAAGGGAATCGCGGATCATGACCCCAACTCGCGATGAGTTGCCGGTATCTTGCAGCGAGCTGATCCGGGCGATGATCTCACCGTCGCCGGTGAGCGTTTGATAGGTGAAGCGCAACTTGTCACTAGTGGAACCGATCACACCCGAACCCGCTTGAGTAAAGGTGCCAGTGTTATGCGTCGCAGAGCCGGCCAGCATGCCCGTGCCTATGTCGGTGGATAGCCATGGCAGGGGCAATCCCGTCACTGTGATCTGCAATGTTGCATCCGAACTGGCCGAAGTGTTGTCGGTGGCGCGCACGACAAACGAGTTAAGACCCGAAGAACCGGATGGCGGAGTGCCGGTGAGCACGCCGTTCAAAGCAACGGAGAGCCATGCGGGGCCGCTCACTTTCGAGTAGGTGATGGAACTGCCCGCATCGGCATCGCTGGCCAGTCCTGCCAATGTCTGGCTGTATGCAGTTCCTTCACTAGTTCCGGTTGCGACGATGGGATTGCTGCTCCACACCGGTAGGTCGTTGACCGAATTCACCGTAATGCTAACCGTTGCGGTGTTAGAATTCAGTGCGCCGTCGCTGGCTCTGAACGTGAAGCTGTCGGCACCAAATGAGTTGGGAATCGGCGTGTAGGTGAGATTCGGAGCCGTGCCTGACAGCGTACCCTTGGTTGGCTGTGTTACTACGATGTAACTCTGAATCGTACTGTCTATATCCGTCGCGACCAATGTGATCCCCACTGCCGTATCCTCATTGGTCGTCCTCGAAACATTAGATGCCACCGGTGCGTCGTTGACCGAGGTGAGAGTGATGCTGACTGTTGCAGTGTTAGAGTTCAGCATGCCGTCGCTGGCTCTGAACGTGAAGCTATCCGCACCATCGGAGTTGGCATTTGGAGTGTAGGTCAAATTCGGAGCCGTGCCGCTCAGCGTGCCCTTGGTCGGGGCAGTGACCACTGTGTAGCTCTGAATGGTACTATCGATATCCGTCGCGACCAATGTAACCGCCACCGCCGTGTCCTCGTTGGTCGTCGCTGAAACATTGGATGCCACCGGCGCGTCGTTAACCGGATTCACGGTGATGTTGAGCGTGGCCTCGACGGCAGGAGAGTTGTTGTCAGTCACTCTGACGGTGAAGGAATTAACCCCCACGTTCGCATTTGTTGGCGCGCCTGAGAGGGTACCGTTGGTTGCCACATTCAACCAAGATGGACCGCTGACTTTGGTAAAGGTAAGCGTGTCTCCGGAATCGGCATCGCTGGCATTGTCGGCCAAGGTGGCCGAATAGGCGATGTCCTCGGTAGCGTTCACCTCATTGACCGGATTCGCAGCCCAAGTCGGTGCGCTATTGGGTGACCCATCGTCCCCCACCACACTGATCCCGTTTAAAGTTAGGCGCGAATCGTAATACGATCCGGTGAGAATTTCAGGCGCATGAATCGTGACAGCGATCGTTCCGCTGGCTCCGGAGTTGAGGGCAAAAGTGATGCCAGGAACCCAAGTGCTGTAGTTTGTCTGCATACCGGCTGTGGTGAAGGTCGTGATCAACGGATCCGACGTAGATGTTCCATTATAGAAGCTGTGAGTTGTTTGGCCGGCACCCACATTGTAGGTGAAGAAGCCCAATTTATAGACGGTATTCGCGGTGAGCCCAGTGAGCCTCACTGTGGCCTTCACCCCGTTGCCAGTGGTTGTCGACCTGCCGTAAAATTGTTGGAAGTCATTCGCAAGATTGCCCGCCGCAGCATTGCCACGCCAACGAGGGACGTTGAGTTGATTCGCGTTGGTGGTCTGAATGTCGAAAGTGATGCCGTTGTGCGTCACGTTATAGGACTTGGTGCTGATGTCGGCAGGCACGCTAAGGAACCCAGGCTGAGTGACTGCCTGAAAACCAGGATCGGCGCTGGAATCCATATCAAAATCGATTCCCGCCGTGATCCCACCACTGAAGTAGGTGTTCGGATCAAAGGAGGTGATCGGGAAAATTTGAGCACCTTCGCCGAGAGAAATTACTAGATTCACTGGACTACCTACGGCGGCGGTCGCATCGCCGGCCAGGCTTTGGCTCATCACTTTCCCCGCAGGCACCGAGGGGCTGTAGGACGTATTAATGGTTCCGACAGCGAAGCTATAGGTCACAATCACCGCTTCGGCGGTGGCTTGATCCATGCCCACCACATTGGGTACTTTCAGGGAGGTCGGCAAAGACACCGATGCAGCGGCGGATGGCGTGGTGGTGTTTTGCGCGGGGCTGCGGTCGCGCGCCTTTACCGTGTAATTGTATTGCATTCCGGCAGTGAGACCGCTGTCGGTATAGCTGGTGCTAGTTTGCCAGCCGCTGTCATGACCACCACCCGCTGTGCAGGTGAAATAGTATTCCACGTCGCTCGAATCATAAGCGGTCGCAGCAGTCATCGTGATGCTAGTGCCATTGAGCGCGGTGGGTGCTTTGTGAAAGCCGATCGGATTCGGCACAGGCGCGCTGATGTCGGCCGTCAGCGGCTGGTTGCCCACCAGCACGCTGTGGTAATTCGGGCCGAAGCGGATCTCGTCGAGCGTGAGAATGTCGCCGCGAGTGAAAGAAAGTGTATCGAAAGTCGATTGATTGAGCACGGCCTTGAGCACGGAAATCGGCGCAGCGGGTAGTTCGAGATTCGTGAGCGGCTGGAACACCTCGATGATGTCCGGTTGCGCCGGATCAGCCGCCCAAGTGATGCGACAGACGATCAAGCCGTGTTGGCTCAAGCCGTATGCGGCCCCGTTGCCTTCCCACGTGCCATCGATGTTGCCGGCGAATCCATCGCCTTTTGACAAGTCTTGAAACTGGGTGGCTTTGACACGTCCGTTGATTCCTTCATGGCGACCTAGGGTGATACCGACCCCTGAGCCAAGCTGCGCACCCTCGTTATTGATCCAGTAGTCAAAACTCCCAGTGCTGAACCCGCTGTTGGCCAAGGCGACGGAAAGGCGGGCATTGGTGAGGTTGGTAGTGGGCCCGTAGCCCACGACAGCGCTGAACCACAGGGTGGTGCCATTATTGAGTAGCCCATTGGCGGCCAACGCCGCCGAACTGATGGAACGGGTGCCGCAAGCCTCGCCGGTTCCGGTGGGATCAAATTTTCCTCCCAATGTGGAAAGGCTGCCATAGGTCAGCGAACCATCGGTGATGGTGGCGGTCGTTCTGTTCGCGGCCCAGGTGCCGGCGAGACCCACCTCCGAAGTGCCGGATTTTCCGTTCAACGGCCCAGCGGCATAATTGAAGGGCTCGTAAACCGCGGTCTGCAATCCCGCATTGGGGTTCACTGTTAGATTGATGGTGGCTGCCGCCGTTTGCCCCTCGCTGTCCATCACCTGGAAGGTGAAGCTGTCCGCGCCGGTGTAGCCGAAATTGGGAGTGTAGGTGAGGTAGGGTGCTATCCCCGACAGCTTTCCCTGCGCCGGCTTACTAGTGACGACATAGTTCAGTGCGTAGCTCTCCGGATCGCTGCCCGCCAGCACAATGGGTGTGGTGGTGGATTGCGGGATGGTGAGATTTTGCGTGATGGCTGTTGGAGGGTTGTTGGGTGGCAGACCGCCACCGTTCTGATAGAGCGTCACCGCTACAGTCTTGACCGCCTTAGTGAGGCCGCGCGAATCCGACATCGTCACCTCGAAGAGATACTGGCCGGGAATTCCATCAAACACGATGGTCGGGTCCTTCGCCGCACCCGTACCGTTGGGCGTAAAAGTCACCTTGCCTGTGCCATGCACTTGGCGCCAAGTGTAGACTGTGTCTCCTTGCGCATGGTCGGTGGCGGCCACATGGAGGCGGGTGTATTTGGCGGGCAGGGTGAGATTCGTATTTTCCACAGTGATCGACTCGATCGTCTTGAATGCTCTCGGTGCTACCGGGTTGAGGTCCGCGGCGATCGCGTCTAACACCTGCTGCGCATCCGCCGTTAGATTCTTGGTGAACACGAGAAACTCGCAAAATTCGCGGATCTTCGGATCCGGGTTGACCAGGGTGGAATCGGCCGCGTAGAGCGCCAATACATCCAACGCGTGGGTGCGCTCCGAGCCGAGTGATATGTCTTCCGCGATGATGCGGGAAAGTGGAACGCCCTCGGCGATGTTATGATTTTTAAGAGTCGTGAGACCACCGGTGCGGACACCTCCGGAGAACATCTTGTCCGCTGGGGCGCGGACTTTTACGGAATCGACGATGGCACCTGCCACAGCGTCGACGTCTGCTGGGGTCAGGTTGCGGTAGGTTAGATCCAAGGTGCTGCGTGCCTGCCCGTTCGGGTTAGCGGCCACCGCCCGGATAGCCGGGTATAGCAGGCTGCGGTCGATGCCGGTGATCTTGTTGCCAGAAATCACGCCAGTCGGTCCGGATGCCGAGCCGCTATAGAAGAGCAGCATGCAAAGGCGGTGATGGGCGAAATGAAGGGGATCCTCCTCATCGATCGGATAGAACGATTTAGCGGTGCTGGCTGCGGCCACCATGATGGGATTAACTTGCGCGAGCCGGTTCGCCTGCGGCAGATAACGGAGGCCCTCGGCGGAGGCGAAGCGGACTTCGGGATCCGCGTCTGTTAGAAGATTCGCGAGAGGGGCGGCCGCGCTGCCATTTTTGGCTTCACCCAGCGCGAAGCAGGCTCCCACCCGCTGTTCGCCCGCATTGGTGTCGTTTGCAATCGCGATCAACTGAGGCACGAGCGTGGTGTGCTCGGTGGTGCGGAGGCCGAGTTGCTTGGCCGCCTGATACTGGACTTTTGGAGAGAAAAGCCCGAGATCCGCGACGAGTTGTTGGGTGGTGCGTGCGCTGGCCACATAGTCATCCGCAAATGCCGCGTCGGCGACTTCGCTGGTGGTGAGCCAACGGTCGGGGGTTAGATTTTTTCCGGTGATGACGAGCTGACGAAGCGGCAAGGCATAGACCAGCAAGGCAGGAGTGTACATGGGGAAATCGGAGCGCCATGTGGGCGTTCCGCCGGGTTCACTCTGTCCGGCAAGGCTGTTAAATGCAAAGCCTCCATCCCATCTGCGGCTCAGATCCAGATCCCAACTGATGCGTCGGAAATGCTCCGCGGCAGCCTCCTCACCTCCCATTGCGGCTCCAAGCGGCGACCACAGGTAGTTAAACCATGGCCCAGTGTGGCCGATGCCGCGCTCCGAGGGGGCTGCCGTCGCCATTTTGGCGTAGAATTTACCTTCCTCGATGCGGTTTTGCTGCAGTGAAAAGCAGATTGCGGCCAGGCCGCTTTTGCCGTTGCTTTCATGGCTTGTCCTAGAGGGTTCGTGCTCGCCGTAAGGGTGCGCGCCGTAATCTGCGTAAGCCGCGAAAAACCGGCTCGCACGCGCGATGCCGTCATTGATCTTTGGATGGGTTAGTCCGCATTTTTTAGCGAGAAGTAGGCTGAGGAATGCGGGCATACCTGCGGAGTTTACCGCGCCGTAGCTCATGTTGAAGGTGCCATTCAAGGAACCGTCCGGCCCGGGACTTGTGAACTCATGGCCCAACGTTCCGAGCGCGCTCTGGCCGTTGGCCACCGCCACGGCGCAGGCCTCGATGCCAGGAAGCACCTGGGCGTCCCCCGTCGCGAGATAATACTCGCAAAGGATGATCAGCCTGTGCCCAGTGGTCCACCCGATTTTGCTGTCCGTTGAGATCTTGTTGGCAAGCATGTCATTGATCTGCGCTGGGGTGGGCATGATGGAGCGGGCTTCCAATTGTGCGCGAGCGAGGCGCGCCGCATTGTCGGGATCGGCGGGATTGTTTGCGGCCAGCAGTGCTAACAGTCCAATTTTCAAGTAGCCGGAATCCTGGTTCGCCATGACGTAGTCGAGACCATTTCCCAAGATCAATGCAGACTTGGGGCAGTTGTAGGGGGCCGTGGCGCTGTAGGCACCCATGGTCTGTAGAGTCAGAGTTGCGGTGGTGGTGGTGCCAGCTCTCCAGCGCAGCAGCTTGAGGGTGGCCGGATTCCTGGCCTCTGCGTCCGCGATGGCATAGCCAAGCTCCTTGCGCGCGTCCGAGGAAAAATTTACAGGATTCGCACCGGTGCCATTCGCGCCGAGAATCACATCACCTGCTGCCAAAATTCCGGCTGCTGGAGAACCAACGTCCACCGTCTTCACCAGAATTTGCCGGCTCTCGCTGCTGTTATCATTCACATGATACAGCCATCCCTGCGCGCCTGTAGGTCCAAGATTGAGGTTCTTGGTGCTGCTAGGCACCCCGCCATTGGTGAGATCCGGCGGGGCAGCCATCAGAGAAAAACAAGAGCTCACACACAGAATGTACAAGCGTGCCATCGTGCTGAACGATGAGGCAATCTGGGTTAAGATCGGGGGTTTCATTAAGTCGGCGAGTTGGGTTTTCAATAAACAATCAACAAGAGACATCGCTCTAAAATGATTGCTTATCTGCCACACAATCCATTTTACCAAAGTTCATCAATGTTTTTGAAACTTGCCATCTAATGCTGAAATCTGGAAGATTAGACTATGCCGAAATTACGTATTCGAACGGCCTCCGAGCAAGTCACTGACTTTATCCGCATGGAGCTTGGACGTGGCGCATGGAGCGGCTTGATGCCTGGGATGAACCAACTCGCTGCCATGCTTGGAGTCGGAATTCACACGGTGGACGAAGCACTGCGCCAGTTGGAAAAAGAAGGCTTGTTAGAAAATCAAGGACGGCGGCGGCGGCGACTGATCCTCGCGCAGAACGTGAAAGTGAAACCTGTCATGCGTATCCGCATCCTTCTTTATGATAAGAAAATTTATCCCTTCGTTCACGAGATACGCCATGCCTTAGAGATTGCAGGCCATCACACGCAGTTCGCAGACAAGACATTGGAAGAACTCGGAATGAATTTGAAGCGTGTCTCGGCTTTCGTGGAGCGAACCAAAGCAGATGCCTGGGTCGTGGAATCAGGCTCAAGAGAAATTCTGGAATGGTTTTCACAACAAAAAAAACCCGTCACTGCTTTGTTCGGGCGTTTCAAAACGCTGACCATTTCTGGCATCAAGCCAGATCAACCAGCAGCCATCATCGATGCCACGCGTCGGCTGATCCAACTTGGTCATCGACGCATTATCATGCTGGCGCGCACTGAGCGACGTTTGCCGGAACCCGGCACCGCAGAGCGGTCGTTTCTTTCCGAACTCGAGGCGAATGGAATCAAGACAGGTGCCTACAACCTCCCAGATTGGCACGAATCTGCAGAAGGCTTGCGCGAATGTCTCACCAAACTTTTCAAACATACACCACCCACCGCCATTTTTATTCAGACCCCGGATGTCTTCATTCATGTGCTGCAGTTCTGCGTCGAACATGGGATCAAAATTCCTCGCGACCTCTCACTGGTGAGTATGGAAACAGACGAGAACCACTCATGGAGTCATCCGACGATCGCGCACTTCGATTGGAATCAAGGTGCTTTGATACATCACTGCATTGAGTGGGCGCAGTCTGCACTGCAAGGTAAAATTTCCCGCAGTCAGACTCTAATCAAAACGCACTTCATCGACGGTGGAACGATTGGCCCTGTCCAGTGATGAGGGCTTTTAAATCTTTCATGGATGAGTTTTGAAATCAGGCCGTTGGATGAGAATTTTGACGACGTCTACGACGGCGAAAAACCAAGTTTCTGTTTTCTCACAGGGTGTCGCAACCAACACTACCTTGTGGAAGCGACCGTAAGTTCAAGAAGTGCTGCGGTTAGGGATTTTTCTAGCAAATCCTGATGTTAAAAAGAAACACCTGACCCCACTGATTCACTTCGTTCCATGATAATCCTTCGGCAGCGGAGGACGGATGGCCGGATTGGCGTTCTCCGCGTGATAGATTTCGATTAGTTCGGCAAAAGCCTCATTGCAGCGGTCATTCGGTTTACCACCATTGGTCTTCAACTCGGCGTCTAACAACGCCCGCAGATAGAGCTGACGCCAGCGCCAAGCTTTCTTCGCTTGGGGTGTAAGGAGTCCGTCGATACGCTGCATGGTGGCATACGCCTCCTCTGCGCCCGGATCGTCCTGCGGTTTGACGCCTTTTGACGGGAACCAGTCCATTTCCAGCGGCACACCTTCAAGTTTGCCAGGCCACCAGCGCATGTGATGGTTCTGCTCAAGCGTCTTTACGACACTCGCAACATCTGCAACAACATCCGGAGAAAACTCGAAGGCGATGTATTCCTTCACCGTCTCCGCTGCCGGCTGATCGTTCCAGTAGAACTGACTATAAACCACCTTGGTAAGATCCTCGTAGATACCCTCTGAATAGGGAAAACCGCCATCGACCGCATTCTTCTGCGCATCCCACTGTCCCTGTGCCCTTGCGGTTAGCGGGGTGGCGCCGAACCCGCCCCAGGGGAAAGTTGTATGCATGCTTATCTCAGGGAAACCAACGACCGGCAGACCACGCGCCATTACGGGTGCCGCCGCGCCGGGCTGCTGATCCACGCTGCCCATCCCCGAGCCTGCAGGCAACACGTTCCCCTCGTTGACTATGCCGTCGGCCAGTCCCTTCTGCTCAGCAAGTTTTTTCATGACTGCCGTTAGCTCCGACTCATCCATATACCAGGTTGAGAGAATTACCTCCGTTCCAGGCATCTTCTGCCGCACGATCTTCCCGACCTCCTCGACACACTTCATGAATCCATTCGAGCCCCATGGCATGCACTCCGCACCACCACAGCCGCCCTGGTCGTAGGGCCACAGCCAGATAGAGCGCGGCTTGAGATCAGCCGCCCAATCGAACTCTTCGCCAAGCGATTTGAGGATATATTTCATCCCCTCAGGCTTACTTGGACAAACGGCGCAAGGATAGTAGCCGCCGCGCCCGCCGCCGGGTGTGGCCCGAAGTTCAGCGGGTGAGTTCGCATACGCCTCGTTACCTATGACAACGAGTGATACATCCATGCCTATCCGCTTCGCCGCTGACATGATCTCATTTAGGCGCTGGCGAAACTTAACGGCCTCTGGGTCATCGAATCCGTTGAAATGATGCAAATCGTACCATACAACCAGCTCGTTGAGCCCCCAGAGCGCCAGATCCTCGACATAGCGCCCGATCTCCTCGGCAGGAGCTTCATGGTAGTAGTTGTGGAAATGGGTGGCGAAGTAGATTCCCCGCCGCGGCTTCTGCGGCACCGACGCGCCACGCCAGTCGCCGGCCGTGAAGCCACCCTTGTCGTAACGCGACGTCCGCAGGAACTTCCCGACCCCGGCGACAAGACCCCGCTCGTCATTGCCTACGATCTGCACCCCGCCACCCGTGCGATTCTGGATGCGGTAACCTTCCAAGCCGATGCCCTTCTCTATAGCTAGTTCCACCGTCAGCGGCGCCTCGCCATCTCTAACAATCTTGGACTCGCACCGTTGCTGGATCTGCCGCGCCACGACCTGACTGAGATGCTCCAAAACCAACCCGGGTTGTGCTGGCAGAATCAGCCGGACGGACTTCACCGCTTCCGCTTGCGGTGCTTGGTTAGCCCATGTCGGACTCAACAGACACAACCCAATCAAACCCGCTATTGTATTTCTTATCATTTTGTTAGTTTCGATCACTTGATTTGGGGCGGTTTGATGGGCATGCTGTGCGCGTTTTCCGCATGGTAGATCCGGGTCAACTCATCAAACGCGGACTTCAGTGTGTCGCCCTCGAGCTTGCCCTTGCGCTCGTAGAGCTCCTTGTCGATCAGCGCCCGCAGATAGACAATCCGCCAGCGCCACGCCGAGCGCGCCGCCGGTGTTAGTGCGGCATCGGTCTTGGTGACCAAATCGAAGGCTTTGACCGAGTCCTCACCGATGGCCTTGCGGTTGTGGTTCCGTTCGAAGATGCGGACTACCTCGACAATATCCGCCGCGCAATCAGGAGAAAACTCAAAGGCGGCGTATTCCTTGACCGTCTCCTCGGCCTTCCGCTCAGGATCCCAATAGAACTGGGCGCAAATCACCTTGTTGATATCTTCATAAATGCCTTCCGAATAAGGTGCGCCACCTGCGGCCATGGGCTTGATGCGGCCCCATTGTTTTTCAAAATGGGAGGGGGCAGGATTGGCTCCGTATCCGCCCCAGGGATTCATGCCAAACATGCTGATCTCCGGAAAGTTCATCAGCCCTAGGCGCCCCGGCACTCCGGCTTCGAGGAGGTATTTCGGAAAATAGCCATTATGTCCGTCGGCCATGAGGTAATTGAGCCAGCTTTTATCTTCATTCATCGCTTTGGTCAAACCCTCCCATTCACCATCGGGATTGGCGTCGTTCTCGTTCTCGAAGCACCAAGTCGAAAGGATGGCCTTACAGGCGGGAAAATGAGCACGGATTGGGGGAACCATTTCCTTTGAAATGCTCAGATAGCCACGCCCGCCCCACGGCCAGCATTCCTTGCACGCGCACCCTCCTTCGTCATAAGGCCAAAAACAAAAGTAGTCCAAGCCAACGTCCTTGAATTCGCTCAAAATCGCATCATGCATTTCTAACAAATGCGCGCGGGCTTTTGGATGACTAGGACATAGGTTGACTCCGAAGTTGCCGCGGTGATTGCCGGGAACCTTTGTAGCGAGAAATTCATTCGGTTCTATCTTGTAGCCTCCATTGGGCACCTGCATCAAACCGACCTGTAAACCGCTCTTGCGGGCCTCACTCAATACCACCTTGAAACGGTTCAACCATTTGCGGGCGGCCGGGTCAGCGAGACCATTGAACTGCCAGCTCGGGAAGTGGATCAGAATCGAATTGTAGCCCCAGAGGCCGAGATCTTCGATGTAGTGATTCAGCTCTTCGATCGGCGCCGCCTCGTAATAGTTCATGAAGTGGGTAGCCATATAGATCGAGCGCACCGGACATTTCGGCACCGAAGTGCCACGCCAGTCACCGGGCGTGAAACCTCCCTGATCATATCGCGAACTCCGCAGGAACTTGCCCGCGCCGTAAAGCACGCCTCGCTCGTCATTACCTACGATCCGCACCTCGCCACCCGGGCGATTCTCGATGCGGTAACCTTCCGCGCCGATGCCCTTATCTATAGTCAGTTCCACCGTCAGCGGCGCCTCGCCATCTCTAACAATCGTGGACTCGCAGCGTTGCTGGATCTGCCGCGCCAAGACCTGACTGATACGCTCCAAAACCGGCCCGGGTGGTGCTGGCAGGATTAGCCGGACGGACTTCACCGCTTCCGCCTTCGGTGCTTGGTTAGCCACCACGGGCTGACCATCAGCAGCCATCAATATAGGATTCAACAGACACAACCCGATCAAACCTGTCATTGTTTTCTTTTTAATCATGTGAGGAACTTGATTTTTCACGTTGCGCGGAGAATACACTGAAGGGTTATCTGTTGAAGGGGAAAAGGGTGCTGACGGGGCACTATGGACTACGCGTACGACAACGAAACTTTTCAACGAGTAGCACGCGCTTTGGACTCCACTAACGGAATGTTGCCAAGCGCCTCCCCTTTTTGAAAAGGAAAGCCTTATGGATCAATGCGGCCATGCAGCGGCCCGCTAATCTCCTGGCGATAGTTCTGACAGTCCCAAGCAGCCAGCAACTCGACCACAGCATTCCCTCTCGCCATGCAACGGAAGAGTCGACAATCTTTATTGCTTAACTCGAAAAAAAACTACTTCTTAGCTCCACAGCTTGAGCGACGCCAGTCAGTGCCGTGTCTGTTTCTTAGCTTAAAAACAAAACACAAATGAATGATCACGTTCGCACCGCATCGTATCGCCGACCCATAGGCGTTTTCGTAATTCAAATAATCACCGCTTGGTGTCTTTGCATGGCCGCCTATTCCCAGGCACCCGACCTCACGGCGGGAGGAACTCCAACAACGACGAAAAAAATCAACCTTGGCCCCACCGGCGCACGCGGTTGGTTTTATCATGTCAGTGAAAACAGCAGCGAAAGTCGCCAGATCCTGGTGCAAACCGTGGACGCGGGTTCTCCGGCTGCTGACATTCTGGCCCCGGGCGATGTAATTCTCGGCGCGAATGGAAGCGGCGCTAATCCCAGCACTTTCTCCTCGGACGCTCGCAAGACGCTTGGCTATGCCATCGCCGCCGCCGAGGCGAGGAATCCAGCAACCCTAAAGCTCCTGCGCTGGAGGTCCGGCACCACCACCACCGTAACAATCACCTTGCAGACGCTGGGTGCCTACAGTGCAACGGCACCCTACAACTGTCCCAAGTCCGCACTGATCCTGAAAAAGGGCCTCGACTATGTGATGGCGAATCATGACTCCGGGCAATGGAATTTGGGGCTGTTGCCACTTATTGCGGCGAACAATCCGGCCGATCCCGACAATGTGGCGCGCCTCGCGCGGGCACAGACGGACGCCCGTTCGCTCATGCCGACTCAGGCACAAATCGATGAAATGCTTGCCGGTAAGGTCTCCACGGAAAGCAAAGTTGCATGGGCGGTGGGACACAAGTTGATCGTCCTTTCCGAATATTATCTTGTGACCAAGGATGCACAGGTACTTCCAGGCATCGAGGCCTATGCCGTTGCTGTCGCCAACGGCCAGAGCATGCTCGGAACGATGGGCCATCAATTTACCTATCCTGCGCCGGACGGCTCCTTGAATGGACCTTTCAACGGGGACGCGTATGGCTGTGTCAATTCCTCAGGCATGCCTGCTTTCCTCGGGCTACTTCTCGCCAAGGAATGCGGCCTGAAAAATCCAGAAATCGATCCGGCCATCGCGCGTGCGAGCCGGTTTTTTGCCGCTTATGCGGATTACGGTGCCCATCCCTATGGCGAGCATGAGCCGGCCCGAACCAGCCATGAAAGCAACGGCAAGACCGGCTTGGCCGCCATCTGCTTTTCGCTGCAGAAAAACCGGGCGGTGGAAGCAAAATATTACTCAATGCTTGCAACGTCAGCCGCTTCCGAGCGCCACATCGGTCATACCGGACCATGGTTCAACTTCATGTGGTCGCCGCTGGGTGCGGCGATGGGGGGGAAGCAGGCCGCAGTTAGCCATTTCAGCCGGATCAGTTTTGATCTGGATCTGAGCCGCAGATGGGACGGCGGCTTCGAATTCAACAACCTCTATCGTGAGGGTGGCGACGGCGGAACGCCCATGTGGGGGAACAACAAATTCTACATGTATACTCCCGCCTTGTTAGCCTATGCCTTGCCGCTCCGTCAGTTGGTCATCACCGGGAAAAATTCGGACACAACTCGTTGGCTCACACCCGAAGATGTAGCCGCAGCGGCATACGCGGACGGGTATGACGCCAGCGCACGCACCACCCAACAACTCGTCGTCGATCTCGGACACTTTACTAACAAAGTCCAATTTCTCGCCGCCAAACAATTAGGCCTCCGCACCGCCGAGCACGCCACGCTGATACCTCAGTTAATTGCCATTGCCAACGATGCCAATGCAGGTGAGCAGCGGGTGGGTGCCTGCTTCGCGCTAGGTGATACGAAGAATAGCAGCGCCGCCGCCCCTCTAGCGAATCTTCTGATAGACGAGGACCCCGAAGTCCGCTTCGCCTCCGCCGAGGGCCTCCGTTATCTGCCTCAGGCGGACAGACTTGCGCAGGTCAACAAGATCTTGGCCGCCGCGGCCAGCACCGCCAAACCGTTCTATCCGATTGATGAGAAGGACCCACTCCATTTCGCCCATCACCGCCTTTGCATGCTGCTCTTCTACAGCGGCTCGGCATCCGGACCGGCTGGCGTGATTTCCGGCAGCGGGATCAACGGCATCGACCGCAGCCTGCTCTACCCGGCGATCCGGGCGGTGGCCGCTAACCCGAACGGTCAGGCGCGCAGCACACTGGACCAAACCTACCGCAACCTCACCCAAGCCGACGTCGATGCTTTGGGTGACACCATCGTCGAATCGATCAAGGTCGCTGCCCCGGCCGACAAAATGTTCTCGGGCGGCGTTCGCATCGGTGGTCTCAGCACTTTGCAAAAATTCAATATTGCCGAGGGCGTTCCCCTTTGCCGAATCATCGCGGAAGATAAGTTGATCAATAAAGAACGCAACCAAGCCTTGGATGTGCTGACGCTCTATGCGCGCGACTCGGCTTTGGTTAACCCTGACCCGAAGATCGCCGAGTTCTGCGAGTTCCTGGCATTCACCTCGCCGAATTTGGCAAAGGACGCTGAGGAGGTGTTGAGTGCGATTAAAGCCGATGGAAATGTGGTCGCACCAAGGCCATTAAAAACGGTTCAGTCGATCTCCACCGAAAATCCAAGTCTGACCCTGCCCGAGAAATCCACCCGCCTCCATGTGACCGCCATCGACCATACCAAGGGCGACACGGTCTACACTTGGCGCAAGGTTCACGGCGCGGGCAAAGTGACCTTCACACCCAACGGCACCGGCGCGGCAAATAAAACGGCCGTCGTGTTTGATGGAATTCCAGGGAAGTATCTATTCGAGGTTACGATGTCTGACTCGCACGGCTTCACTACGGCAGTTAAGACGGTTGCTATGAAGCTCGCACAGAGCGGTGGCGGCCTACCAGTTAACAGTCCTCCAACGGCCAGCACGCGAAATTTCAACATCCGGCAATCGACTACCTCCCCAATCATCCTAAGCGGCAGTGATCCGGAGCGCTACGCCCTGAACTATTCCGTCACCAACAATCCGGCGCATGGAAAACTGTCAGGCACAGCACCCTATCTGACCTACACCCCAGATTTCGGCTACACCGGCGCGGACCGTATCACCTTCCAAGTGATGGACAGCGAGGGACAAACCACAACCGCCTCGATCAATCTAACAGTGATCGCCAGCGCAGGATTTCAGACCGCGCTTTACGAGCCCTTCAATTATGCCGCTGGTTTGCTCAACGGAAAATCCGGCACCTCGGAGGTGGGCTTCGCCGGCACCTGGACCGCGAGTCCGAGCGCCTCCATCACCGCAGATTCGCTGACCTATGGCCGCATTTCCACCTTGGGAGGAAAGTTCGACCCCACTGGAGCCGGCGATTCTTACGGCACCCGCACCATCAGCCCGGCAGCCTTGGCCGCCAACGGGCTGCTCAATAACGGCGCCACTCTATGGTTTAGCGCCGTGGTGGGCTACGGCCCCATGACGAACCTCACCAATTCACAACTTTCCGTCGCCTTGGCCAACAGCGGTTTCAGCACTGGAAAAGGCTATTGGATTAATAACGAGGGTGCCCAGCTTGGCTCAGGAGTTGGTATCACTCTGGGTCGCCTTGACGGATTAAATGGGCGCGTCAAAGCCACCCATTTCCAAGATGTGTCCAAAGGCAATGGATCCGCGGGCAACATCAATGGCACTTGGGAAGGCAACGGTGCCGCCTATGGCCGGGACCAACACGGCTTGATTGTCTGTCGCATCACTTGGGCGGAGAATCCAGAGCAACCGGACACCATCGAGGTGTTCCAGCCGCTCACAAATCTCGAACTGCCAGGTGCCCCGATTTCAGTGCTGAAAGCCGTGCTCGATCAATCGAAATTCGACACACTAACTTTCAGTCGCGGCGAGGTCGTCAGGCTCGACGAGATCCGCTTTGGCCCGAGCTACCACAGCGTGCTGGTGGGCAACCAGCCACTGACGCCGGATGTCAGTGCGCCAGTGCCGAATCCGATCTGGTTCCACACCGCCCCGACCGCATTGAACGACACCTCCGTCACCATGCAGGCAGCCACCGCCTACGATTCCAGTGGCGTGGAGTATTATTTCACCTGCACCGCTGGCGGCGGAGATGACAGCGGATGGCAGGCCAGTAGCCAATACACCGACAGCGGCCTGACCCCCGGCGTGAAATACAGCTACACAGTCAAGACCCGCGACCTCAGTCCGGCACGGAACGAAACTCCCCCTTCGGCGTCGGCGACCTTGCCGGCCACCCTCAGCGGCCGCCGAAGCGGTGGGCCGTGACCTGCAGCTTCGCAGTGAGGACTGTAGGAACGGACTTCAGCTAAAGGCTTCTGCTCGATAATGATCCAAGGACATGATTGAGCATCTATCCCACCCTATTAGGCAAACAACTGTCGGTCCATGGAGCGAAACTGAATCGCTTCTAACACTTCGTTGCCGGTGATGTTGGGTTTGCCGGCTAGGTCGGCTAATGTTCTGGATACTTTTAAAATCCTATCATGAGCGCGGGCGGAGAAGTTCATTTCTGCCATGGCGTGTTCGAGGTAGCCTTTGCCTTCGGCGTCGAGCTTGCAGTGATCTCGAACTTGGCGTGGCCCCATTGCGGAGTTGGTGGTGAGTTTTTCAACCTTCAAGCGCTGGACTTGAATGGAACGTGCTTGGGCTACGCGTTCACGGATGGCGGCAGAAGATTCGCTAGTGACTGCATCGGAGGTCAGGTCTTTGAAATCGACGAGTGGGACTTCGACGTGGATATCGATGCGATCTAACAACGGCCCAGAGATGCGTTGGCGGTAGTTTTCGATTTGCTTCACTGAGCAGCGACACTGCCTTTTGACATCGCCATAAAAACCACACGGACAAGGATTCATTGCTGCCACGAGCATAAAGCGTGCGGGGAAAGAGAGAGATCCAGCGGCGCGAGAAATCGTAACGTGTGAATCTTCTAAAGGCTGACGCATCACCTCCAAGGTGGATCTGCGGAACTCAGGGAGTTCATCGAGAAACAATACTCCATGATGAGCGAGGGAAACCTCTCCGGGGCCAGGATTGGATCCACCGCCTAACAATCCGGCATCGGAAATGGTGTGATGCGGTGCGCGAAATGGACGGGTTGTTAGAAATCCTTTTTTGTTATCGAGCGTGCCAGCGATGGAATGAATCTTGGTGGTTTCAATCGCATCGTCTTCGGTCATTTCCGGCATGATGGTCGGGATGCGTTTGGCGAGCATGGATTTTCCAGTCCCCGGAGGTCCTACCATTAGCATGTTAACCTTAAATTGACCAAGACGGCGTTTGGGGTGGATGCGCGAGGTTGTTCGCGGTCGCAGGCGGGAGGTTTTTAGCCGGATTTTTCCCATTTCTAGATGATGAGATGAAATTCCGAAGAGGGGTTCAAGAGCGGGTTTCTGCCGACAGTATTTCGTGGCGATTAGATGAAGGTCTTGACGTGGGATTCGCTTATTTGGCTGGCCCGGGGCGTTTTGTCTGCACGGATTGCCGGGCAATGAGCCGCCTGGTTTCGGTTGCCGCCTGCGCCAGCAACATCTTTCCGTAACTCGTCATGATGCTCTCGGGTTGTGCTGAGATTGATTTACTGTTGTGGGCAATCTCATCAGGGAAAGTTACGACGGTGTTTCCGCATTTTATGATTTCCAAGAGTTGCCTGAGGGCTCCTCTTTGGTCGCGCTGTCCATCGAGCGACTCCACTAGAAAAATAGAACCGGATACGATGATGCCCTGATTGATCGCTTGCAACCATTGGGAAATCGGGTCGTCGTTATTTTCTCCGCGATATGCCGAAATGCCGAGATTTGTTGGTTTGAACTTTTTGTCGATGGTCAGGCCATGCGTGGCGGCGTAGCTGTCAGATGTCTTAGTCAGACGTTTCAGCCTATCGCCTGTAAGTTTCTGGGGTTCTAAGGTTCGGGCGAGGCTGTAGGCGATTGGCACGGGAGTGATTGGGCAAGTTGGCATTCGGGTTTAGCTGTGGATTTGCTACCTCACATTAAGGCCGCTGGCAATCCTCCCGTTCAGTATTCCGAGGCGAAAAGCAGGGTTGTCATGCTTCTGTCAGCTTCGGTAATGCAGTAGATTTTTCGGCCTCCGATCAAGTAGCTTGAAAAGATTCGGCTGCCATGTCCGAGGGCATTTTCGTTGGCGGCTTTGTCTTCATCGCAGAGGTCACCCCAGTCGCCAGAGTGATGCCGTCGGAGAAAGTCGGTGATGTCAATGCCATCCCGCTCGGCCCATACTGCAATGGCAGCGGTGGTGAAGCAATTTCCCAGTTCAAAGCGATGGGATGGCGTGTGCTTGTGATGTGTAGATCCGCTTATTGGTGCGGAGGAGGAAAATTCAGCAGCGAAGCTGCTGCTTGCGTCAGGTGTTCTGGATACCATACCAGAGATGTGGTCCGTCGGATTGGGTGCCGAAAGGCTCTCAATTTGTGCCTGCTTCTTAAAAGGAGGGGATTTGGATCATTCGAAGGAAGAGACCGCAGCGGAGTCCGAATGACGCGCTCAGTTCACCATGCGCCCCCTCACTCTCTTGATCTGGATCTTCTCTCCTTAAATTCTCAAAGCGGCGAGCCGAACCTCTCCTTGTGGGTCGGGGTTGGCTCGCCGCTTTGCTGACTTTCTGTCCTCTGGGTTAGCATCGCCCATGACATGCTCTGCGCTGGCATTGGCGATGCCGCCGTTTGTGTGAGGGCGACAGACTTCCGTTGTTTTCGGCAGTCTTCACGAAGAGCGGTAGCGTTCGGCGAGTCTATTGGGTTTCTGTTTGGGATTTGATGCGGCTGGGGTTTCTATCGAACCCACTGGCGGAAGTGTTGGCGGCGCCCAGCGAGGTTCGGGGGTTGTGAGGTTGAGAATTCCCTAGGGTTTTCGTTGTTCATCGAACTTTGTTTTTTGTTGGGATTTCACCGAACAGACGCTGTGCATCCGGCAACACGATAGCCGGTGGGGATCGCCTTGAAATGACGCTCTTCTGGCGGTATGCTGGAGCAAAGCTTAGGCATTCCGCGCACAGAATTATCTGGTTTTATTGGGGGCTTTTGCTGGCACGGTTGTTGAGTGCGAGGCGGGGCAGGCGCGAGACGGAGACAACGAGCACTCAACAACGGTGCCTCTGCCTTGTATCATTGTCATGGTCAGGCGTTGCGGACAGAGTTCGCAGAATGGGGAGCGGGAAACCGATAGGATTCCCGCGTGGGGAAAGGCTTTTCCCCAGTCATAGTCGTCCAACTGGCAGGATTCATGTCACGTCTGAGGAGGGACATCACTCTTTGGCTCTAGGTATAGCCTGGCGTAGTCCTGATCCCAATGAGTGGTCTGATCTGTTTCCAGGTCATCCGTCTGAAGGATGAGATTGTCACTGAGAATGTCATCGGGACTTGTTCTGTTTGCGCACGCGTAGCTTAGCGTGGTCTCTGCACATTCGAAGCCGAAGCCATCTTGCCCGGTAGAAGGCTGCATGGCGTTTATAAAAATCGCGTGGAGGTTCTTGCTGCCCGGATCAAAACCTATGATGGAGGCATCAATTTTGTTCTTGCGGGCGAATTCAACTACAGGTCCTTCGTGTGTCTCGTATCCGATATGGACTATTCCAGGGCAATTCTCCGATAGCTGGGCGACTGCTTGGCTCAGTTTCCGTTTCACGTCCTTGGCTTTCATGTTGATCGATTCTTCCGAGAGACTCCGCCATTCGGCGGAGTACGCTTTTTTGATTCCTGCGAAGAATACGTTGCAAACATGTTTCCCGTCGTCCTTTCCCCGAACTTCGATGGACGTTGGCTGGATACCATGAGTGTATTTACCAAATGGGGAATAGCCGCCAACCAAGAGTATTATCATTTGGGGTGATGGGCTTCGTACCGAGAATTCTCTGAAGTGACGTTCCCACACATCAACATCGATCGGGCGAACTTCCATGGTCACTCCATCCACTTGGAGTGTTGAAGGTTTTCCGGTTTTGAGGTGGGGTCTGATTTTTGTGAAAATGCGCGTGAGGCAATCCAAGCCAGTGGATTCCAGCGGCACATGAAAAGTGACATCAACATGCAGGGACACACTGTCGGCTTCCATGATCTGAGAAAGGGGTTTCCATCGCTTGATCCATTCCTGTCTCTCTGCTTCCGAGTATTCGGCCGTCTTCTGCAATCTCTTGCATTCGACCTGAAAGCAGATGTTGCCTTTCCAGATCATAAAATCAGGGGTTTTCCCTTTTCCCGGTGTTTCCTTGATGAAGGACACGTTCCAGCCATTTCGCAGGTAAGTTGCCGCAACAACCAGATCGTAGAGAGTTGAGTCAGGTTGGTTGTTCCGGTCGATAAGGAGTTCACGCAAGCGGTCTTCGATCCCACGCACCTTTTTCAATTCCTCTATGTTCCTTCCTATGGCGGAGAAAAAGGGGATGATCCGTGAGGACTGCATTGGCTCATCACATTCAGGGCGATCAACCAGGTTTTCTATGAGGTACATATACCACCCCATCCAGTCGGCATAGACTGCTATCGGGACGAAGTCCTTCCCGTCGGGTTCCTTGGTCTTCTCAGTTGCGATGATGCCATTGAAATAGGAGACAATCTCACTACTACGGACTTCCCACTGGTCTGTGCCCATTGTCTCAATGAACCAGTTCAAAGCAACTTTCGAATTTTGAAGCCAGAGCGGATGTTTGGAATAATCTGTCACAGGCGCATCATGGCCTGTTTGAGATTCGAGGTCGAGATAGTGGTTCGCGCAACGGCTTTTTTTCGGAGTGTACCCGGCAAGTTCTGATGCGGTCGGATGGCAGTACATTAAAAATCCGCCATCTTGATGGCGGATTCGGTATTTACCCGGTTTGCTTTGAAGTTCTCGGATTCCTATAGCCGCCACGGCGGAGAAAGAGATGAGACGGCCAGTTCCCGGGCTATCGGAATTTAGGCGCCGTAGGGGCCTCTCCGTGCTGTGGGCGAGCAAGTTCTGGATAAAGATTGTTCACTTACTATGAGTCCATGGATTATTATAGGCATCAGGTCATTCCATAGAAATCACATTTGGCACCGATTATTTGAAGAGCCTTACGAATAGCCATTTTGTCACTTTCAGTGACATGCTTTGGAGTAAATAGATTAAGATGTATAAGAATTCTGTTTTCCACTTTGGATGCGAAAGGTTTAATCCCAGAATAAAGTAGCGCTTTACGTAATGCCGTTTCCCATTTGGCATAGGTTCCGTCCACACTAATAATGTGCGTATAGGAAGCTTTTGAGCTGCAACGTAGTAGCGTTGTATTCTTAGATGATTCAATCTTGTGACACTTATCATTAAACATTAGGGAGAAAAATTCTTCCAAGCCCTGGGGTTTGTTTTTTTCGCGGCAATGTTTAGTGTACCTGTTGAGAACGGCATCCTTGATGTATGTTCGAACATTCTCTTTTTTTGTATACTGTTCTACCTTTTTTCCTGCATTAGTGTCTGAAACAAGACGATCTATAAAGAGGCCGTTGTCTATTTTACTGGTAGACAGGTAGTCTTCCTTATCAGCCAATTTAAAAACATAATCTTTAATAGACTTCTCAACATTTTTTGGAAGAGTTACTCTCATGGTTCGTCAATTTCTACATTTGGAAATATTAGCTTTTCGCTATCTTCATCATCTTGAAGGTCAGCTATGTCAGCCAACCAACGATCTATGAATTTTTCAGTCCTCTCGTCGGAAAAGGCAATGACTCCCGCATTAAGGAGCACGGTTTTCTCAGGAGTTGCTGCTTGAAGTTCAGATTTGAGTTCAGACACAGCGGCCAATCTTCGAATATCGGAGACGAAATCCAAGACGATGACCTTAGCTTTACCCTCGGCGAGTCGCAAGCCGCGCCCGAGTTGCTGAACGAAAATTCTACGTGAGTGTGTTGCTCTTAGAAACACCAGTATGTTCACATCGGGAACATCAATTCCCTCATTCAAAACATCTACACTTGTTACGGCCATCAAGTCGCCAGTTGTGAAGCGAAGAAGTCGCGAGTTTCGTTCAGTCTTATCCGGAATACTAAGATTAGAAGTAGGGATTCCCACGCTAGTCAGTGCTTCGGCAAACTTTTCGGCATGCTTTATTGATGGTGAAAAGACTGCAATTTTAGGACGGGGCATTTCGGACGCTGCCTGGCAAATTTTGGTGATGATTGCCGCATCCCTTTGAGGAATGAAAAGTCGCTTATTGAGATCTTTAATGGATACCATGCAGCCAGCAACTTTCGGAACTTCCTCCCAATCGATATTGTCACACATCAGTCTGTAGTCCACTGCGGCGAGGTATCCATCGCGCATTCCGTCTACTAGGCTCACCTTATCGACAGGAGTTCCAAAAATCTCCTCAATTTGCTGTCCATCGCCTCTCCATGGTGTCGCAGTCATGCCGATGAGGAATTTTGGTCGCAGGTGATTGATGCACATTCGGAATCCATTTGATAGTGCGTGGTGCGCCTCGTCGACTATCACGAGATCGAATGTATCTGAATCAATACCACCCAAGTATCCTTGCAGGCTCTGGTAGAGACCAAACGTGATACCTTCCCGGGAGCTAGGAGGAGCTCCACCCATAAATGTTCTTGTTGGGATATCTTTGCCAGACTGAGTCCAAAAGGCTTTTTGAAGTTGAAAGGCAAGGTCGGTAGCGTGGCACAAAACGAGAATACGTTTCATGCCACGCTCTCTGAAGAACTGATCTGCAATAGAGGCTGAAATGACTGTTTTTCCCAGTCCTGTGGCGACAATGAATAGGCCTCGCACTGAATCGTTTTCTACCAGAACACTGATTTTATCTTTGATGATAGCTTGATACATTCGAAGCGGTTTGATACCCGTAGGGTAAAGAGGCGCTTGTTGAATGATGCTTTTCAAGAATGCTCCATTCCAGAGACGCACATCGATACCACTCTCAAGAAGTTCATCTCTCCTATCGTAACACGATTTGGTAAATTCTCCGTTTGTAGCAATGATGACTATATGAGCTCTGTAGTGATCTTGCGCTTCGATTGCTTGTTTAATAGCAGAAGTTCCGACGTAATTGGCTCCCGTGACGGCCTTTGACTGAATTACGAATGATTGTGAAATGCCATTTTGGTTTCGTCTCGTTGCAAGAATATCCGCTCCGCGGTCTCCAGTTCGTCCGACCCAGTGGACATTGTCCCACCCACAATGAATGCAGATTCTGGCTATGGCGAGTTCCAGCCCTTGCCAATCAGCTCCTGCCATGATCGGCTCTGTGAGAAAGATACTCACTTGATGGTTATTTCTTCGATATAGTTGAGTGTGTTACAGATCCGCATAAGTTGCCACTTTGAGTTTCTCTGCTCTGCAAAAAGATTTACGAGTTCCTCAAGGTACGTCGTGACGGTTGAAACTGCCATAGCGCGTAGTCGTGTCTGGGAGGCTTCACTGCCGGAGCTGAATTTTTTATATGGCATCCTAAATAGATGACCATCGAAAAGAAGTTCGGGGAAATTCTTTATCAATAGAAGGATAGTGGAATCGCCGACAAAGAGGAGTGCCTGCTCACATCCTTCTGACTCGTCATCGTATGCGTCGTACAACGACGGTGAGTCAGCTATGAGTCTTTTGATAAGCTGTTCAGATTCGATCTCGGCTTTGTTTATGAGTACCTTTGCTTCGTGGAACACTGGGCCGAGTAGTTCAGGAAGCTTCTCTCTGATTTTAGTCAATAAAGATTGCGCGCGCTCCTGAAGACGTTGTGAATTAACCCGTTCGTCCCCAAGATGATTGAGAATCAAAGCCTCTAAAACGTCTCTTTGCGCGACCTGATCGCGAATACGGAATCTTTCACTAAGAAGTGTAAGTAGGACTTGTTTCTCTGAAATAGGGTACTCAAGAAAAATAGAGTGTGTTGGGTCGAAGAAAAAATCACAGCTAACTCCATCCTGCACAAGATGGCATGCATGCCTGTTTCCGTTTATCTTAATCTCCCCCGAATCGAGCCTGTAGGCTGTTACATCAAATCCCTTGTTAGTGTTGTAAGAATAACTACCAGAAAGATTTTGATACTGAGATGAAATCGACTTTAATTGCTCGTCTGAGGTGGTTTCTGGGGGAGGCTCGGATGTCCCGCCGGGTGTTCCGTTCGGTGGGTTTGGGGCGGAGATCGGTTGAGCGTTTGTGGGAGCGGGTGTCAGATATTCGTCCGGTGAATCAGAGGCTTTACCTCCTGGGTTTACTGGACTAAGGGGCTTCGATTTTTCGCTATTGTTCTGGTCGATTTCCTGAGCGATTTCATACCACTTATCATCGTCTTGAAAATCGGGTTCTCCGTTGAAGAACTTCTTAGCGAGTTCCTTCGCTGTAGCGTTTGAAATAGCGAGCCGCTTGGTTCCTGGGTCTGGTCGTCGGTAGCCATTGAAAAGCTGTCCGAGGGGACTGAGGTTGTTAGCTTCCAAACCCAATGCTGTCCGTGATTGTGGAAGTAACGGACCCGCTCCGCGTATTGATTCGATCACCAGTCGCCATGAGGGATCTGTTGTATCGAATCCATTCTTTTGATAAGTTGGAATGAGAAAATCAACATGCAGTTCCCCAACAATTCGACCTCCTAAGGTTGAACCTAGTTCAACGGGATATTCTAGATTATTTGTAAGGGTGTCAGGGTTCTCAAAATTGAAGAGGGTCTTGTCGAAAATCAGGATTTTTCGGCCATTGCGGATGAAGTCGATACCGAACTCGGATGTATCGCAGAACCTTTGAATTCCAAGCCAACCTTTTAAACGCCGATCACGAGCAACAATTTCTGAAGGTAACGGTTCCCCTTTAGAGAGTGAAATATCGATTTCCGCTGTTTCATCTGGATTCAGATACCGGTTTCTTTCTAGCGCGAAATACGATTTTCCAAGGTTTATATCGACATGTTTAATTGCGGGAATTTCTTCGCCTCTATAGATCACATACCTAGTGTCGCTCCAAACACAACGCTTTCGTGGTTTTAGAATCTTCCCTTGTAGGAATATCTTAATTTTTCCAGTTAGAAGGATTGGAGTGTAGATGGTCTCCAATTGTTTTCGGATCAAGCTTTCTTTGGCCTTAGCTTCAGCAATGATGTTGGGCTTAATATTACGACAGATTATTTTTGTGCCGGATTGGTCTCCAGTTTGCCTAGGTGCTGATATTATGGGTGCAGCAAAGGTTTGGGCCTTGATAAGAGCATCAAAATCAATTTCGATCCCGCCCCAATTCTCGGAATCTTGTTCAAGGGAAAGAACGGAAGTGTGGTCTCCAATTTTTGCCGTGGCGATGTTGAAACCCATGCCGAATAAACCAAGGTTACCAATTGGGTCGTTGTTGGTATAGCCAGCTTTAACCGCTTTCTGTAACGTGGCGATGGACATACCTGGTCCATTGTCGGAGACGGTGATTTCTTTATCTGCGGCTCCGACTGCATCTGTTGACCATGTGATGTCTATGCGGGGATCTGTGATGAGAAGACCTTTTCTCTCGGATTCTTGAAACGCATCGATAGAGTTGTCTACTAGCTCAGCAATACATTGCCAAAGAGTGAAAGGAATATCCCCTAGAGTTCGAAGAACCCGAGGAGTTGGTGTAATGTCAAGCGTACTCATGTTTGGTTAGGCATTCAAAGAGTTTGAGAGCTCGGGCCGCAACTTTGAATCCAATTATTGGAGGCACAGCGTTTCCGATTTGCATCATGCTTGTTGTAGGTGCATGAGGGAATGAGAAGGTGTCAGGAAATGACTGTAGTCTAGCGCACTCACGGACTGTAAGTCGCCGATCAAGTGAGTAATGAAATTGGACTCTGGATTTCGCATTAGCTCGAATTGTGTAGGAAGGAGAGTCAACAGGTGTCGTCTCATCTCCTTGCCCATTCCCTTTCTTTGCACGTGATGCTAGGAAATATTGGGATTGGTTAGGAACTGTTTCATCCATGACTTTTTCAAGGTCTTCGATTGCCCACTTTGCGGATCTGTAGGTTCCTCGCTGAAATAGTTTCTTGGGGGCGGTAGGAATGAATTTCTCGTCGTTCCGAATTGCTACAAGGAATATTCGAGTTCGCGTTTGGGGAAGTCCGTAGTCAGGGCCAAAAAGCTTCCATTGGTGGACAGTGTAGCCCATTTCGCCCGCACCCTCTAGTTCGCTTTTTATTGTGGAAAGGACTCTTCCTCCGTCAATGCTCTCAAGGCCTGGCACATTCTCTCCAACAACCATCTTAGGGTTGTGATGATCCATGTATGTAATGAGGGCGCGATAGAGCTTTCCTCTCTCACTCTGGAGTCCCTTTCTAGGGCCGCAGGTAGCGAAATCTTGGCAGGGAAATCCGCCAAGGAGAATGTCGGCTTTGGGGATTTGTTTAGGATCGTAAGACGAGAGGTCAAGAACCTCGGCGTGGTTGCCAATATTTTCCTTGTAAGTTTCAATGCATTTTGCGTCAAAGTCGTATGCTCCTAGTATTTTGATAGGTCGTCGGCGGTAATTAACGCCTTTGTAGGCGAATCCGCCAAGAAATCCAAGATCGAGACCTCCGCACCCGGCAAAGAAGGAAACTGCTGTGAGTTTTTTTGGCATCGTGAGTTATAGCTGGTAAAAAGGAAGAAATCTAGCGGTGAGAGATAGCGTCTCGGAATCCTAATCGATTCCTGAATAATTAAGAGAATAAAATCAAGACGATTTAAAGCCCAACTCAGAACGAGTTTTTTGAAAGTCTATGGGCGGAAGCCTTCCGGTGGACGGCTTTAGCGCATGGATCTTCTTATTTTTTGAAAACTAAGTATGCCCTTTCAAAAATCGGAGTGTTTCAATTTGTGTCTTTGTTTGCCTCCCCCCCTCCATTGGTTTAGCGCACGGAGGGAGAGAAGTCGCATGATCTTCGATCCTCCAAGTGCGTTGGTAATACCAATGGCATTGGTTGGTGCGTGGGTTCATTTTCCTTTATCGCATCAATAATTGAAGTCGGTAACGGCTTATTGAATCAGCGGCTCCAAAGGCAATTTGACCCTTTCGACTTAACGATTTGAGTTTAGATTCGATTAATTCTTTGCTGTATATGGCATTCATTGAGACAACCGTTTTTGGCGATTTTTTCGGAACGGATGTTATTACGGATGGGATGCGCGGGAAGCTGTTGCTACTTCTGTGGTGGTTTTGACTGGATGCTAGGAGGTGGCCATTCTGTCGGCATAACCTTCAGATATTTGTAATTGTCCACGAATCATTGTGGCCTCTTCGCTTGGCTGTTTGCCCCTTTTTTAGATCAGCAACACCTAGAATACTCGGATCAATTTTGATAATCGTATCAAGACGGACTAATTCCATTTTCTCCATCGAGTAATCGCCGTTGCCACAGTGGAACTGCCACAAACTCCCGCCCTCTTCATCATCTTCATGACTAACTTCAAGAATGGGGTAGCCATTGTGTGTGACAAATGAAGAGGTCACTACGGCTGTATCATCGGATATTCCAAACTCGTTCATTATGGTTTATCTACTTCCTGTTTTATTGTACCCGCCTTCTATTTATGTTAATCCGATATTACTGATGACGTGTGACCATTTTGATTTTGCCTCTTGCTCTGTACATTCCCCATTCAAATAAGTAAGAGCCGAAAACTGCCAGTTTATTTCCGCCTCCATTAATGGGTGGTTTCTGATTTTCTTTTCGAAGTCTGAATCACTCGGCGACATAGATTCGATCTCTTGGACATGGCTGTCTACGGTATCAACCGAGAATGCTGACACTTGAGCGATTCGCTCTGATTCCTTGGTCAGTAGATAGTCAAATACAGCACAAATTGACAGTGCGGCATTTTGTGCGTGCCCAGCTAATAATGATCGGAAATCATCCAAGTCTGGAGCGCATTTCACACACAAATTCGATAGTGTTTCTATTTTTTCTTCTAATAGAGTCTTTTCTTCGATGTGTGACCAAATTTGGTCTAAGGCATTTCGAAGAATAGTTACGTCACCCCATTCGCATTCTTGGCTAAATGCGGAATAATTAGGGATCATTCGCTCACAGCAAGCGGCTCCAAAGGCAATCTGACCCTTTTGGTCTAACGAAGTGAGTTTCGATTCGATTAATTTTTTGCTGTATGTGGTATTCATAGAAAAATGTAGTTTACCTATTGCTTTTTCAGCGGGCTTAGTGGTGGTATCTGTAAGCTTTCCAGAGTGTCTGGGCAACTTCGGCAGATTGGCCTGCTTGCTGCGGTTCCGGTTGGTGTTAGCCCCATTTCCTGTACAGCTCTGACTCCGGTAACCTTCGCATGACCAATTCCTGTGCCTTCAACCTCTCCTGCCTGTAGTTGTGCTCGTTGTGCTGGGGTCAATCGTGGAGCGCTCGATGACAATATATTTTAGATGCTACTTTTCTCTCGGATATTCGAAGCTCACTGCACGATTTACTGTGTAAAAAGGAAAAGGGATTTTGCGAAATTGCCTGTTCCAAATTCTAAGCAGGTTGAGCGCCCATTTGTAAAGGCTTGGCAGGGGTTAAAACATCGTCGCATTTGAAGATTTCAGGAGCAGCGCTGAACGACGTGCAGAACGTCAGCATGCACCACATTTCATCATTTTCTGTCCAAGTTTCAAAGAACAGGCTGTAATCACCGGCAGGTATTAAAAAAGATTTTCCGCCTGTAATGCTTCCTACTTCAATCTCTCCATTCGAAGGAACGGTAAACGGCACACGTATTCCACGCACTGTCTCAGCGGCCTCATGGTGTTGGTCAACAATCCTTACCGCTACATGAAGTGTTCCATCTTCATTTATAGTTCGAAACGAGGTTGCTCCTTCTCTCCATGTGAAGCCTTGATGGACTAGTTCTGGGGTCCAGCTGTTGAAAGGGTTCTCTAAAGAAGCGTCGTAAACAGCGACCTGCGAGTAAGATACATACAGACTAAAATTTAAATCTTCTGGTTTATGGTGCATAATATTTCTTTATTTATTCGAATCGGTTACTTCAATTTTCACTTTTTCTCCATCTTTCACTTTTCTTAACTGGTTTCCCATCGACGCTCCAGCGCCCATGTTGTCGCTAGGATCTATTGGACGGACGCTTGCGCCTTCTCCTCCCTCTTTCATCATCGCAGGCGGATACTCGTCGAGTTGTTGACCCTGAACTTTTTTGTGGCCTTTTAGTGATACAGCGCGATTTGTCGCCGCTCCACTTCTATCTACAGTCAAAACCGAAGGTTGTCCTGCCGCTTGGGCGTCTTCAATATGCTGTGCAGCTTGCGGATATTTAGCCTTATCAATTTGAACTGTTGTCGATGGGGCGGCTGCTTGCACCTCAGCTTGAGCAACCGCACGGACAGCCGCGGCCGACTCATCGCTGACGCCAGCGACATAGCCCTGTCGGAAAGCTACAACAGTTTCGCCAATTACAGCTCCACCCGCCCCGAGGGCGGCTCCCAATCCAGCAGCTTTGGGAACATTCTGTCCGATAGGCTTTCCAGTTAGTGCATTACTTGTGACTTGAGTGGATGCCCCACCCGCCGCACCCGCAATCGCACCTGTGGTAATCGTTGCAGCCGTTCCCTCTCCTAGTACCGCAGCCACATAGGGAGCCGCTGCACCGCCTGTATAAATAGTAACGACAACACCTACCGCAATCGGGGCTGCAACTATCGTTGCTAGACCAGCGCCCTTGTTGAAACCTTCACGATATTCCGCGCTCTCGGCATACCCTTTTGGAAGTGCCCAACATACAAGCCCCTCCGGATCAAAGAATGTCCACGGATTCTGCCTTACGTATGCATACACATTGGGGCCATCAACGAAGCCAAGTGGATCGCGCGTAATGAACACCCCCGCTTCGAGATCACGGTAGCGGTGCCCCTCATTTAGCAGTCCGGTTGGGTCTTCTTCTTTGGTATTGGCGCGTTGGCGTTCGGTGTTTGTTCCGTCTTCTTCGGTGCGGGTTCCGAAAGCTTCGTAGGATGCCTGCCATGTGGCTGCGCCGCTGTCGTTGGTGACTGATACCACGTCGCCGCGTGAATTATATGCATTATACGATCTTTGACCGGAGCGGATTGTGAAAAGAACTCCGCCAACTCCGCCGCCCCAGTCGCTGCCTCTGATGAGTTCGACTTGAACTGTTCCAGATGTGTTAGATTCTTGGACACTTGTGCCTCCACTGAATGTCAACTCAGTTACAACTCCGCTTGCTGCGGATTCATCGCGCACGATTCGCCTAGTGCGGTGATCGTAAATGTATGAGTAATCACCACTAGGAGTATCTAGTGTGGTTAGGCGATTGTCTTCATCCCACGTGTAGGTTTCTGTTCCTGCTGAGGTGACTCGGGTTGCACGGTTCCCGTTGTTGTCATAGCTAAAAGTATGAGTGACGGTTTGTCCGACTGGACCATAACTGATGAGCTGGTTGGAGTTTGCTCCGTTATTTCCAATTCCGAAGTTGTATTCGGTGACGGTTGAACCGACGGCTTTAGACGTGCGGTTGTCTGCAAGATCGTAACCGTAATCTGTGGCAACTACCGATCCGCCAGATGGCGTGATGGTTTCGGTATCAAGTCGGTTGCAATGATCGTAAGAATTGACAACCACACGGTCAGTCATGCCGGATCTCGTGTGATTTTCTGCGGTGCGCAGAACGTTACCCACACCATCGTGGCTGGAATACCATGGGCTGACGGCTTGTGAGTAATCGAAGGATGAAACGAGCGCGAGTGATGAGTTGCGTTCTTCGATGAGCAGGGTTCTTCCAAGCTTGTCGCGGCTGGTGGTGGTGGCATTACCATTCGGTAGGGTTTTACGCGTCACGTTCCCGCCAAGATCATACGCGTATACTGAGGTTCTGCCGGAAGGCGTATTTGCGACTGAGCGTTCCTCACAAGTTTCGAGACGATTGAGAGCATCAAAAGTGCTAACTAGCGTGGTGCCGGTGCGTCCGTAAGTGGTTAGAAGACGGTTGCCGACTTTATCGTAAGATGGGTAGGTGTGGGTAACGCCTGCTGAGGTTTCGCTAGTGAGACGGTCGAGCTTGTCGAACGTGGAAGCTACATTGCGAATTGAACCTGAATCATTCGGGTAGCTAACGCTGAGAACTCGGCTGGCTTTGTCATAAGCAAGCTGGCGGTTATCGACGTGCGATGTGCCTGAGGTGTCGGCTCTGTAGATAACATCAGTTAGACGGTAGAGGCTATCGTAAGAATAATTCGTTCGGTGTCCTTTGCCATCCACGCGAGAAGTTTGAACGAGTGCGTTGTATTCAAAAGTTTCGGTTCGCTGAGCGGTTTTTTCAGGATCCCAGATCGTGGATTTTTTGCGTTTGAATCCATCAAACGTGAAGGCGGTCTTGTTGCCGGCACCATCGGTTACTTCGATGGTGTTGCCGGCATCATCCATGAGATTTGAGACCAACGCGCTTGTCGGGTTGGCAGTGCGGTATGCAGCCGGATCAAGTCCAGTTGAGGGAAGCGCGGCAGGATCGCCATCCGCGGAGTCGCATACTGTCGCGATGAGACGTGAGAGAGCGTCATACGCATTGCGAGTGATGTTGCCGTTGCCATCCTGCACGGATAGCGCAAGGCTACCATTATCGTATTCCGTGTTGTTGGTGATGTCGTATGAGCCGGGTGTGTTTAAGACTGATGATGGATTGCCGCTCTGGGGATTTGTCCGCGCACTGACTACACGGTTGGCTTTATCGTAGAACTTGCGAGCGATGGAACCGCGTGCGTCGGTAATGGATAATTCGTTTCCTACAGCATCGAAGGTTGAGGTGGTGGTTGGACGAACGTTGGCAGCCGGAGAATCAGGATTGCTTGCATCAGATACAGCGGGTTGGTGTGTTCTCCATTTTCGATTACGGTTGTCGTAATCAAAATCGGTGCGTCGGTTCAACGGATCAATGACGGCGACCACGTTGCTGTTAGAATCGTATTCGGTTTCAGTAACAGGAGATTGAGCAGTGATTTCGCCTGTGGACGGATCAGGCTGATAGGATTTCACGGCTCTACCTGTGCTATCGTATTCGGTTTCAGCATGGCGAAGGAGTGGGTCGATGACTCTCCATGTTAGCCCGGTGCTGGTGTAATGGCTGGTCGATGTCAGCACTAGATTGGCGTTGGAATTTCCGAAACCGTCGATGGTTTCGATTGCCCGGCCAAGACCATCGCTAGTGGTGCGGGTCACTTTACCCAGGGCATCGGTAATGGTTGTCATGAGTGATTCATGACCTGAACCATTGATGGTTCCGTAGTTAAATTGAGCGACGTTGAACAGCGCGGGAGCGTATGCCGAACTTGTCTGAAGAGGTCGATATACATCGTCATAGACTGCGGAGTCTTGCAAGGTGACATCTGCTTGTCCTCGGGTCATGGATACTGCGTTATGGCGAATGGTTCCCGTCGGCTTGAATGGCACGAGCAATCCTCCACCCGTGTTATTTGTTGTGTTATAAGAAAATTCCTGATGAGTGACTTCTCTGGATGTGGACGCCAGGGTGATTAGTGTAGCAAGAGCTCCGTCGGCAGATGTTGCAGGAACACCATTGAATACGTGTTGCGGGCGATGGAGGTCGTCATAAAATGTGACACTTGCGAAACCGCGTGGATCGATTTGTTTTACGGGTAGTCCCACATCGTTGTATGCGACTTGGCTAACGATGTCGCCTGCGTTGATGGTTCCGCTACCATCCATATCGCGAGCGGTGGCGGTCACTCTTCCAAGCCCGTCGCGCTGAGTCAGAGTCGAGTTTCCGTTCTCGTCGGTTTCGCTGATTTTGGCGTCGTTGTCATTGTAGGCATACGTTTTGAAAGAGCTATCGGCGAAGATGGTTTTCACAAGGCGTCCGCGCTCGTCATATTCAAATTGAGTTACGAGGCCACGCGGATCTGTGGTGCTGGTTTTACGATTGTTCAAATCGTAAGTATGGATGGTTTGCAGATTTTCTCCGCTTGGATCGACAATCTCTTTCCAAAGTCGTCCATGTGCATCGGCAACGTATTGTTCTACAAGATCTTGTTCCCATGATTTGCCAGATAAGTTAGAAAACGCTTTGCGTGTTTTCTTGGTCATAAACGCGGGGAAAGTAGCATTCGTGTATTCGTAGGTTTCACGCTGCAAAAGATTTGACCCCGCATCCGTGACGGTCATTTCCGTTCGACGGCCTTGGGCGTCTACCGTGTATTGCGTGACGGTTCCGTGGATGTCCGTAAATTCTGTTAGAATCCGGTGATTCCCGTATTCGTAGTTTTCGATTCTGCCGAGAGCGTCTGTTTTGTTGGTTGGGTCAGCCCAGTTGGTGAAGAAGTCTGGATTATTCGCTAGTGTGATACGTGGGCCTGCAGGGCGAGCTTCATCAAATGTCCACTCTGTTATGTTTCCACTGAAATCGGTCGTTTTTTTCAAGCTCAACCCCGAGTCTGGATCGAACTCATAGGTTTCGGAGCCGAGGACTGTTCCTGATGGGCTCTTGTATTGAAGCGTTGTATTGGCGTGGTAGATGAGCCATTGGTTAGAAACGCTGGAATCATTACCCGTTTGACTGGAATCTGTGTCGATGATTTCACCATGGGTTCCTCCAAAAGTGTAGGTGTATTTTTTACCTTCGGCATCCGTCACATCTGTGCCGTTCGTGGAAGAAAACACAGGGCCGAATGTTGTTTGAGTAGCTCCGGTTTTCGCGAAGGTGGATTGAATCCCCATGGTGGGCACTTCAATCAAAGAGATAAGTCTAGGCTGTCCATATTGAGTACGTGTTGTGGTTCCGGACTGAGGTGTATTGTTAATAGTATCGACGTAATTTTGCACTTTGGTCGCAATATTTGAAGGAACATTTGTTAAACTTGCAGTAATGGCAGTTCTTCCAAGAAGGTGGGAATACCATTTTCTTGTGCGATCAAATGCGTATGTGAAAACGCGTTGAGCCTGTCCATCGCGCTGGATAGATTTGAGATTGGCATGCAGGTGATGGGTTGTTTTGCTGTATACCGTTTCAGCATCGGAGACGATTTCGTAAGTATAGTGTTCTTCTGCACCTTCGGGTAGGGTCACCTTATCGAGTCTCTGATAATCATACGCCAACGAAGTGGATGGGACAGTGAAGGTTTGGCTGCTGTAATGAAACTGCGTAACTTTACCCTCAGCATCGGTGATAGATTCGATCCTGCGACCATTGGTGCTGCGTGCAATGGTGAGTTTTTGGTTAGCGCGTCCGACTGCACTGATTTCGGCGGGGATCAGAGAATATGAGTTGTTCCCATAGTTATAGACGACTTTTGAACCGAAACGGTCTTCCACTTCTACCAGTCTCCAATAGCGGTGACGAACTACGGTGGGCGAAGGAGATAGTCGATCATCCGCATACATGAACCATGCGTCGCATGGGCGATAGGTGAGCTTGTTACCATATTTTTTCGTCAGCACGAGATCATTGCCGACTTTGGTTAGTGTATTGAGATAGGTTTTCTTGTCGGTCAGCGATGACGGCCATGAAAAGAAAGTCTCCATATCCGTTGTGCCGAAGCGCTGGGGTCGTCCGCTTTCATCTACGACGTTTACCGTAGTTGGGCGGGTGGTGAAGCTGCCGAAAGTTTCAGTGGTTTCGATGTAGGCGCAAAGATTGGATGACCAAGAAATTCCGAAGGGCGATGTGATTTCTTCGTTGGGACGCAATCCGCTCCGGCTTGACCATGTAGTTTCACGGACGGAGGCGTTTGCTTCGAGTCTCAAGTCGCTTGATGAAAGAGGGATCGATGCAAATGAAGTGTCGTGATGCAAGCTGAGATCAAATGCGTCGACATAGGAATTTTCAGTCGCTTCGTCAGTTTCACTTTCAGTTTCTGGTGTTTCATCCGGGATAGGGCGACCGAAATGTGAGATTTTACGAAAACGTGGACCCGTTGCGTCGCTGCCGCTATAACTTGTGCCATAGCCAAGTCTGACGATGGGAATCAGGTAAGTGACTTGCGTTGTCCAATCGTAACCTGCCGGAGTGACAGGGGGGATAGCGTTGGTAATTTTGCTAAACGATTTGTAAAATGCGTTGAAATCTTCATAAAAAGGGAAGGACTGAGGATAACTGTTGTATGTTATCGGATCGTTTGGAATAGACGAAACTGGAATAAAGTCTTTCGATTTAAGGGCCCAATCGTGATTGTAGTCTGGCGCCGCTCCATTGCCGTCTTTATCCAAACCAACAACACCCTGATGCTCTAGTCTGATCTCATGTGTCTTTTTTGGATTAAGGTAAAGTGTCTTACCTCCATAATGAATGGCGGGTGTTGGCGGGATGGCTGTATTGATGTATGAGTGTGTACCAATTTTCAGACGCCACTGCTCTTGGTTGGTAGAATATACATAATCATTAGGATCACTCGTATATGTATTTGGAGTCCTACCGGTTCTATCATACAAATCAAAGGCAACATTGTAGGTCGTTCCGTTACTGTAATTAGTCACTCCTAAGTTACCCATCGGTTGAGCCGATGTTTCGGTGATGGTTTGTCCAAAATAAATCTCCGGATTAAACGGTGTGCTTGCGCTTTCAGTCGGGTCTGATCCTTTTTGCATTTCCACAATATCATTGATTCCATCTCCATCCGTATCGGCAAGTGTAAGGCTGGTTCCGTTCTGAATCTCTTCGATGTCACCAATGCCATCTGCATCCGCGTCACCGGGAGTGTTTACGACCAGTGGGTTTAGAGTAGAGGTAGTTATCTCGATGCCGTCGGGAAATCCGTCACGGTCTGTGTCAAAGTTTTTTAGATTCGTTCCGGCCTGATATTCTTGGAGGTTTGTTGCGTTATCGTTGTCTGGATCGAGAGCAGAATCATTCATGGTGAGGTTCAGTCCCTGCTGAGCCTCAAACGCATCTGGCATTCCGTCGCTATCGCTATCCAAACTGAACGGTTTGCTTCCGTAAGTTTGTATTTCCACTAGGTTACTAATGCCGTCTCCGTCGAAGTCAGCGGCTTGAGCCTGTGCTAATGTGGTGACTGCTGGGTCATCTATGTATTGGAGTCTGATGAAAAACTTGTCGGCGTTTTCTGTTTGAATGCCGAGGCTGTGAACGCTGTTGCCATAGCGCATGGTGGGAGCGTAATTCCAATTCACGAGATCCACACTGAACTGCAAGAAGTAGGTGCGTCCTGTGATTCCGTTCCAGTCCGCATTCCAAGTGCTGGATGCTCCTGGGGTAAAAGATACATTGGGTTGAGGGGTGCCTTGGGCGTTGAGGCTCATGCATCCCAAGACGGTGACGGTGGCGAAAGTTGCCAAAAATTGATCGAGTTTCATCGGTTTCTTGGATTGGGGGGTTAGCGAGGATTGGAGCCGTCACGGTTCCAGAAACGAATGGTGACATCTTTCGGTTTGGGCGGATTTGCCAACAAGTAGGCTTTTCGATCCTCATACGCCTTCGTTCGTTTTCGATTGGCTTCTTCAAGGCGCTTACCTTCGACTTTGTAAAGATTGTGAATGTCTTCGACGAGTTGCTTGGTTTTCGGATCATTGATCTCGCCTTCTGTTAGCACGAAAGCGGGACCGTTCGTAGCGAGATGAGGTAGTCTAGGGATATTTACAGATGTGTCTTGTCCGTCGATGTCACCGACACTCATGACCAAGCCGTATGAACGAAGCACACCATCGGTACCTTTGACCTGATAGGTGGCGAAGCCAGAGAAATGCTTGAAGTCGATGTTTGACCATCCGGTGATTTCCTTGGCTCCTGGTTCATTGGCCTGAATGCGGAACTGTGTGACGGAGTTATTGTAAACACTTGCCGATACAAGCAGAAGTTTGCTCTCGGGATATTCTTTGGATAGCTCCCCTACTCGGGCGACTACAGCAGGGTCTTTCGCTTCAAGAAGTGGCAGTGGTAGTAGCTCTTCCAACTCGGGCTCATTGACCAGTTCGACTTTTAAATTCATCATTCCTTCGGGAGCCGGAAGACCAGCCATTTCGGGTGATTCTTTGACTTGAACCTTCTGGGTGCGGCTCTTGATGACTTCGAAATCGATAGGCTCAGGCTTCGGGGCTTTATAAGTTGATTTGCCGTCTGCTACTTCTCCCATGATCTGGGTTTTGGAATCAGGGGAGTTCGTCAATTTGTTTAAAGCATCCTGCGCGAATGCAACCAATGTGAATGCGCAAGCAAAGACGAGTGGGATAAGAAGGGGGCGTTTCATAATGTGGAGCGTTTAGAATCCGGCCTTGGGCCGTATCCTTCCAGGTGGACGGGGAGTGAATAAGTCGTACTGAGCCGACTGCGATGGCCTTTAGCCACCGCCCGTAAGCAGTGACCTGGACATGCGCCACCGCCTCCCCGGCCTTTCGGTCGGTTTGGCGGCATCGTTGCGGTCGATGCCGACCGCTCAGTAAGAGGTTATTCAGACCTCATCCACGTGAATGGACATTTGAGATTTCAGGGGAAGCCCCTAGTGACGGCAAGCAAAATATGCTGGGCGTGATAAGAGAATGAATTGCCTAACAGATCTTGATTATTTAGACTGTGCCTGTGTTTCGTCCTTTGATTTTTTTGCTGTGGATTTTTGCGCCGATTCTGAGGGCTGATGAGGCTGATCCTGTGTCGGTGTTGGGCGAGCTGGTAAATCCGACTAAAATTGACGCATTGGCTGGTGAGCGTGCGGCCAATCCTAGACTCAGGAAAATGGTGTATTGGTTGGAAATGGCAAAGCGTGCTGGGCAAGACCCAGAGGCGGTTGTTTTGGAAGCTCAGCGAAAAGCAGGTTATGCTGGGACGGCACGTGCCGATGCCGACCGTGCGTCGCTATTGCGCAACCGGACCATTCTGGAACGGTTGGGTTGTTTAGATGAGGCTGGGATGGTGTTATTGAAAAAAGGAAAAGCCCCCGTCGTTAGACGGGGGCCGTATGAGGGCGACATTGCCAGCGTTGACCATATTATTCCTCGAAGCGTGGTCGAGGAGCTGGACGAGAAGATTTACAATTTGGAGTTTATGCCATCGAAGTTGAATACCAAGAAGGGTGCGGAGATTGGGTTGCGCCAACAACAGTTGGCTAAAAAATGGTTGGATGTAGGGTTACTGTCTCAGGCGGGTTTTCGGGCGGTTCAAGAAAACTATAAATGAGGTTTGTTTATTACAGTTTGGTAGCTATCTAAACGAAGGGGTTGACAATTCGTTAGATTTTGTGAAATAGGTTTTTCTTTCTTCCCCCTAAAATAGTTATGAAAACAAAAACGAAACTAAAGAATTTATCTCGCTTCACGTACGAAACCGCTGCCTTTGAAGGCTGGCGTTTGAGCATTGCTCGTGGCGGATCGACTTTCACCAAGTATTTCTCCGACAAGAAGTGCGGCGGAGATAAAAAATCATTGGCCGCAGCCAAAAAGGCATTGGTTGAGGTTAAGGCAATTCTAGATTCCGCAAAACGTGTCGATGGTAAGTTGTCGCCGGCAACCGTTAGAAAAGTTGAGGCGTTCCTTAAAAAAGTGTAATGGCTTTTGCCTTGTTTGTGACTGGTTGTATTTTTTGTTAGTTCTAACATATTATTGCTAGTCGCATTCGTTAGGTCTGCATATCACGGAATATGTCCGCTTTCTTTGAATGAATACCATGGTTGGCGGCCTACTTCTGCGCGACCTACAATCACATGGTCGACTAACTGGATTTGCATAATTTCGGCAGCTTTAACGATTTGCTCTGTGACTCTAAAATCTGCCCTGCTTGGGCTAGGGTCACCAGATGGGTGATTGTGGATCAAAATGAATGCGTAGGCTGCTCGCGTGATAACGGGGCGTAGGATTTCCCTTGGGTGTGCGTGAGCTTCGTTGACTGTGCCAATCGAAATTACGTTGGTGCTCACGTGTCGGAGTCGGGTGTCTAAACTAACAACTATTACTTGTTCGTGAGACAAATGTTGCAGTTGTGGAGCAAAGTATTGATAGATCTCTTCGGGACGGTCGAGGGTAGCGGAGTTAATTTGCTCGCGGGCGACACGTGCGCCTAGTTCGTAGGCCGCAGCTAATGCCGCAGCTTTAGCTGGGCCAATACCTGCCTCTTGTGCAAGAATGCCTGCAGGCATCGTGCCGAGTGCGCCAAGTCCACCGTACTTGCTTAGGAGTGAGCGTCCGATGTCGATAGCGCTGCGACTTCTGTTTCCTGTGGAAACGAATAGTGAGATTAATTCCGCGTTATTGAGAGCGCTGGCACCATATTGGGATAATTTCTCGCGGGGTCTTTGATTAATGGGGATGTCCTGAATACGTGTGTTGCCAATAGTTTCCATGCATGATGGATGTCAGTGCTTTGGTGGCTACGGAAAGGTAGCCGCTTTGGCTATGGTTGGGTTAGGTTCTACGTTACATGTTTAGGGTTTTCTACTAATGCGGATAATCCATACAAAGGATTCCTTCGCGGGGATAGGTTGGGAGTATTAGAACCACAGATGAACAGGCGGACGGGTTTCCCCGTCCGCCTGTTCAATTCCTGATTTGTGGTTTTTATACTCCTGCGGTTTCGAGCTGTAGTTCGGCATCTTCCTCGATGTGCTGAGTATCCGATTCAGCTACGTTGTTCTGTCCTTGTCCGGAGAGAAATTCCACATCGTCGGCATGGATGACCAGCTCGGCTTTCGCGAGCCCATCGTTACCTTTGTAGGCGCGTGCTTCAGGCCGTCCCGAAATCAGCAACTTGGTTCCCTTGGTTATGTACGGTGCGAGTTTTTGTCCTCTCTCTCCCCAAATTTTCACGCTGCTCCAATCCGTGAATTCTCTATCACCAACTTTTCTGTTAGTTGCGAGTGAGATATTAAGGACGGGGGTTTTACCTTTGGCTGCGACGAGTCGGCAGGTTCCTACATTTCCGGTTGTTTTGACTTCTAACATATATGTGTATTTTGGGTTTGGGGCGTAATTCCGAAAGGATGAACGCAGGCTTTTAAGATTCAAATGGTTCAATTATTTGCGGTTACGAATGCTACGAAATCCTTCGAGTAAATGAGCGCGTATTCTTTCGTTTTCCAGGGTCAAACCCTCGAACTTGCTAGATACAGCGATGGCAATAGCTTCGCCCTCCGCCAGTTCGAGCAACTCTTTTTCGTTCATCTTGATGACTCGCTCAAGTAGGGTGGGATTATAGATCTTCATTTGGAGTTACTATTTGAAGAAATTTTGTGACTTACCAAGTGAGTCGCTGACTTTGGCTCTCGTATGTTAATCAATAATCAAATTTTATTATTGATTAGTTAGTCATTCCGTTAGACTTTTCCACGTCGCCCTCGGTGACATGCGGTGCCAATTATACACCCGGGGGGGAATTACTAATTGGCACCGCCTTTTTTTATTCAGAAGTTAACGTGAACGAGAACACTTAGCTTCCTCCATTACCCAGAACCCATCCATTCCCGCCTTGGTGTAGGAAAGTTCCTGTCCGGTAAGTTTGGCGATGCTTTCCCAACTCAATTTGTTCAGGGGAATGACATGTATTGTTTCGTCGGCCTTTTGGACTTTGATGCCGCTCCCTTCGAATTTATGAACAGTCACGGTTATTTTTCTTCCGTCGGTCGAAATGAGTTCAACGTTTGTGGCGGGAAGGCTCATCACTTTGCTGGTGGGTGTGTTGACGGTTCCGATTGGTTTGGGAGCAGTTTCCGTGGTGTCGGTAGTCTGTGAAAAGCCCCTGTCTGTCGCGGCAATTCCAGTAAGTAAGCAGAGTAGGATGGTGCTAAGTATTGGACGCATGTTAGTGAAAAGTCGGTAAATGATTTCTAGTTTCGTGCGAATTTCTGAAAGTATGTTCGTAAGCTTTCTTTGTGGCTGGGTGGGTTGCTAGGTGGGTTTTTTATTTGGCGTTTGAGAAATAATAATTGAGTGCATTTGCCATGCTATACTCTCTTGGAGCTGGCTTGGGTTTGCGGAACAAGCCGACAACTTTTTTGGATGCGCGGATGAGAAACGCCAGGGTGCGCAGAAGGATAGCGACCGCGTGCCAAAAGAGACCGTGGATGACGAGGCATGTTCCCCAGATGGTTTCAAGAATGGCTTTACCAAGAAAGAAGAAGAAGGCGACGGCGATGATGATTGTGATGAGCATGTTTTGTTTTGGTTGTTATTACGTACATTTTGTAAGGCACTTTTTCCTAAGCCCGAAAGGGCTTAGGTCGTGCATGTTTTTTACCTCTTCTGTTGTTTCACTTCTCAGGGTTTCGTTGTTCCATACGCATCAGGTTTGTTAGAAGTTCTCTCTTCGTGATTGTGAGCTATGGACTTTATTTAGGTGTGACCCAAGCGACAGTGACGGGTTTTTGTGTCGCGTAGATCGCGGTCGTCTTATCAGGGCTCATCTTCAAGAAGGCCAGTCGTTCCCACGCGTCGGATTTGTCCACCGCGTAAGCGACTGGAACTTTGTTAGGGTCTTTCATCGGAATATGGATTTCAACGGGACCGTCGAATTTTTGCGTGTCGACTGCCAGTCGGGTGATTTTGTCGCCTGGCGTCCCCGATTTCACTGTAAGAGTTCCTTCCTCGCGATAGATACTGACAAGAAGGGCGGTATTGATAGAACCCGGAGGGATCACGAATTTAATTCCATCACACTCCATGACCGCCACTACGTTGTTCATGGTTCGGCCAGTTACCATGACAGATTTGTGGGTGACGTAACGATCCGTGGGGGGTTCCGCACAAATGGCAACCGTCATGACGGCGTATAGGATTACTGCGTATTGCGTAATGAATTTCATATTGATCTGTGGATGAATTTTTTTGTGGTTATGGAAATTTTGGTTGGGTTGGGTGGGTTATGGCACTTCGAGGAAAGTGACCGTCATAGAGTCAACTTCTGTTATGGGTACAGTTGTCTCGGCAATCTGGTATTCTCCTGTTTCCGAGTCATTTCCCCAAATGCTGCCCTTGATACTGATGGCCTCGAACGTCAGGGGTTTTCCTGGCTCTACTTTAAACCCAGTAATTACGAGTTGTGTGCCGTGGCTGCGGTGTTCGGTTTCACTGCCTCTCTTGCGCGCATACACCGGCTTTCCGTCGCGAATGTTTTGGCGGATTAGCTCACATGTGAGTTGCTCGAAAAATTCTTGTGTGGCCTCACCTGGCTTGTGATATGTCCGGAATTTTTCGGGGATGAAAATCTTCCATCCTTTGAAGCCATAAGTTTTATCGATGCCAGTTAGTATGTCGTTGCTACTATACAACTTTCTGCGTTGTTCTGGCGGAAAGGTAATGGTTTGGCCACCAGAGGTATATCCCACTCCAGTGAACTGTTGTTTTGTGTTTTCTAGCAATGTGGCCAGTGGAATTTTAGGTTTGTTGGATGCAAGTCGCATGTATTGACCCATGAAGTGGAATGCTTGCAGTTCTCCGTCGATGGGAACTCCCGGTTGCGCGAAGATCGAGCGATCCTCCCGAATGAACCTCTCCGGTTCCGCTGGGTCACGGGGCACTTTCTCTTCGTAGAGCGCCAATTTGAATTTCGTGATGTTGGCCTTGATCGATTTTTCCTCGGTCAATGGTGAGGGAGTCTCTCCGATGATTTTAAGTATATCAGCAAGTGATTTAGCGCCTGACTTCTTCGCGGAATCAGCCCCGTCGTATTGAAGCTGATAGAACTCATGAATGTAGGCGCTGGTCATGGTGCGGGTGCGCATTGCATCGACCATGTCCTCCGGCGTGTAGGTTTTTCTCATGAGTCGTAGGGTCGCCGGATAGTAGCTAGGTGTGAACTTTGGCACTTCATGTCCAAAAATTGCTCGGGGATACTTCCAATAACGGCGGTTTCCGTCCGGTGCGGGACGCGGCATGACTGGAAACTCCCTTCCGGTCTTTTGTTTGATGATTGCTCGGTCTTTATCTGTTAGAAGGTTCACTTGGAACTTGGACTCGTAAGGCTTGCTGGGGTCGTTGGGATTCACATAACGGAGATGTACGTGGGTGTCATCCATCTCTATGAATGCAAGAATGTCCTCTTGGATGAGGTCAACAGGAGTAGGCAGTGGGTCGATCTGCCATAGGCATCCCGTTTCAAGTTCGGCGTACCGACGGTCATGAGGCGCAAGATTGACTATCAATAGATCGAACTCCTTGCCGTCTGTGCGACGAAATTTCACCGTTTTGTTCTTACGGTCGATGGAGATCCATTCTCCTTTGATGGTGCGCTTCTGGGTGTCGGTGATTTCTTTACGCTTGTGAAATTCCGGAATCTCTTTGTCCGCAAGGTTCACGTAATCCGTGCGCTCGAACATGTAAGCGCGTTTTACTTCCTCGGTTTCAGCATTCGTTACGGTGATGAGGGTCGAAACGATAGGCAGCGCAAGAATCACCGCTGAAATCCAACGAGTTGATTTTCTGGCATTCACATTTTTATTTGGACGATCTGTTTGGCTGTTGAGGTAGTTCATGGCTTTGATTTGTTAGGTATATGTTTTGAATTTAGAAATGATGTGTTAGAGAAATAGGTCGGAAGTCGTCTGCGCTCTGGATGTATGAGGAGGTCACCCAGAAGCCGCGGGCTACTGGGTGTAAACACGTGACGATCATTCGGGCTTTTTCTCGCTATCAGCCTTAGTGGGAACGGCATCAAATGCGCCGGGTTCTGCGGTCAGGCCCTTGGTGTATTCCTGCACGCTGGCTTTTAGGCGCTCGTTGGCTTTGGCTTGACCATCTAGGTTAAGGTAAGACTTGTAGATTTTGCGCCACTTTTTCATTTCAGTGTAAGCACCACTGAGATGTTTTGCTGTGGCAACTGATCGTGCTGATAGTTCTGTGGATTTTGTAATTAGCGCCTCCACTGCTGCTAACAGTTCGGCTTTTTGGTCTTCCGAAAAGGATGTTTCGCCAGTGATGGTTTTGGCTTCGCTACGTAAAGTAACCTGTATGGCATCACAGGCGGCTTTTGTGCTTTTGAGAGCCCTGTCGCCTTGATCAATCGCGTCGACAACTTCCTTGGACGAAATCAGTTCGGGTTGGGTTGAAACGCGGTTGAAAACTGAAACCAGCTCTGCAATTGCAGCGTCCTGACGAGTGCGAACATTTTCGACTTTTGTTTGTATGGTGGTAGGTTGCTCGGAAGAACCATCGTTTAAGGTTTGCGCTGCGACGGGGTGCATCGTGGCGGCAATCATGATGGTTGCGATCAGTGTCAGGTGGTGTTTTTTCATTTTGTGTTGGTTCGTTGGTTGGTGGAGATATGTTAGACGTGTAGGGTTTTGACTGGCTTGTGATACGGTCATTCATTGTTACCGCTCGCGAATTTCGCTGCTCTGCGGGATGAGCTTCGCGATCAACTCGGTGAGTTCCTCATAGAGAGAGGTTGGCAGAAGTTTGCGGGGGCGCTCTCCTAGCAGCCAACTGGATGCGATTTGCACCTCGTTAGTGGGTGGCGCGTGCTTCTCGGGAGTTTGGTGTGGGTTGATGTCCTGCAGACGCTCTAGCATGCAACGCACGGCTTGGTGCGATCCCTGTCGCAGGTCATCGTCTCCAGGGTGGCTGGTGCCGGTCTCGATCTCGTCAAGGATGTCCAGTATGAGCGGCAGGCGATGGAGAGACCGGTTGAGGGTCACGGTGGGATGATCGTGTTCGGACATGTTCGACTGGTTGGGTTTTAGAGGGTTGTTCTCGTCCTTGTCAACTGACAAGGACGGTTTTGCGTGATTCAGATGGTCTGCTGTAGTAACGATGGACTCATGCCGTCCAAGATCAGCGAATCCATCGTCAACGCCCTGTTGCTGCGTATCGTCGATGAGCGTAAAATTGCTGGGATGAGCCAAGAGCGTTTGGCCGAGTTATCCGGCGTTGACCTCGGTGTTATCAGCCGGGCTGAAAATTTGCTGCGCATCCCCGGCTTGGCATCCATTTTGGATTTGGCGAAGGCACTCGATCTTGATTTGCCAGAATTACTCATAGAGGTGATTAAGGATGCAGGAGGTTCATCCGGTTCCAGATCTCATTGATTCAGAACACATTCGGGAATTTTCGGCGGTGGTGGGCGACTGCAAGGTCGCACGATTGCTTTTCCCTCAGACGGTAATCATGGCAGGTTTTTCAATCGCGCCTCAAAGTAGAGGGATAGTGATTCTCTCGCTGCGCGTGGCGCACGCATTTTGCAGAAAGCAAATTGCTCCGCATCGAGAACGTGCGGCACGATTTGCAACGCCATTGCAGGTGCTCGACGGATACATTTTTCCTGCATTGCCGGGGAGAGACGCGCCCAAGCGTATAATATTGCGGAGGCTGGGACTCGTGCCGCGCATACTGCAATTTGTTCGTCGGTTAATTGGTCTGCATACATCAGAGCCATTTCTGGATCGTCGCCCACGCATCGTGAGATTTCGGCAGGTGTGGCTTGTTTCCGCGAAAGTCGCCGCATCATTTTCAGTCCTGGATTGTGTTGAGCCATGTGTCGATTTCTAGGTGTGATTCCCGCAAGCCATTCGATGATAATTTCGGATTGGTTTTATGCGTTGGTCTGGATGGTTTTTACGGCAGCGACAATTTTTAGACGGGTAAGGAATTCGCGAAGGACTGGACAGCGGCTGTGTGGTGAAACCGGTTTGCTTGCATCTGGGATGATGTGGGAGCCAAGAGCGTGTGGATTGGCTCCAGCATTGATCGATGGCCATCGACTGGCGAGGTATAGGGCCTTCGTAAACCCACCCTCTACCATAAACCCTACGGGCAGAAAGGCGTAGGTTGGGCGGGTTTTTTGAAGTGCTGAGTGACCCGCCGCATGGTGGATGCGTCCGCTTTGGTTCGCGATTATAGCCTGCATAGGTCAATGTCGGTGGTGATTTGGAAGAAGTCGGGAGTCGGCGGCAACGGTTCGGGCGGGAGGTTCATGAGTGTTGTCATCAACGCTTCTTCCAGAAATCTGACGCCTTTCTTGCTGGCGATGGCGTTACCAATCCGTTGGAAAACCTCTTCTCGGAAGGCCTCCTTCATGTGATTTGGGAGCTTGTCTTCGGCCTCTTGTGCTATGCGATGATAGTCGTTTGGCTTCAACTCAGGTAGGCGGATCAGGTTCGAATTGAACCGATTTGCCAACTCGCGTGGCAGACGATCTGCGACATCCTTTGCGGAAATCTCATCGGTTGCCGTGTAATTCTCGTCAAAAAATCCGATGGTGCGGCGGCTTTTTTCGTCGTCGAACCACGACTGAAACGTTCCGATTCCCAAAATAAAAACCGTTCGTTGGAGTTTTTCGGTCAGCTTTTCTATCGAAATTTCTGCGAAATTTTCGTCTTCTGGCAGGTTTAGACCCGCTGGCCATCTGCCGTCCACAAGGTCAAAAAGCTCATTTCTGACATAGCTTTTCCATGATGTATCCCCCTCTTTATCCATTGCTTTATCCAATTCATCGACCACCAGCAGAGTTCTTTCGTGCTTTGCAACGTGCTCCGCAACCACGGTTGTGGTCTCTTTTACACCGCGATTGTGGGCTCCGAGCGGGAGCCAGTTGGGTGTTCCGATGCGGCACAGACTCGCTCCGCATGCCCTCGAAACGATTGCGGCACAGCTAGTTTTACCCACCCCGGTTGGGCCCGTCATAAGGCTTGCCCACCTACAATTCAGGTTAAGTCCCCTCCATTTCCCAGCAAAAAAAGCGTTGGTCCTTGCTGTCAATTCCACAATCGCTGCTACTTGAAAATCCAAAGGTTGCATACAACACCCGATTTTTTCGCCCCGTCCGTGCGGGAAACCGCGCGCGGTTGGCGTTGGTTATCTAGTGTTGGTTTCCGCTTTTAGAGGAATCCCTGGCTTCAAACTGATTCGATTTTTCAGAATCATACCTTGAAAATCGAGCTTCGGTCAGTCTGTTTGCGGTGTGGTCTGCTCAAAACTGGATCAAGATTCGTTGTCATTTCCCTCTGACGCCGGCTCTTTTGGATGTAGATTTTCTTTTTTCGCGAGCTATTTTGAGAGCTTGGATTTTGATTTTCACCAGATGTTTTCGAAGGAGTTTTTGCACGTCCTCGTCGTCAACCCTATCGAAGCTTGCTATCATTTGCTGAAATTCTTTGAACTCAGCGCGGAATTTTGGCGGGAGTTCGCTGACGGCTCGCTCCTTTTCTTCCTTCCTCCTGCTGTGCGGAACCCATCCGCCGTCAATTTGATCTAGGGTCGGATTGCCGTTTGCTTCCCGCCATTTTTCGATTTCGGAGAGGTATTTTGCTGAAGGTTTGCCTTGCCCGTTGCGCGGAAGTCCCAGCCATTCTCGTGTGTTTTGCATCCATGTGCCGACATCGCGGAAGGAAACGTCGAAGCCTTTGTCCACCAGGACAGCTCTCAACTTGCGCTCGGGAACGCATTCGAGCACCGCTGTGATGAGCAGGTGCCGATGCTCTATCGGGATTTTCTTCGCGCTTCTTTGTGTGACTCCGGTGGCGGCAAGCAACTCAGCGGAGGTCAAAGTATTTGGATTCATGCGTGTTTAATATGAATCAAATACGTTTGTATTCAATCTTAAAACTGGTTTTTCTCTGATGAAAAAGCAGGTTTAAGAGAGATTTGTGGCTCGGGTCGTCCCCGAGAGAGCCATCAAAACTGGTTAACAGCCAATTTTTTACTGGCTGGGAAATTGAACTGATTGGATTTCTCAATTCAGTTCTCTTCGGGATTCCAAAGGGTGACCTTGGCAAGTGGGTTTCGGCATCCAATCGACTACTTGTAGTACGATTGTGTGGCGATACCCATACTTGCACCTGACAGTCCGAGTCGCTCCATCTGTAAAGTCTGCTTATGCAGACTTTACAGTGGGTGACTTCGGACGCTCTTAGAGCCGCAATTGCGGCGATGGCGACCGACTGAGGGCGCGAATAGCGAAGCGTTAAGCGAGCGATGGTGAGGGTTTCCGAACCATGGATGGACGACCGTTGGGGAGTCGCTGGCCGCATTCGCGGCCGATGCCGTTGAGGCATGGGGGAGGATTGAGCATCGCACGAAAAATGGCCGCCCGTTAAGGGCGGCCATGAGCGTTGCGGTGTCGCAGGACGGATTGTCGCTGGCGGCTTGCTTGGGATGGACTTTGCTCAGGTCTTTTGCGGGCCGTCTTGTTTCGGCTGAGTCCTTGGCCGCCAGCGTGGTTTCTTTTGGGCTGGCTCTGGCGTTTCGGCTTGAAGCTGGGGCGCTTGGCAATTCTCTGGATTGACGGCAGCGATTTTGGTAGGCTCGGGTTGGACGGGCTCGGGTTGGACGGGCTCGGGTTGGACGGGCTCGGGTTGGACGGGCTCGGGTTGGACGGGCTCGGGTTGGACGGGCTCGGGTTGGACGGGCTCGGTTTTGTCGGGCTCGGTTTTGGCGGGCTCGGTTTTGGCG
>JANPJY010000045.1:0-91976 GCA_031425735.1 Akkermansiaceae bacterium | reverse complement strand
CTGATAAACGGATTCTGAGCTCGCCACCAGTCTGGACGTAGTCGCCCACGTTGATTTGAAGCGGTTGTGAATTTACCGTGTCGATGGTACCGTTGTTAATGGTCAGCGGTCCGGATCCAAAGGCAGAAGAGTTGCCGACATTGACAAAGCCAGTGGTATTAACCGTCGTTCCACCCGTGAAGGTATTAGCTCCTAACAGAACTGTTGTTCCTGGTGCAGTCACCAGCATGCTACCGATGCCACTGAAAACGCTGGCAATGTCTTGGGTGTTTGTTCCATTAGCAATCCACTGGATTTGCCCGTCGTTCGTAACGCTGTTCAAGAAAGTTTCTTCATCAGCAAGGTTGATGGCTAAGGTTCCATCTAGATCAACAAAAATAGGTGATAAGAGTGAAATTGAGCTTCCGGTTGTAACGCCATCGCCAAGTTGCAGAGTTCCTTCAAAAACATATGTGGTGCCGGTGTAGGCTTCAGCTCCGGTCAGGGTTAGGACTCCTGCTCCTGCTTTGTTCAAACCGTTGGTGCCGCTGATGAGACCGTTGATGAGCAAGCCGTCCGTGTTATGCACGCTAATAACCTGATACAAACTTCCCATATTAAGGTCGCTGTTGATGGTTGTTAGACCAGCGTCTTGATTAATGGAGATACCCGTGGATCCACCAGTGGCTGAGATGCTGAGGGTAAAGTCGCCGCCAATGGTCACTGGAATCGTATCATTCACGGTGAGACTAGAAATGATTACATCTTCGATAAGAATGGTATCTTGACGCAGAGGATTGGAATTCACCGAGAACACAACATCTGCGTTCACAGCAAGCTCATCTTGGTCAATACCATCTACGGTTGAGGACCAGTTATCAGCGCCTCCCGTCCAGATATTGCTCTCTCTGCCGTTCCAATAACTACCTGGACCTGGAAGCGCGAAGCCCTGAGGATTGGTTGAGTTATTAAGCAAAGATACAGCGCCCCCCAGTGCGAATAATCTTCCAAGCTCTACGCTAGAGCCCAATTGCATACTGATACTCGCACCAGCTAGAATATTACCCGTAAAAGTAGATCCCGTGTTGAGCGTTGCGGAGGTTCCGACCTGCCAAAAGATATTTTGTGTTAGACCCGCACCAGCGCCTATCAGAGTGATCGATGAACCGACTGACGTGACCAGCGTGCTGCCAATCTGAAATATAAATTGAGCGTTCGGATCCGCTCCAGTATCAAGGATGAGATTTCCCGTTAATTGCGCGGAAGTGTCAAAATGGTAAAGTCCGGCACTAAGTACTCCTACGGTGCCTAAATCTTGGCCAGTCAAATCAACTGCCCCAAGTGACCTACCCGCGAGGTCGGTGTAAGCCGCACCAGCATCGGTCCACGCAGTCCCAGCAACCCCGTCATTATAATAAACATCGCCATGGACATATCCAACGCCCGAAGGAGGCGAAGCGTTAATAAAGCCTGTAATCGTGGGTGTATTGTAGAGGGCAATATCTCCGTAAACATTCGATTGGCCGGAACTAGTCACGCCAGAATAACTTATGATCGCGAAATTATCCGATGTTCCCAAGTCGACTGCTTGTCCATGTGCGCTACTTGATAGCGCAATCATTCCCAAACTGGCTATGGCCGAGCCAAAAAACGTTCTCACTCGGGAAAGCCTGTGCAATTTATTGTTAGATCTTAGTTGCTGATCTGTGTTTCTGTGTTTTGCGAGTATCTTTGTTGGCTTGCGGCGATTCATAATGTGGGGCTTGTAGAATGCAATTCCCACTTCGATTTGTTCGCTTCACTGCGTTCTCCGTCGGGTCGGTAACAAGCTGCCTTACTTGAGGCAGATAAACTATGGGGTGTAAGCCTACTTAAATTGGATAAAGAGGCTATTTACCTAGGGTGAACACCTACCCTTAACGTGAGTGGATTCGAGAATGGCACCTGATGTGTTTCCCCCCGGAGTGGGGCAAATGACAACTTCCACAGTTTTTACCATGAAATGTTAGATTTATTATTTCCCGTAACCATTGTTCAAGCGCGAGCAGTGGTTAATTCGGCACGCTACAAGATATCCGATAACCGTACTAGCGAGTATCCCAATCAAGATCGTTGGATATGGATTGTGACGTAAGATTGCATCGACTTCTTTGACCTCTTGTCCAACCCGTTTCTGAGCGCTCTTGTAAAAATGGATTCCTTGATTGAAAGCCGAGGACAGTTCATCGCCAGCCCGATCGTAGGCCGCTTCAATAGCATCCGTTGGATGGGAGACCCATTCTGGAGTGTGGATTTTTGAAGGGTTATGGTCTTTGAAAAACTCTTTTACGGGATTACTCATATTCTTATTTGGATGATTGATAATCACGCAGGCTAGTCAGCTCCTTAGCCCCTCGCCATGGGGTGAAGTTCTACTTTGGCCTCAAATCTCTTCAATTTCCCGTTGGCATTTGGCATTTCCTGACTACTGTTCAAAAGAACTTATGGAGCTACAATCGAAACTCGCTATTCTTGCAGACGCCGCGAAATACGATGCCTCATGCGCCAGCTCAGGGGCGGTACGCGGAAATTCGTTGGATGGCAAAGGCGTCGGCTCAACGGGAGGCTCCGGTATTTGTCACAGCTATGCGCCGGACGGGCGCTGCATCTCTTTGCTCAAACTCCTGCTCACCAACGTTTGCATTTACGATTGCCATTACTGCATCAACCGCCGCTCCAGTAATGTTAGACGCGCAGCTTTTACGGCGGATGAAGTCGTGAAACTGACCTTGGATTTTTACAAACGGAATTACATCGAAGGGCTGTTTCTGAGTTCAGGGATCATTCGCAACGCGGATCACACCATGGAACAAGTCATCGCGGTCGCGCGCACCTTGCGGGAGGTTCATGATTTCCGTGGCTACATCCATTTGAAAACCATCCCCGAGGCTTCGGCAGAATTGATTGAAACCGCCGCGCGCTACGCTGATCGTATCAGCATCAATCTCGAACTCCCCACGCAAAAAAGTTTGGATCTTCTGGCTCCCGAAAAAAGCCTGAAGCGCACCCGCCTTGCGATGGGTAACATTCGTCACAAGCTCGATGATGCGGCCGACCGCCGGAAGAACGGCGATAAAAAACTGCGTCACGCGACAGGTCAAAGCACGCAGGTCATCGTCGGCGCGGACGCATCGACCGATGCCGATTTCCTCGCCCGCTCGGATGATCTTTATAGCAACTTCAAAATGCGGCGCGTTTATTATTCCGCCTTCAGTCCGATTCCGGAACCATCGAAAATTTTGCCGCTCAAAGCGCCGCCGCTTGTCCGTGAGCACCGACTTTATCAGGCCGATTGGTTGATGCGTTTCTATGGTTTCAAAACCTCGGAAATCCTCACTCCGGAAATGCCGAACCTTGATCTGGATCTCGATCCAAAACTCTCGTGGGCTTTGCGCAATCGTCAGGATTTCCCCGTGGATTTACAAACCGCAAGTCGTGAAATCCTCCTGCGTGTCCCCGGTCTCGGCGTGCGTAATGCCGACCGCATCATCAAAATCCGCCGCTTCACCCGCATCCGCCTCACCGACCTCGCCCGCTTGCGTGTTTCAATTTCGAAAGTTCAGCCATTCATTATCACCGCCGATCATCATCCGGACTCGATGCTGTTAGATTCAGATAAACTCCGCGCGCGTTTCCTGCCCAAGCCGGTGCAACTCGAACTGTTTTCCGCCGATGGAATGCGTTGATCCGGGAAAAAAATTCAGCTCATGGCGCGAGGCTTCTCGAGATCTGTTAGAGCGGCGTGTTTCTCCGCAAAATGTTTTATGGGAAACTGGTGGGTTGTTTGGTTCTTCTGTCGTCCGCGAAGAACCCTCGCCCTACCGCATCCCAAAAGTCCCTGCTGCATTTCTCGATCTCGCAGAAACCGTCGCATATCACAACGATCCCGCTCGTTGGTCGCTTCTCTATAAGATTTTATGGTGCATCACCCACGGCGGCGAGCGACACCTCCCCGCCATCGCCAGTGATCCTGATATGGCTGCAGTGCGACTCATGGAAAAATCCGTGCGACGCGAAATTCACAAAATGCATGCCTTCGTTCGCTTTCGTCTCATCGATACCGATGCAGAAAACGGACGCGAGCGCTACGCCGCATGGTTTGAGCCTGATCACTTCATTGTCGAGCCTGGTTCTACCTTTTTCAAAAAGCGTTTTACTAACATGGACTGGAGCATCCTCACTCCAAAAGGCTGCGCGCATTGGAACGGAAAATCTTTGGTCTTCACTCCCGGCATCGCGAAAAACCCCATCGATAATCCAGACGAACTCGAAACCGCTTGGCTCACTTACTACCGCAGCATCTTCAATCCGGCGCGATTGAAGATCAAGATGATGCAAACCGAGATGCCAAAACGTTACTGGAAAAACCTCCCCGAAGCCGAGCTCATCGAAGAACTCATCGAATCCAGCAAGCACCGGGTCGAACAAATGCTTACCGAAGAAGAGCGCCCCGTGAAACCACGGCCGAAGAACGCTTACTTGGATAGCTTGCAGAAGATGTCGGAGGAGGAGCGGGAGGATTGATTCCGCTGGAGGCTACCATTTTCCTGTACGAGCCCAGTTACGGAAGTGGACGAAGCGTTCCTTCTTCGGCCACACACTCGGCAATACTTTATCGCCAATTTCCGCAAAGCTTGCTTCTGCCAGATTCCGGTCATTAGCCATTGTCGCGAGCCTAGCGGTTTGATTGAGAATTACTAATGATTCGGGATATTTTTTCTTCAGAATTTCCAAGCCTGCTCGGGTCTTTTTCCAGTCTGCCCCGCCGTCCCGAAAGACACTTTCAAAGTGCTTACTGTTATTGATCACTATGCGGGCGTAGACCTCATCGCCAAGGCCATCGGGGTCCTCCGAAACTTTCTTCGCATACTCAAGCCACGATTTTTTGGTCTTCCCATGCCATTTCGGTAATAAAGAAAAAGCTCTATAACTGTATGCTGGGTAAAAGGTCGGAGTAATGGCTTCGATCTCCGTTACTAGTTGATCAAAATCCTTTGGTTCCCAGCCCTGTCCGAGAGCCACGGTCATTCCCGCATACTGGCAACATGGATCTTTCTCTGGCAGCGATCGCGCTTCCTTTAGTATTTCTGCAGCGATAGCAAGCGACTGCTCAAAAGCTTGTCTCATGCTTTGCGTGACCGTATCAGACATTCCGTTACCCCGCGCATTCCACGCCACCTCGGTATAAAACTCGATCATAGCAATCCTCAGGGTGAGCGATTTAGGTTCTGCCTTGTCCCATGCTTGAAAAATACTTAGGTCTCTTTCGTAGTCAGATTGCTCGTGATTGATACGCTCGCCTATCGCATCATAAAAATGCTTGAGCTTCCATGAGCCATCAGAAAAGAGTGGGTGGGATTTTCTCAATTCTTTCGCCGTGATTTCTAACAATTTAAAGTTCTTCTTCTCGAAAGCCCCTCGAATCTCAGCGCGAAAAACTGCCGATTCTATATCGATGGGATCCTGGATATTCACCAATTGAATTGCCTCAAGACGCTCATCCGTTTCGATTCTTTCTACTGGACCAGGGGTAACTGTTTTTTCTGGAATACCCGGAGTCTTTTCCTGATTGGACGTTTCTGAAGTTGGAGCCACGCTACTAGACTTCTCCTTACAAGCACCCAAGGAAATGGTCACGATGAGAAATATGACATTACACCAAATAGAAGAACGAATTAAAGGGGACATGCTCGATATTTAAAAACCAATATCAGCCCAACTAACAAGACGAAAGAACACGCCTTATTCACAAAAGGCTATATATCGCTTCAAACCGGAATCATCCTCGCACCTTCCGCAGGGCGTGTTGCGAAAATCTCTGGGGCGAACCCGAAAGCTGCTTTGTAAGATTTCACCAGGGCAGCAGCGATGGATTCCGCTTTGGTAGTTTCGCAAAGAGTGACGGTGGAGCCGCCGAAGCCGCCGCCGGTCATGCGCGCGCCGATGACGCCACCTGCAGTGCCGATTTCAGAAGCGGTTGCGACAAGTTGATCGAGCTCGGGGCATGAGACTTCGAAATCGTCTCTGAGTGAAACGTGGCTTTCATACATGAGCCGACCTAACAACGGGAAATCATTTTTTCTCAGCGCTTCAACAGCACCGATGGTGCGGGCGATTTCACCGACCACGTGGCGACTGCGACGGAAAGTGATTTCATCCATCGCAGGGGCTGCGCGTTCGAGATCAGCTGGTATGACATCGCGCCAGCTCGGTTTCCCGATGGCGGCGAGGCCGACTTCGGTGCTTTTCCGGCGAGCGGCGTAGCCGCCATCCGAAAGTTCATGCGAAACTTTTGTGTTAGAAACGAGGATGGTTAACGAGGGATCGGTGAACGGCACCAGTTCGGTCTCTCCTGAGCGACAATCGATCAGCACGAGTTGGCCATTTTTTCCAAAGGAAGAGGCGAACTGATCCATGATTCCGCACGGAACGCCGGCGAAATCGTGTTCGGCTTTCTGGGCGAGCAGGGCTTTTTCACGAGTGCTGATTTGCGTGCCGATGAGATTTTCTAACAAAGTGGCGACCGCGCATTCGAGTGCAGCTGAAGAGGAAAGTCCTGCGCCGCCCGGCAAACTTGAAACGATGAAGGCGTCGAAACCTGGAACATCGATCCCACGTTTGCGAAAACCCTCAATGACACCGCGCAGGTAGTTTGACCATTTTGGATCGCCGATTTCCTGATCGATTTTCACAGAAAAAGTAGCGGGCTCTATATCTAAGGCGGTGGCGACGCGGGCTTCGGCGGTGCCGTTGGTTGCTGCAGCGATCAGCACGATGCGTTCAATCGCAAGCGGGAGCACAAAGCCATCGCAGTAATCGATGTGTTCACCAATCAAGTTCACGCGCCCGGGAGCAGCAGCAACGTGTGTGGCTTCGCTTCCGAAATGCTCACGAAATGTATCGAGAGCTTGTTGCGCGAGAGACGCGATAGGCGTGTTGGGTGAGAGCATGGAAACGTGATTTCGGGAGATTTAAGCGAAGCCTAGGTAGATGGCGATCACAATGAGGACAGGAATTAGCTTAAATGTGTCCTGCCCGCGGGATTCGCTTGAAATTCCTGAAATTTCCGGTTTGCAAGCGAGGTTTGCCAGCGTTCAATGCCGATCTCTCAACGAGCTTATGAGCAAATCCACCTACCGCATCGCCGTCGGCGCCGATCATGGCGCATTTGAAATGAAAAACGCCATCGTCGCCCACTTGCGTGCGGCCGGCCATGAAGTCGAAGATTTTGGCACAGACTCTAACGAATCGGTGGATTATCCAGACTTCGGAAATGCTGTGGCGCGCAATGTGGCCGATAGCACGTTTGATTTCGGCATCCTTGCCTGCACTTCTGGTGTAGGCATGGCGATCGCTGCGAATCGTTTCCGCCATGTCCGCGCTGCGAATGTCCGCGATGTTGAGGAAACCATCACCACCCGCCAGCATAACGATGCGAACGTGCTTTGCCTTTCCGGAAAATACATCGATATCGAAACCGCCAAGCAAATGGCCGATGCCTTTGTCGCCACCGTATTCGAAGGTGGTCGCCACGAAGCGCGCGTTTGCAAATCTTCCGGCAGCCGCATCGCGGTGACCGATCCTGAACTTTACGAGGCCATCGTCGGTGAAGAGCACCGCCAACGGAATCACATCGAGCTGATCGCTTCGGAAAACTTTGCGTCGCCCGCCGTGATGGAAGCGCAGGGATCTTTGCTCACTAACAAATACGCAGAGGGATATCCGGGCAAGCGTTGGTATGGTGGCTGCGAATACGTCGACATTGTAGAAACTCTCGCCATCGAGCGCGCGAAAGAACTTTTCGGTGCCGATCACGCCAACGTCCAACCGCACTCTGGTTCACAAGCGAATACCGCCGTCTATTTCTCCGTGCTCAAGCCGGGTGATAAAATTTTCACCATGGACCTCGCACACGGCGGTCACCTCACCCACGGCCACAAAGCGAATTTCTCCGGTCGCTTCTACGACGTCACGCATTACGGCGTTTCCCCTGACGACGAGCGTATCGATTACGCCGAACTGGAAAAAACCGCACGTTCGCTCAACCCCGCTCTGATCACCGTTGGCGCATCGGCTTACTCACGCGTCATCGATTTCGAGCGCATGGGCAAACTCGCTCGTGAAATCGGCGCTTACTTGTTTGTCGATATGGCGCACATCGCCGGACTCGTTGCCGCCGGCGTCCATCCAAGCCCCGTGCCGCACGCAGATTTCGTTACCTCCACCACTCACAAATCCCTGCGCGGGCCACGTGGTGGTATCATTCTTTGCAAAGAAGAGTTCGCGAAAAAAATCGACTCGCAAGTTTTCCCCGGCATCCAAGGTGGCCCGCTCATGCACGTCATCGCAGCGAAAGCCGCATGCTTCGGCGAGGCACTCAAGCCAGAGTTCAAGGAATACTCCGCACAAGTTGTTAGAAACGCCCAAGCCATCGCCGCGCGCCTCACGCATCACGGTTTCCGCATCTGCTCCGGTGGCACCGACAACCACGTCATGCTGGTCGATCTCCGCAACAAAAACCTCAACGGCACCGACGCGTCACACGCCCTCGATGAAGCCGGTATCACGGTAAACAAAAACGGCATCCCATTCGACACCGGTAGCCCAATGAAACCCAGCGGCATCCGCATCGGCACCCCAGCCGTTACCACACGCGGAATGAAAGAACAAGACGTCGAGCAAGTCGCCGACTTCATTGCCGAGGCTCTTGCGGATCATACGAATATCAAAAAACTCCACGCGCTGCGCGACCGAGTCTTCGCCTTCAACCGGGCATTTCCGTTGCCTTATTAATGTGAAAGGAACCGCGATTTTCAATCGCGTCTGCACCCGCCGCGTTGGGCAGAGATAATTCGCTTACGAGGTCGCGATTAGAAATCGCGGTTCCTTTCCGGTTTACCTCGTTACCCCACGCTGCGAGTTCTCCACAAAATGAATGAGATGTTCAACGTGTGGATTAGATGCAGCAGCGGTGGCTTTCAGCGAGCTGATACCGTTAGCTAGACTGATGTCTTTTTTGAGGAACAGGCGTTTATAGGCGGATTTTAAATCGCGGATGTCATCTTCGGAAAATCCACGCCGTTGCAGGCCGACCAAATTCAGGCCGCGGGTAAGGGCAGGGTTGCCATCGATGATCATGAAAGGCGGCACGTCTTGCACGATTTTTGAAAGTCCGCCGATGATTGAATGTTTCCCGATCCGGCAGAACTGATGAGCAGCAGCGAGGCCTGAAACAATCGCATAATCCCCAACGGAGCAGTGCCCAGCAAGGCTGCCGTTGTTAGAAAGAATGATGTGATCGCCGAGTTGGCAGTCATGCGCGATGTGCGAGTAACAGAGAAATAAATTGTGAGAGCCGATCCGGGTTGGCAGCTCTTCGTGCGTGCCGCGATGCACCGTGCAGTTTTCGCGGAACACGTTGTGATCGCCAACTTCAAGCGCGGTCGGCTCACCGATGTATTTCAAATCCTGAGTCTTACCGCCGACCATCGCGTAGGGAAAAAACTCATTATGTTTTCCAAACGTCGCGGTACCTTCCAGCACCACATGGCTGTGGAGCACGCAGTCATCGCCGAGAGTGACGTTGGCTCCGATGACGCAATAAGGGCCAACACGGACATTTTTTCCAAGTTCGGCTTTAGGCGAAATGATGGCAGTAGGGTGGATCACTTGCGCAGTTTCAAATCAATCAACCGCTCGTGACGAGTCTATTTTTGTCACACATTCCGATTCAGGCGCTTATGCAGCCCGACCAAACGAGGTGCTTGTTGGTAAATTCCACCCTGCATAATCGTCCTCGCTTGAGGATATTGCTATTTCCTCGTGGTTCCTATGTAGGCGTTGATAGGCGTTGCCCATCACCATCTTCTGAACCAGTGCTTCATCAATGAAACCTTCCCGGCGTATTTGGGTTTTTTCCGTCTCGAGAAACGAGTTTTGCAAAGAATCAATCGGAGTGACGGCCATGGGATATCAGTTAGAGTTGAGTGACCTTTAATACAAAACCTAAGAGTTCTCAATAATTAATTTTAGTTAACTAAATTACGCTTTGATTTCGAAGGGTTGCAATCCTTAGATAACTGAGCCAATTTCTTGTTTAGATGGAGGAAGAAAAAGAAGATCTAGATAATTTGAACATTCGCTGCCCGAGCTGTCGGCTGCGGTTCTCCGTGGCTCCGGAGCTCATGAATCGAATTGTCGAATGCGGCGGATGCGATTCGCAATTTCGGATTACTGACGAGGTCATCATTCATTCTAAAAAAATTTATCCCGGAGAAAAAAAGGAGCCTGAGCTCAATCAATTCCGGCGCATCCCGTCTTCTTCCATCGCCCCACCCGTCGGCATGCAGACCATCAATTATGCGGAGTTCAATCACCCTGAACAACTCGGTCCCTCATCGCCGCAGCGCGTGATTGCTGGCGTGTTCGGAGTTTCCATCATGGTGATTGGCGCTCTGTTGTTACTCATTTCATCCAACCCGTCCTCGCCCATGGGTGGCATGACGTTTGAAAAAAAATTAATCATCGGCGGCTTCACCTCTTTGCTCGGATTTATCTTTTTGGTTTATGCCAATCCAAGAGCCAAAATCAAAGCGGGAGTCATTGGTGTAATGCTCGCCGCAGGTATGTTCTCCATCCCTTTTTTCCTCAAAGAAACTCCCTCGGAATTGAACAAAGACCTCGATAAACCGGCGGAAATTACTCCCGTTTCCAGCGAGGAACAGGTGGCTGATCCGCTCCAAACTTTACGCGAGCGCTTCCTGACTCAGCCACTGGAAACTGAACAAAAGCGCCTCGCCGCAAGTAACAGCAACAAAACAGCCTACGGTATTTTTCTTACCGAAATGCTCGGGCGGAACAAGCTCACAGCGCGCGATTACCTGATCCGTGAAACCAATGCCAGCCTGGCTTCACGTCCACTTCCCCGCGATAACAACAACCATCTGATGGTTCTAACGGAAGTGGAAAAGGGCTTTGAACAAGTCGCGATCATCGCCGGCAAACTTGGGAAAATCGCCGAGACTTATCCTGAAATCAACGTCATCGTTGTGCAGGTTGATAACGAGCAGTTCATCGCTGGTTCTGCGGAAAAACTGAACGATAAGAATCATCCGGCATTTTACGAACTCAATCATCGCGAACTACAAAGCATCGACCTCGGCCGAATTCAACAAGCCGTAGAACGCCTTGCCGATTCAGACGCCACACTTTTACGCAGCGACATCACCCAAATCTTGATCGGTCTCCTCGAAAAACCCAATATCGACTTTCATGATTCCATCGCACGTGCTCTTTTGAAATGGGCTGAAGATCCCGGTCCAGCCGCTGAGGTCGGCCTACGCGCCTTAAAATCTTATGTCTCCCAAAAAACTTCTCCTCCCGAGCACTTGGTGCGATTGGTCGCAGATTACAAAAATCCGGAGGCGATCCCAACCATGGTGTCGATTTGGGAGACAAACCCAGTTTTATGGGATAACGAACTTGTGAAATTCGGATCACCCATCGAAGCGCTCGTGCTTGAGAAACTCAGCTCCAATAAACCCCCGCTACGCAGGGCGACAATCAAAATGCTTGGCGAAATCGGGACCGCGAAAATCCTTCCTGAACTCCGTAAAATACTCAGCGAAGAAGACCCCGAAGTTCGCTTACTCGCCCAACGCTCGATTCAACAAATCGAACAGCGCTGAACCTGTTCCCTTTCTGGAATAGATCTTCAGAGATTCTCCCTTGCACCCTCATCCACAAAACGCTTCTTTTCCCGAAGTCGAATTTAACTACTCTCAATATGTCAGAATATGCACGCGGCCTTGAAGGGGTCATCGCCAATGAATCATCCCTCAGTAACGTCATCGGAAACATCGGTGAACTGAGCTATGTCGGCTACCACATCGATGATCTTGTCGAGAATTGCTGCTACGAGGAAATCATTTTCCTGCTGCATCATAACCGCCTGCCCAACCGTGATGAACTCGCCACTTTTTCCGCAAAACTCCGTAACGACCGCGATCTCCCAGCCGCTGTCATCGATTTTTTAAAAACCGCGCCCAAAGACGCGTCGCCCATGGACGTGCTCCGCACCGCAGTTTCCATGCTCGGCCTGTATGACAAACGCGCCACCATCGGCGAACCTAACATGGAGGCCAACGCCGCGATCGCCCTCTCACTCTGCGCGAAATCCGCAACCATCGTCGCCGCTTACCATCGCTTCCGCAACGGCCTCGAACTCCCAGCCATCCGCACCGATCTCACCGAGGCTCAGCATTTCCTCTACCTCATCAACGGCGAAGTCCCCAGCGACACCGCTGCGCGCATTCTTGATGTCGCCCTCATCCTTCATGCAGATCACGGCATGAACGCCTCCACTTTCTCCGCTCGCGTCACCGTTGCGACGCTTTCCGACATGTATTCCGCGATCACCGCCGCCATCGGAACTCTCAAAGGCCCCCTTCACGGCGGCGCCAACGAAGGTGTAATCCACATGCTTCAAGACATCGGCGACCTTGAAAAAGTCGATGCCTTCGTTGAAGGAAAGCTGGAGCGTAAGGAAAAAATCATGGGTATTGGTCACCGCGTTTACAAAGTGCTCGATCCCCGCGCCCCGCATCTCCGCAAACTTGCGATTCAACTCACCGAAGAACTCGGCGAGCCGAAATGGATCAAGATGTCCGAGCGCATTGCAGAAATCATGCGCGAGCGTAAAGGCCTCGAAGCCAACGTCGATTTCTATTCCGCAACCGTATATTACTCCCTCGGCATTCCAACCGATCTGTTCACACCGATCTTCGCGATCTCTCGCACCTCTGGCTGGACGGCACATGTTCTCGAGCAACTCCGTGACAACCGCCTCTACCGCCCGCTCACATTATACACCGGACCCAAAACCCTCAGCCCAGTTCCTTCCATGGAATCACGCTAATTTTTTCTTCTCGTGAAAAAAACCGCCACGTTTCTTTTAGCTATTGGACTCACTTCTTGCGCTGCCCCAAAAGCAACGATTGTCGCTGAAGCTCCCGTAAACGCTGCTCCCAAAAAATCCAAGACTACCCAAACCGCAGTCGCTGATTTTTCACAGGAAGCAATCAAGCCTACGCCGCTTCCAGTCCGCCGCGACGGCCTACGCCTGCCGGACATGTTAGCCCTGCCTCAAGACGATCAACTACGCTCCGCGCCCGATGCCCCAAAAGACGGCAGCAAAGCCACTGTGATAGTTCGGCCGCCAGAGGAGTGAGTTAGAAAAAGTCCTTGGGACTCTTAGTAACTTTTGCGGAAGTTTTGGACTCCGTCTGCGATCCCGCGAGCTATAGCATCACGGAACCAAGCGGTTTTCATGCGGCTGCGCTCATTGGAGTTACTAACAAATCCGCCTTCTACCAGAACAGCTGGCATCGGAGTGTTTCGGATAACATAGTAACGGGCATATTTAACACCGCGATCCACCACTTTCGTCCGGCTCATCACGCCTTTGTGCACGTCCTTGGCGAGTTGGTGACTTGCCTGATTGTGATAAAATGTCTCGATGCCACTGACCTGCTGCTTCCAGGTGTAGTTGTAATGGATGCTGATGAAAATCGCGTTACGATATTTATTGGCCGACTGCATCCTGCCAGGCAGGGAGACGAAATAATCGCTGCGGCGAGTTAAGATTGTGTTGTATCCCATTTTTTTCAGGTGGGATTCCAAACGGATCGACGTGTCCAGTGCGAGGTGCTTTTCGTAAACTTTACCCCATTGACCGCCTTTATCATGGCCACCATGTCCCGGATCGATGATGACCGTCCGGAAATTGTAACCACTCGCAACTAGAGAAAACGCCAGTCCGAGCAGAGCTGTGATGAATGTCTTCTTCATAATGCTGCACCCAAGATTGTTAAGATTTGTTGATTAATTTTCGTGCGGTGTAAAGATTTTTATAAAATTTTAACGCAGAAAAAACCTGCGCGATCCCACTATTCTGGGCGATCAGAGGCCTTGCGGATTTTGGAGCGTTCTTTTTCAATCGCCTCCACGTCATAGAGAATGCTGTTCATGACCCTGACTGATCCGTCGCCGTAGGTCATCAAAACCGGGTCTCCTGTGGGGGCGGCTTGATGGATGTCTCGTTTGACTAGCTTGCCATCTGTGTTGACCTGGCAATGCACCCACATAGCCGGGGTGCTGAGAAACATCACGTGCATGCGCCGCTCACCATCGAGAGTGACCATGGGTTTCCGTAGCATTAGGGCGTCACCCAGCAAAAACGTCATCATCGAAACGCCGGTGGATCCATCGACAATTTGTGCGTAAATTTGGTTTTTCTCCCCGTTGGAGAAGGTTAGAACCTTCATTTCTCGGGTTTCCGCGCCCCGATTGGCCGACGAGACGCCCACTTTTTGAGACCAGTAAGTGCGCCCTGGATTAAGATTGAAAAGTTTGCGATTGGTTGATGCTCCGTTGAACCTTTTCTGTGGATCCCTGATCACCGCTGAAACTGCAAAGTTTCCCTGGCTGTTCAGGAGAAAATAGTCCGCAAGGTTAACTCGCTTCGCCAGGGACTCGCCCGCTCTAATTTTCATCGCCCCAAAATTATTCTTTTGCAAGGTGGTCACGGGATTTCCCTGCATGTTCGTCACCACGAAAGTAAGCCACGGTAGCTCGCTGCTTCCCGCAAGTATCAACTCTTGGCCGGTATTGTTGGTGACAATCACTTCCGCGATTACCGCCTCACCAGCGATGAATTCACGCTTGTTAATGCTGATGGAGGTAGCCAACTGCGCATGCGCAAGGGCACAAGAAACGAGCAAGTAAGTTGAAATTTGAAAAAATTTGGAGGGTGGCCTGAACATGAAGTCAGCAACATAGCGTCCCAGACTCTGCCGTCAATCTAACGAACTGAGCAGAGACGGCATTTCCCCGCATTTTTCTACTATTTGTCGCGTTCGCCGAGTGGGCGAACCCACATGTTGCGGTATTCGATAGGGTCGCCGTGAAACTGAAGGCGGATGGGGCCTTTTTCAGGATGGCTCTCGGGATACACAGCAAGTTTCCGATACGTGGACTGTCCGAGGAAAGATTCGCCATTCTGCACCACCACGCCGTTGTGGATGACGGTGACTTTCGCTGGCGTCTGGACTTTTCCATCAGCGTAAACGGGCGGCACGAAAGTGATGTCGTAGCTATTCCACTCGCCCTGCGGAGAAGTGGCGTTCGCAAGCGGTGGCACTTGCCCATAAAGCGAGGCCGCTTGGCCGTCTGGGTAGGTTTTGTTGTTGTGGCTTTGGAGAACTTGCACCTCGTAAAGGCCCATGATGAACACTCCGCTGTTACCGCCGCCTTGGCCGTTTACTTTGCGATCTGCTGGGAGACGCCACTCGAAATGCAGTTGGATCGCACCGAATTCTTCTTTGGTGATGATATCTTTGCCCTTTGCCACCATCACGTCATCGCGCACTTCCCATGGCGCTGGGCCGTCTTTGATCTTCCATGCATCAAGGTTTTTCCCATCGAACAGGATGGTCGCATCGGATGGGGGTTTCACGATCACAGCGCCAGCCGTTTCAACCACTCGCGGCTGAGGACGATCACCATCATGCACATGAAACGTTGTTCCTGGAATGATGGGCGTGTCTTTAAAACCGAGCGGCTTTTCCTGCGCTTGCGCTGTCCCGCAGATCAACAAGCACCCACCGAATAATGTCCATGTGTTCAATTTCATATGCCACTAAACCGCCATCCGTCTTGGAAACTTTCAAGATTCTTTTTCACCCCATGCACGAAAGCAGGTTGCCGCACGCCCATAAGCATGGCTACCTTGCGGCACACCATGGCCACTTTCACTGCCACTTCGCCTAACAACGATCAGTTTCCCTTCGACCTGGTTCGTCCCGACTTGGAAAAAGTCGAGATCGCGATCCGTGCCCAAGTTCGGGATTTCGACTCCGCCGTCGAGCCCTACATCACTTACATTTGCAACACCGCCGGAAAACGGATTCGTCCGGCACTTGCAATTTTGGTCGGCGGTGCAAATGGCGAGGTGACCGAAGATCATCGCAAAATCGGCGTGATTCTTGAGCTCATCCACATGGCGACCCTCGTGCATGACGACATCATCGATGGCGCCACCGCGCGTCGCTCGATGCCGACCGCGAATGCGAAATGGGGCAATGCCCTCGCGGTGTTGCTCGGCGATGCGTTGTTTTCTCATGCGCTGACTTTAGCGACGGACTTCAACTCGATCGAGATCTGCAAAAAAGTCGGCCAAGCCGCGCGCGAAGTTTGTCAGGGAGAAATCATCCAAACCCAACGGCGCTTTGATCTGACTCTGACGAAGAAAGATTATTTCCAAGTCATCGAGATGAAAACCGGCGCCTTGTTCGCCGCCGCCACGGGACTCGCCGCCGCGGTTTCCGGCTTGAGCGCGGAAGAGGAAGCCTCGCTCGCCTCTTACGGGATGAAACTCGGCACCGCGTATCAAATTTATGACGACTGCTTGGATTTGGTCGGATCTGAGGAAATCGTCGGCAAAACCCTGCGCACCGATCTCGAGAAAGGGAAACTCACCCTGCCGATTTTAAACCTGCTCGAAGCATCATCGGAACAACAACGCGAAGAAATCAACCGCCGGATTCTCGCTGAAGAAGAATTCGATCTCCCTACTCTAACAGGTTTCGCCGAATACGACGATGCGCTGGCACGCGCCGTGGACACTGCTTTGGAATTGTTAGAAGGCTGCCGCAAAGACATCGCCTTCCTTGCGGAGTCCGATTACAAAAGCGCCCTACTCCAGATCACGCATTTCTTGGAGTCGCTCCTGAAAAATTGCCGGAACTGATTGGCTTTGGGTAGGGTGGCATCGCCGAGGCCACCGCGCGCGGCGAGACGTCAATTATTCCGCATCTGATTCATTCATTAACTCCCCGCTTCGCGCGGCCCCCTCGGCGATGGTGCCCTACCTAAGAATAATCAAGCCGACTTCAGACCTTTATTCTCAAAATGCAGGAAGTGATCCCAGCTTTCATCGCCCAAACCATTTTCCTGCAATCCATAGAGCGGGCGCCAACGCGGGGCGAACGGCTTACCTGCGGGATGCATTCCGGCTTCGTGGGGAAGTTTGTTAGCTTTGCGGGTGTTACACTTCACGCATGAGGCCACGATGTTGTCCCAAGTCGTTTTTCCGCCTTTGTCGCGAGGGATGACGTGATCCAAGTTTAATTTATTCTCAGGTAAAACTTTCTCGCAATACTGACAGGTAAACTTGTCGCGCAAGAAAACATTCCGACGCGTGAACTTCACCTCCAAACGCGGCAGGCGATCGTAAATCCCTAACACAATAATTTTCGGAACCCGCAGCGCGACTCTCACACTGTGAATCATTTCCTCACAAACTCTCTGCTGCGAGTAACCGATCCATGAAATCAAATCGTGGGTCGTAAATTTTTCATCGCCCTCCACTTGCACGACATGCGCGTGTCCCAAGCAAAGCAAATGGACGGCACGTCGCGCCGAGCAAGTATGAACCGGCTGCCAATAGCGGTTCAGCACAAGCACAGGTAGTTCAAGAGGCTCGCTCATATCCTTTCCCAGCAAAACGCTGACAAGCTAACAAACCTTTACCTTCGGGCAACCGAAAAGATGCCAAAAAGCTTCGAAACTTCGGCAAATCTCTGTGATCTCATAGCCATAATATCACTTGGCGGAAGTTTCAGACATCACTACGGTTCCTAAGAATTTTCACCGCCATCTCAAAAACCACATGAGCTACCAACTAGTCATCCCCGCATTTGCCACCTTTTTTCTTGCTGCCTGTGCATCTGGCACCGGCTCCGCCATCCCAGAAAATAAATCAGAAAGACAAATGCTCGGCCTCATGGAAAAATTTGACCGCTGGGACTATAATGGCAATGGCCTACTCAGCTATAAGGAAATTAATGACGGCGTAACCGGCCTCAAAGGCACGTCCCGAGCCGTCACATACACCGCTGCGGAAGTCGTGGAATTTTATGATCGAAATGGAGATAAATCCGTTTCCCTCCGCGAAGCGCAGGCAGGATATCGCAACACGACCCAGAACGGCGCCGAGTCACTTTAGCATTCTTGCGACTTCACTGCCAGCCAAGCGTCTTGCATTTCGCCGATGTTCGCTTGTTCCAAGCTCTTGCCTTGGCCTTTCAGCTCCTGCTCCATCGCGCCGAAACGGCGTTCGAATTTTTGATTCGCTGCGGCCATCAACACCTCGGGATCGATTTTCCGATAGCGTGCTAAATTGACAACGGAGAAAAGCAAATCGCCAAGTTCTTCTTCGACCTCTGCCATATTTTGGCCATCGATCGCCGATTCCAACTCTCCGAGTTCCTCGCGGATTTTTGAAATCACTCCTGTTTCCACAGGCCAATCGAAACCGACTTTCGATGCTTTTTTCAGCAACTTGTTGGCGCGGATCAAGGCCGGCAAACCTTTGCCCGTGCCGTGAAGATAGGGCACTTCTTTTTCACCCTTTTCCGTGCGCTTAATCGCGTCCCATTGCTTGAGCACTTGATCGGAATCTTCCGCAGAAGTTTCACCGAAAACATGCGGATGCCTGCGCACCAATTTCTCGGAAATTTCCGCAGCCACTTGATAAAGATCGAAGCGTTTCTGCTCTTCCGCGATCTCGCTGTGGAAAACGACTTGCAGCAACAAATCACCCAACTCCTCACGCATATGCACGTCGTCGCCGGAGCGGATCGCATCGACGCATTCGTAGGCTTCTTCGATCAGATTCGAAATGATCGATTCGTGCGTCTGCTCCGCATCCCACGGACAACCGCCAGGAGCGCGCAAGCGATGCATGATGGCGCGCAAACGCTCGATTTGTTTGCCCGGCTCATCGCAATGAATCATCTCGTCATCTGTCATAGCTCAATCCTTTTTGTTCTTCGATGCACGGTGAAGCAAATCTCGTTCTTCATCCGTCAAACTCTGAAATCCCTCACGAGAAATTTTATCCAAAATCACATCCACCTCAGATTGCGCCTGTAGATCTACGATGGTGCGTGGTCGGATTTTCGGCTCGAAATATTTTCTGGGGCGTCTCGGCGTTCTCTTCATCTCAACTCCAAACACCGGTGCCATTCGAATCAATAAATACCCGACAATAGCTCCCCCGAGATGCCCGGCCTCCCCGCCTTCGTTATCGCCTATACCAAATAAAATCACGCCCACCGCAATCGCGATCACCGCCAGCGCCAGTTTTCTCATCGTCAAAGTGATAGGTGGGAAAAGCAGTGATACCTGCAAATCTGGTGCGATAACCGCCACCGCGATGATGACTCCATAAATTCCCGCCGAGGCCCCAACCAATGACGACAATAAGCTGAGCTCAGGAAGAACTCCCATGTATGCCAGCAACACAAAAAATGCCGCGCCGCCGACCCCGCAAGTCAGATAGAAAATAAGAAACCGCAGCGATCCCAACCAACGCTCCACAAACGGTCCGAAGAAAAACAAGCCCATCGAATTCGCCAACACATGTCCCACACTGGCGTGCATGAATTGAAATGTGATGAACTCCCAAATCTGCATTTGGTAGATCGATCTGGAAATCGTGAACCTCCCAAACTCCAAGATCGCTAGATCAAAAAACAGCAAATCCGCGAAATAGATCCCGATGTTTAAAATCAGCAACGCTTTCACCACCGGCGTCAGCTGATCCAGCATACCGCCACCATGGGCTACCCTGCGTTGCTCGCTCGACATGCCGAAAACTAGCTACCCATCATGACTTTGGGCAAGCGCTAGTCTTGGCTCACTAGATGATAAGGATTGTTCCAGCCGAGCGAACATCACATGAAGAAATTTTGATCACCTAAATCCTTCTACCCAAAGCCCCCAATTATTGCTTCCATCTAGCCATCTTCAAAATCATGAAAACGCGCACTCTCTCCCTTCTAGTGTTTCTTGTCCCTAGTTTACTTTTTGCCGAAGGGCTTCCGTTAAACGAGTCACGAACCAAATACGAAGGCCCACATCATCTCGTGAAACTCAATGAAGATCAGCTTGAGGAAGTGACTGTCGCTGGAACCCTGACTTTAACTCGCGCCCAATGGCAGGAAGTACGTGAGAAAAGCCCAGAAACTCCCAAACGCATCGAGGCGATTTTGCCCAGCACCCACAATGACTGCATGTGTGGGATGGAAGCCGAAAGTCTCGGAGTATGGTTCGCAGACGGAACGGTTGCCGTTGTTTTTGGAAACGCTCCCGTTCCGTTCGACAAGCTCGATACGGAAACAAAAAATGCACGCGCAGCTAAACTACATTTTCATATCGATGAGCGCGGACAGTTTTATCAGGACAGTAAGCTTATCCCATATTCTGAGGTGAAAGCTCGCGTTGCTTATCTCAAAGCCACCTCTTTGGAAGATACTAGCTCGAGTCTCGCAAGCCTCGCGATCGAACTCCCTCCTCACTTAAAAGCCAACGACGCCGCTCTTTCTGGACGACTAGCTGAGCTACAAAAAATCGCCAAAACAGCCGGCCGCGGTTTCTATGTGATGTGGGATATGACTGGCCTTGGGGACTCCGAATAAGAGCCAATCGCGAATTTCGCTGAATTTCGCAACGCCATCCCATGGGGTTGACCCCGCGCCTGCGGGTTGCTAGCTTCCGCGCCCCGCTATGAGCACTGCCCCAAATTACAAAGACACGCTGACCCTGCCGCAGACGAGTTTCCCGATGCGTGGAGACTTAGTCGAAAACGAGCCGAAGCGTTTGGAGATTTGGGAGAAAAACGGGCTGTATCATAAAATCACCGCCGCGCGCAAAGCCGCTGGCGCACCGGATTTCATCCTTCACGACGGCCCACCTTTTGCCAACGGCGACGTCCACATGGGCACCGCGCTCAACAAACTACTCAAAGACATGGTGGTGAAATCCAAAACCATGGCCGGCTTTCACGCGCCGTTCGTGCCGGGTTGGGACTGCCACGGTTTGCCGATCGAATTCAAAGTCGTCAAACAAGCCGCCGGACTTGAGCCAGCAGAAATCCGCCGACGCTGCTCCGAATTTGCATCCGGCTTCATCGATATCCAACGCGCATCCTTCAAACGTCTCGGCGTTTTTGCGGATTGGCAAAATCCTTACCTCACCATGGATCCTGCCTACGAATCTAACATCCTGCGGGTATTTGCGAAGCTGGTGGAAAATGGTTCGATCTATCAATCGAAAAAGCCCGTACAATGGTCCTACGGTGCGCAAACCGCTCTCGCAGAAGCAGAAGTCGAATACGCCGATAAGGTATCGCCTTCGATCTTCGTGAAATTTCCTCTCACCGGGAGCGCGGGCGCCTCGCCCGCATTATCCAACATCAAGGACGCCAACATGGTGATCTGGACCACCACTCCGTGGACCCTTCCCGCCAACCTCGGCATCGCGGTGCATCCAGAATTCACGTACGTGGTCGGCAAGTTTTCCAACGGCGAAACCGAACAAACCTTCGTTGTCGTCCGCGAGTTGTTAGAAGCGTTCGCAGAAAAAACGGGATACGCACTGAAAGAATCGCTTTCAGAAATCAAAGGCCGTGAGCTCGAAGGCGCTGAAGCACAACATCCGTTTCTCGATCGCACTTCAAAACTCATCCTCGCCAATTTCGTCACCACAGAAACCGGAACCGGCGCGGTGCACATCGCTCCCGGTCACGGCGCGGACGACTACGTCGCCGGCCAGCAGAACGGCTTGGCTGTTCTTTCACCCGTCGATGACGAAGGACATTTCACCGAAGAAGTCGGCCTCGCGGAACTCGTCGGCAAACACGTTTTCCAATCGAACAAACGCATCATCGAAATCCTCGCGGAGAGCGGTCACCTGCTCGGTGAAGAAGCTTACAAACATTCCTATCCGCATTGCTGGCGCTCGAAAACGCCGATCATTTTCCGAGCCGTCGAGCAGTTCTTCATCTCGCTCGACACCCTGCGCGGCCAAGCGCTGGAAGAAATCGACAAAGTCAAATGGATGCCAGCATGGGGTCGCAACCGGATCTACGGAACCGTCGAAGCGCGTCCCGATTGGTGCATCTCCCGCCAACGCACCTGGGGCGTTCCGCTTCCTGTATTTTTCGATGAAAACAACAAGGCCATCCTTTCCGCTGAACTCGCAAACAAGGTCGCCGACCTCGTCGAGAAAGAAGGCACGAATGTTTGGTTCGAAACTTCCGATGACGAACTCGCTGCCAAACTCGGCCTGCCAAGTGGTTTGAAAAAAGGCAGAGACACGCTCGATGTCTGGATCGATTCTGGCTGTTCGCACGCCGCGGTATTAGACACGCATCCCGAGCTGCATTGCCCCGCCGATCTTTATCTTGAAGCAACCGATCAACACCGCGGTTGGTTCCAAAGCTCGCTCATGCTTTCCACCGCTTATCGCGGTCACGCTCCTTACAAAGCTGTCATGACCCACGGCTTCGTGGTTGATAAGGACAAAAAGAAACTCTCGAAATCCGAAGCAGAAAAAGCCGGCAAACCCATCGATGCTGCGCATTTCTACAATCAATACGGCGCCGACATCGTCCGCCTCTGGGCCTCCAGCGTCGATTGGCAAAACGAAGTTCCTTTCGGCGAAGACCTCTTCAAACAAGTCGCCGAGCCATATCGCCGTCTTCGGAATACGCTGCGTATTCTGTTAGGAAACCTCGATGGCTTCGATCCAAAATCAACCATCAACCATCAACCATCAACCATCCCTCTTCTCGACCACTGGATCCTAGAACGCCTTCACGTCGTCGTTAAAGAATGCCTTACGGCTTACGAATCTTTCGAGTTCCGAAAAGTTTTCAACTCGATCAACCAATTCTGCACCACCGATCTTTCCGCCATCTACATCGATGCCCTTAAAGACCGCATGTATTGCGACGCGGCGAACTCACCGCGTCGGCTTGCCTCGCAAGCGGCGATGTACGAGATCTTTAGTAGCATCACTCGTTTGCTCGCGCCTATCCTTGCCTACACGGCGGATGAAGCTTGGGAACACGCAGCGTTCACGGACGACAGCGTGCACGAACAAGATTTCCCCATCGCGAATCCTGTCTTCGCGCCAAGCCAAGTGAGCAAAGATGTGGAACGTCTTTTCCAAATCAAAGCCGTGATCCAAACCGCGATCGAAGCGAAGATCCAAGCCAAGGAATTCACCCGCAACAACGAAGCCGCGATCTCCCTCACGCTTCCGGAAAGCGATGCGAAGCTGTTAGAGAAACTCAGCGACCGCGATTTCGCGACCGAGTTCTTCATCATCGCCGATCTGGCGGCGACCCAAGGACCCGAGCTTTCCGCCACCGCCACGAAAACCGAGCTCGCACTCTGCCCCCGCTGCCGCCGCCACGAACCCGTCCTAGCCTCCGGCCTGTGCGGGCGCTGTGATGAGGTTGTGGGTTCATAGGGTTTTCACAATCATCCGTCCCTTATTCTCTTTTTCTGTAAAACGCACCGCGGCCTTTACCGTGCGGGGTGAGGAATCCACTTTCTACCAACTCGCGGAACTTACGTTTCAAAGTGTGAGGATTTGCAGCCAGTTCGGCGGCAGCTTTTGAGAGAGTAAGGGTGCTGTGATGCTGAAACAACGCGGCAAGCCGTTCTGCTAATGGAGAAAGATCGATGGGTAATGTTGGAGTTACCGTCGCAAGCCGCTCCTCCAAGCGGACGGTCTGGCGTTCTAAACATCTAAGGAAAAAATGTAGCCATGATTCCCAATCGGGAGTCGCATTTTCGAGAGTTCTCTGAGTGCGACGCAGGGCTTGATAATAGACTTCCTTGTTCTGCTCGATAATTGCTTCAAGTGATGCATAAGGAACATGGCTATAACCCGCACGCAGCAGCAGCAAGCTGGTTAGAGTGCGAGAGAGCCGTCCATTGCCGTCTTGAAAAGGATGGATAGCTAGAAAGTTTACGATGAAAGCGCCAATGCGCAGCAACGGATGCAGAAGTTCTTCCGACTCGGATCGACGCGTCCACGCAAGCAGTTCTTCCATTTCTCGTGGGGTGTCGAAGGGACTTGTCGCCACGAATACGATACCGATTTCTTTCCCTTTCGCATCAAAGGCGGCGACATGATTGGGCAGCTGCTTGTAGGCTCCACGGTGCCGTTCGTCTTTAGTGCTATGGCGCAACAAATCACGGTGCAACTGAAACAGCAGGTTCTCTGTAATTGTCATCTCCGCATGATGGGCAAACACCAGCTCCATCACATATGCATAGCCCGCCACCTCTTCCTCATCTCTGCTTTGAAACGAACGCGTTTCCAATCGTCCTAGCAAATCCGCCACTTCCATATCGCTCAAACGCGCGCCTTCGATCCGTGTCGAAGAACCCACACTCTCAATGGTTGCCATCCGTCGCAACCCAGCGAGCCGCTCAGGAGCCAGAGCTCCGGTTGCGTCCCAGCGCCCAGCGTATCGATCCACCGAGCTGATCAGCCGCAGCATCTCAGCTGTCACTGGTAATTCGGTGGGTAAGCAAATTGGCATGCCTCGTTTTGCAGCTAAAATTGATCCCATTCAACCTAATAATGATCCGATTTAATCTATTTTGATCTATTTAGCCTCATTTTTTGTGAAAAAAGGTAGGTTTCTGAAATAAGAAATCCCGTTATGTCAGAAAGTGGTGATTTTCTGACATAAAAGTATCATCGCCAATTAAAGATTTGGTTTCTCATGGAGTGCTGGTTGAAATCACCGGACAACGTCGTAACCGTTTTTTTATATTCCAAGATTACATCGCCCTTTTTAAATAACTCATCACCTTACACGAAATGCGCCTCTCCAAGTTGCTCCTCCTGCTCACACTCCCCCTCTACATCCTCGATCAAGTCACGAAGGCATGGACAGTAGCGAATTTTTCCGAGCCACTTCCGGGAGGTTTTAGTTCGCACGACTTACCGTGGATGATCATCCCGGATTGGTTTCATTGGATCCGCGTCCACAACCAAGGTGTCGCGTTTGGCTTGGGCAACGGCACTTCTTGGGCACCGTTTGTCTTTTTGTTGGTTCCAATCATTGCGCTAATCATCATTCGGCACTTTTGGAAAAAGGGCGCGTTCGAGCACATCCTGTCAAAAATCGCGATCGCGTTATTGCTGTGCGGGATTTTTGGAAATCTAACTGACCGTTTGGTGCAAGGTTTCCTTCTGGAACATGCCAAGGACGGCAGTTTCTGGGAACGCCTATCGCAAGGCTACGTGGTCGATTTCATTTCGGTAAGACTGCCCTTTTACGATAAAATCGTCCCCGCAAGCCATGGCTGGTGGCCAACCTTCAACGTCGCCGACTCCTGCATTTGTATCGCCGCTGTTTTGCTGTTCCTTGGTGGATTGAAGGAAGAGCAGGCGAAGAAGAAAGTTCCTGGTTCTTCCGCCGACGCCTAGAGGCTATGGCGGACAAGTAGTTCTTGGTTCCCGACTCCGAAATGCTTAAGGGATAAGTTTTTCAGCGACAAATCGACCTTTGCTGGGTTTAGTAGCCTCAGATTATCGGAGAGCGCATGACTGAACTTTTACTTGAACCAGCCCGGAGATCGGGATGTGACGATTTACCAGCCGTTAGCGAGCTGCTCAAAGCGTCTGCACAACGTCAGCGATCACCGATTGATGATCTGTTAGATGCGGCTGTTGTGGATGAGGAAGGCTACCTCCGCGAACTAGCTCAAGAGCTCGATATCCCATGGCTGGCAAGCATTTCCACCGAGGAAAATACTCTACCGCTGCGCGAAGCCTGCGGCCCTCGGGTAGCTCTCAAACATCGCTTGCTACCCGTCGCCATCGAGGGTGAAGGCGCCGATAAAAAACTCATTCTAGCGACTTTCGATCCGTTCAATCTCGTCGCTCACCAAGCAGCAGCGCAGGAATTATCGATGCCGTTCGAGTGGCGAATGGCATCGCGGAAACGGATTCACGAGGCTTTACGCCGGCTTTACGGGGTTGGCGCGGATACGTTTGAGCAGATTTTAGACGGACGGGATTTGGATTACGATCAGCTTTCCGATTCCGAGGACGAGGCAAACGTGATCGATGCCGATGAAGACGAAGAGGCCAGCGTGGTGAAATTCGTGAACCAGATTATCCGCGAGGCACTCGACCAACGCGCGACGGATATTCACGTCGAGCCGCTCGCCAACAACCTCCGCATCCGTTACCGCATCGACGGCAGGCTGCTGGAAATTGCGGTGCCGGAAAATATCAAAGCCCTGCAAAGCTCGGTGATTGCGCGTTTGAAAATCATGGCGCGTCTCGACATCGCAGAGCGCCGCGTCCCGCAGGACGGCCGGATTAACCTTCAATTTGAAGGTGCCACCATCGACGTCCGGGTCGCCACCGTGCCGACCGTAGAGGGCGAAAGCGTTTCCCTGCGCCTTCTGAACCAAGAAAAATTCAATCTCGCGAAGCTCGCTCTGGAGCCGTTCGTCCGGACCAAAATCGAGAGTCTGCTGCACCTTCCCAACGGAATCATTCTCATCACCGGCCCGACGGGTTCCGGAAAATCCACCAGTTTGTATTCCTTCCTCAGCGAGGTGAACAGCCCCGAGAAACGCATCGTGACGGTCGAGGATCCGGTGGAAAACAAACTTTCAGGTGTCATGCAGATCGCGGTGAAATCCGAGATCGGGCTGACCTTCGCAACCGCCTTGCGCTCCATTCTTCGAGCCGATCCCAACATCGTGATGATCGGAGAGATCCGAGATTTGGAAACCGCTGAAATCGCGATACGCGCCTCTCTAACAGGTCACCTTGTGTTTTCCACCCTCCACACCAACGATGCGATGGGAGGCATTTCCCGATTGGTCGATATGGGAGTCGAGCCGTTCTTGGTCTCCGCCGCTGTCCGGGCTTTCCTCGCCCAGCGCCTCGTGCGTCGACTCTGTCCGCATTGCAAAGTGCCGCGTCAAATTTCCACTCAAGACATCATCGACCTTGAAATCCCGAGCGACATCCACGGCCAAATCTACGCGCCAAAAGGTTGTGATCGCTGCCGCATGACCGGCTTCTCTGGCCGACTCGCCATTTACGAGGTCGTCATTCTATCTCAGAAAATGCAGGAACTCGTCGCCCATTCCCGCCCGCTTGCCGAGTTGAAAACCCAAGCATTCCGTGACGGTTATGTGCCGATGCGGACTTACGGCTGGCACAAAGTCATGCAGGGTCACACGACGATTGAGGAAGTCATTTCCGTAACCTCATCGGAGATTGGCGGAGCGGATTAGCCCTTGTTGAAATACTCCTCTAAGACTATATCTATAGTATGAAAGCCGAATTTACAGCTATTATTGAAGCCGCAGAAGAAGGTGGATATTGGGCAATTTGCCCCGAAGTGCCCGGCGCGAATGGTCAGGGAGAAACGATAGAAGATACCAAACTAAGCCTTAAGGAAGCGATTGAGTTAATCTTTGAAGATCGCATGCAGGACGTCTTGCGTGGCCTACCAAATGAAGCGATCCGCGAAAAAGTTTTGATCGGATGAAAAGACGTGATTTGGAAAAAAAGCTCCGCGTAGCTGGTTGTTACTTGAAGCGCGAGGGAAGCTCTCACTCGATTTGGATCAATCCTAGAACGGGCGTGACTGAAACGATCCCAAGACACTCAGAAGTAAAAGAATTGCTGGCTAAAAAAATACTCAAAAGTCTGGGTGCAGATTAATCAAAAAGCTTATTCATGCCCCACTTTTCTTACAAAGCTCTCTCCACCAACGGCACCGTTGCAATCGGTGAGATTGAGGCATCGGATCGCTCGGAAGCGTTGCGGGTTTTGGACAAGCGCGGCTTGCAGCCAGTGACGCTCACGGAGTCAGCAAAGGTTGTAACGAAAAAAGAAGCTGAGAAGCCGAAGCGCCGTGAAGCGGCTGGCGACAAACCGGAAGTTTCCACCGACGGCACGATCAAACTCAAACGCGCGGAAGTGATTCTATTTACCGAAGAACTTTCCGACATGATCGGCGCAGGTTTACAGTTGGAGCCGGCTTTGAAATCGATGGAGAGTCGGCAAGAACTCGGAAGCTTAAAAGAGGTTTCTCGCCGGATTCGTGAAATTGTTAGAGACGGGGTGAACTTCTCGGTGGCTTTGAAAAAAGTCAGTCCAAGCTTCGGGCCGTTGTACTGTTCGTTGGCTGCAGCTGGCGAGGCCTCGGGTGCGTTGGATACGATTTTAAAACGCCAAGCCTACTACCTGAAAACTCTTTCCGAGCTTCAAAGCAAACTCGTCCTCGCGATGATCTACCCGTCGTTCCTCGTCCTAATGGGACTCGGTGTCGGAGTGGTGTTTGTGACCATGCTGATTCCTCAACTCTCCGAACTCATCAAAAATACTCCGGGCGGAAAACTTCCATGGGCGATCAGTGGAATGATGCACATCGCCGATTTCATCAAAGCCTGGTGGCTAGTGATTCTACTCGTGTTGGTTGGTGGAGGCTTATTTTTCAAAGCATGGAAAGACAACGAAGCCAACCGCCCAAAATGGGACGAGATGAAACTCAAAATTCCATTGATTGGCGCCGTCATCGCTTCGCGGTTTTATGTGCAGTTTCTCGAAACCATGGCGAACTTAGTCGGCAACGGCTTGCCGCTGCTGAGAGCCCTTGAGCTGTCGCGCGATGCAACCCAGAACCTCGCGATTCGAAAAAACCTCGATGACGTCATCGATCAGGTGGGCGATGGACGCGCGTTTTCCAAAGCGATGATTCGCTCAGAATCCTTTCCTCCTCTGTTGATCGATATGATTGCCGTGGGGGAGCAGACCGGAAAAATCGATCTCTCGCTGCGCCGCGCCGCAGAACGTTACGACAAAGAGCTAAACAAAGATCTGCAACGCGTCATGGCACTCATCATGCCAGCCGTGCTGGTTTTCATGGCCGCACTCATCGGTACTTTCGCTTACCTGATGATCACCGCAATTTTCCAGACCATCTCGAACTTGAGGTAAATCCAAACCAGCCCACACAACCATGAATAACGACACCCAAGCGCAAAAACCGATCCGCAACATCAGCCTCCCTCCCCTCGCCGCCTTTGCACTTGCTTTGGGTATGGTGGGTTCCACTTACATCGCAGCCACCACTTGGCGCGATGTCCGCAAACAACCGGAAAAAAACAATATCCGAATTACGGGATCAGCTAAGAAAAGAATCGTTTCCGATCTGATCGAGTGGTCAGCAACCATCGAAGGTAAGGGAAAAGACAGCACCTCTGCCTACTTGTCTTTGAAAAGCGGCACCGACAAAGTGGTCGAGTTTCTTAAGAGCCAAGGCATCCAGCCGGATGCCATTAAAACGCAGTCCGCCAACATCAACGAGGAATTTGAAACTATACTCGAAGACAAGATTCTTCCTGGCACCAACGTTCCTTTACGCACGGAAATACGCAAGTCGGTGGGTTTCCGCGCATCCCAAGTGGTTTCCGTGAGCTCTTCGAATGTGCCGCAAATTGAAAAAGCATCGCGTGAAATTACTTCGCTGTTAGAGCAGGGCGTGAACGTTACTTCCAATGAACCGAGTTACTACTACACCCGTCTCGGCGAACTCAAACTTGAGATGTTGGCTGAGGCTGCCAAGGATGCCCGCAATCGCGCCGAAAATATCCTTCGCTCCGCGGGCAACACCGAGATCGGTCCTCTTGTGGATTCCTCTATGGGGATCATCAACATCAACCCTGCCAACTCCACCGAAACCTCCACCGAGGGCAACAACGACACTACATCCTACGAGAAGGACATCATTACCATCGTCCGCGCCGAATATGTGGTGAAATAAGGTTTTTCATCCTCCATCCATATCGTCCCATGAACTACCTAGCATCCGTTACCGACTTCTTTAAAAATTCAAGATGGGGTACCAACATGCTGTTAGGTGCCGTCTGCATCCTCATTCCTATAATTGGTCCGATCATACTCTCCGGATGGGCAATTACCCAACTATGGAGTCGAGGCGATGATGAGAAGCCATCTGAATACCCACCTTTGGATTTTCAGCATTTCAGTAAATACCTTATTCGCGGAGTCTGGCCTTTCCTTGTCCAATTGGTGTCCAGTCTGGCCATTATGCCAGTCTTCGCGGTCCTGTTCGTTGTCTTCATGATCGTCGTTGCTCCGCCCATGCAACATAACGAAGTCCTTTCCGTTCTCATGATGATTTTTGGCTTCATAGTCTACTTCATCGTCATGTTGGCGCTGAACTTCATCATCGTCCCCCTTTCGATCTCGGCGACGATCGCTCAAGACTTCATGCCAGCTTTCAACTTTCGGTTTGTCCGCAACTTCCTGACTCTGGTTTGGAAAGAACTACTAATCACCACGTTGTTCCTCTTTGCGATCGGCATCGTGATGATCATCGTAGCGATTTGCACCTGCTACATCGGAGCCTTCGCCTTAAGCCCAGTAATCACCTTCGCTTGGCAGCACTTGCAAAAACAACTTTACCTTCTCCATCTTTCCCGAGGCGGTATGGTTCTTGCACGCAGTCCGAAACTCAGTGACTTGCCACCAAGCCTACCTTAAAAAAGGTAGGGTCGAGCAGCCCTGCTCGACCGTGATTCCGATAAGGTGGGTGCTATAGAAGATGACGCTTCTGACAGATGAATCGCGCGTTGAGATTTTTGATATGGGTCGACTCGGCGAGGCGACCCTACCCTAAAAAAAGGGAGGCATTGCTGCCTCCCTTGATGAATTCAAATGGTTTGAAATGGATTACGCCATCGCGGGTTTGGATAGTTGCGAGATCTGGCGCATGATGGCGCGGGTTTCGTCTTGCCAAGCTTGAAGGGAATCACGGGAGAGCTGAACGCGATCGGTGACGGCTTGCTCGAGCTCGCGGTAATTTTCACACATCTTGTCGTAGAGTTGGGTGAGTGCTTCAGCGGTGCGTTCGCTGTAACCCGGAGCAGCTTGGAGCTGGGTTAAGCGGGCTTCGGCAACGCGACGGGCTTCGCCCATTTCTGCGAGGAGAATTTTGCTATCCGGCACGCGGCGCAGGCCTTCAACGAGACCGAGTTTGGAAAGTGTCCAGATGGTCCATTTCGATGGATCCCACTGCCATGGCTTCACGCCGTTGCGGTAGTCGTGTTGGAACTCGTGGTGGTAGTTGTGATAGCCTTCACCGAAGGTCAAAACTGCCATGATCGCACTATCGCGGGCGGAGTGTTTGGTGGAGTAAGGTTGTTTGCCGACGGTGTGGCAGAGAGAGTTAATGAAGAAGGTGCAATGTTGGGCGATAACGATGCGGGTCACGCCAGCGATGAGGAAACCACCGAGCGCGCCAACCATAGGATCGAGACCCACCAGAGAGTTGTAGCCGTAGCCAAGCGCCGCGGGAACGATGAGGCCAATGACGAGGCCAATCCAATGCGTGTATTGGTGCTGCCACATGACAAGCTTGTCTTTACGGAGGTCAGCGACGTTATCGACGGGAGGCTCTGGATTGAGTTTGAAAAGCAACCAGCCGATGTGCGCCCAAAAGAAACCTTTCGAGATGTCGTATGGATCTTCGTCATGGTCGACGTGTTTGTGGTGGCGGCGATGATCGGAAGACCAATTGAGGCAGGAGTTTTCAAAGGCGCAGGCACCGAAGATCAGGGTGAAAAATTTCACCGGAGTCTTTGCTTTGAAGGAGAGGTGGGAGAAAAGGCGGTGATAACCGACCGTGATACTCATCATCGTCGCGCAGAGGTAGAAGAAGAACATGCTGAACTGAAACCAATCGATTCCGTAATGATAGAGATAGATGGGCGCGCCAATGAGGGCGATGAGTGCGGTGCCGATGAGGAAACTGGAGGTAATCCAGTTCACACGGTCAAAGGGAATACGGAACATAATATTTTAATTTATGGTTACCGGTGGGGGTTATTTTTTGAAAAGCCGCCCACTGGGTTGGGCTCACTGGTAACCCAGATCGGCCTCCCAGGCAAGGTACGATTTCTTGCAAAAACTCCGCAAATCTTGAGTTTTCAATACGAAAACTGGACAGAAACCTCGAATCGAACGGGATCAGCTATGGGGCTAGGGAGAATTGATGAATGAAGAGTTTTTAACCACGAATAACGCGAATGAGCACGAATAAGAGTGGTTTTTTAATCTTAAAAATTCGTGTTATTCGTGAAATTCGTGGTTTAACTTCTGTCTTTTCAGCATGGATGACTTCCGGAAAAATCTCTTGGTTCTCGCTTCGGCGGGTTCTGGCAAAACGTTTTGCTTGAGCGACCGCATCATCGCGCTGGCGGCGATGGGAGTTCCACCGGAGAAAATTGTCGCCCTGACGTTCACTCGAAAAGCGGCGGGTGAATTCGCTGATGCGATCCTTAAAAAACTGGCCGAGGCCGCCAGTGATGAAAAAAGCGGCCGCGAGCTTTCCGAGCGGATCTCGGGGGAAAACATCGATTTTGTGGAGCTTTTGGAAACCTTGGTGAAAAGCCTGCCGAAGCTGACTCTCGGGACGATGGATAAGTTTTTCGCACGGGTGGTGAAAAGTTTCCAATACGAACTCGGCATCACGGGCGGGAAATTTGAGTTGCTCGAAGGTGAAGTCGCAATCACCGCTCAGGATGAGCTGATGGAGAACTTGTTAGACGGTGGATTGGATGCGGCGTTCGAGGAGGAATTCGTGGAAATTTTCCGCCGCGCCACCGCCGGCAAAGAGAGTTCGCTGGTGCTGGAGGATTTGCGGAAATTTATCGCCAACTGGCATTCGATCTACGGTTCAAGCCGCGATCTCAAATGGGGACCCGCTAAGCTTTCCCCACAAGAGATCGGCGATTGGGAAAAGGAGAAGATGGGCTTGATCGAATCGATCCGCCGCGATTGGCAGAATGTGGTGATGACGGATAAGCGCCAACAAGCGGCGTTCGAAAGCATGATGAGTTCTTTCGAGCATCACACCATCGGCAGCGGCTCGTTTGAAAAGGCGACGAGTCTTTTGAAAAACACCTTGGAAGCTGTTAGCAATTCCGAGGGCGCGATCCAAACTTCATTTCAGAAACCGTTTACGATCACTGGAGTTGCCGCGCTGCATTTAAGGAAACTCATCGCACTCGCCGCGCATTGCGAATTCGCTGCTGCGCTTTCCCGCACCCGCGGAATCCATCAGGTCATTCGCTCTTACGATGGGTTGATGGAACGTGAGCTGCGCAGCAGGGGTCGGCTTGGTTTTGATGATGTGAAACGATTGATGGGCGCTTGGATCAAAAACGAAGATGCCAGACTCCGGCGTGAAGCAATCGATTACCGCCTCGATGCAACTTATCAACATTGGCTGTTAGATGAATTCCAAGATACCAGCCAAGACGAATGGAACGGCTTGGAGCCATGGATCGATGAGGCGCTCACGGATCAAGCCGCCAGCGTGTTTGTGGTCGGTGATAAAAAGCAGGCGATCTATGCTTGGCGCGGCGGCGAGGTCGGGTTGTTTGATGAACTGACGGAAAAATATCGCGGAGAAATAAATGATCCGTTGGCGTTACAGATCGATACCATGGCGGAGTCATGGCGGTCCTGCCCCGAAGTGCTTGGCTTGGTGAACCAGGTTTGTGGCGACGCCACGACCATGACCGAACTTTTCGGCGACGCGGCTGCTAGTTGGAACAGTGGTTGGGAAAAACATGTTTCCGCAGAAAAATTATCTGCTCCGGAAAAGGCCGGACACACACGGGTCGAGATCGTTGACGAGGAAGAACTCAAGGAACGTGTCGTTGCTCAACTCAAACATCTCGGGATCGGGAGCAAAGAACTTTCGTGTGGGATATTGGTTTCCAAAAACGATGAGGTTCGGGAGTGGGCGGATGCGCTGCGTGAAGAAGGTTTTCAGGTCGTGGAAGAAGGCGTGCGTGAGCCGGGGCGCGATCATCCGGTCGGCGTGATGATCTGGCAGTTGCTGCGTTGGTTGGCGGATCCATCGGATACGTTTGCAAAACAAGTCGTCGTGATGTCGCCGCTCGGTGAGGTTTTCACGCATCGTTACGGCAAGGATTTCCAAGTCACCTGGGATGCGCTCGGCACGAGGTTTTCTGAGATCGGTTTTTGCGAAACGATTCGAGAATTGTTAGAACCCATTTCCGAAACATGGGAGGCGTTTGGAAAACGTCGATTCGATGATATTTTACAAGCGCTCAAAGAACTCGATGACCAAGGTATGGTATGGGTCAAGGATGCGGCGGAATGGATTGGCCGGATGAAAATTTCACAGAGCCCGGGTGTTGCCGCGATTCAGGTGATGACAATTCATAAATCGAAAGGCTTGGGTTTCGATGTTGTCATTCTTCCAAGTGTGAGCGACGACAAGATTCCATCCTTCACGCATTACAACACGGTGAAAGCCGAGGATTGGGTTTCGAATGCGCCACCGTCATGGGTCAGAAAAATCATCCCCGAACTGCGCCAAGCCGAGGAAACCTGGGTGAACCAACAAACCTACGAGGCGTTCTGTAAATTTTACGTCGCTCTCACCCGCGCGAAACGCGGCTTGTATCTTTACATCGATCCGCCATCGAAATCTTCCGAGCCTAACAAACCAAGTTTGAATAATTGGCTGCGCTCCAGCTTGGTCATGGGACGTGAGGTCGGTGAGGTTTTTGAAATTGGTTCAGATCACTGGCATACGATCATCAAGCAACGCAGCGTTGAAAAACCACCAACCATCCCAAGCATTTCCAAAGCGATCCCGAAACGCGCACGCACCACGCCGAGCAGTGGAAAAAAAATCGTGATCACCGGAACCGGCAACGCCTCAGCCCGACGCAAAGGAATCACCATGCATCGCGCGTTCGAAAAGATCGGCTGGCTCGATGAGGCAGATTTGTTAGAATTCACCCCAGAGATTTCCGATGCGATGACCGACGTGCTGGCCGCACCGGAAATACGCGCCCTGCTTTCCCGCAACGGCAAATCCATCCGCCTCTATCGCGAGCAACGCATCGAGGCCGTGCTCAACAACAAATGGATGAGCGGCGTGATGGACAGGCTCCACGTCCATGCCGATGAAGCCCTTATCGAAATTATCGATTTCAAAACCGACCGCGTCGTCAACGCCGCCGAGCTGAAAGAACGATACGCCACCCAAATGGAATCCTACCGCGCTGCGGTTAATCGCATTTATCCAAATGCAGAGATTCGCAGCGTGATGGTGTCGACGGTTTTAAAACAGGTGGTGAGGTAGACTGGGAAACTGAGCCGATAGTTTGTTCAGGCTTTTTTCTAACAGGAGGGAGGAGGTTAAGGAGGAGAGGAGGAGATGAATACGGATAAAAATGAGATGACGGCCTTTCTACGCGGCGCCTAGAAAGTCTCCGAACTCTTACAATTCTTCCTCCTCTTCTCCCGCTTCTACTCTCTTTATAAAGAGAAAGCCTGAATCACCAATGAAGCGCTCAATGCTGATACTTGCGCTTGAAGCGAAGTGCAGCTGCTTGTTTGGCAATGATGCCTTGGAGATAAGCTACTTCCTCTGCGTCCATGTTGTGATCGACGGTTTGCAGTTTTTCCTCGGCGCGTTTGATGGCGTCTTCGGTGGCTTGCTCGTCGATCTCCGCTTCGCCCAAAGCCATGTCTGTTAGAACGACGGTTTTGTCGTGGCCGATTTCGGCGAAGCCGGAACCGATCGCCAAGGTGATGATCTGGCCATCACGCAAGTAGCGGAGTTCACCGGGCTGGAGTGCAGTCACCAAGCCGGCGTGGCTTGGCAAAATCCCCATCTCACCATCTGCGCCTGGCAGATAGACGTTTTCGACGGTGTCCGAGAAAATCTTTTTCTCAGGGGTGACGATTTCGAGGTGGAGCATGTAGTTATAAGTTATTGGTTATTAGTTAAAAGTTATTGGGAAGAATTTTCACTTCTAACAAATAACTCTTAACGTTTAACGGGACGATCAGTCGCGAGAAACGGTTTCAATTCCGGCTCTCATGTAGAAGTTACCTTCGGACACATCGTCCCATTTGCCATCGAGGATTTCTGCGAAGCCTTTGACGGTGTCTTCGAGGGAAACGAGGGCGCCGGGAACGTTGGTGAAGATCTCTGCAACGTGGAAAGGCTGGGTGAGGAAACGCTGGATTTTCCGAGCGCGGAAGACGGTCATTTTGTCTTCGTCGTTGAGCTCGTCCATACCGAGAATGGCGATGATATCTTGAAGGTCTTTGTAACGCTGAAGCACGAGCTGAACGCCACGAGCGACGCGGTAATGTTCTGCTCCAACCACTTCTGGAGCGAGTGCTTTGGAAGTTGAGGCAAGAGGATCGACCGCTGGGAAGAGCGCTTGTTCTGCGAGGGAGCGCTCAAGAACCACCGTTGCGTCAAGGTGAGCGAAGGTGTTGGCAGGAGCTGGGTCGGTCAAGTCGTCCGCAGGAACGTAAACGGCCTGGATGGAAGTGATGGAGCCTTTGTTGGTGGAGGTAATGCGTTCTTGGAGAACGGACATTTCCTCGGAGAGCGTTGGTTGGTAACCCACAGCGGAAGGAGTCCGGCCGAGAAGCGCAGAAACTTCGGAACCTGCTTGGGAGAAACGGAAGATGTTATCGACGAAGAGAAGAACGTCTTGGCCTTCTTCGTCACGGAAGTATTCCGCCATGGTGAGAGCGGAAAGAGCAACGCGGAGACGTGCGCCCGGAGGTTCGGTCATCTGGCCGTAGCAAACAGCTACTTTGGAGCCTTCTGCGGAGAGCACTGGATTGCCTTTGGCATCGAGTTTTGGATGACCTTTTTCGTCCTTCTCAGTGGCGATAACGCCGGACTCGATCATTTCCCAGTAGAGGTCGTTACCTTCACGGGTCCGCTCACCCACACCAGCGAAGACGGAGAAACCACCGTGTGCTTTCGCGATGTTGTTGATGAGCTCCATGATAACCACGGTTTTACCCACACCTGCACCACCGAACATACCGCCTTTACCACCCTTGAGCAGCGGGCAGATGAGGTCGATGACTTTGATGCCGGTCACGAGAACTTCGGTCGCGGCGGATTGATCTGTTAGAGAAGGAGCTGGGCGATGGATCGGTGAACGATGATTGTCATCGGCAAGTGGAACGTTTTCGTCCACGAGGTCACCGGTGACGTTGAAGATACGTCCGAGCACTTGTTTTCCGACAGGCACAGCGATGGCTTTACCGGTATCGGTGAGGCTCATGCCGCGTTTGAGACCGTCCGTGGTGGACATCGCAACGGCCCGCACCCAGCCGTCGCCAAGGTGTTGTTGAACTTCGAGAACCAGCTTGGTATCGACACCGTTGAGAACGTATTTGATCTCAAGTGCGTTGTAGATTTCCGGCAGTTTGCTGGCTTTGGAGAAATCGGCGTCGATGACGGCGCCGATGATTTGGACGATGGTTCCTTGGTTGCTCATGGTGGACGAAGTTACTAGTGGGAAGTTTAAAGTTTCAGGGAAGATTTTGTTAGATCGATGCTTATTCCATCGCCTTCATGGCGGTGGTGATTTCTAGGAGCTCGGCGGTGATGGCTCCTTGGCGGACTTTGTTATATTCAAGCGTGAGTTCTTTGATGAATTTCTTGGCGTTATCGGTAGCTGCTTTCATGGCGACCATCCGTGCGGAGTGCTCGGTGGCGCGGGATTCGAGGAGCGCTTGATAGACTTGGAAGTTCACGTAAAGCGGAAGAATGGATGCGAGGACTTCGTCAACCGAAGGCTCGAAGAGGGAATCTGTGCTGTCGCCATCGATCAAGCCGGAGTCATCGGATTGGGTCGGAGGAAGGACTGGGAGAAGTTGTTTGACCTCAGGAACTTGAGACAAGGTGTTCACGAAGCGGGTGAAGACGATGGAAACCTTATCGTATTTTCCTTCGTTGAACTGCTTAGTGAGGAAAGCTGCGATCGCGCGAGCATCGGCAAAAGGGACTGGATCTTTCACCGAGAAATCGGCGAGGATATTTTTGCCCAGTTTTTCTAACATGATCCGCAGCTTGCGACCGACCGTGACGTAGTCGGCAGTGGCGGAAGTTTCGGCGCGGAGTTTTTTGGCAAGGTTGGTGTTGAGCGGTCCGCAAAGGCCTTTGTCGGTGGATACCACCAGCACCAACTCACGGTTGCCCTCGCGAGCTTCGAGGAGCGGATGGGAAACTTCGTCCGTGAAGTTTGCAGAAATGTCACTCAGGACGGCGTTGAGCTGGGATGAATAATCGCGACCCGCCATGGCTTGGTCTTGGGCTTTCTTCATCTTCGCGGCCGCAACGAGCTGCATCGCCCGGGTGATTTGGGCGGTGTTCTTAACCGATTTGATTCGGCGGCGGATGTCTCGGAGGTTGGCCATTTTTTACTGCGTAAAACGTTAAAGGTTATGGGTTATTTGTTATTAGTGAAGAGTTTCGATTCGGAGTCTTTTAACTTTTAACTGATAACTTCTAACGGAAATTTATTTCCAAGATTTCTTGAAGTCGTCGATGGCTTGCTTGACGGCGTCGACCATGGTGGCGTCTTTTTTGAGATCCGGTTTTTCGTTACGGATCTTGTCGAGGATGTCGCCTTTGCGGGTGTTAAAGAACTCGCCCATGGCGTCTTGGCAACGACCGATGTCTTTCACGGCGACGTCGTCGAAGAAACCGTTCTGCATGGCGAAAAGGTAGATCGACTCCATTTCCATCGCGAGTGGGGAGTATTGATTTTGCTTGAAGAGCTCAACGATGCGGGCACCGCGCTCGAGTTTCCTCTTGGTTTGGGCATCGAGATCTGAGCCGAACTGTGCGAAGGCTTGAAGCTCGCGGTATTGTGCGAGGTCGAGCTTGGTGGTTCCTGCAACGGATTTGATGGTCTTGGTTTGCGCGGCGGATCCGACGCGGGAAACGGAGAGACCGACGGAGATCGCGGGGCGGATACCTTGGTAGAAAAGGTCGGTTTCCAAGTAGATCTGGCCATCGGTGATCGAGATCACGTTGGTCGGGATGTATGCGGAAACGTCGCCGGCTTGGGTTTCGATGATGGGCAGAGCGGTGAGTGACCCGCCGCCGGCTGCATCTGTTAGACGAGCGGAGCGCTCGAGAAGGCGGGAGTGAAGGTAGAAAACGTCACCGGGGTAAGCCTCACGACCGGATGGGCGGCGAAGGATGAGGGAAACTTGGCGGTAAGCTACGGCGTGTTTGGAAAGGTCATCGAACACGATCAAGCAATCCTGACCTTTATCCATGAGGTATTCGGCAATCGCGCAACCCGCGTATGGAGCGAGGAACTGCATGGCAGCTGCATCGGAAGCGGAGGCGGAAACGATCGTGGTGTATTCCATCGCGCCGGCGTCTTCGAGGGTCTTCTGGATACGAGCCACGTTGGAGAGTTTTTGGCCGACGGCGACGTAGATACAATACATCGGCTTGTGATTGAGCAGCTTGCCTTGCTCAGCGGCTTTGTTTTGCTGGGCTTGGGAAATGATGGTGTCCACAGCGATGGTGGTTTTGCCGGTGGCACGGTCACCAATGATCAGCTCGCGTTGGCCGCGGCCGATTGGCACCATCGCATCGATGGCCATGATGCCGGTCTGAACTGGCACGGAAACGGATTTCCGTTTGATGATACCAGGAGCGATTTTCTCCATCGGGTATTGAGCGGATGCAGCGATGTCGCCTTTGCCGTCGATCGGTGCGCCGAGGGCGTTGACCACGCGGCCGAGGAGGGCTTCACCGACAGGAATCGAAAGGAGTTTACCGGAGGTGCGGCAAGTTGCGCCTTGGGTTACGGAAGCGTAATCACCAAGAAGAACGACACCCACTTCGCTTTCCTCAAGGTTCAGCGCCATGCCGGTCACACCGCCGTCGAACTCAATCATTTCATTGAGCATGACGTCGGAAAGGCCTTCGACGATGGCGACGCCGTCACCGACTTTACGGACGGTGCCGGTATTGGTTTTCTCAACGCTCGAGCTGATGCCGGCGATTTGTTTTTCGATGTCCTGGAGGATGCTGCTCATAAAATAATGGTGAGGAGTAAGTAGTGAGTGGTGAAAAAAAGATTAGAAGGCTTTGGAGAGGCGGTCGAGGCGACCCTGAACGGAGCCGTCCAAGACGTCGTCGCCGACTTTGATACGAAGCCCACCGAGGAGGTCCGGGTTGATTTTGTATTCGATGGTGAGTTTGCTGCCGTAGTCTTTGGCGAGGCCGGTCTCAACTTTCTGACGCTCTGTAGCATCAAGTGCGGTGGCGCTTTCAACCAAAACTGCGCGGCGAGCTTGCTCGAGACGGGTGAGGCGTTGGATCGAAGCGAGGATCGCTTGGAAATCGCGTGGTTTTGCGGCGATGAGTTTGGAAACCAGATCCCGCAGCTTGTCGTCGTCAAGCTGGCCGTTCACTTGGCACAAGCCGTAAAGACGGCGAGCGGTGGCAGCGGCGATTTTGGAAATTTTCATCGTTGTCTGGTTAGGAAAAAGGGGAAATTAGTTGCCGACTTTTGCGAGCGCTTCGGCGTTGATGCGGTGCTGGTCATCTGAGGTGAGGACTTTACCCGTGACCTGCGAGGTCGTATCAGCGACGAGGCGGCCGAATTCGCGTTTCAACTCAGCGGAGATGCGCTCGCGGTCGGCGTTAGCTGCGGCCTCGGCTTTGGTGAGAATTTGCTGAGCTTGAGCGATGGCTTCTTGCGATTTCTGTGCGGTGAACGAAGCGGCGCCTTCTTTAGCTTCGTTGATCAAGCGCAAGGCATCTTCGTTGGCCTTAGCGATCGCGGCAGCGGTGGTGGCTTCGGACTCAGCGAGTTGTTGTTCGATTTGCTTGAGCTTGTCTTCGCCGGCAGCGATGCGTTCGCGGCGTTGCTCAAGCATGGCTTGGATAGGTCCGAACGCGAAAATCTTGAGTGCGACAGCAAAAATGAGGAACCCAAGCGCTTGAGAAGCCAGCAATTGACCATGTAAGCCAAATTGTTTGCGCAAGTTATCGCCCACTTCTTGAAGGTCTGTGGCGATGCTTGCGGTTTGTGAAATGATGCTGATGAGTTCCATGGGATGAAGCGTGGCTGAAATTGAAAACTAAATGAGCGAGCGAAAATGAAAAGTTGGGGAGATGGAGGTGAGTCCACCTCCCCAGAATCGGATTATTTACCGAGAAGGATGGTGATGATCAACGCACCTTCCGCGAGAGCGGAGATGAGAAGAGATTGCACGAGAACCTTGCCGGATGCACCTGGGTTACGACCTACGGCTTCACAAGCCTTAAGACCAATAAGACCAAGAGCGATGGTGGCACCGAGAGCGGCACCTGCGATTGCGATGTTTCCTACCATTTTATTATGTTTTGTTATTTAGTTAATTGAGAGCCTTCACAGTCTTTGCCATGATCCGACACTCAAAAGGTTTAGTGGCTGTGTTCTCCTTCTTCGTGGTGGCACATGAGTCCAGTGAATACGGCAGTCAAAAGTGTAAAGACCAAGGCTTGGATGGCTCCAACCATCAGCTCAAGGAAGTAGAAAGGTAATGCGGCTAACCAGCCAAAGTAGGTTCCTCCCATTTGGAGCATTAGCTCGAGAAGGTTTTCACCCGCGTAAATATTTCCGTAGAGACGGAAAGTAAGAGAAAGTGGGCGAATCATGATCGAAATGACCTCAAGGAATCCGACGAGGAAGAAAATGACAATGAGAAGGATTTTCATGAATCCCGCGCCTTCTCCTTGATAAACGAAAATATGAGAAAGGAAACCGCCAACCCCGTTGTGTTTGATCGACCAGAACAACCAGAGTAGGAAAAACACGCAGGCAAGACCAAGCGTCATGTTGATATCGGCATTGGCGCCGCGGAACCATGGCACGAAACCCACTTCCTTGCCGCTACCATCAATGAGATAATGGCCCACTGTGCCAACGCCCGGAAATAGACCCATCCAGTTCGCGCAAATGATGAAAATGAAAACGGATCCGAAAAACCAAAAGGTCTCGCGAGCAAGCTTGTCACCCATGATGCCTCCCAAGAATCCTTGAAGACCTTCTACCACCGTTTCCGCAAGGTTTTGAAGACCGCTTGGTATCAGTGAAATCTTACGTGTCGCAAACTGAGCGACTAGAATGATGATTGCTCCAACGGTCCACATCGCAATCATCGAGTTAGTAATCTTGAAAAAACCAAGTTCGAAAACTACCGGTGCTTGAAATGGCAATGTATGAGGTTCGCCTCCCTCCGCGCCGAAAGCCGGTGCGAATGCCAGAAGCCAGAGGCCTAAAGTTGTGACTAAGAAACGCGTCATGGGTGAGTACAGGGGAAGTGAGGCGGCGGTTGATACCTAGCACCCCAATCCACCGCAAGATCTATTTGTGAAAATTTTCACAAAGTCGGTTTCTGGGTGCAAAAGCCAAGTAGAATCAGCGTTTCTATGTCACAAAACCGCAACTCCAATGGAACAACTCTATTTCAGAAAACCATAATTTTCCGCGCATGCACTAATGAGAGCATTTTTTACAAAGAGAGAGGAGGAAGAGTGGCGAATGGAATCGTATTCTGGATATGGTCGATCCGTTGATACTCCACTCGTTTGCAAGCGATAACTGATGAGCGATAACTGATGAGCGACACAACTACGTCATTATAGCGACGCATGATCTTGCGCGTCTGGAGACACGCGGTCCATCAAGATATCACTCTTCCTCCTCTACTCCATTATCTCCTCTCTCCTGTTAGAAAATGCTGAATTCCGCCTTCAACCACGAAACAATTTCTGTTAGAAACGGCGAGCTCGACCTGCAATCCCCCGTCAATTCAAGGCGCACAAGCTAGAAATAGCGGCAAAGTCAAGCAGCGCCTTGAAAAAAATCCTTTTATTTAAAGGAGATTTTGTCTTGCCAAAAAGCGGCACGATTCGCACAAACGCCTTTGCCATGAACAAAGCAGAACTTATTGAATCCATCCAAAAAGCCCTCGGAGCAGACGCAACCAAGCGTGCAGCTGAACAAGCCCTCGACGCAGTCCTTGACTCGATCGCTAAAGGCGTAAAGAAAGACAAAAAAGTCCAGATCATCGGATTTGGTACTTTCGAGGTTAAAAAGCGTGCAGCTCGTATGGGCCGCAATCCGAAGACCGGAGAAGCTCTCAAAATCGCCGCCTCCAAGTCGGTCGGTTTCAAAGCATCCTCCGTTCTTAAAGGAAGCCTCTAATGTCTTAGCGGTTTGCCGCTAAACAAAAGATCTTCAAAACTTAAAAACCTCGGCCTTTATGGGCCGAGGTTTTCTTTTTAGCGTTTATTGAATGAGAGGCGGTAGATTAGAACCAGCCTTTGCGGCCAACGACGTAGGTGGAGACAAATTCGTCATCGGATTTCGTGAGATAAAGAATTCCCTCGATAAGGCCAATGATGCTACCGAAGCCGCAGGTGACAATGGTCGCAACAAGTTGGATGATTCCTTCCTTAGTATAACCGAGATAGAATTTGTGGATGCCCAAGCCTCCGAGTAAAATTCCAAGAAGACCAGCGATGAGCTTTTTGTCTTTTTGTTCTTTAGTAAATCCAGGGGATGGAGGCGTTGCTGTTGGTGGAGTTGAAGATTCTTCTGACATGGTGGTTGTCGATTATCAGAATTTATTCATTCTAGCAAGCAGCAAGCCGAAATGAAACCACGCATCACTCTCGCCACAACCACTCTAGCCGATGGCACACCTCTCGAACTTCAGGAGCACGACAGCCGTCGTTATTTACTCGTAGAGGGTCAGCAGATCTGTGGACCCAGCACGCGGTCTTCAGAAGAAGAACTAGCAAAACTTGCTGCGGCACCGTTCCGCCCCGCGCGGCAGCCACGGGTGTGGTTGATCGGTCTTGGTCTTGGGCACATGTTGCAATCTATCATCCAAGAGCTACCGCAAAAACGTGCGGTTTACACCGTGGCAGAAAACCGCCGGGAGCTCATCGATTGGAACCGCCAATTTTTTCCAGACTCTCCTTTAAATGATCCGCGTGTGGTTGTTGAAAACGATCCCAGCGCGGATGCGCTCAACAAGCAATCCGGTTGCTTGCACGCGATCCTGATCCATCTCGACTCCGCGCCGTTGGCCGGGAAACAACGACTTTACGTAAACGACAAACGTTGGATCGCCGCGACCTATGAAGCACTGCAGCCCGGTGGTTTGTTGGCGATCGCATCCACCCGCCCTGTTGCCAACCTGACACGTAACCTTGAGCGGGATGGTTACGAAGTCGTGGAGCATTTCGTGCCTTCATCGCCGATGGCGAAAAAACCCCGTTTTCTGCCTATCTGGTTGGCAAGAAAATCGCGTGGCATCGCTTGAGTTATTGTTTTTCCTGTGTTTCTTCATCCTGCATTAACAATCATGAACGCATTGAATTGTTTACTCCCCGCTCTTTTAGTCACTGCCACCCATGCAGGTGAACTTACTTTGGAAGCAAAACCTTTTACTGTCAGCCACAGCTTAAAAGCTACTGCTTTACCTGATACTGTTGTGCCAATCCGCTTGGACGCCAAAGCGTGGGAGAAGTTTGAAATCGTTTCCATTGCTGACCATGGTAGCGCGATCAAAAAAGGTGAGCCGTTGATCGTTTTCAAAACTGATGAAGTGGATCGTAAAATCGCCGATACCAAACAAGCGCTCACCGCGGCTGAGCTGGGATTGGCACAAGCCGAACTCGATCTCGCCACTTTAGAAAAAACTGTTCCCGAGCAACTACTGCGCTTGGAGCGCGGCGCGAAAGTAGCGGCTGAAGAGCTCGCCTATTTTCAGGAAACTCGCCTGAACGCGGAGAAAGAAGAGGCGGATCAAGACTTGAAACGCCAGAAGCAACTGCTCGCTTCCTACCAAGAAGAGCTCAAGCAGCTACTTAAAATGTATGAAGCGGACGACATCACCGAAGAGACCGAGGAAATCATTTTGAAAAAACAACGTGACTCCGTGGAATACGCTGAGTTTGGCTTACGGATGGAGACGCTCAATCACAAGCGAACCCACACAGTTTCGCTGCCACGCGAGTTGCTGACTCTAACAGAAAAAAGCGACGATACCGCGCTGCAACTTTCCAAAGCCAAAGCAGACCTGCCGCGTTCATTGGAATTGAAAAAAATCGAAGTTGAAAAACTGAAAACTTCCCTGAAACGCCAGCGCGAAGAACTCGGCGATCTTGAACTAGATCGTAAAATTTTCGAAATCAACGCTCCAGCCGATGGTTTGTTTTACCATGGCACTATCGAGAACGGAGCTTGGGTGACGGGAGAAATCCTCAAAGTTTTAATTCCAAAAAGCGCCGTGCCTGTTGGTAAAAATCTAGCGTCTTTCATTCCTGCTTCTTCGAAGTTGGTCATCGAAAGCTTCGCCAGCCAAACCGATGCGGAAGCTCTCGCAAAGGGCGCGACGGGTTTTGCGGTGCTTGCTGGAAAAGAGGATGTTTTGATTCCGGTGACCCTTTCCAAATCCTCCGAAATTCCAAATCCCCAAGGCACCTACCCCACAACCTTCACAGCGGAATGGCCTAAATCATTGAGCCCCGTTGCGGGTCAATCGCTGGATGTGAAAATCATTTCCTACACCAACGAAAAAGCCATCGCCATTCCCACCAAAGCCCTCGAGCTCGGTGCCAAAGGCTGGACCATCGAAGTGAAACTAGCGGATGGAAAAACCGAGCGTCGGGTTGTCACCCGTGGAAAAGCCAATAGCGAACTAACAGAAATCACCACTGGCGCCGAATCCGGCCAGGTAGTGATTGTTCCTTGATCAAGAGCCGTGAGGAGGACGGCTTTCTGCCGACTCTCCCTATGCTTTTTGCTTCCACCGCATGGTTTCGTCTGCTAAACGCCATGGACGATTTATTAAAAAATCGTGCTCTGAACTAAATCCCAAAATTATATGAAGGCTATCAAATATTGGCTGATGATCACCCTCCTCACCGTTTGTTTTGCAACCGCGGGCGATAAAGATGATTGGATGAGAGAGGCTATTGCCAAGGAACGCGCACGCGCTCAAGAGAATGCGAAAAATCACGGCGACGTCGCACGCTTAGAGGAAAAATACGCTTGGGCAAAAGAAAAGCAGCCTCAGCATTATTCGGCGGTGTTAGCTGCTAACAAAAAGGCAGCTGAAGCCTGGGCAGGAGTGCTCGGTAAAGCGGAAGGAGCAACGAATCCAGATGTTTTATCCGAGTCCAAACAAATCGCCAACGCCGCTGCGGCCGATGCCTACTTGGCAGAAATGACTCTCAGATACGCTGCTTCTGCGGAAGAGCGGAAAAACATGCTGGAAAAAACACGCGACCGTGATGTTGGCGCCTTAGTCAGCAAACTCGACATGAACGAAAAAGCCTTGCTGCTAGCAAATCGTACGAAAAACGAAGCTCAAGCCACTGCCGAAAAATTACAGATAGAGAATCGTATCCTAAACAACGAGCTACGAAAAGTTTACGATGAAGCGCGTGAAAAAGATCGCGATAAAGGGAATGATCATCGTGACAAAGACCGCGAAAAAGAACGCCACGACAAAGAGCGCGAAAAAGATAAAGATGACCGCCCAAATAATCCCGATGGCGGCGGTGTATTAGGAAGATAAAACAAAGAGAGGCGACAGAGTGCCGTTACTCCTTGATTAGATTTTAATCTCTTAGACAACTGGAACCTTCTCAATTTTGAATTCCACTTCGTGGCGAAGCCATTCCTAACAGAAAAATTGTAAGGAAGGAAAGTTTCAGCGATAATATGAAACAGGACGAGGGACAACACCGAGTTTTTCGTGATCAAATCCACTGGAGATTGTGATGTATTCGCCGACGTATTCGACGCTGCTGTCCGCTTTGATTTTGTCTTCTAAATTCAAGCTCCAATAAACGCCGTTAACAACGATTCGGCGCAGTCCGGGATTTTCAAAATCTTTGCCGCTGCCCATGGTGGAGTGGAGGATACGGGCTTCTTTGCCAGTGCTGGTTTTCCAGTTTTTAACCCAAATGACTGGAAGCGGCTCTTTCTCGGGGTTGTTCGCGCCACCCTGGACTCGGCCGATGAGTGGCTGTCCGAAAACGAGAGCCGTGCAACCTTCCGGCAAACTGCCGCCTACTGGAAACGTGCGATACACATCGGTCAGGCCCCAGATGTCTTTCACGCCCGTGACGATCGGATGGTCTTTCATTTCTGGAACGATGTCGCCGCGAGTGGAGTCGGCCGACCATTCCCCATGATGACTCATGAACGTGCCGCCAAGGATCTGGCTGAGAGTGACTTGTTTGTCGTCGATTTTGTAAGGAAGCGGGGTCGCAAATCCATGGTTCGCACTACGAAGGGCAATGATGGGTTTGCCGGAATCAAAGTAATCGACGATGAGTTTTTGCTGATCATCCGCCAAGTGGATCAGGCGAGTGAACAAGATGAGGGAGTCGGCTTTCGCAAGTTGATCTAGGCCGGGGATGACGTGCCTTCTGGAGGTCGCTTCTTCGCCGCGTTTCGGGGTGAGTAGCGTGGGATCGACCAGCCCTTCATCGTTCACGCTGAAAAGGACGGTGGTCTCGAAGCCGTGATGAGTGGAAAGGATGCGAGCGAGCATGGGCATGGCTTGTTCGCTGCGGTATTCTTGGTCGGCCGCGATCAGAACGACGCGCTTGCCTTTTCCGGGGCCTTCACCGCCCGGGTAGTGGAGATACGATGGTTCGGTTTGTTCTGCTAGGGTCATAGGGATGCAAAAAATGAAGCTCGATACGCTGGCAACTAGGCCGAAGAGAGATTTGGATTTCATGTTGGATGAATGTGTAAGAGTTTATTCGTTTGATCGCAAGGATCAGGATATTGAATAATCAGTGAGACGAGATGAGTATCCTACCATCGTCACCATCCCAATTTGTCATGAAACCCATCAACCCATCCACGCTTTTCCTCTCGCTGTCTGCCCTCCTGTCGTTTTCTGGAGTTTCGCCCGCCGCCGATCACAAAGCCGATGTAGTCGTTTACGGCGATGCCTCCGGCGGAGTGACCGCAGCTGTGCAGGCGGCGCGCATGGGCAAAAAAGTGATTCTGGTTTCCCAATTCGGCCACCTCGGTGGCATGACCAGCAGCGGACTCGGTTGGTCGGACATTGGAAACGACAAGATCATCGGCGGGCTGTCGCGAGATTTTTACCACACGGCTTACCTGCATTATCAGAAAAACGAATCGTGGAATTTTGAGAAACGAGAAGGCTTTCCGCCTATGGCGCAGGGCACTCTGGCGTTTAATCCGAAGAATGAACTCGCATCCGTGTTCGAACCAAAAATCGCCGAAGATATTTTCGATGCGATGTCAAAAGAGTCTGGAGTGAAGATGATCAAAGGTCGCTTGGATTTGAAAAAAGGCGTGGTGATGAACGGCAAGCGGATTTCAAAAATCGTTCTCGAAGGTGGCGACAGCGTCGAGGGGAAGATATTCATCGATGCCTCTTACGAAGGCGATTTGCTGCCGCTCGCAGGTGTCACTTTTGAAATCGGTCGCGAAGCGAATGCAAAATACGGTGAGACGGGCAACGGCATCACCGGCGTAGCGAAGAAGAATCAATTACCAAAAGGAATTGATCCCTACATTGTGAAAGGCGATGCGAACAGCGGCCTACTTGCCGGAGTGAATCCCGACATGGGCGGCCAAGTCGGTGACGGCGATAACAAGCTTCAAGCGTATTGCTACCGCATGGTTCTGACAGATGTTCCGGAAAACCGGATTATGATCGAAAAACCAAAAAATTATAACGAGGTGGATTTCGAGCTTTTGTTCCGCTCCATCGAAGCCGGCCAGAAGACCGGATTTTTCAAAACCTCAGCGATCCCGAATCGGAAAACTGATTCTAACAATACCGGCGGATTTTCATGCGATCTGATTGGTGGAAATTATGGCAAGGATTGGAACTGGGCGACACTGAGCCATGCGGAGCGCGAGGCACTGGCGGCGAAGCATCGTGACTATCAGCTCGGCCTCGTATGGACCGTTCAAAATCATCCACGTGTTCCCGAGGCCATCCGTAGTTCTTATGCGACCTGGGGTTTGGCGAAGGATGAATTTCCCGATAATGGTCACTGGCCCTACAATATCTACGTCCGCGAGGCGCGTCGGATGAAATCGGATCTCGTGATGAGCGAGGATCACTGCAAACTGAAAATCCCAGTTGAAGATCCTGTGGGCATGGGCGCTTACACTTTGGATTCTCACAATACCCAACGCTTCGTGAACAACGGTATGGTGATGAATGAAGGCGACATCCAAACTCATCTCAACGGAAAACCTTACGGAATTTCCTATCGTTCCATCGTCCCAAAAGTTGGCGAGTGCGAAAACCTGTTAGTGCCATGGGCGTTGTCTGCTTCGCACATCGCATTTGGTTCGATTCGCATGGAACCCGTGTTCATGGTGCTGGGCCAAAGCGCCGGAACCGCCGCCAGCATGGCGATCGATGACAACGTTACCGTGCAAAAAGTGCCGTATGATAAACTACGCAAACGCCTGCTCGAAGACGGACAGAAGCTTGAGTGAGGATGTGTATAAGTGGACGGCGCGACTCCAGTCGCGCCCTTCAATCCTGCGCGAGTGGACTCGCGCGGTCCAAAAAATTCACTAACGACCCAGCCTAGCCGCGCATCATCGCTTCGATATCGTCAATCTCCCTTACGATATCGCAAGAAAGGTGTTCATATCCGGTCTCGGTGATGGCGACATTGTCTTCAACACGGAAACCGATATTTTTATCTTCGATGTAAATACCGACATCGATGGTAAACGCCATGCCAGGTGCGATAGGATTTCCAGGCGGGCCGACGTCATGCACATCGAGACCGATGTGATGAGTGCCTTTATGCCAGTAATATTTACTTACGTCCTCGTCCTTGCCGAGATACCCGGCGGCAACTAGCTCCTCGCCAACTCGGCGTTTTGCATGAGCTTCAATGTCTTCAAAAGAAACTTTTCCGGGAACCAGTAATCCCATCAACTCTTTGTTCACTTTGAGCGCTATAGAGTAGATTTCTTTTTGCTCAGACGTGAATTTGCCATTCACAGGAAAGGCGCGCGAAACGTCGCTGACATATTGATTCTTCCTTGCGCCGACATCTGTTAGAATCAAATCGCCATCTTGGAGAATTCCCATTGGCTCTTCGTAATGGATGTAAAAGTTGTTACGTCCTGCGGAAACGATGTTAGCGAAAGCCGGCTCGCGCACTCCTGCATCGGCCAAGACTTTGGTGAAGACTCCTTCGAGTTGGTATTCATATACTCCCGGTTTTGCGGCTTTCATCATCGCGTGAATTCCATCTCTCGTGATGCTGAGCGCATTACGGATTTCAGCGATTTCATCCGCATCTTTAATCGTGCGCGCTGCACAAATCATCGGATAAGCATTGTTAAAACTCAGCCACGGATGATTGGATAGGATGGATTCGCTGTGTTTATTTTGCGGAGCATCCTTGCGCCCTTCATCGAACTTATCGAAATCGTACCACACTGAGGAAATAGATCCCGATTCCAAAACGCCAGTTAGAAACTCATCGAACGTTTTAAGATCCATGATATTTTGGACTCCAGAGCAGTCAGCTGCCTCCTGATGAGAAATGCGATAGCCATTCCAGCGCTCCGCCATGGGATCTTTTGGATGAATAAAAAGGGTTTCCTCAACCTTCCCGCCATGATTGACAGCCAAGAAAATGCTATCCACTTGGAGGATGCCAGTTAGATAGAAAAAATTCCGATTGGCGAAAAAGGGATAGCTCGCATCGGCGGTCTTTCTGGGAGCTGATCCTGCAAACAAAACCAGTGCTTCGCCCTCATGTAAATTTTGATAAAACTGCTCTCTGCGCAGCTGGTGTGAACCGTTCATATGCAGATGCTATTTTTCTTAATGCTGACGTAAATGTTAAAGCCCACTGTGAACCTGACTAATTATGGGATAGGTGATTCCGAAAATCGCACAGATTGTTAGCGAAGGCCGAAAGAACCCACGATTTTCAATCGCGGGTCATGTGTTTACTTCAAACTTCTCAGCTCTACCGTCTCCGTTGATGCTTCGATCTTTTGGATAATGGTCTGAAGGCGGTCGGCGTGAACCTTTAGGCCTTTAGCTTCGCTGTGTTTGATGAGGTCTTGCTCGAGTTGGCGGAGATCTGGGAGGATGGATTTTGCGCCTGCGCCGTAAGTTTCGATCACGCTCAAGCACTCTGGCATACGACCCGCCTTGCCCCAACTTTGGATGTCCATCACCTCGATGATGAGCGGCAAGCCTTCTTTGATTTTGTGTTTGGCTAACAGTTTTAGGCCTGAAATACGAACTCCAGAGGCAAACATTTCACCGCTGGGTGCGGGAGTAACGATTGCCTGATAGATGGCGGGGAGCAGTGGCCGGATTTCCTCGAGAGAATATTTGGTGTAAACGTTGGCGACCTCGGAACGCGCGCGACCGTCTTCGTTTTTCAAACCAGCTTCAATCGCTTTTTGAAGTAATTGATGATCCACTCCAGCGATGGACTTTTTGAGCATTTGGCCGAAGACCACGGAAGAAAGAAAGCGCTGCTCCATCGCGCGGGGATCGGTTGGGGTCGCGCCTTTTGCCAACATGGTGAGGATTGCAGGTAAAGCCACCATGCCGGGCTCACCGATTTTTCCAAGTGCTTCAGCGGCTTTGACACGCAGCCACATGTCTTCGTGTTTGAGTATTTTAACAAGGGTGGGGACGGCGGCAGCGGATTTCTGTGAACCGATAGCATCGCACGCGCCGTAACGGGCGTAGATATTTGGCGACTCCAGCAACTCGATCAACTTATCGACCGGCACATTTTGCTTTCTTGCGAGCGCCAGGGCGGCGCGATCTCTAACAACCGGGGACCAACTGCCGAGTTTTTCAAAAAGCTCATCGCCTGTAAGTGAGTCGTAAGCGCTGTTACGATCCTTGTTCGACCATCCACGGCCATCAATGATGATCGCTTGCGCACTTTTTTCATCGAGTTGGGGAATGTCGGTTGAACGCTTCCCGGTGAGCACGATGGCTTTTACAGGCATCGCATACGCCAGCAAATAAGCTCCCGTGGTATCCCAACCGCGAGTGCTGTCTAGCTCCATTTGTGGCGGACCCTGATGAATGAATGTTCCATCCCAGCGACGTGCGAGATCGAATGACCAAGCGCCGAATTCTTTCATCCAAGCGCCAGTGGCGTTAGGACCGGATTGGACGACACCGGGGATGGCCCAAGTCATGTTCCAGAAATTACCAGTGTGACCCGTATCGCGTTCCGCTCCATGGCAGGCGAGGCTCATGCGTGAAAAGTATTCAGCTTCTTTCGTTTCATCTAACAAACTAAACAACACAGCAGCCATGCCGTTTTTACCATTATCGTCATGGTTCTGAATCCATGGAGTGTGGTCGCCATAAGGAATGGAACCCTTGCCAGTGTAGAAACGGATCAACTTTGTGCTGCGCTCAATCGCGAGATCGACTTCTGGCTTTTTCACGCCGGCTTGTTTCGCTAACACCAAACCAGTTGTTAGAGGGACACCCGGGGCGTTCATCATGCCATAGCCAAAGAGTCGGCCATCTGGAGCGGCGAACTTATGTCCCCATGAACCGACATTGCTCTGACCTTTCGATGCCTCGAGCGCGATTCTTTCCAGTCCTGCTAACGCTGAGGTGTCACCGGTGGCCATGGTGTATTCAGCGAGTAACATCATCACATAACCGTAATACCATGATGCCATGCCATCGGCGGAGAAGCCTTGAGCCCACTCCACTTCCTTTTTGATAAGATCCATATATTTCGGATTTCCACTGGCGAGTAGGGCGAGTGCGTTCAATGAACGTGGGATCGGATTTTGGCGCGCGTAGTTCGGGTCGCTTTGTATGCGTGCGGCCAATGCCTCGCAGCCTGCATCTAAAATCTTTTTGGATTTCTCGCAGTTGTATGGAGCCGTCTTGCTGTAGGTGCCGAGAACAGGAAGCTGTAACACGACTTCATCGGTGGCGCCATTTTTCCAACGAGTCAGGGAAAGTTTACCATTGCTAGCCTCCGCCGCTGTCAGAGCTTTGCCTAGCTCGGTACGCGGGTCATAGGAAAACGGTTTCCCAGCTACACCAAGAATGACGTCATCGACTGCGAGCTTGCCATCGGCAGGTGAAGTTTTATCGATCTTTGTGATGCGGACCTGACGTGCATCGACCGTGCATAATTTTTCAGAATACATCCATCCTCGGGCACCGGTTGCGCCCAGTGTCCAATCATGACTCGCGCCAGCGGGGATAGGATCGCCTTTGGTGAAATCTGGGTTCGTCATGCTCGCTTTAGGTGCGGCATGGGTTGGAGCGATGAGCAGCGATGCGATCGCTAAAGAACTGAAAATGCTTATTTTTGACATGCTTGGGGTTTTTGCTGAGTGAGAGATACTCGATCAAGTCCCCTATTGTTTCGGGATTTCGTTGACGGTATAGAAAGCGAAATTGTGAACCAGTGTTTCGCCATCCAAATCGAGGATAGGCGCGAGATTGAATTCGTGAATATGGCCTCGAGTGATTTTATCCAGAGTAATCGTCGCGCTCAGGCCGTCTTTTGCGAGGACAACCTGTGTGACTTTTGCAGAGGTTTGTTCAATTTCTGGCCCACCGTAACCTTTGTGGTAGGGATAGGTGAATGAGGATACTTGGTAATTTTCCGGAAGAGCGGCGGTTTTTTGATCGACCGGTTTGGTAAACTCAATCTTGAAGCCGGTCGGGGTGATGCCAATGCGTTTGATTTCAAACGGAGTGACGCCGGTCCATTCCAAGCGTTCGAGCGCATAGGGTTTCAGGCCACGCACCGGCCACCCGCGATTGGTTCCGCCGGAGATCAAACGACCTTGAGGTGTGAAATGCACATTGAGGAGGCCAGTCGAAAGCTCCTCGCGAAACGGATAACACGCGCCCTGCCAGACGCCGTTGATCTGCTCGGTGGTGGCGCGGAGGATGATGGATTGCGTGTAATCGCCCAGAAAGATTTGGTTTTCAAATGGGCCGAATTTCCCGCCAGTCTTATCGATCACAAACCCGCTGATGGATCGGCCCATGCGAATATAGGGGAACACCACCGCGTAGGGATCAAGCTGTGGAATCTTCTGACTTTCTGTTAGGACGGTCGACTCAGATGTTGGTTCGGCTGGGGCCGCGCCCATATTTGGTGCATACTTATACCAATTATAACTGATTGGATGTCCCATAAATCCGCCTTCTTTTACGAATTTCAAACTGCACGCGGAATTCCACGGGCCTTGGCTTTCGATGTAAAAAACTGCGCCGTGCTCATTGAAACCGATGCCGCCCGGGCTGCGCACGCCGCTTGCGTAGGGAATCGATTTCCCCTCGGGCGTGACTTTGAAAACCCAACCACGAAACAATTCCTGAGAATGATACGAGCTCGATAATCCAAGTGCGACAAACAGGTTTCCTTTCGGGTCGAATTTCGAACCAAACGCGTATTCATGATACGTGCCGTATCCCCATGCATCAGAAACGACATCATAACGATCTGCCGTGCCGTCGTTGTTGGTATCGGAAACTTTGGTGAGCTCTGCGCTGTGTGTGACGAAAAGCGCGTTGTCTTTCCATGCGAGACCGAAGATTTCATCGAGGCCGGTAGCAAACAGATGATACTTAGGTTCGGGATTTGCGGCGTCGGCTTCTGAGATGAAAAACACATCACCGTGACGCGTGCCGACGGCTATTTTCCCATCGGGCAAGTCGCAGAAAGCACCGGCTTCAATGACGAGATTTTTCGGGATTGGGAGATCGACCAAGCGGTAGTATTTACGTTCGCGTTCGGCCGTGCCCCAGCGTTCGCCGACTTCTTCGGCAATGGCTGTTAGAGGAAAGATCGCGATGAATGCGATGAAGAGTTTAGGGAAGGATGGCATAATCGAGAGAGAGGGTTGAAGTTCCGGCGGGAAGTTCTAGTTTAAGAATGAGTTCTTGATTCGATCCTGCGGCGCGAAGGATGTTAGAATACTTAGCGGTAGATTTACCAAGGTTGAGTTGGAGTTTGGGGATTTTGAATGAACTCTCCGAGACAGATTCGATCGTTCCTGACAAGGCGCGGTAGTAGAGCGTGGTGGCTTTAGTGGAGGTGAACGTCAGGGTGCGGCCGAGGATGGGAGTTTGATCCAGTGAGAGGGGTGATAATGTATCCTCGATCATCACTTCACCGCAGCGATAGCGCAGAGTCGGAATACCATTTTCACCGATCGAATATCCTTTGAAAGAGTAGCCGTGTTGAGATGGATAGGTCGGATCTGGGTTCACAGGGCTTTCCTTCGTCCGAACTGGCTTGAGCGGCCATGCTTCAGGAAGCTCTGTTAGAAATGCGACATCTTCGGCAAGCTGGATCACAGGCGCGGCCGGAGTGAAATTTCCTGAGCCCTGACCCCTCCAACCCACCGTCACGTATTTTCCAGACCAGAAGGCTGTGAGCGCGCCGTTATGGGCGTTAAATGCGTAGTTCATTCCGCCGGGAAAACCGACGGCGATACCGCGATAGCCTGCGACTGTGCTACGTCCGCGGTAGGTGCGAATTTGATCCGTGACGACGAGTTCGGGGTCGGCGGCGCGGAGTCCGGAAGGATCACGGGCGGAGCGACCTAGTGAAAACTGGTTCCAGAGAGCTTGGAGTTGGAGATCGGTATTGCCATCGAGGATTTCGGTTTGCACCGCTTTTCCATCAGGCCAGAATGACGGCATGATGATTCCAGGGCGGAACTTCGCGGGGTTTTTCATGAACTGATCAAACCATGCAGGCTGCAAACGTTGGTATGAAGTCATGAGATCGAGCCCTTTCATACTGGGCGATTCGATGCCGTTGTAGTTGTGGCAGGAAATGCAACTCAGGCCCTGATCACCTAACAACCTGTGGCCTTCATCACGCATCATCGGGGCGGATTCTTTTATGATCTCAGGATAATCAAATGGTTCGAGCTTGTCGTTTTCTGCAAAAGCTTGAGGCAGTCCATCAAGTGCGTGATTGCCGTATTGCGGCATGCGAGTGGTCATGTAGGGGCGGACGACTTGACCTTCGAAGAGCACTTTGTTCAACCATTCAGGCCGGAGTTTTGTACCGACCAAAGTAAGCGGCGGCGGGATGCGGCTTTCGTTGCCGAGCGCTTCTTCGGTGGAGTGGAAATAGCTATCGAGCGCGGGTTTCACTCCGCCGAAATCATCGCGTTGGTGACAGGAAATGCAGTTCAACTGGGTGAGGTGCTTATTGATCGAATCGGCAGCTGTGGGTTTTTTCGGTTGTTCTGTTAGAGCAGCGCGGATCACCTTTTTCTGAACATCGCTGAGTTGATAGTTCGGCGCTTTCCCAGGAGTCGCGGAAAGGCAACCGGCGTTGAGATCGAGCTTGGCTTTTACGGGGAGAAGAGGCGGTTTGGGGCTTGAATCAACGTTGTGACAAGCGTTGCAGCTCATTTCCGTAAACGCTTTTTTACCGGCGGCAATCGTCGCGGGTGAATGGGTTTCGGCTTTCGGCGCTGCTGTTTCAGAACTGATCATGAATGCAGCCAGAAGTTCCGCTTCGCTTCGGCTTAGGCGCATGTCGGGCATCCGACCATCCGGTCGGACTTTCAAAGGCTCGTGTAGAAAATCGACGAGTCCAGCGGGATGATATTTTTTTGAAACATGAGCCAAATTCACATGGCCTGTTAGAGCTTTGGCTTCTGCGTTATCATCTTGCGGGCTATGGCAGACAATGCAGCCGACTTCGTGAAATAATTTTTTGCCCTCTGCGGCTTTATCTTTTGGAAGAGCGGCGGGTGTTGCGGCTGCGCTTTGCAGGGAGAGCAGATAGGCGCTGAGTTCGGCCGCGATTTTTTCCTGCTCTTCAGCCGAGCGCTCGCCGAAGACATCGGGCATCGCAGTGCCGGGATCGTGGAGCGCGGGGTCCTGGATGAATTTTTTCAGGAATTCCGGTTGAACCCGTGAACCGACCTCACGTAGATCCGGACCGGCGGCGTTGGGTTTTGACATTCCATCATGGCACGAGGCGCAACGCAGTTCTTCGAGCAGCACAGTGCCTTTTTGGGATTCCGTTAAGGGATGCTTGTGCTCCAAGCCCGGGATGATGGGAGCGGCATGGAGATTTGCTGCGATCAGGCCAAAGCAAGCAAGAATGGCCGGAATTGTTGAAAATGTAATGCGCACGGCGGCAATATATCGCCCATTTCTCGGAGGTCGAGCTAGATCAAAGGGGACAGGAATGTACCCTCTCCTAGCGCTGTGAGATGTTGACGAGTGCGAGGTAGGCGGAGCAAGATGCTCGGACATGAGTGAACTCAAAGACCCACCAACGACGACTCTAGGAATTTTAAAACAACTCGGGCCGGGATTGATTATTGCGGGATCGATTGTGGGTTCGGGCGAGTTGATTGCGACGACTTTGGTTGGGGCAGAGGCTGGGTTTGTTTTGCTGTGGCTGATTATCATCGGCTGCTTGATCAAAGTTTTCGTGCAGATCGAGTTTGGGCGTTTCACTATTACCAGCGGACGGACGACGTTGGACGGGCTCAACATGGTACCGGGGCCACGGCTGCGGGTGAACTGGTTGTGTTGGTTTTGGTTGATTTTTACGTTAGTCGCGTTGGTCCAACTTGGTGGAATCATCGGTGGGGTCGGGCAAGCCATGTCAATTCAGCAGCCGCTCACTAAAGCGGGTGTAGAGATGAATGTGCGCGAGGATGCGGAGATTCAGGTGAAAGTCGCAGATAAAATCATCGAGCGCTTTGAAGGAGATGCGCACATGGCAATGAGTCTTGAAAAAGTCGCAGAGCAACGCGATGCGGCGCAGGCGGAACTTTCGAAATGGGAGGGAAAAGAAAAGGTCGTTTCGCATGACCCGATGATTTGGGCGACTATCGTTACGCTCGTTTCAATCGTGCTGTTAGTGGTGGGTCGTTATCGATTGATTCAAAATGTTTCTACGTTTTTGGTCGCATCCTTCACGTTAGTAACTTTGATCAATTTGTTTTACTTGCAAGCCTTGCCGGAGTGGCGCGTTTCATGGGCGGAGTTGCTTAGTGGAATGACTTTCCAAGTTCCCGAAGGCAAAGGCTTGGCTTTTGCGTTGGCTGCATTTGGAATCATCGGGGTAGGTGCGACGGAGCTGATTCAGTATCCGTATTGGTGTTTGGAAAAAGGTTACGCAAAGTGGACTGGGCCGCGTGATGACTCGCCAGAATGGGAAACGGGGGCGAAGGGATGGACACGCGTGCTGCGCTGGGATGCGTGGTGTTCGATGATCGTTTACACGTTCGCGACGATTGGATTTTATCTATTAGGTGCAGCGATACTTGGACGCACGGGTCTGAATCCGGCCGGTGATCAGATGATCCGCACGTTGGGGCAAATGTATGTTCCTGTGTTCGGAGCAGCGGCTGAGCTGGTGTTTTTATTCGGAGCGTTTGCGGTATTGTATTCGACCTTTTTCGTGGCGACAGCGAGTCATGCACGAGTATGCGCGGACGCATTGCGAGTGTTCGGCGTCACGTCAGGCGACGAGAAGGCGTATCGCTGGTGGGTGCGGTTGTTTTGCATTTTCCTGCCATTGTTGTTTTTGGCAAGCTACGTGTTCTTCAAAGCACCAGAACAATTGGTTTTGGCCGGTGGTTTCATGGGCGCACTGATCTTGCCCATGCTGGGTGTGGCCGCGTTGTATTTCCGTTATCGCTGCTGTGATGCAAGATTGGTGCCAAGTCGTTTGTGGGACATCGGGTTGTGGATTAGTGTAGCGGGAATGTTCGTCGCGGGGGCGTATGCATTGTATGATAAGGTTTTGAAATAGGTCTTCTCGCAGATAATTGAAAAGATGGATCTCGCGCAAAGCCGCTAAGACGCAAAGGGAAGAGCCAGATTGTTGAATAGGAAAGAACCGAAAGGAGAGGACGAAATGATTGAAAAACTTTGCGTCTTTGCGCGAGACCAAAAATCTATCACATTGCTGACACACCTCCCGATCATGAATGAAAACGAAATCAGCAAAATAGTCGTCGACACAGCAGTCAAACTCCACATGGATCTCGGTCCCGGTTTATTAGAATCGGTTTATGAAACAGCTCTCGCGCACCTGCTTCGCAAGAAGGGTCTCGAATGTGAACGTCAAGTTCCCATACCATTTAAATACGATGATATTACCTTTGATGAAGGGTTTCGCGCAGACATTCTCGTAAATAATCTTGTTATCCTAGAGCTTAAATCCGTCGTAACCATTGCTCCTGTTCATCGCAAGCAAATCCAAACTTATTTACGGCTCTCAGATAAAAAACTCGGCCTACTTCTCAACTTTGGCACGGCTCTCATGAAAGACGGAATTGTTAGAGCGGTGAATCAGTTGGACGAATAATAAATCTCGCGCAAAGACGCAATGATTCTATTCCCTCTTCTCTTTGCGTCTTTGCGACTTTGCGCGAGACATTCTATTTATTTAATCGCATAAAATCGTTTAGCGTTTTCGGAAAATAATTTCTTCGAAACGCCCGCGCCTTTCGCATCAAAATAGGCGCGTGTAAGTTTTAGCACCGATGCGTAATCGCCGGTTTTTTCGGTGACTGGCCAGTCGCTGCCAAAGACTAAGCGATCTTCACCAAAGGCTTCGAAGGCGAGATCTAGGATAGGTTTGTAATAAGAAATCTCCTGAGGCGCGGGTTGAACTTCGACGCGGCCGTAGAGTGCTGAGACTTTGCAATACACATTCGGATGTTTGGCGACAGCGTGGAAATGTTTTATCCATTCCGGATCGAGCGGCTTATCTGTTAGACGAACGTTTCCGAAATGATCGAGGATAATGCGGAGCTTGGGAACGCGTTGCGCGATTTCTGAAACGTCGGTGAGTGAATACGCACTGACCAAGAAATCGACGCTTTTTCCGGCAGCGGCGGTAAGTTCTAGATCGCGGAAAAATGCATCATCGAGTTTTTCGCGGTAACGTCCGGACAGGCGATAACCGAGGTAGCGTGGATCTTTGCAGAGTTCTTGAAACGTTGTGGCGAATGCATCTGTGCCAATAATCTCCGATAAATTTCCGACCACGCCGCGATAGAGTTTTGGATTATGTGCGGAGATATCGAGGTTCCATTGGTTGTCAGGAATGCTTTGTCCAGCTTGCACCAGCACCACGCCACTCACTCCATTTTCAGCGGCGATGGGTTCGTGAAATGTTGGAAGGACATCGCGGTAAAGATGCTTGTCGTCTTTTTTGATCCACGTGATTCCGGCAGGTCGATCCAACGCCCAGAGATGGACGTGGGTATCGATGATATTCATCGGTTCTTCAGCGAATGCCCACGCGGGTAGGATTACGATGAAAAGGGCGGCAAGAGAAAGGTGTTTCATGAGACAAATGAAAGGAGTTCTACCCTCATCCATACGGCCCGCTCCCGGCGAGTATAAAATCCGCAAGGATTTTAGCGCTTCAATTCACGAGGTTGCAGAAAACACTCATAAAAAAACATGAACTAGATGCGACATAGACGGCATTGATGATATTGAAGAAATCCTTAGAAAAATTTAATTCATGATTTCTCCTTAACAGCGTCCAGAAAAACACCAGTGCTAAGATAATATTGATCGGTGCGCTAAACGCGAGTGGATAGCACACGTATTCGTTTAAGCTAACGTGTTGATTCGATAATCCAATGAGCTTTCGGATGTCTTCGATCTGTTTAGCAACTCCTTCATCTGTGGCGAAGTTGATGATGCTTACAGCTATAAAGAGCGAGACGTATCCGACCTGAACAACGATCAGCCAACCGGTCATTTTGTTTATCATGATGAGTGATGGATAGGTTCAAGTTACGGCTTCAGCGATTTGTCCATCGTGTCGGTCCAATGCTGGAGGAAAAATTTCTTCTCGGTGTTTAGGAATTTATCGGATGTTCCAAGAATGGGGCGCAGGCTGGTGGAAAGTTGCAAGGTCACGAGGAGAAAAATCCCGCACCAGATGGTGAGTGGCGAGCTCTGAGTGGCACCAGTTTCGCGGAGTGCGACGCGCATGAATCTGAAGGAAAAGATTAATGCGACGAGCCACGACAACAGCGTTAGTCCTCCCATGAATCCAAACGAGCTCGTGCCTTGGGCGAAAATCCAAAGCGCGGGAGCGAAACCTAACAATAGCAGTCCCGCCATCGCCAACATTCCGCTTAACAAACCACCCATACGCGCAGCTGATGCGGTGGAACCTGCTAGAATGGAGAATATATACAGACTGGGGAAACAAATGAGCCCGGCGAAAAGTAAGCCGCCACCCAATTTAACAGGTGCTGCCCATAGTTGATCTTTGTAAGCAAACGTTCCTAACACAAAGCCGAATACCAGAATGGAAAGCAGCGCGATTAAGCCGAATCGAATCAGGGTGGGTTTCTCTTCACATACTTGATGTCCCGCGAGCTGCGCCGGCCGGCGAAGCAGGATTTCGAAAAGATCGCGAAGAGTCGGATTTTTCGGGATGGGCACATATTGCGTGGGATTGAGTGGTGGCGGGGTTGGATTCAGCGGCGGTGGAGTTGCGGTGGTGGTTGGTTCTGGATGTTCTTCGTTCATGGCTTTGGTTTGGTGGTTTGGTTTCTAATTTGGAGAATGATGAGAAGGCAGATACCTGCTGTTAGACCGATGAACCCCAGTCCTTCGATTCCGATGCCTGCGGTCACGCGTTGCAGAGATTGCCACACAGCTTCGTAAAAATTTCCGCGCATGGGGTTTTCGCGTAAGAACGCGACCTCCAAGCCTGGCGATCCGAAAAAGGGCCGCAGCACCCATGAAAACTGGCCACCGAGAAACGCGTTGCCAGCGATCCATGCGGCGAGGGTTGCACGGGCGATGGCGCGAGACGGGCTGTAAGATTCGAGTAGCTTGGCGAGACGTATCACACCAATGAATCCCGCAATCCCGATCAGTGAAACATGCATCAAAAGATACGCGGAGTGCGAGGTGACTGCCTGAGCGGAGTCATGTGCAGGCACGTTTAACGCAATGAAGTAAGTGACCGGCGCCACCGATCCGAGGATGAGCCCAGTGATCGCGAATCCACTGAGCAGCGCATGCAAAGATTGTTTGAATCCCAGGCCGCTTCCGAGCAACAGACCAAGCAACCCATTGAGCAACCCATTGCAACCTAGGGTCAGCGCGATCAACAACGGCATTTTCACGGCGACAAACACTCCCATCAATGGCGACCTCCAACAACCCACCGTCAGGCCATAGACTCCGAAGCCTAGAGCGGCGATCAACGCGGCCCGCAGAATGGCGCTGGGCTCAGGTTCTCTTAAACGCTCTGCAGTGGGTGTGAGTAGATCTCTCATCGGATGCATGCATTGCACACCCCGTTTGTGAAAGCTTGATGAAGTTCCCGTGAAAAACTCGCTAAAAATCCTAGCAACCTGGGATGGAGAAAATCGCGCGGGTTCCAGATGGATCCGCCGCTTCCAACACAACACTCCCAAGATGCAGCTCTGCGGCCTCACGCACCAAAGTCAGGCCGAGGCCAGTTCCTTTGCGTCCAGTCCGCAGATGACGCAAAGAAAAGAAGCGATCAAACACCTTTTCCTTTGCGTAATCCGGAATCCCCTCGCCACGATCTTCGATAATCACGCGGTGTAGATCCGAAACGCTTTCCATTTTCACCATGACGTACTGTCCCTCTGGCGAGAAATCAATCGCGTTTTCTAACAAGTTTGTGAGTGCTGCTTTGAGGATGAACGCGTCACCGCTGATCATCAACGGCGCACTAGGCTTGGAAAAGTTGATTTCCACACCGGCGAGCTCGGCCATGGCTTTCAATTCATCAACGACTCGTCCCACGAGAATCGTCAAATCAATTACCTCTGTGGCATCGAGCTGGGTTTTTCCTTCGAGTGCGGAAAGTTCTAACAATTTTCCAAGCAAGCGATCCGCTCGTAAGGTTTCAGCGGCGATGTTGTTAAGAAAGCGTCGTCTATCCTCCTCGGGCATCGGCTTGCCCTCTTCATTCAGCAGTTCCGCCGCACCTCGAATTGCAGCTAATGGACTTTTCATTTCATGCGTCAGCGTCTGCACGTAGCGTTCAGCAAAACGCCTACCTTCCAAAGACTCACGCATCGACTCAAGGGCGCTCGCTAAAGTGTTCACTTCTTTGCCAAGCCCGAGATAAGGCAGCGCTCTACGTTTCCCTTGTTCGATGTCGCGGGCGTACTCCGTCAGCCGAGATATCGGTAGATATTGCCAAAGGAAAATCACGACGACGCAAAACAAAATACCTCCGCCTACAAGCCCGGTTCCCCACCAGATTTCAGAAACTCGCCTACGGATGATGGGTAGTGCATCGGATTGCTTTTTGTAAACCGTGAGCACTCCGAGTGGTTTTGCTGAATCGCCGATGGGCGCAGCGACGTGAAGCACTGAACTCGTCTCATCGCTTTCTCTCAACCGAGTACTACGCGCACCGTATTTCCCGCGAAGCGTCAGATACACATCACGGAACTGCGAGTAATCTGTTCCTACTCGATCGGGAGTTCCTGAATCAAAAAGCACTTTGCCGGTTGCGTCAGTGACATACACATCCAAGCCCACGCAGACTTTGGAATGATTGAAGATGCTGGCATCGATTTTTCTCGCTCCAGCGGCTTCCATCACTTCTTGAAATTGGCGCGAGTCAAAACCATCGGCAGTGAACTCACGTTCAGCAAAAACAGCCAACACATTGGCGGCATCAACCATCGCTTCCTCGGTTGCTTGAAACAACTGCGGCTCAACATCAGCTAGCTGCTTCTTCACTAGCAAATTGAATCCCGCTAAAATAACCAGCGCGATGATGCAAAGAGTGATTCGGGTCAAACGCATGGTTTTATGGATTTATGGATGAGTAAGAATATCCCAATCCCCTGCGCGTTTCGATCATCTCCTCAGCGCCCGAATGCGCGGCTTTGAGTTTTGCGCGCAGGCTTTTGATGTGAGCATCGACGGTTCGATCCGTCACTGCGCCAGGATCCTCCCATGCGTTTTCCAATAGTTGTTCTCTGGAAAAAACTTGTCCCGGATGACTGATTAACACCGATGCCAAACGAAACTCATGCGCAGTTAGATCTAATGCTGATTCATTCAAAATGATACGCTTCGAGTGATCATCGATCTTGAGGCCCGTCCCCGAAACGTGTGACGCACCTAGAGTTGCGTTACCGGATCTTCTCAATATGGCTTTCACCCTGGCAGCTACTTCGCGTGGCGAAAAGGGCTTGGTCACATAATCATCTCCACCAATTTCCAAACCTAAAACCCGATCAATTTCCTCGCTTCTCGCTGTTAGAAAAAGCACAGGGATGCGCCGGATCTCTCGGAGTTGGCGGCAGAGTTCGAATCCCGTCATATCCGGCAAACCGACATCTAGGATCGCGAGGTCATGCTTGGATTGGCTTTCTAATTTCAAAGCCTCCGCACCCGTCATCACGTGCACAACCTCGTAACACTCGCTCTTCAAAGCGTAGATCAATGTGTCTGCAATCGCAGGCTCATCTTCGACTAAAACAATGCGGGGCATGGATCAATTCTGAAAATGATTGGCGCGGCAGTCGAACAAAGAATTTATTTTCCAATTGCGAGGCTTGTTGGCGTGCACGCCATATCACAGCTTGCACCCGTGAAGCAATTGGGGCAATATGCCTTCATGTCAGAGGATCAGCCATCTATGGACCGTCCGCGTCAAAGCGCGAGTGCGGATGCGGCTTTCCAGGCGGAGCTCTTGCGCGTTTCGCAAATGACAATCAAAGAGCGAGTCGTAGCTGCCTTGACCATGCGGGAACGCTTTAGCTGGATTCAGCCAACGGAGGTAAAGCCGGTTCCATCACAAAAGTAGATTATGGAAGACGGCGAGCTATCCAATTTAAAAGTAGCGGATCAAATTGCCGCGATGCTTGCCAGTCGTGAGCTGCCCACTGTGGTGATAGGCGCCGTCGCAATGGCTGCCCATCGATATGTCCGCTTTACGGAGGATATCGATTTGGGCGTGATCGCCGATTTGCCACAAATGCGTCTATTTGCAGAGGCGTTGCGATCATCAGGATTTAATGCTGAGTTACACGAACCCGATGCAGATGATCCGCTCGGTGGAGTGATCGATATATCTGGATCGTTTGGACTTGTGCAGATAATCAGTTTTGCCAACCGATTTCCGGCTGTAATCCGTGATGCCTTAGAAGGAGAGGATGTTAGAATCAGCCCTGGAAGCATGCTTAGGGTTATGCCCATACCGCAGTTGGTAGCTCTAAAAATTTACGCTGGGGGCTGGAAATCTCATGCAGATATCGTCGAATTACTGAAGCGTAACCCAGAAGTAGATCTTCATACGATTCGGGAAACCTGCCTAAAATACCGACTTCGAGGTTTGGATAAAATTTTAGAGGACCTAACAGATTAGGGTGCGGACTAAACTTGAATCACTACAGTAGTTCAACTCACCGTACGGTTTTGCTCTCGGATGAAGCGTGCAGAGAGGATGCAGCAGCCGAGGCTGACGAAGAGGAGAATGGAACCACAGAATTTCATGGTCTCGATTTGGCCGACTTGTGATTCGTCAGGTTTGTTGCTTTGAGAACCTTTGGCACGATCTGGTTTTTCGGAATCATCTGGTGCAACCAAATCGTAAAAGGGGATAGGCTTTTCCAAGGCGAGGAAAACGTGGCGCGGATCTTTGTTGCGGTAGTCGTTGCGGAAGGTTTCGGCCTCACGCACGAGTAGGTCGATCCTGTCGTTCACGAACCATTTGTAGGTCGGGCGGACGTCATCGCCTTTTGGCCAAACTTTCATCGTGGCGACTTCGATGGGTGTTCCGGTGTTTACCATGCGGCGAATCCTGGAGACGAGCTGTTTGCCTTCTTTGGTATTACGAGCACCGGAAGCGAGCAGACGGCGTAGTCCTTCTTTAGTCATCTCGAAGTTTTCGATTTCTTCGGGAGACGGTTCTTGCTGTTTGTCACGGAAGCGGTCGATTTTTCGCTGCAAGCGGATGCGTTCGATTTCGAACGGATTACGGGTCGCTTGTCCGATCAGCATGCCCTCGAAGGCGTAGCGCAGGGGCATGATTTTCGCCGGTACAGGGACGCCACCATTTTCACGTTCGATTTTCACTTCATCGAACAAGCCACGATTCATTTCCTTATAGGGAACGAGTGCGCCGGCAAGGAGCATTTGCGGTACGAGCAGAAGCGGAACAGCTGTTAGAGCAGCGCGCTCGGTGCGCACCAATGATGAAACTAAGAGTGCCATACCAGTGCCGGTGAGCGCGGTGAGAGTCATCCAAATCCAGTGATAAAGCAGCACTCCCTCAATTTCGAGGAAGTAGTTACCCACGAATAAGTAGAAGTAACATTGCACGGCGGCGACGATTCCGAGGGCGAGAAATTTAGAGATGACGTATGATAGGCCACCCGGATGACAGTTACGCTCGCGGCGCAGCACCGCGCGATCACGCAGAATTTCCGTAGCGGAGTTAGTTAATCCGAGAAACATCGCGACGGTAACGCTGAGGAAAAGATAGGCGGGAATATGAAGTGCGGTAGAAAACTGGTAAGGACCGGAGGGCGATGAACGCAGGGTGATGGCGATCAACGCCGCGAGAATCGGTGCCTCCAAAAACGTGCTGTAAAGCGTGCCTCGATTTCGAAGTTTGGATATAAATGAACGTTGAAATTGCGTGAAAAATACCCGCAACACCGCGCGCCAACGACGAGGCGGAGTAGGCGGTACAGGCAACCGCTCTTGAGAGCGCATCTCACCCAAGTGCGTGGGCAAAACGGAGTCTCCTTGAAGAGATGTTAGAAGCGTCAAACTCTCGAACCGTTCTTGCCAGAAGTTAGGAGAAAAGCGACGTGCTCCGCCGGTGTTTCCGGCGTCACCAATCGCACTCAGCGGAGTTTCCAAAATATCGAAAACGAAGTCAGCGCCGAGCGGAGTTTTAGCAACTAGGGAAGGATGTGAAACACCGTGCTCCACGCAGGCTTCGCGGAAATACGCGACCATTTGCGTAGGAGTTCCGAAATACGCAACTTTTCCGCCGTTATCTAACAGTAAAACTTTATCAAACAATCGTAGCACACTGGCACCAGGACGATGAAGAGAAGCGATGACGATTTTTTCTCTGGCAAGTGCTCGCAGAGTTTCCGCCACGTGCTCGGAATCCTTCGAGGACAAACCAGAGATTGGTTCATCGAAAAGGAAAAGCTCAGCGCGGCTACCTAGGTCGAGGCCTAGATTGAGCCTGCTACGCTCACCTCCCGAAATAGTTTTCTCGCCAGGAGAGCCGACCCTGCGGTGAGCAATCCCCTGCAAGCCGAGTTCTGCCAACATGCTATCGACGCGTCGTCCATGCTCAGATCTTGCTAGACCCGGACGGCGTATCATCAGGGCGTGGCGCAAGTGTTCGCGGACCGTGAGCTGCGGATTCAGTGCTTCTTCCTGCGGCATATGCGCAACGAATGGAACTAAGCTTTCGCGGTGATCGTACAGAGAAAGTCCGTTGAGTTTCACCTTGCCACGGGTCGGCCTGCGCTGGCCAGAAAGCGCAGCGAGCAAAGTGCTCTTTCCGCTTCCACTGGGGCCGATAATGCAAAGCATTTCACCGCGCTGAACCGAGAAATTGATCTGATCGAGCGCGCGGAAATCTTTTCCAAAATCGTGCACCAAGCCCTCGACATCGAGTGATTCAATTTGCGTTCTTTCTTCGTCGAGAAATCCTTCAGAGAAACGGCAACGCACAGCTTGGCTGCCGGAGAGTCGGATAAGCGATCCATCGCGCAAGCTAGCGGATTGTCGGACAGGAAAACCATCGACTAAGATCGGGCCATTGGCTTCGCGGATTTCTAGTTCGCCTGTCGCGCCATCACCCGCGAAACGGATGAAAAGCACGGTGCGTGGCGCGAGTTTACCTCCGAGTAAAAGATCTCCACGACTCAGCGCGGTGGCGTCGTTAGAAACGAGATATTCTTGGCGCTCAGCGACCAAGCGGAAACGCCTACCAGACTGCAGGGCGCGTTTACGGAGATCGTTAATCGTTAGACTGAAGCCATTGTCGCTGCCGATGCGCTCGTGATAGAGGCAACTCACAATCTCTCCTTTTTGTAAAACGCCGTGAGTGCCTACCTGCAACTCCGTTTCAGCAAGCACTTCCACTTCTGCCTGAAGCCCGAAACGCACGCAAATTTCACTGCTCCGCGAGCGTGTGCGCTCAGCGATGATGCCGCCATCGCCCACTGCGAGGTAAATCGCGGGGCGGGTTTCCATTTTACCGGTATCGAGAAAGAAACGCAGACCATCGTAACCAATCGTCCAGCCAGGTATCACCAACTCTAGGCGCTCACGTATGCGCAAGAACGCGCCGGGTGGCAGCGATTTTCCGCGAACCCACAGAGCATTCGCTCCGGTGTTGCGTAGTAAAATGAGATTGCCGGCACGATAGAGTCTAAACTCATGATCCACAGCTACTGGAGGCAATACGACATCGGCGTTCTCGCCGCCGAAGATGAGACGTTCAAACGGTAGCGAATCGCTACTCTCCAACGGCTCATCGCTCGCATGCATTTCCCGCACGATCGCAGATCCAACTTCCGGCCTGCCCAGTCGGCGCATGAAAATTTCATAACTTGCACGACTCCGCTCAGAGCGCCCGGACGCATCCACCAAGGTGAAAAGTTGCAGGCCGAGGGCGATTTTGTCTGTTTCATCGAGGCTCTGACGTAACTCACTCGCGAGACCTTGCAATGGCTGAGGGCTGCGAACTGCGCGACGGAGACGACGTGCCAACCATGCGTGATCCACATCTGGAAACGCACTGCGCAACATGTCGAGAATCAGATCCGCTTCAACCGCGCTGAGCACATCGTCCAGCGTAGCGAAGGCAGCAAAAGCATCGACCAACGCACCCACTTGGCTATCCGAACGTTTCGCCAACTGGCGGGACCGGCGCGCATCAAGCACCCATGCGAGGAGATCCCGACCCCAGAAAAGCTTTCGCGGTTCTGCCGGCTGCGGCTTTGATTCCTCCTCGTCGTTCTGCTTGCCATCCATGCGTTGGCGTATTTCCACCCATCAGCGGCGGCTTGGCAATACGCTTTCTCAACCAGAAACGCTGATCCATTAGCAAAAATGGGTTGGATGATTGACCAATCGCTATCGAATTGGTGTCTTTTGGCATGTTTAAGGAAATCCTATCCCAACTCACGGGACAATCAGATCGGCCGCCATTTGACGCATCCATTTTCCAAGACCCCATTGCGATGAAAACCTCATGGTTGCCGCTTGTAGGTGGTGGCAGCAATTTTAAATCGGCGGGATTACACAAAGTGAACGAGCAACGAATGGAGTTCCGCGCCTCTCGTATGATGAAACTTTTTGCCGGAGTTTTCGTGGTTTTCGGTCTCGTGCTCACAGCTATATTCTTTTTAAATCAGCCGGATAAAAAGGAAAGTTACATACCGATTGCGATGGGCCTCGTATTCTCCCTAGCAGGAGCATGGATGTATTATTACGCATGTACGCCTACCGTTTTTGATCTCGGTCACGGCTATTTTTGTAGAAGCCGTAAAAAGCCAGAGCTGATGATGGATAAGTCAAAATTGAAACACTACGCCGAACTCAATCGCGTGCACGCTTTGCAAATCATCGCCGAACTCTGCCAAAGTAAAAACAGTTCTTACTACAGCTACGAACTCAACCTCGTGCTTGACGATGGCTCGCGCGTCAACGTCGTCGACCACGGCAATCAAACCGCTCTGCGAGCCGATGCCCAAACTCTCTCCCAATTTCTTAATAAGCCTCTCTGGGACGCGAGCTAAGCTTTTGAACTCACCATTTTTCAACCGTTCACCGTGTCCAAGATCCTCATCCTTCTCATCCGCTTCTATCAGCTCGGCATCTCGCCGTGGCTGAGATTCATGACGGGTGGCAACGGTGTGTGCCGACACGATCCAACGTGCAGCCATTACGGCATCGAGGCGCTGAAAGTCCACGGCCCGATCAAAGGCTCGTGGTTAACGCTTAAACGTCTTCTACGCTGTCACCCATGGGGCACGCATGGTTACGATCCGGTGCCGAAAAAGAAATAGTTACGCTTTCTGAGGCTCGCGGATGTGTAGCCAAGCATGCACGTGAGGTTTGCCGCGGAAATAGGAGACCATGTTAGGACCTTCGATTTGCCAGACGTCCCAGACTTCATCTTCACCGATGTTCTCGCCTTTGTAGAAAGAGAGGTGAAGGTTGTCCATCCCGCCGGCTTCAATGTGTTTCATCGCCTCATCAGCATCCGCTTTTCGGAATGGCGCGAGGATGTCTCCAATGACTTTTTTTACATGGTCTTTTTGATCATGAGTGAGGTCAGCAACGCGAAGTCCAGCTAAACCTTCTTTCTTTCCTGTTAGAGAAACCGTCTCAAGTCCGTTTTCGCCACGGCTCTCGTTGAGCAAGGCCATCTCGCGCTGTTTACCATCAAGCATCTGATAAACTTCGTTTGCCCTCACGGCCTGATACCAATAAGCATTTCCTTCATGCTTCGGTCCTTCTCGGAAACCTTTCGCCGCATGGCCGTAAAAGATAGGTCCCGCAAACGCCGCGCCTTCCATCGAGTCGCCATCACACCGGCGGGTGCAGTGACGTCCAGTTAGAACGAATTCAAATTTCCCGGTGCCAGGCTCACCGAAGATCGCGATCGACGATCCACCATCGAACCCATCCTTTCCGCTGTCCGAAACCACTTGGTCATAAACTTTCTGAGCGTATTCCTCACTGTGCAGACCCATGAAAATTTCAGAAATCATCGCCTGCTGGTCTTTGGTAAAATCTTTCACCAAAGTCTTGGTGATGTGCCAGTTGTTATCGACCTCCAGGCGCAGCTTGTTGTCGTATGCAAAACAGATTTTCCCTCGTTGCTCTTCACTCAAGCTATCGTAGAGAGTTTTAACGAGCGTGTCAGATGTCGGCTTCGCTTTCGGTTTTCCATCCGCATAGCAGGGAATGATTCCGCTGGCTCCCATCGCTCCCACCGCAAGACTGGCTTTTTGAAGAAACGAACGGCGACTAGTTAGATGCGGATGATCTGGGTTTTGGAAAGGATTCATGGGCTAGCAAACTGACAAAATTTCAGAGAGACGTCGATGGGAAAATGGGTTCCAGAAATTCTTCAACGCAAAGCCGCAAAAAATTATCGGGACTTCATCACCCCAACTCATCAGCCACAAATTCAATTACCAAGTCGACAAGTTCGTCCATACCAGCGGGGAGTTCTTCTTCGATGGTCGCGAGATATTCTGATTCGGTCTCGCTGTAGTCTTCTCGATCCTGCTTGCGGGTTTGACACCAACGACTCGCATTCAACGCATCAACGATCGTCGATGCGCCAATCAAATCGAAAGAATTGATCACGCGTTGGTGATCGATACTGGATTGCCAGAATTCATGCAGGCAGTCCCGACTCTCAAGAATCGGCACGGTTTCATACACATCGATAAACGCCCGCTCTTCACGGCTGAGGTCGCGCTCGGATGACTCGCCGTCCAATTCATCGATGAGAATTTCAATTTTGTCAGGCCATTCAATAGGTTCTTGGGAAAACATCGCGCGAGGGCTTAGACTAGAAAAAGCCTCTTTGCCAAGCGAATCTTAGTAGGAAAATATCCGCTCTCAGCACACTGTTGCTTGATATGATTTCTTACATTTCTGTTAGAGAATCTTTCAGATCAACTTCGATGATAAATGGATCCCGTAAGGCTCGTATTCCGGAATCTAGACCATAAACCCATGCGCACCTGTTTTCATCTGCTGTTGATGCTTGCCACCTCAAGCCTGACGATCCTTCACGCTCATGCTGAGGCAGAGGAAAAGCCGGGTAGACATTTACATTCGTGATGAAGTTCATTTGGCAAATGCGCGTCATTACATCCGCCGCAATCCGGTAAAAGCCGGGCTATGTGAAAAGCCAGAAGACTGGCCATGGAGTAGTGCTGGAAGTGCTGGGACCGCGAGTTTGTAACTCGCTTTAATTTAAGATGTAAATTTATCGCTTATTGGCGGCGCCTTGGCTTTCCCAAGAAGGGCGAGTTACAAACTCGCGCTCCCAGCGGTCACAATTGGCCAGCCTTGGCTCCAAGTTAGCTTGATGGGAATGCCGTAAAATTCGCTGAGGATGTTGGACGTGAGGATCTTGCGTTTCGGGCCATCGGCGATGATGCGTCCCGCTTTGAGGAGGATGAGGCGATCGATCTCTGGGAAAATTTCCGAGGGATCATGAGTCACGAGCACGATACTTTTCGTCGTTTCCGTCATGTTTCGCAACTGCCCCAGCATGGACAAACGCGCAGCGAAATCCAGGGCGGTGGACGGTTCGTCTAACACTAAAATTTCTGGTGCGTGCACCATGGCTCTGGCGATGAGAAAGCGGCGTTTTTCGCCAGAGGAAAGTTGGCCGAAAAATCGTTTTCTTAACCCCATCACGCCCGTTTGTTGCATCGCATCCAAAGCCCGTTGTTTTTCCGATGCATTGAAACGATTGTGAAGCGTGCGGCCGTATGCGCCACGAAAAACCGACAACACCACGTCGCCTGCGATTTCATCGTCATCGAATCGACTGACTTCTTCCGGCATGACGATGCCGATCCGATGTCGTAGCTCTTCCAAGCACCACAGAGACTCGCCGAAAAGCTCACATGAGCTGTTAGGTCTTGCTTCCGCGCGCAGCTCGCCAGTCATGAGCTTGAGCATGCTGCTCTTGCCGGCGCCGTTCGCTCCTAGGATGGCGACGTTTTCGTTTACCGTTAGAGATAAGTTCAAATCGCGAAGAGCAAGCACATCGCCACGCCAGACATTGGCGTTTCTGATTTCGAAAAATGGTTTACTCATCGCGCTCATTATCCTAACAACCCGCGCAATTTAAGATCGTCACCAAACATTTCCGAATGGATCATTTTCATGTTTAAGGAGTGGGGAAAATTCTCCCCCGCGAGAGCGGGGACTGTGTCGCCACATAGAATGGGCACGTAGTAAATGACCGCTTCATCAACCAAGCCCGCGCGCAGCATCGCAGCGGAAAATTTTCCACCGGCTTCGATCATGACGGAAAGCACGCCTTGCTCGCGGACCAGTTCTTTCAGCATGGTTTCCAAATTTTCAGGCGATTTCACCAAGGTCCGGTGTTTCGCGTCATCACAGAAAAGCGGGGCATGGTTTGGCATGGTTTCGGGATGATTGGTGCAAATGATGCGCCAAGGTTGTTCCCGACCTTCTAACAAATCCGGCACGCGTATTGTGAGCGCGGGCAGATCGCGTCGCACTGTCTCGCCACTGGTTAGAATTGCATCGACCTCGCTGCGGAGTTTTTGCACATCCGCGCGAGATGCCTCACCACTCAGCCATTGGCCTTCGCCGGGAGGACGAGTGATTTTTCCATCGAGCGACATCGCGCATTTCCAGATCACCCATGGCAGGCCGGTGCGTTGGACTTTAAAAAATGGCCGTAGAATTTCTTCGCACGAATCTTTTAGCACACCGGGCACAACTTCGATTCCAGCCTGGCGCAGCATGTCATCCGCCGCACCTGCATGATGCGGATTTGGATCTTGGCAGGCGTAAACGACTCGTGAAATCCCCGCTTGGATGATTCCAGAAGTGCACGCAGGGGTGCGACCCATCGTCGAGCAAGGCTCAAGCGTGATATAGGCGGTGGCGCCTTTGAGGGCATCAGCGCCGTAGGCTGCGGTGGCAGCGCGAATCGCTTCGACCTCGGCATGCGGCATGCCCGCTTTGCGGTGCCAACCTAGGCCCAGCAACTCGCCGTTTTTCACGATCGCCGCACCGACGGGAGGATTGGGAGCGGTTTTACCCACTCCCTTGCGCGCCTCATTCAAGGCGATCTGCATCCACTCGGTATCCATCATTGTTTTCGAAAAATGTCGCAAGCTCCCAGCCGCGTCCAGCCCGTATCATGGAATATGCGGCTATCGCCCGATAAATTACTGTTGCCAAGTAGGAGCGGTTTCATAAGCTCTCATTATGTTCAGCCGTATTTACACATTCGCCCTGGTGGCTATCGCCTCGCTTGCCCTCGCATCTTGCTGCTGCTTATTCTAATCGAAATTCAACTTCATCCATTTCATGAAAAAATTCCTCAGCCTTCTGACTTTAGTTGCCCTTTCACTCGGCTTTTCCTCATGCTGTTCCATGTTTGGGATCGGCAGTCAATCCGCGGGTTATCGCACGGAGACCGTGCAGGTAAAAACCTGCCATTTTGACACCGTCACCGAAGAAATTCACACTGGCGGCAAAGGCGGCATGGTTCAACTCGTTGAGAAACAAGTCCCGCGCTACAAAACCGTGACTCGGAAAGTCAATATTCCTTGCCAGAGATGCACACGTTATTACTGCCCTAAAAAGGATTGCTGCGGCACCACTTCTGAAAGCACCATCAAAATGGCTACCGCTCAGGGCCCAACCGGCAGCCCGCATATCGGACTCATCCCGACAATGAAAAAACTCGCTCCATAAGCCTGAGTTTACCTCATTTCTAAAAGAAGCGCGGAGTGGCAGATGCCCTCCGCGCTTCTTTGTTTCCACATATCGCAAAAAGGGCTGGAAATACTTGGCGCAACTCGCATCCTACGCGCCTAGCACTCCTTTCCTAAATCACATGTCAGCAAAAATTGAAATGCCCAAGCTCTCGGACACAATGACCGAAGGCACCCTTATCAAATGGCACAAAAAAGTCGGCGATTTTGTCGAAATTGGCGATGTCCTGGCCGAAGTCGAAACTGACAAAGCGACCATGGAAATGGAGGCCTTCGACGAAGGCACCCTGACAGAAATCTTAGTGCAAGAAGGCGAGAAAGCGGTGATCGGATCCGTCCTCGCGGTGCTTGATGGTAATAACAATCAGGATTTCGCCGCTCCAGCCAGCGCTGCTCCTTTGGTCGCCTCTCCAACTTCGCCAGCCGCTTCCGCTCAACCCGCTGCTGCTGGTTTGACACCATCTAGCAGCGATGGCGATCGGGTCAAAGCCTCTCCCCTCGCCCGTAAAGTCGCGGTCGAAATGGGCGTCGACATCACAAACGTATCCGGCACCGGCCCGGGCGGTCGCATCGTCCGCGAGGATGTTGAGAAATCCGGCAAAACCCCAGCGAAGGTCGTATCCGCCGCCGCATCCGCTGCCGCGAAACTCACCGAGGCCGTGAAAGCCCGCGCCACCGCGCCGTCTGCACCCGTTTCCGCTCCAGCCGCCGCTCCACAAGCGATTCTGCCGACTGCGAAAGAAGGAGACGAGCGTATCGAGCTTTCCTCCATGCGCAAAATCATCGCCTCGCGCTTGTTGACCTCTAAAACCACGATCCCGCATTTCTACCTGCACATGGAAGTCGATGCCGAGCCGCTCATGGCGATGCGCAAACAGGTCAACGAACAAGCCGAGAAAACCCACGGCAACAAGTATTCGGTGAACGATTTCATCCTCAAAGCAACGATCAACGCTGCCGAGGCGGTACCCGCGATCAACGCCTCATTTGCTGGTGATCACATTGTGAAATTCAAACACGTCGGTCTCTCGGTCGCGATCGCGGTCGAAGACGGCTTGGTCACACCTGTCATCAAAGAAGCCGAGTCGAAATCCTTGCTCGCCATTTCCCGCGCGGTGAAAGATTTCGCCGCACGCGCTAAAGACAAAAAGCTCAAGCCGGATGAATTCGACGGCGGCACCATCACGGTTTCCAACCTCGGCGCATGGGGAATCGATTCCTTCGACGCCATCGTCAATCCACCGCAAGCAGCCATTCTTTCCGTCGGCGCAGCGATCCAAAAGCCCGTCGTCAAAAACGGTCAGCTCGCCGTTGGTTTGCGCATGAACATCGGAATCTCCGCAGATCACCGGGTAGTCGATGGCGCAGTTGCTGCCTCTTTCCTCGCTGAAGTTAAAAAACTCATCGAGAACCCAGCGCTTATGCTGCTCTGATTTCAGGCATGGGCTGATAAAATTAAACGTCGTTCCGTCTCGCAAACTATTCGATCCAGAAACTCCTAACCTCGTTTGATCATGCGCACATTATCTTTGAAGTTTTTCAGCCCATTTACCCCAGCTCTTCTCGCAGGCTTCATCGCTCTCTCTGGTTTTGCATCGGCTAGAACTTGGACCAGTTCGGATGGCAGCAAAACCTTTGAAGGCGAGCTGGCATCCTATGATGCCGAAACCGGCGCGGTCAGTGTTGCATTGGCGAATGGCAAAAAACTCAATTTCAAACAAGAGATCCTGTCTGCTGCGGACATCGCGTTTCTAAAAGAAAACGGCACGGTAAAACCTGAAGCCTCCGTCAGCACCCCATCATCTTCTGGTGGAAGCGGAGTGGCAAAAACGCCAACCGGAGAAATTCCAAAGCCCGATGGCAAGCCGGCTGATATGACCAAGCCCGTCCAAGTATTTATCCTGTTAGGTCAATCCAACATGGTGGGCGCTGGATCAGTCTCCGGCAAACCCACTAGCCTCGACCACTTCGTCAAAAACGAAAAACAATACCCATTCCTCATCGATGATGCTGGCAACTGGACCGAGCGAAAAGATGTGCGCAACGTGCGCATGATGACAGGTCAACTTTACAACAATGAATGGATGACGATTACCGGCACGACCATGGGCCCAGAATACGGCATCGGCCATCAGCTTGGTCACTGTATCGATGCTCCAGTCATGATCTTGAAAAGCTGCATCGGTAACCGCGCCCTCGGCTGGGATCTTTTGCCTCCCGGCAGCACAGGTTTCGAGTTCGAAGACAAAGGTAAAACTTGGGTTTACGCGGGTTATGGCCAATCGCCGATGAAATGGGAAAAAGGCACGGAGCCCGCGCCCATGGGCTGGATTGCAGGCCAGCAATACGATAGCGATGTCGCCGATGCCAAGACCGTGCTTGCCGATCTCGCTTCGCATTACCCTGATGCGAAAAAATACGAGGTCGCCGGATTCTTTTTCTGGCAAGGTGAAAAAGACAACGGAGATGCCGGACTCTCAAGCCGTTACGAAATCAATCTCGTGAATTTTATCAAACAGCTCCGTAAAGATTTCGAATCTCCAAATGCCAAGTTTGTCCTTGGCACATTGGGCGAAGCGAAAAAAGACAGTGGCAATAAAGTGCTTGAAGCCCATCTCGCCGTTGATGGTGAAACCGGCAAATACCGAGAGTTCAAAGGCAACGTTGCCACCGTATACACCAATCCCATTTCGCAAGGCGGTGGCGGCAACAGCCACTACGGCGGCAACGCTAAAACCTACATGGACGTTGGTCTTGCGATGGGAGAAGCAATGGCAAAACTTCTCAAATAAACTCTCTAACATTCCTACTCTTTGCAGTGTCCGCCCACGCATAAGTTCCCCCCTAACCGCTTAATTCAATGACTCGAACGATTTACTTATGCCGAAAGCCACTACTAAAAAAAATACGGTTGTAAAAAAACAACCGTTATCCAGTAAGCCTCCGATCCTTTTTCACGCTGATGCTCATGACCCGGACATGTTGTATTTCAGCCGCTTCTCTGCATTTGATCCTTATCTCGCGTTTTCTTTTGGCGGTAAAAAAATCGGGGTTTGCCACAGCATGGAGTATCAGCGAATGCTTACAGAATCGGCCTTTGACGAAGTATTGCTCCTGAATGAAATCCAAGTTGGCGCGGCCAAGCTTTTCAAAGTTTCTGACTACCGCAAAACCACCACCCTGCAACAGGTGCTACATATCGCCAAGTTCTATGGCATTAAAGAATTCCGTGTCGGCTCACGCTTCCCGGCTGGCTTGGCTTTCGAGATTCAAGCGGCTGGACTGAAAATTTCACCTGAACAAGATGGCGAACTTTTCCCTGAGAGATTGGTGAAATCCGCAACCGAAATCGAAGCCCTTCGCAAGGGAAACGCAGCGAGCGCGGCGGGTTTTAAAGTCGTTAGAAAAGCACTAACGGAATCGAAAATCAAAGGCGATACGCTAATCTACCAAGGACGCGTTCTAACATCCGAACGCCTCCGCGAGCTGATCAGCATTGCGGCAATGGAAAATGGCGCGATCGCCCTGCACACCATTGCGGCGGGCGGCGATCAGGCGTGTGATTGTCACAATGGCGGCTCTGGGCCGATCCGTCCCAACGAACTCATCGTCGTCGATATTTTCCCACGTCGTGCTTCCGACGGTTACTGGGGTGATATGACCAGGACCTTTCTTAAAGGCAAAGCGAGCGACGCCCAGAAGAAGCTCGTTCGCACGGTGAAAAAAGCACACAGCTTAGGTTTGGAAATGATCAAACCCGGTATTTCGGGTGGAAAAGTCCATAACGCCGTTCAGGCATTTTTTGATAAAGAAGGTTACAAGACTGCGCGAGATTGCGCGGAACCCTACGGATTTTTCCATGGCCTTGGCCACAACATCGGCCTTGAAGTGCATGAGGCTCCGTTCATGCGCGCGACGGCGGAATGGAAATTCAAAGCCGGCATGGCAGTTACCGTTGAGCCAGGTCTTTACTACAAAGGCCTCGGCGGCGTCCGCATTGAAGACATGATCCACGTCACCCCTGGTGGAAACGAGCTGATCTCCAGCTCATCTTACCAGTGGGAGATCGCTTAACGTTTTGCCCCAACGGGGCGCACGGTTGGGGGACGCACCATCGAGAATGCATAAATGGTTCGGTGCGCCCCGTTGGGGCGCGGAAAATGGGGGCATCATACCAGGGTGAATCCTTGGACGGATTCACCCTTCGCTATCACCGTTATCCCCGTTGGGGAAAAGAATAAAACTCAATCTCAGCTCCACTATTTAGGTTTCGTCTCAAAACGATATGTGCCGCTACCGAGTTCTATGCGATGGACGCTTAGTGTAGATTCTAACAATTTTATCTCTGGCGCATCACTCAAAGCTTTTCCGCCTTCGGTTAATACTTCATCCGCTCTTGCGGGTAGCTCTGCGATGGCAGTTACTCCTACTGGAATGACAAATTCAAAAACGCGTTGCTCACCACTAACCGACCAGTTCGAGACGATCTCGCCACGAATCGATTGATGCGAAGATTTCACCCAATCAAGACCGGATGGAATTTGTGGGCGCAGCATGATGCGGTTGAAAGCGACCGCGTCATCGGCGCATTGGATACCGCCGAGCCAACGGAAATACCAGGTCGAGACCGAGCCAAACATCGGGTGGTTATGTGAGTAAGTGCCTTCCTCTTTTTCCCAATGCTCCCAGAGCGAGGTCGCTCCGTTTTTCAGCATCCATTTCCATGAAGGAAACGTCTCCCGATTCGCGAGGCCGTAGGCGAGATCGGTGCGGCCATGTTTGGAAAGCTGTTCAAGCATGATCCATGTGCCGTAAATACCCGTGGTCAGGCGAGGGCTGTCTTCCGTGGACGTTAAATTAGCCACGAGTTGATCGAACACTGCTTGGCGTGATTCCTCTGCTACCGCACCAAAACCTAGCGCAAAGCCTTGTGATGACTGCGATCCATCCGCGACTTTTCCTGTAGCTGGATCGAGAAACGCTTTCGCCCATGCGGTTGCGGATTCAGCGGCCATTTGATCGAGTCGCGCTGCATCGGCTTCATTTCCAACGATGCGAGCCAGTCTCGCAATCCGGCGCGCGCTATCGATGAACTTCGGGGTGAGGTGCGCGGGGCCGCGAGCAGGAATGAGCGCCTCGTGATCGCCGAGGCCTTTCATGACCAAACCGTCTTTACGCGCCGCCGCCACAACATCGATCCAACGCAGCGCAGCAGGAAGTTGCTCTTCAATCAAGCTGCGGTCGCCGTAGTAACGGTAGAGCTGCTCTAACAGAAGCGGATGCACCATTGCCCAACCCACTCCGCAGTAATCAATACCGACAAATGGTGCGGTGTCGGTGAGACGACCATCCGGCCGCACGGCATCGCCCCAATCGCGGACAACTTTTGCGTAGAATCCCGCCATATTGAAATTCATCATGAACGCCTCACTGGTCGCAACGATGTCGCCACCGTAACCGAAACGTTCGCGGTGCGGGCAATCGGATTGCACGGTCATAATGTTAGAGAGAAACGTGCGACGAGTGATTTCTTGGATGCGGTTTAAATCTTCATTCGAGCAAGAAAATGAACCAGCGTTCGGCACATCCGTGTGCAGCGGAAAGGCGCGGAAATCCTCGACTTTCGGTGTCCCAGGAAGCCCGCTGATTTCCATGTAGCGAAATCCATGAAAGGTGAAACGCGGCACGAAAATTTCCGCACCATCGCCGCGCGCGATGTAAACATTTTGCTGCCAAGCGAACTCCGGTGCGCCCGGCCCGCCTTTCGGAACTTTGGTTCCATCCGGACCATTCTTCATCCCTTTGATCTGCCCCGCGGTGCTTGTTAGAAAATTGAGCGTGCCATCCTCATGCAACAACTCGCCAAAGCGAAACACAATCTTTGTCCCGGCCGGGACATTCATTGCAATTTCTGGAAGGCCAGTGAAATTCACGCCGAAATCGACGATGTGAATTCCCGGCTGCGGGGTGGTGATCGCTTTTGCTGAGATGGGCTCTTGCAATCTAACAGGTTGCATCCGCAACGGCATGAGTGGCTCCAGTGGGTGATCGGTCAGGTTGACGGGCTGCCAATTGGCATCGTCGAATTCAGGGAAATCCCAACCCGCAGGATCGAGTCGCGCGTCTCGCTCTTCGCCGAGATAAATGCTGTTCCGAATCGTCGGTCCGCTTGTCATTTTCCAACCTTCGCCGCTTTTCACGGTGGTGGTTGTGCCATCTGGATGATCGATGACTAACAGCGCGATCGCGCGGGGCCGACCTGTAGGAATCGAGTCGCGGATGTTGCGGTGGCTCCACATCCGCAGCGGAAGCGGGTTATACCAACCATTGCCAAGCATCAGCGCGAGGCAGTTTTCGCCTTCCTTGAGTTGCGCTGTGACATCGTGAGTGCGAAATAAAATACGCTTATCGAATTGTGTCCATGCCGGATCGAACACCTGATCGATGACTGGGCTGCCGTTCACGTTCGCCAAGCCAAGCCCGAGGCCAGCGAAGTGCAGGCGGGCTTTTGCGACCGGTTTGGAAACGGTAAACTCATGTCGCATCAAAGGCGCGGGATCGGGTTTGTAAAAATCTGCATCCTCGGTAGGGATGGGTTTTCCATCGTCCATCCAGCGCGCGCCCTGCCAATCGGCAACCGCGGCGGGAGCGACTTCCCATGTTGCGATTTCACTCCATGGCGAAGGATTTTTCCCAGCACTCCACCAGCGCACCTGCCAATGAACGCGGGATCCGGCTTTCAGGGCTTTTCCCTCGTAACGCACGCTCGGCATTTCTCTGGCAGCGATTTTTCCTGAATCCCAGAGATCGGCGGAATCTTTGCTAATCGACTCTACACTGGAAGCCACACGGACTTGCCACCCAGTCGGTTTGTCGCCGCGCTTGGCGCTGGAAACTTGCCAAGTCAAATGCGGCTTTGCAGATGCTCCGAGCGGATTCACCGCGCCGTCGCTGCGCAACTCAACTGGCGCAAGAACTCCAGTGTCAGCGGATTTCTTTGGAGCGTACTTATTGATGACGACGAGTATGACGATCAAAAGCACCGAGGATAGGATAAGTTGCCGATGTTTCATGGATTGAGCGCAAAGCCTGAAACACCCATAGCCGCTTGCCAAAGGTTTTTTTGAAACGTGGCGGCGGATTGTATCCGCCATGCCGACATAATAGATTGGCATGGCGGATGAAATCTGCCGCCACGGTCTTAACAGTTGTATTTTCCTCAAGCTGTTTTAGTAACCTAGGTTATGAAAACTCCAAGCCCTCTCAACCGCCGCCGTTTTGTCCAACTCAGCACGCTCGCCGCCGGCGCCGCTCTTCTCCCTCAACGCGCCATGGCCGCCGAAGTCGCTACACCAGTTTTGCCAAAGCTTGCATACGCCTACGATGCGCTCGAGCCACACATCGACGCCCGCACCATGGAGATTCATCACAGCAAGCACCACGCGGCATACGTGACTGGACTAAACGACGCCCTGGCTAAAGCTCCGGAGTTTAAAATGTTCACTCCAACGGATTTATTTGCTAAGATTCCGGATATTGCCGATGAGCCAATCCGCAACGCCATCCGCAACCACGGTGGCGGTCATTGGAACCATTCGTTTTTCTGGGAAACCCTCACACCCGCTGACAAATCCGGCGCGCCTTCCGAGAAACTCAGTGCTGCCATCGTTTCAACCTTTGGCTCGATGGACGCTTTCAAAAAAGCTTTCGGCGAGGCAGCCGCAAAACGTTTCGGTTCCGGCTGGGCATGGCTGATCTTGCAAGACGGCAAACTCAAAATCACCAGCACCCCCAACCAAGACAACCCCCTTATGAAAGGCATCGTCCCCGACGCCGATCTAGGCAGACCCATCCTCGGCCTCGATGTCTGGGAGCACGCCTACTACCTCCACTACCAAAACCGCCGCCCAGAGTACGTCGGCGCATTCTGGAATATCGTCAACTGGGCAGAGGTTTCCAAACGCTTTGAGGCTTAGGCGAATCCGAAGAAAGATTGAACCGCGGATGGACGCGGTTCCTCTTCAAAATCTTTACGACGTTTTTCCGCAGCACTGTTTAAACTTCTTCCCAGATCCGCAGGGGCATGGGGCGTTGCGGCCGGTGGTTTCGATGGCGAAACTTGGCTTGCGTTTTGGAAGGTTCAGCTTGAGTTCGCCGCTGCCGGATGAGTCGACCTGTGAGGGATCGATATTTTCCGAGCTGCCGCTGATCGCCATGTTGTTCTGGGTGAGTTGGGTCTCGCTGCTCTGGAGTTGTTTCGGCTGGCTGTGAAGCTGCTTGAGGAAATCGGCGAGGTTCGAGGCGGAGCGGAACAAGTTGCTGAGGGCTTCTTGTTTGATCGAATCCATCAGTCTAACAAAAAGTTCGTAGGCTTCGTTTTTGTATTCGATGAGCGGATCTTTCTGACCTTGCGCGCGGAGGCTGACCCCTTCGCGAAGCGCGTCCATGTTGTAAAGATGTGCCTGCCATTGTTTGTCGATAGCGACGAGAACCATGCGGCGCTCTTCTTGGTCGAGCACTTCGTAAGGCAAGTTGCGAACTTTGATCTCGTAGGTTTCTTTGACCTTGTTAACCAAGTATTCGGAAATTTGCTCGGGAGTTTTCGTAACGTCGAGTTCTTCGATGGTGACGCTGATCGGTAGCGTTGCGTTTACCCAACCGAGAAGTTCGCTGTGATCCGGTGCTTCGTAATCGCGATCAACGAGATACTCATTCACTTTTGCAGGAATGGTTTCCTCGATGATTTCAGTAACGAGATCACGCGGGGTCTCAGTGGAAAGCACTTCGTTGCGATAGCCGTAAACCACTTCACGCTGACGGTTCATGACGTCATCGAAATCTAACACGCGTTTCCGCCAAGTGTAGTTGCGTTGCTCAACGCGCTTCTGCGCGGTTTCAACTGAACGGTTCAACCAAGAATGCTCGAGGGCCTCGCCTTCTTTCATACCGAAGCGCTCCATCATGGAGGTCATTCTATCCGCAGCGGCGAAGTTACGCATGAGGTCGTCTTCGAAGGAAATGAAGAACTGTGAGCGGCCCGGATCGCCTTGACGGGCGCAACGGCCACGGAGCTGGCGATCGACGCGGCGTGATTCGTAACGCTCGGTGCCGATGACAAACAAGCCGCCAACTTCGGAAACGCCTTTGCCGAGTTTGATATCGGTTCCGCGTCCGGCCATGTTGGTTGAGACGGTGACCGCGCCAGCTTGGCCGGCTTGGGAAATGATTTCCGCTTCTTGTTCGTGGAACTTCGCGTTGAGAACGGAGTGCGGGATTTTCGCACGTTGTAACATCCGTGCGAGAGTTTGCGAGGCTTCAACCGAGGCCGTTCCGCAAAGCACAGGCTGGCCTTTTTCGTTAGCTTCTTTGATTTTCTCGATCACTGCATTGAACTTCTCACGGCGAGTTTTGAAAACCTGATCGTTTTCATCGACGCGTGTGTTGGGGCGGTTCGTCGGGATCGGCAACACATCGAGACGATAAATATCGTGAAACTCTGCGGCTTCGGTTTCCGCAGTTCCGGTCATGCCCGCGAGTTTTTCGTAGAGGCGGAAATAGTTTTGGATCGTGATCGTCGCGAAGGTCTGCGTTTCCTTTTCGATGGCGCAACCTTCTTTGGCTTCAACCGCTTGATGGAGGCCATCCGACCAACGGCGACCCGGCATTTCACGACCGGTGTTGTCATCGACGATGATGACCTTACCGTCTTTGACGACGTATTGGACGTCTTTTTCGTAAACGCAATAAGCTTTGAGAAGTTGGGAAATGTTGTGGATTTTTTCCGCTTGGGTATCCATCCGCTGCTGCGCTTGTTCCTTCGCGGCGATCTTTTGTTCTTCTGTTAGATCGAGGTTGGTATCGATGTCTGCAAACAAGGTGCCAAGGTCTGGAAGGGTGAAGGACTCCGGATCCCCTGGAGAAAGAAACTCGCGACCCATTTCCATAAGGTCGGAATCATTGCCTTTTTCATCGATGGTGAAGTAGAGCTCTTCTTTGATTTCGAAGAGATCTTTTTTGCGAGTGTCTTGATGCAACGAGAGCTCGGTTTTCTCGATGAGGCGGCGATTTTCCGGCTCCTCCATGAAACGCATCAACATGCGGTTACGCGGTTGGCCAAGTTTGATTTTGAAAAGCAAACGACCCGCGCCTTCCATATCACCAGCATCGGCGAGCTTCTTCGCTTCGGCTGCGAAATCATTGCAGAGAGCGGTTTGTTTTTTCACAAGCGACTCGATGAGCGGCTTGTATTTATCAAACTGGTGAGAGGATTGCGCAGTCGGTCCGGAAATAATGAGCGGTGTGCGGGCTTCGTCGATGAGGATGGAGTCGACCTCGTCGATGATGGCGAAGTAGTGGCCGCGTTGGACTTGCTCGTCTCTGGCAGAGGCCATGCCGTTGTCGCGAAGGTAATCGAAGCCGAACTCTGCGTTGGTTCCGTAGGTGATGTCGAAGCCGTATTGCTCGCGTCTATCCCATGGTGCCATTTGGTTTTGGATACAACCCACTGTCAGTCCAAGGAAACGGAACAGCGAGCCCATCCAATCTGAGTCACGTTTCGCGAGGTAATCGTTGACCGTGATGACGTGAACGCCGAGGCCGGTGAGCGCGTTGAGGAAAACGGGAAGAGTGGCGACAAGGGTTTTTCCCTCACCGGTTTGCATCTCGGCAATCATTCCGCGGTGCAAAGCGATACCGCCGACAAGCTGCACATCGAAGTGAACCATTTGCCATTCGATCGGGTGTTCATTGACTTGGATTTCCAGGCCGCACATGCGGCGAGCGCCGTTTTTCACGACGGCGTATGCCTCGGGAAGAATGGATTCCAAATATTTTGCGCGAGCCTTTTGGAACTCAGGTTCGATTTCGTGGAAGGCAGCTTTCGCGGCATCAATGGCTTCTGGAGTTGGTTCGATGGTGGCAGGAAGAGCTGGAAATTCTTCGCGAAGACCTTTGAGGCGTTCTTGTAAATCGCTTGCGGTAGCGGAGAGTTCATCAGCGGACATGCGCTCAATGACTGGTTTCGCTGGGACATTGAGCTCGTGATAACGGGCAAGATGCGCCTGCCATTTGGCGGTCATTTGACGGAGTTTCTCCTCAGGTTCGCGCTGCAGGGCTTGCTCGATTTCGTTAATGCGGGTGACGGTGGGGCGAATGCGACGAATCTCGCGCATGTTTTTGTTACCACCGATTTTTTGGAGAATCCACTTGATCATGAGAAATTTGGCTACGCCCATTACGGGCTTGAAGGCGGTTGGATACACCGAGAGCCGCTAGGAAGCAAGTGTTGGAATGCCTTGCGTTGGATCATCTGATCAAATTCTTAAAGAACCATGGAGATTGGTCGTGAATCTGTATGGCGAAGCAGACAATAGCGCCATAACGCCAAGATTCTGGGCATTTTACGGGGGGGTCACGTTGCCGCCGTATTGGCTGATGAACGGGTTCGAAAAGTGTTTTCAGGTTTTGTGAACAATCATGGTTGGAATTATTTCGCCTCGGCGATTTCCACTTCCGCAAACGTAAGTGCCGCGATTCCGTTAGCGCCCAACATTAGCCTATCTTGGCTCCAGGTGGATTCTTTGAGATAGGTGATCTTTTTGGCTGTCGAGGCCTCTTTCAATTTCAGCGTAAGCGTATTGCCTGACACCGATCCTGAGACAACGAGATCCTTGATCCCATCTAGATAGAACTCGCCGATTAGCGTATCGATCCAGAGTACGGGCTGATCGAATTCTAAGGTGATGGCATCCTTAGCCTTGGATGAAAACAAAGCCTGTTTGAGATTCGGCGCCGTGATCGAAGTCTTTGGCGATTTGCCATAGTGATCTCGTTCGATAAGAGGTTGCATCACGCGCGCGAATTCCGCCCAGCCCGCCAGTGGATAATGGCAGCCTCCGGGCGGCGTGATGCCAAGCGTCGACATGCAATCCATGTTCGAATAGAAACTAGGTAAGGTTCGTTGTTTTTCGCGGATCATATCGCCGCAACCGCTGCTTCCACTCATCGAGCAGGAATTCGGCCAGATCTGGAACATATAGTAATGCTGGATGTTCGGAAAATCCTGTTTCCAATCGGCCGCCATTTCCAAGAAATAATCCTGGTATGATTTCCAGTCCGAATCACCTGTGGGAGACGCTGCACCTTGATTGTTTTCACCCTGATGCCACAGCACGCCTCTGATTCCATGGGTCAGCTTCGCCTGCTGAATGCGCCATAACATCCGACCGTAAATCGTGGCGATATCGGTATCGGTGGGATTGGTTTCGGAGCGCTGGTGCTGATCGATGCGAGTTCCGCCCTTCGCGCCGTTGATGATGCAGATCGGAATCTTCTGGCTCTCCACCAGCCGCTTGGCCAACTCCATCCCCCACCAGCCCAGTTCGGCCTTCTCACCTTTTCTAGCCTTCCAGACAGGCTGGCACCACAAGTTCGCCGCATCCTCGGCCGGCTTACCGCTTGGTTGTCCGTAGCTGTAAATCCACTCATGGGTTACTGGTTCTGATTCTTCCTTGGTATCCGTTGCCAACGCGTTTGATTGTCCTTCGATCAAGTAAGCATCGCCGCAAACCATGTTGCTCACGGTTTGCAGAAGCGTCTCCGCACTTCCAGTCTTCGATCCGAACTCGAGTTTGTATTTGACCAGCCCCGGTTTCAGTTTGAGGGCAAACGCGTAATTCTTATCATCTGTTAGTTTTTGGTTCTTCGTCTCGATCAGTTTGTCGCCCGCATAAAGCTTCACAAACACGGAGTCAGCAGCTCCTTCGAATTGACCGTTGTAATAAAGAGTTCCCTGATTCTTGTCATCGCGGGCGTAAAATTGATTATCCACCGCTTTTTCATTTTTGTCAGGAGCGCGTTGAACCCATGCGTCTTTCTTCGGTTCTTGCACCGCAATCTGCACACTCTGCTCGACGGATTTACCGCCATTGCTGATCACCGCAGTGACTGTCAGTTTTCCACTGTTCTGAGAACGCTTGAGAATCAATTTGCCCGGCTCGATCGACTTGATCACCGCGAGGCCAGAAACCTTCCAATCATATTTTAATTCGCCGGCCTGCTTCTGTTGTTGTTCACTGCTGTTAGAAATTTGCGTAACGACCTCGATGGTTTCACGACCATCCCATTTTGACGGAGCCTTCAAAGCAAATGTAGGATCCGGAATGTTTTCCTGAATCGTGATCGGAATATCTAACGTTTTTACTTTGTCCGCAAACACTGCTTTGACTTGCAGCACCAGCGACTGGTCGCCCGTGACCCGACCCGCGTCGAATGTGTAACCGAATCTATCCACATCCACGATGGTTTCCTGGCCATCGCGTTTCAAAATCCAGTAAACCTTTTGCGCCCCACCAGCTTTCAAGGAAACCGTGGCGCTCTTGCCCTCCATGACGGCGATCTTTTTTTCCGAAGCGGAAAAATCCGAACCCGGCTGCACCAGGCAACCCGCGAGTGTGTGTTGCTGCTTCTGATTCTCATACTCCAGCTTCACCCAATCGGCCGAGCGCGTGACCTTTGAGACGCGCACTTCATCCATTTCCCCAACGAAGGTATAATTGTTAGACCAACCGCCGATATACATTCGCGCGGGATTTTGGATATTGAGAAAACCTTTTTTTGCGATGCTTTCCCCATCAAGCACGCCATCCACATACACGCGCGATTCTCCTTCTTTATAGGTATGCACCACATGCATCCACTTTCCTACCGAAAGCGGGGTTTTACTCACGACGTCGGCGGACGAAAAATAACATTCCACTTTGATGAGTGGCGGGCTGTTTAAATTCATGATCACTTTGCCCTGTCCTTGCTCATTGCCCCAACCGATCAGAATCGCATTGGACTGCTGGGGCTTGATCCAGACGCCTGTGGTATGAGGATTGGAGCCCGTGGGCAATGTGGTCAGTTTCTCCCCACAGTTGATTCCTTTTTTGTTATCAAATCTCCTGGATTTGCCGATCAAGCCAGCTGAAGAAACCGTGCCCGTATCTTTCGCCTCTACCGAGCCCAATTCATCCTTAACGGGATCGCTCATGTGAAGCACGGCTAGATATCCGTTAGATTCATTGAATACCGCGTCGCCCTTGGACTCACTGGCAGCATCGGACTTGCCCCAATACATTTTTATTTCCTGACGTTCATTGCCTTTGATCAAAGGCAAACGCACCCAAACCGCAGCCGCCCCCGCAGCGACATCCCAATCTTCGATCTGGTACGCCAGCGCCGTGCCGTCGGCTGTAGCAAAACGGACATCATCGCCCGCAGGCTTCGCTTGGCCGAAATCAAAAAAATCTTTGTTGAGCCTCACCAGCACGGGGAAATTTTCTTCCTTCATGGTTGCAGGAAGATTCGCACCTTCAGGTGTCGTGATGACGTAAAGAGAACCCGAATGTTGCCAGCCCTCGTATGCTCCAAATGCCGTTACTAGCATCGCCATACTCACCATCGCGCCTGTGATTAGTCTTTTCATATAATTGTCGTTAGTCATGAAGCTTGGAGTCTCACCAAGCATCTTAAAATTCTTATTTCACTCTACCAAAGTGTTAATCTGCCTTTGTCCCATCAAGGAGATACTTAATCATCGCCTATTCGATACAAGTATAGGCCATGCTGGGGTCGCCTTGCGTTCATCTACTACGGTTAGAAACCCGAATGATCTTATGGTGTGGTGGCACTCAATGATGCCGCGAGGTAATCTTTCAGCAGCTTTGCCGCTTGTAATTCGGCCTCCACGAGTGGCAGCCCATCGGGCACTCCGGGGCGCTTGTGTCCGGTTTTTTTAAGCCACGCACGTTGGAGGATGATGTGGCGATTGCTTAGGATCGAGATGGCCTTGGCGTCGGCTGATGCAGGCTTTCCCGGAAGCTGCCAGATCGGCCACAACTGACGAATGACCGATGCCGCGATGAAGTCGTGGCCTTGCTGGCCAGGATGGACCTTGTCGCTTGCATAAACGAATTTCGGATCGGCTTGCTTCGCTGCTGCTACCGCGCTGCGCAGGTCGGTCCGGATATCGATCACCTGCCAACCTTTTTGCGATGACAACCAAGCGGCCTGAGCATCCAACACCACATCGTAACCCTGTGCCGCTGTCGCCGGTTGATCGCCGTCAAACAAGGGAGCGGTAATGACAACGAATTTCGCACCTCGGTTTTCCACCTCGGTTTTAAGTTTTGTGATTCCGTCATGAAACGCTTTTTGCCGCGCTTCATCGAGTGGCAAATAGATACCGTCGTTCATGCCGTAGCACGCCAAGACGTGGGTTGGCTTGAAATCATCGAGAATTCGACCCAGTCGCTCATGAAGATTGGGGCGAGGAAACTTGCCTCCGGCATGCCCCTCTTCCGAAAGACCAGAAACCGTTTCACTTGCCAGCCCGAAGTTGACGATTTCCGCCTCCGCAAAGGCAGGCGTGGAACGCAGGGCGGATTCCACCATCGTCGGCCAGCGTCCGCTGTAAGTGATGCTGTCACCAAGGATGGCGACGCGCGGTTCCGCTGCATGAAGTGCGTTGAGAAGCAGCCAGAAAAAAGCGGAAATGTAGAGATGATGTTTCATAGCGATCTAACGATGGGGGTTAACATGGGTTCCGTTGTTCACGGATGCCAGTCATTTGCTTTTGTAATGATGGCCGATGAGAAAGCTCATGTAAGTTTGAGGGACAGGAATGTCCCTCCTCCTTAGGGCGACTTGAACTCGTGATGGAAAGCGGCTAGTTTAACGCCGTGTTGTTCGATTCTCACAATCATTTACAGAGCGCGCGGTTTGGAAAACCGGTTGGGGAACTGATCGCTGCGATGAAGTCTGTGGGGATTTCGGGCTGCGTAGTAAACGCGACGCGGGAGAGCGATTGGGAGGCGGTGCGAGGAATTGCGCGGGAGTTTCCGGATTTCGTGCGACCAGCCTACGGCGTACATCCATGGTTTGCGGATACAGTGGAGGAGGGCTGGGAGGAAAAGTTGAGAAATTTTTTGCGCGAAGACGCTCGGGCAAGTGTGGGTGAAATCGGCGTGGATGGCTGGGTGAGTTCGCCGAGCTTGGAAGTGCAACGAGAGGTGTTTGCCAAACAGGTCGAGATCGCGGTGGAGCTGGATCGAGTGATGACCGTGCATTGCATCAAAGCATGGGATGAACTTTTCCAATTGATGGATGCGGCCGAGGCATGGCCAGAAAAATTTCTCATGCATTCCTTCGGCGGATCGGCCGAGGTTGCGCAGCGGCTGCTCAAGCGTGGCGCATGGTTTTCGTTTTCTGGATATTTCTTACAAACGCGAAAACACAAAGTGTTAGAAGTTTTCAAGCAACTTCCGAAGGATCGGATATTATTAGAGACTGATGCTCCGGAAATGGCACCCCCGCAAGAGTTCATGAAATTTCCGCTGGATGGCGAATGGAATCACCCTGCAAACCTAGGAGCCATCGCGACGGCATTTGAAAAAGAGATGGGAAAAGGAATTCTCGAGCAAGTTGCCGAAAACACTAAGCATTTCTGGGGGCTAGAAGTCTAGGCCTTCAACTTCTCTGCATCGGGATCTATTCCCAGTTCTTTGAATAGCATCAGATCCAGTTCTGTTACACTTGGCTTGATACACTCTGTATCTCCGAATTTGATGATTTGTGTCTGCTTCACCGTCTCGCCGATCACGAGGTAGATGTCATCTCTTTTAGAAAGTTCCATATATCGCGTGGCGAACACCTTTCCAAAAAATCGCCCGTCTCCACCCTCACTCGTCATCATCTCGCCTGACTCTGAAGTATAGCTCTCAAAGTTGGAGCGGATCGCTGTATCGATGTATTGCTGAATTTCCTGATGGGTCATGAGATGTGGGGTTTTGTTAAGAGGTTGTCTGAAAAATTCGGCAAGCACAACGGGAAGAGTATTTTAACCACAGATGAACAGGATGTAAGCAGATAGAGACTAGAGATAAAGACCGGAAATGTTGAGTTCTTTGGCATTCAATAACTCTTCAATCTGCGTTCATCTGTGTTCATCTGCGGTTAGATTCCTCTGTTTTGGGTTTTCCAGACAGTCTCTAAGATTATCCACCGGCGAAAACCGGTTTGAAGCCAGCTTCTGTTAGAATGCGTTTCATCTCCTCTCGTTTATCGCCTTGGATTTCGATGCAACCATCTTTCACGGTGCCTCCGACTCCGCAGGCTTTCTGAATCTTTTTCGCCAGCTCATGTTTTTCAGCGAGTGAGATTCCGATGAAGTTTTTCGCGATTGTCACTCCCTTGCCACCGCGATGCGCGGTCTGGCGAACGATATCCACGCGGCCGCGGTTGGTATTTTTCTCGCCGCGCATAGATGTTTTCACAGGAATGACTGGACTCGTTGCTTCTGGTGCCACAGGCAGATTGCTGAGCGCATCTAAAGCTCCGAACACATTTGTCTGCAGGGGCGCACTTCCCGAACGCGCTGGCTTATCCTTATTCCGACTCATCCCAACGATTAAACGCCAGATCTGCAGAAGCTCAAGCTTGATTCTATTTTTGCATCCATGGAGGGAGTTTTTGGGGATCCGCATTAACGATGGCTGTTAGATGCTTGCCTTGATGATCGGTGCCAAGCAGGAGCATGTAAGAAGCCCGTTCGCGACC
>JANPJY010000044.1:0-17119 GCA_031425735.1 Akkermansiaceae bacterium | reverse complement strand
AGGGGGGCGACTTTACGGGTATCTCAAGCATATACTACATGTGGTATTGTGAATAATTTGTGGATACTACATCTGAAAAATCCGAATGACCCGAACGGCAATTTTCGTGCAGTGTCTCCCACGCTGCGTTTGACGTCAGCGCGACTTTCTCAATCACTTTTTACCCACATTCCAACTATCTAACTATGTCCACCACCACAGTCACCCTTGGCAGCCGCACCTTCGTTCTCGACAAGGCAAAAGCAGAGCTGGCCTTTAATTCCAAGCGCGTCATCAACGGTAAAGACACGATGTTCTTCAACATCCTGCCGCTCAAATACCAATGGGCTTATGACTTGTATAAGACCATGAAAAACAACCATTGGGAGCCAGAGGACATCTCGATGCAAAAGGATGTTGAGCAATGGCGTTCTAACGAAATCTCCGATGTGGAGCGTTGGATCATCAAAATGGGCATTGGTTACTTCTCCGCCGCTGAAGGCATTGTCGGTGATAACGTGCTCCACGTCGTCCGCGAAGTGGTGACCGCACCTGAGCTGAAACTGGTTTTGGGTCGTCACGCGCATGAGGAAAACATCCATGCAGACAGCCTCGTTTACATGATTTCCTCACTCGGTATCAACCCGCACGAGTGCGAAGCGATGTTCGAGGACGTCCCGACCATCACCGCGAAAAACAACTTCGTGACCTCGAACTCACGTGCGCTGCGCCGCGATATCGACCTCACCATCACCGAGAACAAGCAGGCTCTCGCTAAGAACATTTTCATGTTCGGACAAATCATGGAGGGCACTCAGTTCTACGGTCTCTTCGGAATGATCCTTTCGTTGTATCGCCAGAACAAATTCCCAGGCATCGGCCAGATGTTCCGTTACACCCTTCGTGATGAGTCGAACCACATCGAAGTCTTCCGCAACTTGTTGATGGATCTCATCGATGAAAACCCAGATATCTGGACCGAGGATTTCCGTGAAGATCTTCGCCAGACCATGGCCGAGGGTATCCGTCTCGAAAAAGCATTCATCCGCGATTGCCTTCCTGTTTCAGGTCTCGGTCTGAACTCAGATGATTTCGAAACCTACATCGATTACATCGCCGATCGCCGCCTAACATCTTGTGGTCTTGCTCCGCTCAACGAATCCGTCTCCAACCCATTCCCATGGCTCGCCGAGATGATGGACATCAAGAAAGAGCAAAACTTCTTCGAAGGCCGCGTCACCGAATACCAAAAAGCCGCAGCTTTAACCGCGGTAAGCGACGATGAACTGTAATCTTCGGTAGGGTCGTTTCGATGAAACGACCGCCGATCTAATCTAGCAATTTATAAAAACCACAAAACGGTCATTTTATCAAAATGACCCTACCACTTTCCAACCTACCCAAAACCCCGCACGCAAAAAGAATATGTATCGTTCCCTAAACCTCGCCGAAGACAACATCCTCAAACAAGTCATCTCTGACCGCTTTGAGCTCGCATCAACAGACCGCCCTTACGACTGGCGCGGGACGATTCCTGTTGATAAGCGTAAGCCTTACACAGACATCATCGTGACTCGTGGTGAGAAAGAAACTCAGTTTTCTCTTGAAGACGTTGCAGATGCGATTGGTGATTCACTTGCCGACCTTTTGATCGCTCGCAGCGAAGACGAGAAATCCATCTTCTCCGATGTAAACCGTAACTTCGTGTCGCAGGTGGCGCATGCCGTTGCTGTTTCTCTAACTGCTACGCTTGAGTCGGGTGGTCGTCTTCGTCTTTCCGAGGCAGATCTGTATTTGTTGATCGAAAAAGCCTTGTTAGAAAACGAAGCTTACGATGTTGCGAAGTCATTGGCATTCCGTCGCTCACTTGAGAAGACCGGCCACGTTGATATGGGTTCGGGTCCACACGCCCTTCCAGTTCGTTTGATCCGTCGTAACGGAAACGTTGTGCCTTGGTCAGAAACGAAAATCGAGATCGCGGTTCGCAAAGCCTTCCTCACGATCAAAGCAAACCCAGAGCCAGCCATCGATATCGCGAAGGCCGTGACCGAGCGCATCCGCCGGGGTGATCAATCCTTCGTCCACATCGAGGACGTCCAAGACATGGTCCAGGAAGAGCTCATGCGCCAAGGCCAGTTCAAGGCAGCGGAGCATTACATTCTCTATCGTGCCCAGCGCAACCTTCTCCGCCGTGAACAAGAAGATGTAGCCACCGAAGACCTTTCACAAGACTCCATGATCGTCGTCACCACTGACGATGGCCAATCCTCCTTCTGGGACGGTATGGAACTCAAGAAGCGCATCGCTTTCGCTTCCATCGGCTTGAGCCTCAATCTTCCTGAAGCAGATATCGAACGCGAACTCCGCCGCTCGATTGGTTCGGAAATTTCCGCGAAAGACCTCAAAGCAACCATCATCCTCAACTCCAAGACCCTCATCGAAAAAGATGCCGACTTCGCGAAGTTCGCGGCGCGTATCTTGCTTTCCTACATCTACGAGGAAGTGCTCAACTGGAACATCTCCACCGATGGCGTTGAGAAACTCAAAGACGCTCACAAAAAAGGATTCAAGTCTTACCTCAAATACGCAGTTACCATCAAACGCATCCATCCTGATCTGCTTGAGAAATACGATATCGAAAAACTCTGCGAAGCATTCGACCCAACGGCCGACCTCGACTTCGACTACCTCGGTATTCAAACCCTCTACGATCGTTACCTCATCGTCGATAAGACCGCTGAGCGTCATCAGCGCATTGAGACCCCTCAGTTCTTCTGGATGCGTGTCGCCATGGGCCTCTTCAAAACGGAACCTACCAACGCCGAGGACTGGGCGATCCGTCTCTACAACCTCTACAAAGGTCGTCGTTTCTGCTCTTCCACCCCGACTCTTTTCAACTCCGGAACACTCCACTCCCAGCTCTCTTCCTGCTACCTCTACAAGGTCGATGACTCCATCGAGTCCATCATGCAGCGTGGTATTGCGGAAAATGCTTATCTCTCCAAGTGGGCAGGTGGTCTCGGTGGTTCATGGACCGCCGTCCGCGGCACCGGTGGTTACATCCAAGGCACGAATGGCGAATCCCAGGGCATCATCCCGTTCCTCAAACTTCACAACGACCAGCTCCTAGCAGTGAACCAAGGCGGCAAACGCAAAGGCTCCGGTTGTGCTTACCTTGAGACATGGCACAACGACATCGAGGACTTCCTCGAGCTCCGCAAAAACACCGGTGACGACCGTCGCCGCTGCCATGACATGAACACCGCGAACTGGGTTCCTGACCTCTTCATGAAACGCATGGAAGATCGCCAAGACTGGACTCTCTTCCGCGCCAACGAAACCCCAGATCTCCACGATCTCTACGGCAAAGCCTTTGAAGAAAAATACGTGCAATACGAAACCATGGCTGCCGAAGGCAAAATCTGGTCCCGCCCGATTCCAGCCATCGAGCTTTGGAAAGGCATGTTGAAAATGATCTTCGAAACCGGCCACCCATGGATCACTTTCAAAGACCCGTGCAACGTCCGTTCCCCACAAGATCACTGCGGTGTCATTCACTCCAGTAACCTTTGCACCGAGATCACCCTCAACACATCGGACGAAGAAACCGCTGTTTGTAACCTCGGTTCCGTGGTGCTCGATTCACACATCAACCGCGATGGTGCTCTCGATCATGAAATGTTGAAGGAAACCATCACCGTTGCGATCCGTGCGCTCGATAACGTCATCGATATCAACTTCTACCCAACCCAAGCTGCGAAAACCGCGAACTCCCGCCACCGCCCCATCGGCCTTGGCGTGATGGGTCTCCAGAACGCACTCTACAAACGCAACCTCTCCTTCGCATCCGACGCCGCAGTCGAGTTCAATGACGAGATGATGGAAGCCATCGCTTACTACGCTTACAGCGCTTCTTCCGACCTCGCGGCTGAAGTTGGAACCTACTCCACCTACCAAGGTTCGAAATGGAGCAGGGGACTTCTCCCACAAGACACAGTCGATCTCCTCGAAGACGAGCGCGGTCGCAAGATCGATGTCCCGCGTGGTGGCAAAATGGATTGGTCCGTCGTGCGTGATAAAATCAAAAAACACGGCATGCGTAACTCCAACGTGCTCGCGATCGCTCCGACAGCGACGATCTCTAACATCATGGGCACCACTCCGTGCATCGAGCCGAACTACAAAAACCTCTACGTGAAATCCAACCTCTCCGGCGATTTCACCATCCTCAACACCGAGCTGGTTCGTGACCTCAAGAAAGCCAATCTCTGGAGCCCGGAAATGGTCGATCAGTTGAAATACTTCGATGGTGAACTCGAGAACATCGACGACATCCCGGAAGCTCTCAAACAGAAACACAAAACAGTCTTCGGCGTTGGCTACGAATACATCATCGATGCCGCAGCTCGCCGCCAGAAATGGATAGACCAATCCCAATCGGTCAACCTCTTCCTCGCGACTCCGGACCTCAAAACTCTCTCACACATGTATCGTCGTGCATGGGACAAAGGCCTCAAAACCACCTACTACCTCCGCACCATGCAAGCCTCCGGCGTCGAGAAATCCACCCTCAATGTTCAGAAGGAACAACGCGGTCACATGGCGACGACTACCGCTGCGACTGCCGCGACTAACGCAGCTGCTAAGACGTTCACTGCAGAGCAGAAGATGGCATGCTCCATCGATGCGATGATGAACGGCGGAGAGTGCGAGGCTTGTCAGTAGGATGGATCTGGAAAAAAACAGCTTGATTAATAATGTTCGTTTGATCACCTTCTGAAGAGGCTGATAACTGTAGGTCATTGATATTTGAACTAAGATGCAAGCGGCACTTTATAGGAGACTCAGTGAACTTCTCGATCGTTCAAGGATCGAGAAGAAAGGCACAAATATATCTCGGGCAAAAAAATTATTTGAAGCATTGGACTGGGGGGACAGATCTGCTTTTTCAATCGAAGGAGAAACCCCTGATAGATTTAGTCTTCGAGTTGAAAACTGTCCTGTTGTGAGTGTGGTTGCTGCTAATCCCCGCAATATAACTAAAGTATATTCAGAATTAAATGTCGCTTATAATAGGGATATTCCTTGGGTTGTAGCCACCGATTTTAATTCCTTGGGCTTATTTGGATCTTACTGGGTAAGTCGTCCCGACGATATCACAAGTGCAGTTGCTTGGCAGCTAACGTCAGAGGAATTTCTACTGGACGCTCCAAAACTTGCATTGTTGACGCCAACTGGAATAGCTAAAAATCAATTAGGGCAATTGTATGATGCCTTTCCTTTTAGAACTAAACGACAGCCAATCGACTTGCACTTAGTTGAAAGAATGTCGAGGTGGCGAATGATGGCTCTTCAGTCGTTAGGAACGGCTACCGAAGAGAATGATGCAAGGATCTACCAATTGATCAACGGTCTTATTTTAGTGCGTTTCCTCGAAGACTCGGGTCATTTTGTTGATAAGCTTCAAAGCTACATAGACGGTTCTAAGACAACTTTAACAGCTCAACTTAAAATTAGATTTTCCAAAGTTAGGGAAATAGCCAATTACCCTGTGTTAAACGTGACAGATCTAAACGGTCTCGATGGTATACCATTAAGGTCATTGATCTCTGAAATGTATGGTTATAAGGAATGGGGAATTAATTACGATTTTTCCGCAATTAGCGTGGATATTCTTGGTCGATTTTATGAAGAATATCTGCGTTACACTCCTCGCATAAGGGAAACACGCCCTATAAACAATCAGGCGGATATGTTGTTTGATGACTACGCGGTATCATTTGACGACATACGAAAGTCCAAGGGCATATTTTATACTCCAGACTATTTAGTTCATTATATCGCAGGCAGTTTGATAAGAAAATATGAAGCTACAAACCCCACGCAATGTCCAGTAGTGGCAGATCTTTCGTGTGGTTCAGGCCCGTTTCTGGTGGCAGCATTACACGAAATGTTACGCCGACCACTATGGCGTAAAGACGCAATGACATCTATCGTGGGATTGGATGCAGATTCACGTGCAGTGGAAGGAGCTAGATTGAACTTGGTTGCGAAATGCTTAGTTGAAACCAGCAGTATGAAAGTTCCTCAACTAAACCTATTTCAATTCGACCTTCTTAGAAATGCACCTATTGATCCTTCTCTTTCCAGTCTGACTTCAAACACATCTTCCTTTATTGATATAGTAGTGGGAAATCCTCCATACATAAAATATGAAAGATTGATTAAAGATTACACACCAGAACTTATCAAATTAGGTTTTGAATTTGGTGATCGTAGAGTTGATTCTTACATCCTATTTATAGAAGCTTCAATCAAGATTCTCAAATCAGGTGGTTTCTGTGGTTTAGTTCTACCACAGGCATTTCTTCAATCTTCAAGCGCAGGACGCCTAAGAGAATGGCTAACTCAGCAAGCGGATCTTCTTGAGGTAGTAGATTTTCAAGATCAGCCCGTTTTTCAAGGTGTTGGAGTCTATATATGCATCATTTTACTTCGTAAAAAAGGAGCGACATCCACACCTACGCAAGCCACAATAGGGAAAATATTTGAACTATCCGATACGCCTGCCTCGCAATTAGCTCAGTTAAGCATGTCCACTGGATATGAAGAACAGCACGAGGTTTTTAGAGTGGATCAACCTACTAATACATCCCCTTGGATTTTCCGAAATCAAAAGGAGAAGGACCTACTAAAGAAATTATCGATTAATTCAACTCGTCTCGGTGATACAGGCATTAAGGTTTCACAAGGAGTTAAAACCGGCGCAGATGATGTATTTGTAATAAATGAGGAAACCTACTTTGGATCGGATCGGTCTGAATCTACATTACTGGAAGTAGAAAAAAGTATCACTATTCCAGTTTTTCGGGGAAGAGATTTAAGGAGGTGGGCATCGGTCACGAATTCGAGACTAATTTACCCATACGATACTAAGACTAAGAGTAAGTTTTCTTGGTCCGCTCTTAAGAAGGAATATCCCAAATGCGCTAAATATTTGGAGAAAAATCGTTTAGTTTTAGAGAAAAGAAAAAGTCTTAATAGGGAATCTTGGTACGAATTGATACGTCCAAGAACATCAAGTCTTTATGATAAATCTCCCAAATTATACATTTCTGAACTATGTTTAAGGCCTTCAGTGAGCTATGTTAGTCAAATGAGTGCAATATTGGGAAGCACGGGAGGTGGATCATGGTTAATCATAGAAGATTCAAAATACGAGAAGTTTAGTTTGATGGCATATTTAAACTCATCAATTTCTGATTGGTTTCTTCGTCAAGTTGCGCCTGTGCGCCGGGGTGGCTGGATTTTGGTTGAACAGAAGGCAATAATTCAACTGCCTATTCCAAATTTTCTAACTGATAAAAAATCATTCGCAAGATCTGAGCTCAGTCGACTCGGCGAAAAGCTTTGGGCTGCAACATTAGAAAATCATAAGCAGAAAGGAAAATCACAAGATAGATCCATGCATGCGTGGGAAGAACAGATTGATTCTGTCCTAATGGAATCACTAGAATTCAGCTCAACTGAGGCGCAATACGTAAGAGATCGTGTTTTTGGCATCTCGGAGTAACTTTCCCCACCTAATTATGATGCCGCGAGAATTAAAGGATCGTCAAACTAAACTGCAAAAAGCTTTGGCAACTTTATCCGGTGGAGTTGAGATTCTCGCCACCGAAAGTAGGGGTCCACGGCACAATCCAAGTCTCTGTTTAAAAGGAAATGTACGAATTCCCAAAGGGAAATTACGTCTGAGTGTTTGGGAAGAATTCAGGCAAATAGATAGTACGCCAGTTTTATATGCCTTCAGCTATCATGTTGCTGAGGAAGCTGATATCGGTATAATAAATCCAATCGTTCGCTTCGAATGCCATCCTGACCTTGATGAGGATAGTGAGGCTAACTCTCAGAATCCTTATGCAATATCACCGCATTTTCATCCAGATTTAGCGTCTAGAAGTCCATTTGATAAGTTGCACTATCCCTTTCATAGGTCAGAAAGACACGGAATTATATTCGGACTCGTCGAGTGGATGAAGGTAGATCTATTAAAGCGATTTTATTGTTAAATCGAATGAGTAATTCATTGGCACAGACAATATGTGGATACACCACCCCCTCACTTCCCCTCAGGCATCAACAACCGATGTTCCGTGCCACCCCAGATGGGATGCATTGGATCAAACAGATTCTTCCCATCTGTCTTCTTCATTCAAAAATCAACAATCCTCAATCGTAAATCATCAATCTATTCGGTGGTTGAGAAGCAAAGGACAGTTCAGCTTGTCGCTTAATTGACGATTGATGATTGTTGATATGTGATTTTTGATTTGGGGAGAAACCACGACGGCTTTGCCACGGAAGGGTTCGTATTCGAATTCGCCTTGAGTTAAGCTAGCTGGTGCGATTGCTGGAGCGGGGGTGTCATCACCCCCTGAGGTTGAGGGTTTCTCACCCTCATTTCTTGATCGAACGGTGCGACACCGTTTAGCCTCATGCCGTGGGGACACGGCAGCTCCTTGAATGAGCGGGCGGTGATGATCGGAAAGGACAGCCCTAAAATCCGTTCACTTGTGAAATAGTGGAGAATTTGGCTTATTTTCACGAGGACTAAGATTAAAACCTGACCCGACGATCAGAAGATAAATTTTAATTCGCCAGCTTGCAAATGATCGAGCCGGTTGCTATCTATCTCTGGACGACCTAATTTACTTTGGATGAAAGAATCTCAGCACAATTCGAATTCGACTGGAGAACAGGATTGCAGACAGCTATCGGACAAAAAACCAGTTGCAACCGTCAGCGAGCAGCTTGCGCTGCCATTAACCGAAGACGAGCGAGCGGAATCTTGGAAGCGGCTTCATTCGCTGCATCGAGGGAATCGATTCCGGTTAATGTTTGGGATGCCGAGTTTGTCAGAAGGTGCGCAGAGTGGGACGTCCCGCTAATCCGGTTAGAAAAGCTAGGAATTTTTCCTGATGCGGATGGTTACCTGGAAAGTAGCGAACTAGTCGCCCTGAAATCAGGAGCCGAGGCGAGACCCTACCACGATAAGGAACAGGACGTAGTTTATAAGTTGTTCGATCTAAGAGAAAACGGCTCTCTCGGAATGAAATGCGAGATTGTGCGGATCGGAGAAAATGAGGCACCAGGGCTTCCTGAGGAAGATCGTTATCGAGTTGAGAAAACACAGGCCAATCTACGCGATACGTTAACAAATTAGCGTTATTAAACGATGTCGGCGCTCATCCTACTGAAATTGTAGGTCTTTCTGAGCAGGGTGATTTTCTATTAGTTAAACAACCATATGCGGAATTAGCCAACGACCCTGAAGGTTGTGATTTGGAAGAGGCTATAAAGCAGACGAAAGCTGCAAAAACTCGGAACCTTAGATTGAATTGTGTGGTTCTCTGGCTGCAAGGCGATGCCTACATTATGGCGGATCTTCATAAGCATAATATCATGATTGATCATGATGGTATCCCAACAATTATAGACGCTCTTACGGGTCGGATTCCACCGTCTCTAATAAAAAAATTACCCGCGCTAAAATCTGCAGTCGATGATGCGGAAGATTTAAGAAAAGGGAGACCACCGAGGAATCAGTATCAATTGAAAATAGCGCCAGATGATGAACTCTAATGGTAAGTTGAGCAACCCCCTCACTTCCCCTCAGGCATCAACAACCTAGGTTCCGTGCCACGCCAGATGGAACGCATTGGATCAAACAGGTTCTTCCCATCTGTCTTCTTCATTCAAAAATCAAAAATCATCAATCGTAAATCATCAATCTATTCGGTGGTTGAGAAGCAATGGACAGTTCAGCTGGTTCGCTTAATTGACGATTGATGATTGTTGATATGTGATTTTTGATTTGGGGAGAAATTTCTGAAATAGGAAACCTCATGCGCCTTAAGCCGGCCGAAGGCGCGGCTCTCCGGTATGGAGGACTTTTTTCGAGGGGGGATAAGATGAGGCGGCGGGAGGAAGAGAAGACGGCCACCGAAGATCGCCGCTACTGTCAGAATTTGCAGGATTCGTGGTTGAGGATTTTTGGGATTAGGTATTGGATGGTGATGTTACAAATTCAAACATTCCCTCAGTTTTCCAGGTTGACACTTTAGACTGAAACTGTTCAAGTGAACTCATGATTCCTCCTTCCGCATCCCAAGTCCTGACATCAGCCGATTCCATCGGTTGGGAGGTTTGTGGGCAAAAGACGCGGTTGGATCGGAGTGAAGCAGGGCAATTTTTCACTCCTGCACCGATCGCTCACTTTTTGGCAGCTTGGTTTAGCGAAAAGAGTTTGAACCGGTCAGCGATTCATTTACTCGATCCCGGAGCGGGTGGGGGAGTTTTGACGGCGGCTGTGGTTGAACGCATCATCGATCTGCGAGCCAGCGGCGCTCTGCCATTGTTGGAAGAGGTAACGCTGGAAGCGTGGGAAATGGACGAGGCGTTCATTCCTGCGTTGCGCAAAAGTCTTTCTAGCTGTGCCTTCGCCTTACAAAAGATCGGCATCCAAGTTACGGTTCACCTTCAGCATGAAAGTTATGTAGAGGGAGCGACAAAGGCCTTGGACACAGGACTTTTTGGAGAGTGCCATAAGCCAAGTGTGACCCATGCGATTCTGAATCCACCGTATCGCAAGATCGCTACACGATCGCGCGAGAGGGTTCTTTTGAAGTCTATCGGCATGGAAACTTCCAATCTTTACGCGGCGTTTGTTTGGTTGGCACTTCGGCAACTCGCTGACAAGGGAGAGCTGGCAGCCATCACGCCGCGCAGTTTCTGCAACGGGCCGTATTTCCGCGAGTTTCGCAAGGATTTGTTAGAAAAATCTAGGTTTCATCAGGTTCATCTTTTTGATTCTCGCTCAGATGCGTTTGGTCGTGATGAAGTTCTGCAAGAGAACATCTTGTTCCATCTTAGCCGGGGCGGCACTAAGCGGGATAAGATCACAATTTCTACAGGAAGTTTAGTGTCCCCAGTCGTTGCTAAAATTCCGATGGAGCGTTTTGTGCGTCAGGATGATCCAGATAAAGTCATCCACATCGCCACAGAAACCGATGCGGATGAGGTGAGGGATTTCGTGCAATCGCTTCCATGCAAGTTGGAGCATCTGGGGCTGGAAGTTTCTACAGGCCCAGTGGTTGATTTTCGCCTTAAAGATTTTCTCTCTCAACGATTGAGAAAGAACGACGTTCCGATGATCTATCCGCACTGCATCAAGTCGGGTCGCGTGCATCCTCCATTGAGTGATGCTGCGGATTACGGAGATGCCCGGATCGGCAAAAAGCCCGTGGCGATCACAATCAATGATGAGACCCGTCGCTGGTTGATTCCGAATTCACGCTTCGTGCTCATCAAACGTTTTTCATCGAAGGAAGAAAAACGCCGCCTCGTCGCAGGTGTGCTGAATCCATCCGATTTTTCGCATGAACTCATTGCGATCGAAAATCACCTGAACTTTTTCCACCGCAAACGCGCCGGGCTTTCTGTCGCGCTGGCGAAAGGTTTGAGCCGCTTTCTGAATTCCTCAGTAGCGGATCGGTATTTTCGCCAGTTCAACGGACACACTCAGGTCAATGCTTCCGACCTACGCGCGTTTCGATATCCAAATGTCAAGACCTTGGAGAGCCTGGGAAAAGCATCCATCGATGACAGCAATCAAACCGCCATTGACCTTGTCATGACAAAGCTACTTGGCGCACCTTCCTTTGCATGACCACCAAGCCCGCCGCAGTAAAACGAGTGAAAGAGGCTCTGGAATTACTGATCGCAGTAGGCATCCCGCGTGAGCAACAAAACGAACGCTCAGCTCTCACTCTCCTTGCTCTGGCCGACATCCGGCCTCGCACTTTATGGAAATCCACCAGCGCGCCATTGAGAAGAATCACCGAGATGATGGATTGGATGCGCGATAACTATGAAGTCCGCTATGCCCCCAACACACGCGAAATCATCCGTCGGCAGACCGTTCATCAATTTGTTCAACACGGACTGGTTATCGAAAATCCTGACCAACTTGACCGTCCGATCAACAGTCCGAAGTGGTGCTATCAGCTCTCGCTGGAAGCCCTCGAACTCTTGCAAAGTATAGGCACAACAACATTCAAAAAACGCCTCAAGAAATTCTTGGAGAATCCTGCTGCGAAAGCGCTTCAAGCTCGGCATCGCAATCTTCCTCGCGAGTCTGTACTTCTTCCAGATGGTGCGATCATCGAACTCTCCGCTGGAGGACAGAATACCCTGATCCGCGCTATCGTTGAGGAATTCACGCCCCGCTTCGTTCGCGGTGCAAAAGTGCTGCTACTTGGCGACGCGGCGAATAAGGAGATCATCAGTGATGCCTCTGCCCTGTTAGAACTCGACATCGTTTTACCGCGCCGAGGGAAAGCCCCCGATGTCCTGATTTACGATTCAGAAAACGATTGGTTGTTTGTCATCGAAGCTGTCACGTCACATGGTCCCATCGATCAAAAGCGTAAAAACGAATTAACCGTCCTTTTTGCTTCCGCGCGTGCGGGCTTGGTTTTCGTTACCGCATTTGTGGATCACAAAACTTATAGCAAATACCATGTTTCGATTGCTTGGGAGACCGAAGCATGGGTTGCCGAAACGCCTGATCACATGCTCCATCGCAACGGTTGTCGTTTTCTTGGTCCTTACTAGAATTCCTAAAACTCTTACATGACCCCATGATCTCAATCGAAACCACTTCAGCTCCCTGCGAGGCAGGTGTTGTTTACACCAAGCCATGGATGGTGGAGTTGGTGTTGGATTTGGCGGGGTATTTGCCGGAGAAGCGTTTGGTGGAGATGGTGGCCTTGGAGCCGTCGGCGGGGGACGGGGCGTTTTTGAGTGGGATGGTGAAGAGGTTGGTTGCTTCGTGTGAAATACATGGGTTGCCCTTGTCGGCGGCGACTAAAGCTTTGCAGGCATTCGAGATTGATCCAGAGGCAGCGGAGCGGGGGATTGAAGTGGTGAAATCGACTTTGATTTCCTCGGGCGTTTCATCGGCCACTGCTGAGAAGCTTGCGCGGAGTTGGATCAAGACCGGGGATTTCTTGGAAGCCTCGTTGTGTTTCCCCATCGCTGACTTTGTGATCGGCAATCCTCCATATATTCGCTTGGAGGAAATTCCGGCGAAAAAGGCGGCGATGTATCGGAACGGTTTCAGCGCGATGCGGGGTCGCGCAGATATCTACGTCGCCTTTTATCAAGCCGCTCTGCTCCAGTTGAAACCTAATGGTGTCTGCGCATACATCTGCGCTGACCGCTGGATGTTGAACGATTACGGTAGTGCGCTGCGCGAATTCATCACCACACAGGGTTTTGCAGTCAGACACATTATCGAAGCGCACGATGTGGAGGCTTTTGAAAGCGAGGTTTCCGCGTATCCGGCTGTGACGATTCTTGCGCGTGAAACGCAAGGTCCGGTCACTGTTTCAAAAGCATTACCTGGGATTGAATGGGAGGAAACCCAGAGCTTGGTGAAGTCGATTACTTTTCTAGGTTCGAGTCCTAGTATGAACACCGCTCGTTTTCCCGATTGGTTTCATGGTAGTGAGCCGTGGCCCTGTTCTTCTCCTGAGAAACTGAAGATGCTCAAGCATTTGGAAGCCACTTGCCTGCCTTTGGAATCCAAGGAAACCGGCACAAAAATCGGGATCGGGGTTGCGACGGGAGCGGATAAAGTTTTCATCTCATCAGAAAAGCCCGTTTACGAAAAAGACAGAGCCTTGCCTCTGGCGATGGCTTATGATCTGGAGCAGGGAAGAGTCAAATGGTCGGGTCATTATCTTGCCAATCCATGGAACAAAAACGGACTAGTGGATTTAACAGAATATCCCGCGTTTAAAAAGCACCTCGGCAAACATCGCGAACTTCTTGAAGCGCGCCACACCGCAAAAAAAGACAAGCCACACAACTGGCACAAGACCATCGATCGCGTGAACCTTGAGCTTTTCAAAAAGGACAAACTCTACATCGCTGACATCAAGGATCGCCTGCTGCCCTGTCTCGACGAAGGTAAAACTTATCCGCAGCACAACCTGTATTGGATCACTTCAGAGCAATGGGATCTACGAGTGTTGGGAGCTTTACTCATGTCGGAAGTCGGCCAGTTTTTCATCCAATGTTATGGGGTGCGCATGCGCGGTGGTTATCTGCGTTTCCAAGCGCAATATCTCCGCCGCATCCGCGTGCCCGATCCGGCAAACATTTCCCCAAAACTGGCAAAGACGCTTCGGCATGCCTTCGATACCCAAGACTTCGAGCTTGCCACCGAAGCTGCATTGGAAGCCTATCAGATCGACTCTATTCCAAGATGAAAGCCCTGACAGAGACTGACCTATTTCACAAAGCGATCCAATATTGGTGGAATTCCAAGAAAAGCGCTGTCCCCAAAAAAGTCCAAGGTGGAACACGCGATGCCAACCTACACGGTAAGACCATGGATGGCTTCGCGGTAGCCATTCAAGATTTTCTCATCGGGCTAAACGTCAAACCAGAACACATTTTTGCAGGTGGTCACCTCGCGACAACACCGTCCATTTTACCGTCGTTTTTCCGACCCTCGAAGAACTGGGATTTGATCGTGCTCGCTAATAGTCGATTTCATTCGGCGAAAGGTGATAAAGGCGAACCCGTCCTGTATACAGCACTCGAATTCAAGTCGCAGGATAAAAGCATCGGTAACAACCAGAACAACAGACTCGAAGAAAGCATAGGCAACGCCACCGATTTCTGGACGACATATCAGAACGACGGATTTCTGCGACAACTACCACGGCCTTGGCTGGGTTATCTCTTCGTTGGTAAATATGAACCGTCATCCGACAGCAAATCGGTAAAGATCAAACAGCCGCACTTCGAGGCCATGCCACCATTCCGAACTCCCGGTAGCTCCGATCTAGCAACCTTTGATGGCACGTCCTACGCTGAGCGATACAAGATTTTCATGAAGCAAAGCATCGGTGCACGACTTTATGATGCAGGAGCATTTATCGTGACCGATGAAAATATCGCCACCAAGAAGATCAATCATCGCATTCCGTTACCCGAGTTTGGTTCCATAACGTTTCTCCGCAGTTTGAAGGCACAAATTTTAGCACATTACCCCGGAGCAAAGATTAAGCCAGGTAGCATTGCTTCTAAAATCTAACAGATAATAAAAACCCAATGAAAACTTTGAGTCTGGATTTGATGAATCGAGTGATAAAAGACTTCGTCCCTCGGTATGTTCGCGAACCTAATGTGTTCGATCCTACGAACGATACCGATCTGAAGAATTTGTCGGCACTTGGCGTATCTATTCAGAATCGCGATTGGCTTCCTGATCTTGTGATTCTTGACGGAGAGCGCGATTGGTTGTTTCTGATCGATAGCGTGCCGAATCGGAGTTATATCACGGAATCGAGAATGGCTGAACTGAATGATTGCGTTGCGCAAAGCGATAAGCATGTGGTGTTTTTCAGTGCATTCGCAGATCGGGAAAGTTTTTCTCCTCATGCAGAATGGATTCCGTGGGGGACTCATGTCTGGATCGCAGATGCTCCTGATCACATGATTCATTTCAACGGAGAGCGCTTTCTTGGGCCGTATGGTAAGTGATTTGAATTTAGATGCTGTGAAAAGAATATGAAACCAGATGACTTCATTGCCGATTGGATCGAGAAAAACCCCAAGGGTTGTCAAACTCTCGCAGGAGCTGTGCTTTATTCGTATTTCAAGGATTCGTCGTCAGAAGATGACGGACGTATCCTCAGCCTCCGTAAGGCACCTGATGCAGATGATCTGAATAGCGAGTTAATCGATGCCATTCGTTGCACAAACGTGCTGGATGAAATCGAAGAGGTGCTTGGTGGGGGGAGAGATCACAATTGGTGAGAGGTTGTTAGAATTTCTTCAAAGAAGTTGAGACCTTGACACGCGAAGGGGCGTGGCTCGGTAATCTCCCGAAGCCACGCCCGTTCACTTATATAAGAGCGAGGGTCCTCAAATGATTCCCATCACGATCAAAACGATTACGATGATCAGGATGACGCCCAGTAGTCCGCTGGGACCATAACCCCAACTGCGACTGTGCCCCCAAGTTGGAAGAACGCCCAGAAGGATGAGAACGAGGATGATTGCGAGTATGAGTCCGATTGACATGGTATTATTTGTTTAGTGGTTACGTGCTTCCTCTCGCACGAATCCGACCAACTCTCATAAGAGTCGGAAAGCCCTATCTACACGGAAAAATCAGGGGAATTCCTTCCGTGATGGCCTGAAATGCAATGTGAGTGGAGTTGGATCGTGCGAGTTGCAATAGGCCCGCTCGTAATTGGGGTCAGGTGAGAACGAGATTAAGCCGTTTTTCGTGCAACAGGCAGGGATGGCGATCCTTGCCGGCCATATCTCGCGGCGCATTGCACGGAAAGGAACCGATGGGATGGGTCGTTCCGTCAGATATGGACTTTTAAGGATAAAAGTCCCTGCCTTCTTGGCTTAATCCCGTGCCGTTCGGGTCAGGAGTCTCATTTTAACATTTCTTAAATTATGAAACCTCATGCGCTCCAAGCCGGCCGGAGGCGCGGCTCTCCGGTATTGAGGACATTGGTCGAGGCGAGGGAAGATGAGGCGGCGGGTGGGGAGCGGGGGTGTCATCACCCCCTGAGACACCGTTCGGCCTCATGCCGTGAGACAGGCAGCTTCTGGTTAGAAATTTTTCACAGAAGGAAACGAAGATAACGAAGGGCTGGAACAACCCAGCTATCACATCCCATTTACCATAAAAAAATCCTCAAATCGAAAGCCAAGCGCGAAGCTCCTTCGTTACCTTCTGTTCAAAAAATATTTTACAGGAGCAAAGGGAAATAACGGAGGGCTCAGAATAGAAGACGGCGACCAATGATCGCCGCTACAATTCAACTGCCTTGGCAGCAATCTCGGAGACGGCACCACTGCCGTCTCCGCCTCAATATCAAGTTCCCATTACGTGGGAATCAACGGTCTTGGCAGGCCGCTTCATTGATGCCACCCGATAGCATCCCGCCAGTCGCAAGCTTGGTGAGCTTCTTGTCCGCGCTACCTTCCTCCTCAATGGTATCATCAAGAAGCTTCTCATCGTCGTCGAGGCCGAGCTCTGAAG
>JANPJY010000043.1:0-29616 GCA_031425735.1 Akkermansiaceae bacterium | reverse complement strand
AAAATTCGGTTGGCGTATCTTTCAAAGTCCTAAGACTTCTAGGATATCGTATTCCAAATTGACCTTATAAGGACCTAAGTCCTTACGTACTGCGCGTTATTTCGCGCAGCGCACAATTTAATCTTTTTCTTCATCCCAACTCAATCTCATCTGCTTACGACTGCCAGAAGCTATCTTTCGATCTCTCTTGGCACGATTTTCGCTGGGTCACACTGTCAAAGAGCTTGTTTCGAGGGGACTAAAAAGCCGATCGGGCAACTGATGAGAGGTAGGACGAACCTACTTCATGCTGATTACCGCGACCGACTGAGAGTCTCTCGCGCCGAAGCATTTCGCGACGGCGGGCGAAAGCTACACTCCCCGCTCACCTGACGTCAATACGTTTTCCAAAGTTTTTTGAAGTTTTTTTCATACCCCAGACAATCCCTTAAACTACACGGGATACCAGCATTGCAGGCTGGCCATGACCCTGCGGATTACACCCTAAAATGACCCGATAACCTGACTCCGGATGACTCATCAAAGGAGAATCGTGTTACGAACTAGTCACGATCCGCTCAATTACTAGACACGTAGTAATAAACCTCTGCTTTACAGGCGGACGGCGAATTTCACCTTGCTACCAATTGGATAAGCCTGAGATGGCACCAACTGCATACGGCGATGAATTCCCACAAGCAAGCCCACCGCCGCGAGGCTGAAGATCAAACTCGTTCCACCGTAACTAACAAATGGGAGTGGCAATCCATCGTTTGGAAGCACCGCGGTTGTCACGCCGATGTTCACCATGGCTGGAACAACGATGACGCAGGTTAAACCTAGGGCGATGCAGCGCTCGAAAACTTGCTTTGCTTGAAGCGCGATCCCGATCCCGCCAATCGCGATGAGAACGTAACAGAGCACGACGCCCAAGGTAGCGATCAGTCCGAGTTCTTCACCGATCACAGGAAAGATGAAATCGATGTGAGCAAACGTAAGCGTTCCGAACTTTTCGACCCCGTTCCCCAGTCCAACTCCCCATGGACCGCCATTGCCTAATGCAAGTAGCGCGCGCCACTGTTGCATACCGCGATCGAGTTGATGAATGGGATTTTCAAGATCTAGCCATGCTTCGATCCGGCCCCAACGGTTGGCGTTGTTGTAGAGAAACCATCCCGCAAATGCGACGGCTGAGATAGCCGTAGGAAGCATGTAACTGATGCGTGTTCCGATACAAAACATGATCGCTGCCACAGTCACGCCAAGTGAAAGAGCGGTTCCGACGTCTGTCTCCGCGGCAATCAAACCAATGGGCACCACAGCGATCAACCCAGGAAGAACGAATCCACGCCAGAACGTTTTCACTTCGGTTTGCCAACGTGAGAACCACAAGGCCATCGCGATGACGACGACGATCTTCGCTCCCTCGGAAGGCTGGAACTGGCCAATGCCGGGCAGCTCGATCCAACGTTTTGATCCGTAAAGTTCGACGTTCACCGCAGGAACAAAACAAAGCACCAACGCAATGCAGCTTAATATGTAGACAGCCGGAGTCATTTGACGAATCCACTCCAGAGGCATTTTCGCCATAATAATCGCTGCGATGATTCCGATACCGACCATCATGGATTGCCGGCTGACGAAATAATAAGGATTCTCTAGTCCGCGCACCCAAAACCCAGTACTCGCCAGCATCACCAACCCCAACCCACAAAGGGAAGCGACTGCGATGATCAGGATGGTTGAGCTATGTTTGAGCACGAATGATTATGTTTTAGGGAAGTTTAAGCACCTGACCTGCTTTGAGTTTGCTTGGATCGGAGATGCCGTTCAAGCTCATCAATTCTTTCTCGGTCAAATTATATTGTTTGGAAATTCTCCAGACGCTTTCACCGGATTTCACCGTGTGAGTTTTACCGATTAAGCCTGTTGGCACAGCTCGCGGAATCGCGTTAGGAAGATTTGCAGTGTTCTGCGAACCATTTGCAGTGGGTAAAATTTCAACTAATCCACGCTCAGATTCATTCGGCGTGGCCTGATTACGAATCGCCACAACTTCAGGCGGCTCGACAGCGACAATCCGTTTGGATTGAGGAATACGGAACAGATTACCCGCGCGCAGCTCCTTTCCTTGGTTCAGTTTGCGAAGCTCGGTTTCATCAACTCCATGCTTAGCTGCAATGATGGCGAAATTATCGCCCTTTTCCACCATATGCGGCGTATACCCATTACTCAGTTGTGGAAGTCGGGCCGTTCTCTCTGGTGAAACGTCGGCAGCAACAGAATGATCGGCCTCTTCTTGATTCGCAACCGCAGGTGCGGCAGTTCTTCCGGAGAGATACTGCTTGTGAATGAAAATCATTCCGATCGCTACAATATGGATCGCGAAAATAATCGAAAGCGAACGCGAAATATTACTACCCGAGTCATCGAATTCTTCAGGAGATGCAGTTGCAGCAGAAGCACGTTGCTTGCGGAATTTGGTTCGATTGAAAAGACGTGCATAAACAGTCTTTTGGACTGGTTTGCGACGAGTGGGGATTTGATCGAGTTTCATAGGCTTTGTTAGATGAGTGATTAATGAAGTTGTTGGACGATGTCTCTGAAAACGTTTCCGCGGTGTTCATATCCTTTGAATTGGTCAAAAGATGAAGTGCCCGGAGAGAGTAGAACGGTAGAGCCGCGCGGAGCGACAGAACGAGCGTGGTGAACCGCTTGTTCAAGGGTTGATACCGTGGAGCAAGTAACAACCGTTCTGAAAAGATCCGCCAGCGGACGTGCAATTTCGCCGAAGGTGATGATTTCTATAACTTGTTTTTCCAAGAATGGAAGCACCGATGAATAATCTAATCCTTTGTCTTTGCCACCAGCGATCAAAACCACCGGACGACTTTGCGAACGAATCGCACATTGCAACGCATGCAGATTCGTGGCTTTGGAATCATTGAGGTATTCCACACCATCAAGAGTGCGAACTAATTCACAACGATGCGGCGGCGGCGCGTAGCCTTCGAGCGCGCGACGAATGACATTTCCATCAATATCATACGCCATGCATGCAGCGATCGCCGACATGGCGTTCTCCGCATTGTGAAGTCCACGCAATGCGGTTTCTGATTCGATATTTAAAATCACTTTTCCCTCGTGAATGATCGTCTTTCCATCCGAATAAAAATCGGCATCCGAGCACTCAGTTGAGAAGGTGATGAGTGTAGGCGATATCTTTCCAAGCTCTTCACCGTAACGAGAAATCACGGTATCGTCTGCGGTTTGATTTTCGAAAATGCGTAGCTTCGCGTTCTTGTAGGCCTGAACTGTAGGATATCGATCCATGTGATCAGGTGCGAAATTCAACCAGATGGAAACATGAGGATGCAGCGTATGAATCGTTTCAAGTTGGAAGGAAGAAAGCTCCAACGAAACTGCAGTAGGAATCTCGGAAGCGAGAACCACCTCGGATAGAGGCATGCCATAATTTCCGCACGGCGTTCCGCCTTTTCCGGCTTCTTTTAAAATCCTTGAAACCAACTCCGTGGTCGTGGTTTTTCCATTGGTTCCGGTGATTCCAATGATTCCGCCGTCATAAAATCTCGAGGCGAATTCAGTCTCCCCCATCAACAAAGTTTTAGCAGCGAAAGCCTGAACCAGCGGCGAATAAGTATCGATACCGGGACTGAGAACAATCATGTCCGCAGAGAAATTTTCCGCATCACGGATCGTTAGATTCGCGTGAATCTCAACACCAGAAGGCACGTTTTTAAACACATCGAGATCACCCTGATCCCACATGGAAACTTTTGCTCCTTCGCGTAACGCCAGAGCCGCCGCCGCAACACCCGACCGCCCAGCGCCAAAGACGGCGATGTGCTTTCCAGTAATGTTGAAGGTTTCGTTCATGAAGTTTTAGGCAATTTTAAGTAAGGCGATTCCAAACAGCGCGAGCATGATGGATAGAATCCAAAATCGGATAATGACTTGCGATTCATGCCACCCGAGCAGCTCGAAGTGATGGTGGATCGGCGCCATTTTGAAGATGCGTTTTTTGCGGAGTTTGAAGGATCCGACTTGAAGCATGACGGAGAGCGCCTCCATCACAAACACACCGCCGATGATGACGAGCAGCAGTTCTTGCTTGGTGCAAATCGCAGCCGTGCCGAGTGCTCCGCCGATGGCGAGCGATCCCGTGTCGCCCATGAAAACTTTTGCGGGATGGCAGTTAAACCAGAGGAATCCAAAAGCTGCACCTGCCAGAGCCATAAGGAAAACCGCGAGCTCCGCGAGATAACGATTGTGAGGAATCACGAGATATTCAGTCGCCATGAAAAAGTGTCCGGCGAGGTAAGCGAGCATGGAGTAACTAAGCGCCACAGAAATGGTGCAGCCAGTCGCAAGACCATCGAGTCCGTCGGTTAGATTCACCGCATTGGAGCAACCGATGATGATCAGCACAAAGAACGGAATGACCAAAATGCCAAAGTCAATCAAAGGCGTCTTAAAAAGTGGAAAGCAGATCTCGCCGATTCCGATTGGAGTGTCACGCAAACGGAAACCAGCGACGCCATCTTGAATCTGCTGCGCGGTGGCACCGAAACCAGAAATCTCAGGTTTAAAATAGATGAAGCTTGAAGCTATCAGCGCGATGACCAACTGCCAAAACAGCTTGGTTCGGCTGGACACACCATCCGAGTTTTTCTTTTTCACCTTTGCGTAGTCGTCGACAAATCCTAAAAGACCGCATGCGCACATGGTGCATGCGCAAACCGCGACGAAAGGATTGAAAATCCGCGCGCAAACCAATGTTGAGATTAAAACACTCGCGAGAATCAGCACTCCGCCCATCGTTGGGGTTCCAATTTTTCCGCCGTGGAGTTCCGCCAGTTTGTGAACTTCTTCAGCGGTGCGGATGGGTTGACCCAGCTTCAGTGAGATGAGTTTGCGAATGATCCATGGACCCATGATGATCGAAATCGTAAACGCCAGCAGCCCAGCAGTTGCGGCACGGAATGTGACGTACCCAAAAAGATTGAGGAAAGAAAAAGTATGCGCCCATCCTTCCTTACCCGAGGCAATCTCAGCTTGTAAAGCGGCGTACCAAAAATCGTAAATTGCGGTTAACATGCGGTTGGAAAGGCGGTTTGAAGAACTTTTTCAATGGCGGCTGAGCGACTTCCTTTGAAGAGAACGATATCGCCGGAATGTGTGTTAGAGACCAGCCACTCTGCTGCGCTTTGGCTGTCTGGCAAATGCATGGAATCACCTCCTATGGCGATTTTTTCAGCGCCATCACCCACCGCAATCAGACGCAGGCCTTTGGATTTGGCGAGTTTTCCAATGCGCAAATGCGCTTCGGTTGCGAATGGCCCGAGTTCTCCCATTCTGCCGAGAACTGCGATGCGTTGACCGCCCTCAGAAACCTGCATTTCGCATAACGTATCCAATGCGGCTTCCATGGATTCTGGATTCGCATTGTAGGTGTCATCGAGAAGAGTAATTCCATCGCACTGAATGCGGCGCATGCGGCCAGACGTGAGATTCACCGATGTTAGACCTTGAGCGATTTGCGCAGGGCTAAGTCCAAGTTTCCAACCCAATGCTGCGGCGAGCAGGGCATTGGTGATCATGTGTTTGCCTAAAACTGGAATGAATACCTCAACCGGATCTTCGCCTTGGATGACCAAATCAATCCAAGTTCCATCGGCTTGCGGTTTGGGATTTTCAGCTCGCACCAATCCACGTCCGTTACCCACTGGAACCAGTCGAGCACTAGTTCTAGAACGGAAATACTCATTGAAATCACAACCTGCGGGCGTGAACAAAATCCCAGTCTCAGGAAGGTAACGTGCGAGCGTGCTTTTTTCCTCAGCAATCGCTTCGCGTGATCCAAGAAACTCGATGTGTGCCGTGCCGATGTTGGTGATGATGCCGTATTGCGGGCGAGCGATTTCACAGAGCGGCGCAAGCTCGCCAGAATGATTCATGCCTATTTCAAATACACCGGCGGTGTGATCTTGAGTGGTCGCCAGGATGCTGAGCGGCAAACCGATGTGGTTGTTCAGGTTGCCTTTAGTCGAGCTAACAGAAAATTTCTGAGAAAGCACCGAAGTGGTGAAATCTTTGGTGGAGGTTTTACCATTCGATCCGGTGATACAAACAATCGGAATATCTAACTGACTCCGCCACCAATACGCGAGGCGTTGCAAGGCAAGCAATGTATCCGGAACTTCGATCACTGCTTTGTTTGAATCCATTTCTCCGCCTTCCCATTTCTGCACCAACGCGATGGATGCGCCTGTGTTCAAAGCTGATGCAGCAAACTGATCTCCATTGAAATTATCTCCACGCAGCGCGACGAAAAGCCCGCCAGCGATGGGTATTCTCGTATCTGTGAATACTCCATTCGCCTCCACAGCACCAGAACCCGCGACGACTTTTGAGCCGAGGATTTCAGAAATATGTTGAGCTGAGGATTTCATTTTTCGAATGGAAGGCTTTAGAAGCGTGGAGTTGGGTTCGCACGCATTTCAGCAATCGCTTCTGAGCGTTTTCTTAATGCGAAATCGGCTTTTTTCCGGTCATCGAAATCAATCGTGCGGTCTGCGAATTGCTGGTAAGTCTCGTGACCTTTGCCTGCGATCAGAACGATATCACCCGAGAGCGAATTCTGAATGGCGACTTCAATCGCTTCCGCGCGATCTAACACACTGATGTAATTGCACTTTTTAGGTAGGCCTCTTTCGATTTCACGGATGATTTCCGCAGGATCTTCTGAGCGCGGATTATCAGAAGTGATGACCATGACATCGCTAAAACGAGCAGCCGCAGCAGCCATCAACGGACGTTTGCCTGTGTCCCGATCTCCACCGCAACCGAACACGGTGATCAAGCGACGCGGATCGAGCTCTTTTAAAGTGCGACATGCATTTTCCAACGCATCCGGTGTGTGGGCGTAATCGACGAAAACCGTTGCTCCGCCAGAATTGCCAACGTTTTCCATGCGACCTGGCACTTGAGGTGAATTGGCCAGAGCAGCAATTGCTTGGCGAGGTTTGATTCCGCAGGCAGATGCGCCAGCAATTGCAGCGAGCAGATTGTAAGCATTGAATCGTCCGATCAATGGAGCGCGAACGAGATACGTTCTGGCTTTCACGGAAAGTTCAAAGGTCATGCCGTCCCGGCCTTGCTGAAAGGTATTGGCTCTGAAATCAGAATTTACCGAAAAGCCGTAACGAATCACTGGCATCTTGCCATCGAGCTCTTTGGCTAAATCATTTCCACGCGCATCATCGATATTGATGACTGCAGTCGGTTTTTTCCCGTTCGGATTTCTCGCAAGATCACGGAACCACGAAGCTTTCGCATCCATGTATTTCTCGATCGTGCCGTGATAATCGAGATGATCTTGTGTTAGATTCGTGAAAATCGCCGCATCGAATGCTAAATGACTGACACGCTTTTGGTGAATGCCATGTGAGGAAACTTCCATCACCGCGCCACGGCAGGCGTTATCACGAAACGTTTTAAGAATTCCATTCAGCTCGATCGAACCCGGTGTGGTATGTTTCGCGACAGTGACTGTTTCACCGTCATCAATGTGAATTGTGCCGAGCAAACCCGCACGATGCCATTCCGTCTTCATGATGTGATGAAGCAGAAACGCAATCGTGGTTTTTCCATTGGTGCCAGTCACTCCGGCCAACTTCAATTCCGCTGCCGGATTTTCGTGAAGGCTTACCGCGAGTTGCGCAAGAGCGTCTCGGGAATCTGGAACATGCAGCCAAGTGATTCCCGAGGCTAAATCCACAGGTGGTGCGATTTCTGCTAGAATGACCGAGGCTCCTGCCGAAATGGCATTGCTGATAAAATCATGACCGTTGATCGAAGTCCCACGGATCGCCGCATACAAGCTGCCTTTCGATACGGTGCGTGAATCAGCCGTGAGGGCAGATATTTCCGTATCTACCGATCCTACGACCGTGACCTTTTGTAATTTTCTAATGAGATTTCGAAGGAGCATATTGCTTTTGATAAACGCTACCGAGCAGCAACCGTTTCAGGGATCGGTTCGGTGGGTTGGAGATTCATGTGGGTGGCGAGGCGTTGTGCGATTTTCGCGAAAATAGGCGCGGCGATCTGGCCGCCATATTGCGGGACTTCTTTGGTCATCGGTTCGTCAATGACGACATAACAAACAAACGCAGGTTTATCCGCAGGCATGAATCCAGCGAAGGAAACGACATACGCGTCAATGTATCCACCACGTTTGGGGTCATGCTTGATGGCTGTGCCAGTTTTGCCGCAGACCTTATAGCCAGGAACTGCTGCCAGAGTGGCAGTTCCGCCAAGTTGAGTGACTTTATACAGTGCATCCCGCATTTTTTTTGCGGTTTCAGGCGAGATTACTTGGCCACGGCTTTCAGATTGAAATTCTTCAATGATCGTGCCGTCATTTGCGATCAACGATTTAACAATTTTCGGACGAAGTAATCTGCCATCTCCAGCAATTACTGAATAAGCTGAAGCCATTTGAATTGGCGTCACTCCAATAAAATAACCGTAAGCCGAGCGTGAAAAATCAACCGGAAGTTTAGGAACTGTCGCGGTTCCTGGATTCTCTCCGCTGAGCTGAATTCCGGTGCGCTTACCAAAACCATATGCGTGAACATATTCGTAGTAGCGTTTCGGGCCGAGCTGTTTCGCGAGTTTCCAACAACCCGTGTTATTCGATTTTTGGATGATTTGCTCAAATGTCAGCATGCCGCTGGAATGGTCATCCTTAACTATAAATTTCTGCTCCTGAATAACACTAGGACAATTAAGCACAGTGTGTGGCGTAACTAAGCGCTCCTGTAGTGCAGCAGATGTTGGAATAATTTTAATCGTCGAGCCCGGCTCATACTTCGCTTGGATCGCGTAGTTAAAAGAATTCTCTGCGAGATTTTCCTTATGGTTGAGATCGAAATGTGGCCGAGATGCCATTGCTAAAATCTCACCATTGTTTGGATCCATCACAATAACGGCTCCTTGTTTGGACTTATATTTTGCCAGTCCGGCATCGAGCTCTTCTTCAATGATCGCCTGCATGCCGATATCGATTGTTAGTTTAACATTCAACCCCGCTCTTGGTGGCAATAAACTGCCAGAATTCCCAGGAACAACTAATCCACGCGCATCCCGTAGGTGTTCTCTACGTCCATCTCGTCCTGCAAGATATTCTTCCATCGCAGATTCGACACCAAATCTTCCGATCATCCGGTATGTTTTTTGGTCATTCTCAAGCTGTTCTTCTATCTCACCGGTAAAACCTGTTAGATGAGTTGCAATCTTCGGATTGGCATACCATCTTTTGATCGAGTTTTCGAAAACAAAGCCCTCAATGTGGTTCTCATCCACGATCTCACGAAGGCGCTCGGCAATATCATCTGGAACGTCTTTGATGATTGGAAACCACTTTGCTTTGCTACCTTCAATTTTTTCACGAAGCTCGTCACGACGCATTCCGATAGGCCTTGCAAGCAAACCAATCGCATACGCCATATGTTTTTGAACGATAATATCCGGAGGTTCGCTTGAAAGGATATCGCCACGGACTACGCGGATTCGCTTCAACTTATCCTCAGGGCCCAATTCATCCCAACCGGGCTCTTTTGAAACTTTCTCGTAAGCCAAGCCGAAGGATGCCAGTTTTGGATCTAATAAGTGATTTTTATCCACATAGATCGAGGAAACAGGAATGCTTTTCGCGATGGTTTCTTCATTGCGATCAACAATCATTCCGCGAATCGCAGGTATCCGCTCAATGCGATGATAGGCTTTAGCTGAGGACTCCGCGTAGCGTTTGCGATCAACCAGTTGGATTTGAATCAGGCGCGCCGACAGAGCACTGAGCAAGGTTACAAGAACCAGACACAGGATGATACAGCGGTTTTGAAAAGCTCGATTCACAGATTAGTATTCGAAGAGGCGACGGCGTTGGGCTCAGACGGAAGAATTTTTTCGGACACCCCTGGGGGGATTGGGCGCAGGTCTGTGCCCAAATCTTCAAGTGTCTTACGCATGGCAAATAGATTCAGAATCTGATCCTGACGCATTTGGATCGTGCGGATATCTAACTGATGTTTTTCGATCCGACGCTCTACAACGTCGATCTCCCTCATGGCTTTGATCTGGCAGTTGCGATAGTATACTCGCAACACACCACCGACCGCGCCGATGGCTAAGGCGAGGACTAGGGAAAAGATCGCGAATGATGAAATGCGGTTTTCGATTTCGTGACGACGGCGATTCATGATTTTCAGAATTTAGAGGTTAGAATCTCGGGACCAGAAAGCTGAGCAACCCGAAGCTTTGCGCTGCGGGCTCGAGGGTTAGAGGAGATCTCTGTTTGACTTGGGGCTATGGCTTTTTTGGAAATCAGCCGGAATTTAAAATCGGGGTTGGGCCGAGGTGCCGGCCAGGTAGGATCGTCGATGTAAGGTTGCGAATGATGCCGGAGAAATCGTTTCACCATGCGATCTTCCAAACTATGGAAAGTTATAATGAGCAACCGACCGCCTGGCTTTAATACGTTGGCGGCGTTTTCTAAAATCGATGCTAGCGATTCGAGTTCTTCGTTGATCGCCATGCGAATGGCTTGGAACGAACGCGTCGCAGGATGAATTTTGCTATTTCGGCCCACTGCGTTTTCAATACACGCCGCCAATTCCAGAGTCGTTTCAAAAGGTTTTTTCTCACGTTGAGTCACAATCGCGCTGGCGATGCGACGTGATCTCGGTTCCTCGCCATAGCTAAATAGAATGCGTGTGATTTCTGCTTCGGGCCATGTGTTGACGAGTTCGGCAGCGGGCATGGTTGCGTTCGGCCCCATCCGCATATCTAAAGGACCTTCACGCATGAACGAAAAACCGCGCTCTGCAGAATCGAGCTGACGCGATGAAACTCCGAGATCTAACAACAGACCGTCAGCTAACTCACCGGCTGCGATTCCTTCGTAAGATGGAATTTCAGAAAAGTTTGCTTGGAAGGTCGAGAACTGCGAGCCGAAGGCAGACAATCTTTCCCCTGCATGCGCGAGAGCTTCTGGATCACGATCTACACCCAAAACTTTGGCGCCCGTTTTGAGCAAAAGTTCGGAATGACCGCCGCCACCCAACGTGCCGTCGATAATGAATTTTCCGGGTCCGGCTTCCATCATTTCAATAACTTCATTCGGCAACACAGGTAGATGATAACCCTCAGGCGAAAATGATTCGGACGCCGAGGCCGACAACCAGCCAGCAGCGGACTCGACGTCCGATTTACCATAACCACTCACTGTCCCGAGCTCGTGGTTTTGTTTTCCGTTGGAAAAATTAACCGATGCGCGCGCTGACAACCAGCCAGGCGCAGCGCTGCGCAACGGTTCAATAAGTGAATGAAGCTCTGTCCCGAGAGACTTCAAACGCTCAGCTAAAAAAAGGGGAAACGAACGCCGTGCCGACAACCAGCCAGGAGCGGTAACGGCGTTCGTGTTTTCGAAACCGCGTGCTGTCCCGAGCCCTTGGTTTCGTGAAAAATGTGAACATACATTCTGCATGCCGCTCATCAACGCACTCCACCCGAACCCTGCCGTTTGGCGGATCGTATCGGTGTTAGAGATGGTGGATTGAAACAACATGTTTTTGTATGTTAGAAAATTGCGAGGTGATCGTCTTCTTCAGGAACCGCAGACAGACCAAAGATTTCCTCAAACTTCGCGCGGTTCCAGATTTCGAAATGGCTGTCGCCTGCTGAAAGCATCACTTCGCTGTCAGGTGAAATTCCGGCGTAATCTGATAGATCTTTTGGAATGAGCAGTTTACCTTGCTCGTTCACGTTTGCCTCGCGCAGTAACCGCACCAACTTCGTCTTAAGTTGCGACTCTTCTTTCGGTGAGGTCGCGTGCTGCTTGATGCGCTCGACTCGGTATTCAAAAGCCTCTTGCGTGAGCACTTTGATCACCTTCACTCCTTCAGAAATAGACGGCATCAAATTCAAAGCCTCTCCCTGAACCGGACGCCAAGCCGGCACGACATTGACCCGATTCTTCGAGTCAGTCTTGTACGGGAACGAGCCCTTGTATTGTTGGAATTGCGGTATCATCGAGAGACAGCTGGCGAATTTGACAGCACTTAGATACACTTTCGTACACTTCTCCCACAAGTAGAAAGTGAAGATTTTTGAAGCAAATTTGCTAATCCCTGCTTTTCAATGAGTTACGTGATATTTTTCATAGGTTAATTCTCGGATTTCACATTAAATTTTGCGGAAATTTTAAAAAAATCTCTGTTTAATGACCTAAAAAATGGAATTTTTAGCTTTAGTTTACCAAAAGCTCAAAAAATAGATCTCAAGTGTACATAGAAACGATATTGGTCTACTTCACCCCATCGTGGTTCAAAGGTAACGATTACAGGCTGTACGATGTGCGAATAGAACCCAAGTAAATGGTAATTTTGGCTATCTTAATTCCCCATTTCCACTTCATCTTTTTTCTCAGCCCTTTGGAAAAAATATTAAAACAACGGCAAATGCGAGTCGCAGTCATCGGTTGTGGCGCGGCTGGCGCATCTGCTGCGGTATTCTTGAAACGCGCGGGACATGCGGTCGAAGTCTTCGAGCAGGCCCCCGAATGCCGCGCCGTCGGTGCGGGTTTCCTCATGCAACCCAGTGGAATGAGCGTTCTGCGCGAGCTCGGAATCCACGATGAAATCATTTCTCATTGCTCAAAAATAAGCCGTCTCCATGTCATCGAAAAAGACGGCCGTGATCTCATGGAACTCCGCTACGCAGAACTCGGTGAAAATATGTTCGGCGCCGGGCTTCATCGACCCGTGGTGATGAACACCCTGATCCAACTCGTCGAAACAGAAGACATCAAGATCAACTGGGGAGCACGAGTTGAGCATGCGCAAAAAATTTCCGATCACTGGCAAGTCGAAGGTGAAAAGTTTGATCTATTAGTCATCGCCGATGGTGCTCGATCAGCGATGCGTCAGTCGCTGATAGGAAAAGGCTTTGATCGCGGCTACGGTTGGGGCGCACATTGGTTCATCGGGAAAAATAACCACGTTTTCCAATCCGCCGATCTCCATCAAATCGTAAACGGCACACGCGAACTCGCAGGATTTCTTCCCACCGGCTACGATATCGGCGGTAGCGATGAATTACTCAGCCTGTTCTGGAGTGTGCGCATCGAAGACGATAGCGCCATCCGTCGCCAGCCACTCAAAGCCTGGAAAGACAAAATTCTCACGCTCTGCCCGATGTCAGAAAATTTACTCGGTCAGATCGATGATTGGGATCAAGTTCTCACGGCGCGTTACGGCGATGTCAGTATGCGGAAATGGCACGGCGACCAATGTGTTTTTCTCGGCGATGCTGGCCACGCCATGAGCCCACAGCTAGGGCAAGGCGTGAACCTCGCACTCGCAGACGCAAGTTGTCTCGCATCCTGTATCGCAGAATTTCCGTTAGAAAATGCACTCGTCCAATACTCACGCCGCCGTGCTCCTACTCTCCGCTACTACCAACTTGCCACCCGCAGCCTCACCCCAATTTTCCAATCCGATCAAGAATGGATCGCCCCCTTCCGCTACTCCGCCTTTAGAATCTCCCAACGCATCCCATTCATCAGAAAAATGATGACTAAATCCATGGCCGGCATGATGGGCGGAATTTAGTCGTTCTTAAAAACGGACTAACCAGCCCTTCTACATTGCAGCTACGAAAGGCATTATTCGCTTCCATTTACTATTTAATGGCTTGCCATTCGTAGCTTCCGAAAAGGAAGCAAAGAATGGAGGCGGAGGTGGGAATCGAACCCACGAATGACGGTTTTGCAAACCATTGCCTTACCACTTGGCGACTCCGCCGTTACCCGGCGCGGGAGGCGATTGATTACGTGGGATATCCACGCATGTCAATGCCCGGATTGTCAGAAAATGCTTCATAGGAAATTCTTCCACTAGCGGAGGCGCGTTTTCCGCCTATCCTCTGCGCGTGCCAAAGAAATCGGATAAAACGCAAAAACCTGCACACATCGCCCTTCGCGGCTGCCGCCAACACAATCTCCAAGACATCGATCTCGATATTCCACTGGGGAAACTCACGGTCGTCACCGGCCCATCCGGATCAGGAAAATCCTCGCTCGCCTTCCACACGCTCTACGCCGAGGGACAGCGACGCTATGTCGAAACCTTCTCGCCCTACGTCCGCCAGTTTTTCGATCGGATGGATAAACCCGATGTCGATTCGATCACCGGCATCCCTCCCGCGATTGCGATTGAGCAGAAAAACCACGTCCGCACCACCCGCTCAACGGTCGGCACGCTCACCGAAATTAACGATTACCTAAAACTCCTCTTCGCCCGCCTCGCCGTGGGTTTCGATCCCGTCACCGGCGATGAAATCCGCCCCGACACCGCCGAATCCGCAGCCGCATGGGCGAACCAACATTTGAAAGGCGAAGACATCATCGTCACCTTTCCCATACCTGTCGCGAAAGACACCCAAGCCAGCGAACTCTTTCCCTTTCTCAACTCCCAAGGCTACCTCCGGGTTCTCATCAAAAATGAAATTCTCCGCACCGATGAAGCTCCTCCCGCAAAACTCCCTCCCTCCCTGCTCATCGTTCAGGATAGGCTGAAAATTTCTCCTACGAATTCATCACGCCTTCTCGAAGCACTCGAAGCCGCCTTCCATCTTGGAAAAGGCCACGCCTCCATCATCCACCCCAAACACTCGCAAGCCTTCTCTAACACTTGGACCAACCCAAAAACCGGCTTCACCCTCCGCGCTCCCACCCATGGACTTTTCTCTTTCAACTCCCCACTCGGTGCTTGTCCGAAATGCCGTGGCTTCGGGCGCGTGATCGGCATTGATTTAGAAAAGTCCGTCCCTGATCCTACACTCAGCATCAAACAAGGCGCGATCAAACCTTTCCAAGGTGAACGCGGCGAAGAATGCCAACGCGATCTCATCCGCAATGGGAAAGAACGCGGGCTTGACCTTAGCACCCCATGGGAAGACCTCGATGAAGACACAAAAGAATGGATCTACTACGGAGATCGTAGAACCAGCTCGCCTGAGGAGTTAGAAGAACTCTGGCAATCCGGCGGTTGGTATGGAGTAAAAGGTTTTTTCGATTGGCTGGAAACCAAAGCCTACAAGATGCATGTCCGTGTTTTCTTATCACGCTATCGTTCCTACACCACCTGCGACGCCTGCCGTGGTAAACGTCTCCAACCCGAGTCACTCTGCTTCAAAGTCGAAGGCAAAACCCTCCCAGAAATCTGGCAACTCCCCGTCTCCGAACTCCATCCTTGGTTTTCTTCACTGATCACTTCTCACTGTTCACTCGGCACTTCTCCCGACTCCACCCTCAAACTCGTCCTAACAGAAATTCATTCCCGCCTTCATTACCTCAAAGAAGTCGGGCTTTCCTACCTCACTCTCGACCGTCAAACCCGCACCCTTTCCGGTGGCGAAGTCGAACGCGTGAACCTCACCACCTGCCTCGGTGCTTCACTCACCGGCACCTTGTTTGTCCTAGACGAACCAACGGTCGGCCTTCACCCACGCGACATTGATCGACTCGTCGGCATCATGCACGGCTTACGCGATAAAGGAAACACCCTCGTCGTCGTCGAACACGAACAAACCGTCATGCAAGCCGCCGACAACCTCGTCGACATCGGCCCCGGCGCAGGCCAACACGGCGGAACCGTCATCTACCAAGGTAACGTGGCGGCAATCGAGCGGCGCGAGATGGCGGGACAGAAAAATACTGAAAATATTCCCGCAAATTTTATCCGCCCAGCCAAAAAGTCAAAATCTTCCCAAGGAACTTTACCCTGGCTAACCGGCGAAAAATCCATCGCCATCCCAAAAGTTCGCCGCAAACCCACTAAAGCCAAAATTCAGATCAAAGGCGCCACCCGCCACAACATCCGCAAGCTAGATTTCGATTTACCACTAGGTCTCTTCGCTTGCCTAACAGGAGTTTCCGGTTCCGGAAAATCCACCCTCGCTCACGAGGTTCTTTATCAAAACATCGCCCGCAAACTTGGGATCGAAACCCAAGAAGAAGCCGCACCCATCAAAGATATACTAGGAACCCAGTATCTCAGCGGCGTTGAACTGGTCGATCAAACCGCAGTCGCCCGCACCCCACGCTCAACGCCTGCCGTTTTCCTCGGAGCTTTCGATCCCATCCGTCAGCTTTTCTGCGAAACCGATGCTGCGAAATCCGCCAGCCTCAAACCCGGATTCTTTTCCTTCAACTCCGGCGAAGGTCGCTGCGACCGCTGCGCTGGAAACGGCTTTGAAAAAGTAGAGATGCAGTTCCTTTCCGATCTCTACGTCACTTGCCCCGACTGCAACGGCCGGCGCTACAAATCCTCCACACTCGATTACACTTGGAACGGAAAATCCATCGCCGACATCCTCGACCTCACCACCTCACAAGCCGTGGCGGCGGTTTTCAAACGCCAAGCTAAACAATCAAAAAAAGAACAAAGGCTGATCGAACAAATCCACACCACCTTAGAACCCTTACTCCAAGTCGGCCTCGGCTACTTAAAACTCGGCCAAGCCCTCAACACCCTCTCCGGCGGCGAATCCCAACGCCTCAAACTCTGCCAACTCCTCTCAGCTTCTTCCTCTTCGCTCTCCGCTCAATGCTCTAAACTATTGATCCTCGACGAGCCCACCACCGGCCTCCACTTCTCCGATATCGAAAATCTGTTAGGTGTGTTCCAAAAACTCGTCGATTCCGGACACTCCCTTCTCGTCATCGAGCATAATCTGGACGTCATCAAATCCGCCGACTGGATCATCGACCTAGGTCCAGAAGCCGGAAAGCACGGCGGCCAAATCGTCGCCCAAGGCACACCAGAAGAAATCGCCAAACACAAATCCCCCACCGGAAACTATCTTCGTAAAGCGCTCAAAGGATTCGTTGCGACTTCTCGCGCAGCACTGATCACTGATCACTCAGCACTCGGCACTTCATCCATTTCTCTTCGCGGCGCCCGCCACCACAACCTCAAGAACATCTCCATCGATATCCCACGCGACCAACTCGTCGTCATCTCGGGACTGTCTGGATCAGGAAAATCCACCCTCGCCTTCGACATCCTCTTTGCCGAAGGACAACGCCGTTTCCTCGACTCCATGTCCGCCTACGCCCGCCAGTTTGCTGAGCAGCTTGAGAAACCAGAAATCGACCAGCTTCATGGTCTGCCACCCACCGTCGCAATCGAACAACGTGTTTCCCAAGGCGGCGGAAAATCCACCGTCGCCACCGTCACCGAGCTCTGGAACTTCATCCGACTACTCTACTCAAAACTCGGCACACTCTACTGCCCGGACTGCCTCGTTCCCGTTGAAAAACAATCTCTCTCCGCGATCGAAAACCACATCATCGCTGAGCTGAAAAAAGGTCCCGTAAAAATACTCGCTCCGCTAATCCGAGGCAAAAAAGGTTATCACACCGAAATCGCACAGTGGGCTTTGAAACATGGATTTACGACACTCCTAGTAGATCGCCAATTCAAACAAGCCGAAGACTTCACCCGCCTCGAACGCTTCGTCGAACACGATATTGATGTCGTGGCGGCGGATTTCATCCGCCATGCCAAACCTAAAGATCTAGCAGATGTCTTATCACGCTCTCTTAGCATCGGCAAAGGCCTAATCAAAATTTTCACCGCAGATAAAAAATTCGTCCTGCTCTCCACCCAAGCGAGCTGCCCTTGTTGCAACCGCTCGTTCGAAGAACTCGATCCACGCCTGTTTTCTTTCAACTCCCCGCATGGCTGGTGCAAAGAATGCCGAGGCCATGGAAAAGTCCCGAAACGCCGACAACACCTCGACACCTCACGTTTCGATTCCGTGCTAGAAGCCGAGATGGATGCGGATCGCTCCATTGACCGCATGGAAGACGCCGAGCTCATCGAATGTCCCGCTTGCCATGGATCGCGAATCAATCGCATTGGCTCGGCTGTTCGCTTGAGAGAAACTTCAGTCGCCCAACTCTCCCAACTCTCGATCAACGAAGCTGCCTCCCACTTCCAACAACTCAAGTTCACTGAGTCGCGTGACAAACTCATCTCGCGCGACATCATTCCGGAAATTTCCCAACGTCTCTCTTTCCTCCAAGAAGTCGGACTTGGCTATCTTCACCTAAATCGTTCCGGAAACACCCTTTCCGGCGGCGAATCCCAACGCATCCGCCTAGCCGCGCAACTCGGCTCCAACCTACGCGGTGTGCTTTATGTGTTAGATGAACCCACCATCGGCCTCCACCCACGCGACAACGCCGCCCTACTCAAAACCCTCACCGCCCTCCGCGATCAAGGCAACTCACTCATCATCGTCGAACACGACGAAGACACTATTGCGGCGGCGGATCACTTGATCGACCTCGGTCCTGGAGCGGGACGCTTGGGAGGTGAAATCGTTTACGAAGGAAAGCCGCCGCAAGTGCCGAGTGATCAGTGCCAAGTGATCAGTGGAAGAGGCAAGAAAAAGTCTTCACTGATCACTGATCACTCGGCACTCAGCACTTCTTCCCCCACTCTCCGCGCGCTGCTCAATCCCATCATCCACCCCATTCGCGGTGAGCGCCGATCGGTCACGAAATCCCACCCGTTTCTGAAGATCGCTGGCTGCCATGCGAACAATCTAAAATCCATCGATGTTGCCATTCCGCTTTCACGCCTCACTGTTCTAACAGGCATTTCCGGTTCCGGCAAATCCACGATCATGCATCAATGCATTGCCGCAGTGTTTAATCAAAAAGCCAAACAGAAACCTTTCAAAAAAGTCAGCGGGGAGAAATCCATCAAAGCCATTTACGAGGTCGATCAATCACCTATCGGAAAAACCTCGCGCTCTTGCCCGGCCACCTACGTGAAAGTGTTCGATCACATCCGCGCGCTTTTCGCACAGCTACCCGAGGCGCGCATGCGTGGCTTCGATGCCTCGCGCTTTTCGTTCAATACGGAAGGCGGGCGCTGCCCAAATTGCAAAGGCAATGGCCGGGTAAAACTCGAAATGGATTTCCTACCATCCACGTGGGTGCACTGCGAGGAATGCAACGGCATGCGTTACAATCCCGCGACTTTGGAGATCACCTTCAAAGGAAAGGACATCGGCCAAGTGCTCGCGATGACCATTGACGAAGCCTCTAACTTTTTCGAATCCCAACCGCGCCTTTCCGCCCCACTCAAACTCATGGCCGATACCGGCCTCGGCTACCTCCAACTCGGCCAACCCTCACCCACCCTTTCCGGTGGCGAGGCTCAACGCATCAAACTCGTCTCCGAACTGATCAAAGGCCGAGGCGCGAGAGCGCAGCTTACAAATCTCCAATTTAAAATCTCCAATCTCTATCTCATCGAAGAACCCACCGTCGGCCTCCATCATGAGGACATCCGTCGCTTGATCGATATCCTCCATCGCCTCGTCGATGAAGGACATACCGTCGTCGTCATCGAACACCACATGGCTGTCGCCGCAGAAGCCGATTGGATTCTAGACATCGGACCGGAAGCCGGAGAAAACGGCGGAGAAATCGTCGCCCAAGGCCCGCCTGAAATCATCATCAAATCCAAAACCTCTCGCACCGCACCGTTTCTGAAACTCGCCCTGCGAAAGATTTGAGGACGTGAATTTTTCACCGCAGAGGAGCAGAGGTCGCAGAGGCAACGCAGAGACAGACGAATTGATAAGATGAAACTTAACGCCCAAGAATAATATTGGATGTTATCACTCGTTTTTTAGTATTTGGATGGCTCCGCGATTCCTCCGCGATCTCTGCGCCTCTGCGGTTAAAAAATTACTTCGATCATGAAACCTAACATCTTCATCCTCATGGGCGTCGCGGCGGTTGGGAAAACCACTCTTGGCAAAGCCCTCGCTGAGGCCACACACGGTCGCTTTTTCGATGGCGATGATTTCCACTCTGCCTGCAATCTCGAGAAAATGGCCGCAGGCATTGCGCTCACTGATACGGATCGGAAAGATTGGTTGGAAGCCATCGCTCAAATTATCTCCGCTCATGCGAATGAATCTACCCCCACATTCATCGCCTGCTCTGCATTGAAACAAAGCTATCGCGACATCCTCCACGCTGCGCATCCATCACTAACTTTCCTTTTCCTCACCGCCGATCCCGAAACCCTGCGCCAACGCCTGACCGCCCGCCACGAATCCGGCGCGCATTTCATGCCACCCTCCCTCCTCGACTCTCAACTAGCAACCCTAGAACCCCCCGCCGATGCACTTAAACTCGATTCATCAAAATCTATCTCGGAACTAGTGTCTGCGATTAAGGAGAAATACCCTCTTTTGTTTGAAATTTGAAATTTGAGATTTGAGTTTTCCACCCTAGGCTCGCCTTCGAATGGATCAAGTCGTCATCCGCGGTGCGCGTCAGCATCATTTAAAAAACCTCACGGTCTCAATTCCGAAAGGAAAACTCACGGTCATCACCGGACCTTCGGGATCTGGAAAATCCTCGTTGGCGTTTGATACGCTCTACGCGGAAGGCCAGCGCCGTTACGTGGAGTCGCTTTCCGTTTATGCGCGACAGTTTCTCGCTCAGTTAGAAAAGCCCGAGGTCGATTCCATCGAAGGCCTCAACCCAGCGATCGCGATTGAACAACGCGTCGGAGGACTCTCACCACGATCCACTGTTGCCTCGGCCACGGAAATTTATGATTACCTACGTATCATCTGGGCGGCGATTGGCGTGCCGCACGATCCGGTAACGAACGTGGCGATGACCCGCATGGGTCCTGAGGAAATCATTTCCGAACTCACCGCCCAACCCGAAGGCACCAAGCTCATTCTGCTCGCCGCCGTGCCGGAAGCAGAAACCGAAGAACCCGAGCGCTTGTTAGGAGATCTCCAACGCCAAGGCTTCATCCGCATTCGGTTGAACGGTGAGATTCAAGAAATCAGCGAGGTGAAATTTGAAACACCCGGTCCGCACAAGATTGAAATCGTCATCGATCGTTTGGTGATCCGCGATGGCATTGCCTCTCGTCTAGCCGATTCCATCGAACTCGCCCTGCGCCTCTGCGGAGCTGAGGCGAGAGTGTTAGTGATGGCTCCCGGAGAAACGGATTACCGCGAGCTGACCTTCCAAACCTCTTACCGCAATCCCCGCACCGGAGAAATTTTCGGCGATCTCTCACCCCGCCATTTTTCCTTCAACACCCTCGAAGGTGCCTGCCCTACCTGCGAAGGCACAGGCTGCCCAACCTGCAACTACCTCCGCCTAAAAAAGGAACTTCAGTTTGTAAAAGTCACCGTGGCGGCGGATTGCATCCGCCATGCCAAACTTCCCTCAAGTCTAGGCATCATGGAATTCTGCCAACTCGGAATCGACGAAGCAAAATCCTGGATCTCCTCCCTAAAATCCAACCCAGCACCCATCAGCGACCTCGCGACTGAAGTCGAAAAACGCCTGACCTTTCTCGAAGACGTCGGCCTCGATTACCTTACTCTTGATCGCTCTTCTGGCACACTCTCAGGCGGAGAAGTCCAGCGCATCAAACTCGCCACCCAACTCGGTGCCGGACTTTCGGGCGTCATCTACGTGCTCGACGAACCCTCCATCGGTCTCCACTCATCCGATACCCAGAAACTCATTTCCGCTATCATCCGACTCCGCGATTTGGGAAATACGGTAGTTGTAGTAGAACATGACGAAGAAATCATCCGCGCCGCCGATCACCTCATCGATATGGGACCCGGCGCCGGCCCACACGGCGGAGAAATTTTAGCCGAGGGTCTTCCCGCCTCCATCCAATCCCCCACAGGAAAATGGCTACGCGGAGAAATCTCTCGCTTCTCCCCAACAAAATCAACCATCAACTATCAACCATCAACCATCGTCATTGAAGGAGCAAGAGAGCATAACCTAAAGAATCTGACGATTGAAATCCCTCTCCACCAAGTCGTCGTTATTTCCGGCCCTTCCGGCTCAGGAAAATCCACACTCGCCAACGACATACTCGGAAAATCCTTAGCTCGTCGTTTCCATAACGCTAAAGAAGAACCCGGTGCCCACGATTCGATTAGTGGGCTTGAATCGATCGAGAAATTCGTCCTCGCGGATCAATCATCCATCGGCCGATCCCCTCGATCCAACCCCGCCACGTTCATGGGCGCGTTCGAACTGATCCGCGATCTGTTCGCAAAGCTCCCGCTCGCCAAACAACGCGGTTATGGAAAAGGCCGATTCTCATTCAACGCCAAAGGTGGCCGCTGCGAACGCTGTCAGGGCAACGGTAAACTCAAAATCGAAATGCATTTCCTGCCAGATGCATGGACAGAATGCCCAGCTTGCCTTGGGAAACGCTTCAATCGCGAAACGTTAGAGATTACCTACAAAGGAAAATCCATCGCTGAGGTTTTGGAACTTTCTGTCGCCGATGCAAAAGCCCACTTTCGCCCCATCCCGAAACTCTACCGCATGCTTCACGCCATGGACGAGCTCGGACTCGGTTACCTCGCGCTCGGTCAAGCCGGTAACACCCTATCCGGCGGCGAAGCCCAACGCCTGAAACTCGCGCTCGAAATATCCAAACCCGCCTCTCTCCACACTCTCTACCTCTTTGATGAACCCACCACCGGCCTGCACTTCGGCGATGTTAAAAAACTTCTAACCGCCATTTTCAAACTCCGCGACGCCGGACACTCCATTCTGATTATCGAACATCACCCCGACGTCATCGCCACCGCCGACCATCTCATCCAACTCGGCCCCGGCGGAGGGAAGAATGGTGGGAGGATCGTGTAGGCAGCCCTCGCCCTCCGGAAAAACCATCCCCAAAATTCTGTTACCTCGCCGCCTTAGCGATCCGATCCGGATACCAGCTTGTCCCGGCGGACAAAGTTTTCTCCCGAATTAAATCTTCAAATTGCATCTTGCCAAATCCGGAAAGCGCGACTGTTATCCAAATGTCCCCCAAAGTGGATTAGGATTTAGAAGTCCAAACAACAAGCGGTCGGCAACGACCGCAAACGATGCCGCCAAACCGACCAAAAGGCCGGGGAGGCGGTGGTGTATGTCCAAGGAGTTTCCAACGGGAGATTCCCAAAGGCCATCGCAGTCGTCTTGTTGCGGCTCTTCTAACTCCCCGTCCACCTGTGGAGGACAGATCATTAGTCATCTTATGAGACACTTCCAAATTCTCACATTCCTATTGTTTCTAACAATTCCCCCCCTTTCCGCCACACCGGAGAACCCGCTGCTGCCCGTGACATGGTTCCAGGAAATCGGCGCGACCGATGGTTCCACGCAGCAGTGCATCATCTTTACCACCATCCCCGGAGTCGAATACACCTACGAGTTTTCTCGTGATCTCGTGGAATGGGCGGAGATAGGTAAGACCTACGGCCTCGGCCAGCAATTTGCCGCCGCGATGCGGGAAACCGCACCCGCACCGCCGCCACCCGATCCCGAAAATCCTCCCGCCACGCCACCCGCCCTCACGAGCGCCAGCATCACCATCCAGCCGTCCTCCGGCGCGGCGGGCGGAACGGTCGTGTCTTGGGCTTCGCTCGACCACGGCAATGCCGTGAGCGCGCTCATTCCCGGGAACATGTCCGCGGACTGGCAGACGGTGCCCCTCTTCACCGACGCCCACGGAGCCCACCAGTTTTTCATCATCCACAGCACCGCCACCGCGCCACCGGAGGGCGGCGCCCAACTGGAAACCAAGGACGCCGCCATGATCGCGGATCTCGAGGCGGGCTGGGCGGATTTCAACACCGCGGTGGCCGAGGCGGCGGAAACCGCGCGCAACACCCCACCTCCCCCGCCGCCCTCCCCAGACGCAAGGGGCTTCTGGCGCATCAGGGTAGATTGGTCGCTCGACTCCGACAACGACGGCAGCCTCGACCATCTCGAGTTCGCGCTCGCTGCGCAGGCTCCTGGCGCAGACGGCCTTGCAGGCAGCGCCTTCAACGCAGACACCAACGGCGACTCCGTCCCCGACGGCGCGCAGCTCGACTCCGACAACGACGGCATCCCTGATGCGCAGGACATCGCGCCCGAGGACAGCGGGATCGCCTATGCGAACGTCTCCCCGCCGCGCTACGCCATGTTCACCTTCGCGGACACGCCCGACGGTTCTTTCGCCATTAACGACCGGGGCACCGTCCTCTTTCCCGGAAAGGTTTGGAAGGCGGGCGTGTTCCAAAACCTCATCACCGACCAAGGCCAAATCCCCGGTTATCCGCTATATACCGATGGAGATCCCTACATTCACGCCCGTGCTATCAACGACCACGACGTGATCGTGGGCTCCGGGTTGGGATTCCCGGGCCACTTTGAGCCAGGGCTGGAGGCCCATTTTAACCCGATCCTGCATTGGCCTTCGCCGGGAGCCGTCCCGCAGGTCGTCTCCACGACGGCAGGAAGCGCCACCACCTATGCCAAGCTATGGCATGAACGTGACGTCACACACCTCGACAACGCGGGTAGCTTTTTCAGCTCCTCCATGATCGTGACACAGAATCCTGACACGGAGAATGGCGGCAGGAGGAAATGGACTCTGCCAGCCGGGGCAAATCCGCTCTCATCCGTGGCGGCGGAGGAGCATTCCCTGGCAACCGCACCCGGCGGAATCGTCTGGGGCAACGAGTATGATGTTTTAACGGGATGGTGGGCGGGCAGCCGCATCACCACGCCCTTCGAACTGGAAATCCCCATCCAACCGAGGGATGTCCTCGTGCAGGGCGGCAATGGCAACCTCGTGGCAACGCGCTCCAACTCATTCGCCTCCACCCACATCGCGGAAGACGGCGTATGGGAGGTGAGCCCCTTGCTCGCCAACGCCGTGGATCTGGCGGACAACGGGACCGCCATCGGCACACCGGGAGCCGGGGACACGGCGCCATCCATCCTACTCAACGGCAAGTGGACCCCGCTGGACCGCGCGGTCCCCGGCCTACCGGAACGCTGGAAAACCAGCCCCGCCACACAGCTCTCCGACACCAGCCCCGGCGGCTGGATCCTCGCCCACGACCGCCCCGGCGGCACGCCCGCTGACGACCTCTCCGCCGCGCTCTTGCCTATCCGTGTGGATGGCGTGGATCCGGATCTTGTCGCTCCGCCTATGCCTCCCGCACCTGGCGCACCCGCATTCGATCCGCCGGCATTTCTTGCTGGAGGGGTGGATCACACGTCGACGTCTGCGATCAACGGAAGCGGCCGAGTAAATGAAATCTGGATCATGGCGCCGAACGGCGGGGCTGCGAACACCGTGCGCTTCCGCAGCCCTTTGAGTGACAAAAGCAAACTGACCCTCGCCCCGCCAGCCAGCAATATTAGTCCATCGCTCGGTTTTAGCCCTGACATCATCGACTCCAACGACATGCAAGTGCAGGTGGATGGCAAGAAAACGGATACCGCGGACATCATACCCCAACTCAAACTTGGCGGCACGCTCCTGTCACTCAACTCGCCAATCAAAATCAAGGCCATGAAGAAGCGGACGGTCAAGGTGGCGCTGCACAAGGTGTTCGGGCTGGACGCCCAGAACGCAGTGACCGTTCCCCAACATTTTCCCGAAGAGGCGGCGTTGGAAAACTACCTGAACGAAGTCTTTGGCCGCCAGGTGAACACTTTCTTTGATGTGACCATATACGAGGAGAGAGGTGCCGCGCAAACGGGCATCGACTTCGACTTTGAGGGAAACACCAGCGATCTCAAACTCAAGATTCGTCCCTACGATGATCCTGAACTTTTGGAAGCAACTCCCAACGCGAAATCCGTAGGCGACAACCCCACCGCAAACATCGATGTCTGGATCATCGGCGGCGGTGTCCAGTTGATGGATGGCAATGATTCGGTGTATGGCCAACATTTTGGCGAACCAGGCGTCGGGAAGGTGATTGTGGATGGAAATTTGCTAGGCGTCATAAGCACGCCAGCGCATTACACGAAATTCATGCATCATGTCATTGCCCATGAGATCGGCCATGTGATGACCGAAGGCGGCCATCCCGACACGGGACAAGGAAAAGCCGCGCTGTCTTGGCGGTTCCAATATTCTGGCCATTACATTTCCGACCCGCGTGACAAGGAGCGGCTCATGTGCTCCGGCAATAAAGCCAATTTCTACAGCCCCGGCAAGCAGTTGATCAAAAAGGAATGGGACATGATTGAGGCTTGGCTAGATAAACAGGAAGACGACGGAAAACTATGAAATCAGCAGTTATTACATTAGTTGTAAACTTTGCCTTTCTCACATCCTTATTTGGAAGAAGCGCAGATTGGCTTGACCGCAGGATGAACGATTTGATCGTGGCTGAAAAAATAGAGAATAGAGAAGATAAAATCGCTGCACTTGGAAAGTTTATGAGTATTGGATCCCATGGTGGCATGGATGCAGATCAAAAAGTTGTTTATGGAAAAGCTCAAACAGCACTTCTCTCAGTCCCCGGCCACGCAAAATATTATCAAGATAAAATCGAAGCCATGCGAGCCGAGGTATTGGTCAATTTCAAGAAGTCCGAAGCAGAGATTTCCAAGATGCAGGTTGAAGGCTTGGAGGTCTTTAATGACTCACACTATGAGAGTTTTTGCGTTAACGCCTTCCGGGTCCTCGCTCACCTTCCGAGTCCTGAGAGCGTTGCAGTTTTGGGATTTTATCTCAACGATCCGGTTGGTAGGGACGGGAAGACATTACTGGGTGGGCCAAGAAAAATGCCCGGCGATGATTTCGGACCTCGTCCGATCAATTCCGAAGGAGCGGCGATCGCGATCCGCAAACTTGGCATCGAGCATCCGCCGTTCCCACCCTATGAAGACCAAGGGATGTGGTACGTGCGTGACGGAGAAGTGGACGCATGGAAAAATTGGTGGAATGACGTGAAGGAAGGCAGGCGGACTTATCGATTCAAAGGCTCCAGCATCGAATACGGCGCGGACGGTCCGGCAAGCAGGGAGGTCATCGAGCGGGCCGCGATGGACCGGAAACGCGATGAAGAGCGACGCACTGGCAAAAGACATACCAATCTCGGCAGCGAGCCAGACGCGCCAACCAGGACAACGTCCAAGCCATCCGGCCTCGCAGGTATTATCGCAGCATGTGCGTTGATCTCCGGAGCTATTTGGTATTTCCTGCGCGGGCGGAAGGCGGCGTGAACCCGTCCGTTTAATCAAGGCCATGAAGAAGCGGACGGTCAAGGTGGCACTGCACAAGGTGTTCGGGCTGGACGAGCACAACGCAGTGACCGTTCCCAACATTTCCCCGAAGAGGCGGCGTTAGAAAACTACCTGAACGAAGTCTATGGCCGCCAAGTGAACACTTTTTTTGATGTGACCATTCAACTCAACACCATCTTACTTCCGCCCCCCGAAAAATCTCACAAACCTTTTCCAAAAAATTCTCATCCACCTCATCAAACGCATCTGGCGAATCCGAATCCACATCCAGCACTGCGCGGAGTTGTCCGTTTGCATCGAACACTGGAACCACGATCTCAGATTGAGTCGTTCCCGAGCAAGCGATGTGATCTACCTCTGCGTGCACATCTGCAATGTTCAGGGTTTTTCCCGTCCGCGCAGATCGGCCGCAAATTCCTCTGTGAAAAGGAATCACCAAACATCCGTGCCCGCCTTGGTAAAGGCCCGACTTTCAAAACTTCGGGCTCAACCACTCGATAAAATCCGGTCCAATTGAAATACGGAAAGGCATGATGTAGCTCACACGCAACTGTCGCCATCAGCGCTATTTCATCCGTCTCTCCCTCAACCAACGCCAAGATACGCTGATAAATTTCACCACAGACCTTTTCCTTATCGAAAGAATCACTCATCTCACTCCAACGCTCTCAGCTCATCCCGCTTGGTCAAGCCGACTTTACACCAATATCTTCTTGACCACATTTCCATGTACATCGGTGAGGCGGAAATCACGACCCTGGGCGCGGTAAGTGAGTTGGGTGTGATCAAAACCGAGCAGGTGAAGAATCGTCGCGTTTAGATCGTGGACGTGGACTTTATCATCCACGGCGTTGAAGCCGAGTTCATCGGTTTTTCCCATTTCAAAACCACCTTTCACGCCACCGCCTGCCATCCACATCGTGAATGCGTTCGGGTGGTGATCTCGACCGTCGTTGCCGCCTTGCACCATGGGCGTGCGACCAAACTCGCCGCCCCAAACAATCAGCGTATCATCTAACAGACCACGTTGTTTAAGATCTTTGATAAGCGCTGCACAGGCTTGATCGACATCTCGGCAGTTATCTTCGAGACCTTTTTTGAGATTGAAATGCTGATCCCATGACTCATGGAAAAGCTCTACGAAACGGACGCCGCGTTCGATAAGCCGACGCGCCAGCAGGCAATTATTTGCGAACGAACGTTTCCCTGGCACGGCTCCATACATTTTTTGCACCGACTCTGGCTCCAGAGAAATATCCGTTACTTCAGGCGCAACGTCTTGCATGCGAAACGCCATTTCAAATGCCGCAACTCGCGATGCAATTTCAGGATCACCTACTGATTCGAATCGTTTGTGGTTGAGCAGGTTGATCGCATCAATCGTCTGGCGTTGTTGCTGGCGGGTGATGCCTTTCGGATTGGAAAGATAGAGCACGGGTTCTCCGGTGGAGTTGAAACTCACGCCATCATGAACACTGGGCAGGAAACCGGATGACCAGTTGCTGTTTCCGCCAGACGGGCCTTTGACACCGGATGAAAGAACCACGAAACCCGGCAGGTTCTGGTTTTCCGAACCCAAGCCATAGGAAACCCATGAACCGAGGGAGGGTCGACCAAACTGCTGGGATCCGGTCGACATGAGAATCTGCGCCGGAGCATGGTTGAACGCATCCGTGTGCATGGAGCGGATCAGGGAAATATCATCCGCGCAGGAACCGATGTTTGGAAGCAAATCCGCCATTTCCATGCCGCACTTGCCGTAATTTTTGAACGGAAATTTCGAACCTAACAATTTGTTCTCCGGACGGATGAACGCGGATTGATAACCTTTTAACAATTCCGGCGGCGGATTGCTGCCATCCATTTTCCGCAGCACGGGTTTGTTATCAAATAGATCGAGATGACTTGGCGCGCCACCCATGAAGAGGAAAATCACGTTTTTCGCCTTCGCCGGAAAATGTGGGGCTTTGGGTGTTTGCGGATTTGCCAAAACCTGCGCCGCGGATGCGGAGCCTTTTCCGAGCATCGAAGTGAGCGCAATCGATCCCAAGCTCAGACCGCAATCTTTCAGAAACCAACGACGCGAGAAAGAACGTTGGGTATCGTGCAGAATGGAAGGAGGGAGCATAAATCAGTTTTTGGTGATGGTTTCGTCGAGGTTCAACAGCACCCGCGAGACAGCTGTCGCGGCGGCAAGTTGGTCGATGGGATGTGCGGAAAGATCGATGGTGACCGGCTTGTAATTTTCTAACAAAATCTTTATTTGTTCGGGATCGGTCGCCAGAGATGATTCGTAATGCGATTTCAACACGGCGATTTCATCGGCATCTGGAACGCGTGCGGTGCAGCGCTGGAAAGCACGGGAAATCCTTTCTTCCAAGCTACCGGAATCCGTCAGCATCCGATGTGCGAGACCGAGCGCAGCTTCG
>JANPJY010000042.1:0-10639 GCA_031425735.1 Akkermansiaceae bacterium | reverse complement strand
GGTCCAGACAGTGGCGGCGGATTTCATCCGCCAAGCCAACCTTCAGATTCTTATTATCAATCCCAGAGAAAACCCATCTACGACGCTTATTTCGAAAAACTCCTCGCCGCAGATCGTCTCTACAAAGACGGCGATGCCTATCGTTTCCGCTTCGATCGCAAACCCATCACCATGCACGATCTTGTTTGCGGCGAAGTCACCATCGATTACCGCGATGAATCTAACACTCCGGACATGATCATCCGTCGCAGCGATGGCTCTTACGTATTCCATTTCGTAAACGTGGTCGATGACCTTGAAATGAAAATGACCCACGTGATTCGCGGTGAGGATCACTTGATGAACACCCCGAAACACTTGCAGCTCATCGAAGCCCTCGGCGAACAACCACCGCAATACGCCCACATCCCGCTCATCCTCAACCCCGATGGATCCAAGATGTCCAAACGCGATGCCGGTGCCGCTGTCGGCGATTACCCGAAACAAGGTTTCCTCTCCGAAGCGGTCGTAAATTTCATCGCCCTGCTTGGTTGGTCATCGAAATCCGATGACGAAATTTTTACCCTAACAGAACTCGTCGATCGCTTCTCGATTGAAGCCATCAACCGGGCGCCCGCACGTTTCGATTTTGAAAAATGCAAATGGGTTAACCAGCAGCACATCGCGAAAATCTCGACGGATAGGTTTGCGGATTTAGCGAAGCCGTTCGTCGAAGCTGAGAACCTCCCGATCACCGAGAACTACCCCGCCGTGATCGCCGCAGTGAAAGAAAAAGTCCGACTCCTCTCCGAAGTCCCAGCCGCCATCGATTTCCTTATCACCGACACCGCAGCGCAAGATGACGAAGCAGTAGCGAAAGCAAAAGCGAACCCGAACGCTGCTCTGCTCTTTGAGCTAGCCATCTACTTCGAGTTTTCAGGCGACTGGTCGGCAGACATTGCCAAAGAAGCCATCTCTAGTTTCGCTCAGGAAAAGAATGTTAAACCCGGCCAACTCATGTTCCCCGTAAGAGTCGCCCTATCCGGCCGCGCCCACGGACCGGATCTCGGAGATATCTTTGCGATTTTAGGACAAGGAAAAACAGTCAAGCGGCTCAAGGAGTTTCAGTGACAGTTACCGGTAATCCTATTAAATTTATGACACTCAGTGATACAGAGATCATCGCATCCAAAGAGGATTTAGCTAACTTCCTTACTAAAATGCTCGCGGATTATTCATCACACGGAGAGGAATGGGAAAATCAAGACATTCCAAGTTTCCTCGAGGCATTTCAGGCTTGGCTACTGGCAAGTGACAACTTCTACAAAAATCAACATGTGAATCACAATGAGGTGAATCCATGGAGAAGAATGGGTGATGCTTTGGCTGCAGCTAGGATTTACGAATAGTCAATCTAACACTCGGCACTAAGCTTAATAACCGAGCCAAGGCCCAAGCCACTTCTCAGCTTCCTCCACACTCATCCCCTTACGCTTCGCATAATCTTCAATCTGATCCTTCTGAAGTTCCGATAGCGCAAAGTAATGACTTTCTGGATGCGAGAAATACAAACCGCAAACTGCCGCTCCCGGATGCATTGCGCAGCTTTCGGTTAGGAAAACGCCGGTAGCATCGGTTGCACCTAATAGATCAAAAAGGATCGGCTTCTCGGTGTGATCTGGTTGCGCCGGATAACCCGGTGCTGGGCGAATGCCCTGATATTTTTCGTGAATCAGCGCGTCTTTAGTCAGCTCACCCTCTGCCTCATATCCCCAAGCGATCCGCGCCCGATGATGCAGCATTTCCGCAAACGCCTCCGCCAAGCGATCCGCGATCGCTTTGACCATGATGGAACCATAAGGATCATGCGCCGCATCGAGTTCCTTCGCATACTCATCAGCCCCATGAATCCCCACGACAAAGCCGCCGATGTGGTCGGTATTTTTTTTCTCCGAAACCCAATCAGACAAAGCCACATTCGGTTTACCCGAAGTCTTCTTCAATTGCTGCCTAAGAGTATGAAATTTCGTCCGCTCGGTTCCGTCTTCATTACGCACGACGATGTCATCGCCATCTGCGTTCGCTGGGAAAAATCCGTAGATCCCACGCGCAGTGAGTCGATTTTCCTCAACGAGTTTCTCAAGATAAACGCAAGCCTCTGCATAGAGTTTTTTCGCCTCTACCGCGCCGCCTTCGTTTTTCGTTTTCAGTTCTTTCTTCTCTCTGTCCCACACCCCACGCAATTCCCACGCATGGAAAAACGGTGTCCAATCGATGTATTCCACGAGATCTTTAATCTCCGGCTCAATCACCCGCGTGCCAGTAAACGTAGGCACTGGCGGACAGTAAGAATCCCAATCATATTTCGGTCCCGCCGCACGGGCTTCCGCGATGCTGATGGTTTCTTTCTTCGGTCCACCCAAGAAATTCTCACGCGCTTTCTGCTGCTTCTCACGAAGCTCTCTAACAAATTCATCGCGCCCGTCTTTCGATAAAAGCGAGGTCGTCACCGGCACCGAACGCGAGGCGTCAAGCACGTGCACCACAGGCCCCGAGTAATGTTCCGCGATCTTGATCGCTGTGTGCGCAGCGGAAGTCGTCGCGCCGCCGATCAACAACGGAACCGTGAAACCACGACGCTCCATTTCCTTCGCGACATGCACCATTTCATCCAACGAAGGTGTGATCAAACCCGAGAGCCCAATCACATCCGCGCCGAGTTCAATCGCCTTGTCCAAAATCTTATCGCAAGCAACCATCACGCCCATGTCCGTGACCTCGAAGCCGTTGCAAGACAACACCACCCCGACAATGTTCTTACCGATGTCATGAACGTCGCCTTTAACGGTCGCGATCAGGAAACGCCCGGCTGAGTTGCCACGCTCTGCGATTTTCAATGCGTCGTCGTGAGACATTCCCGGGTTCTTTTCTTGGATCGCTAAAATATCTCCCGCGAGGTTTTCCGCCTTCTCGGCTTCCATGTAGGGGAAAAGCCATGCCACCGCTTTTTTCATCACGCGGGCAGATTTCACCACCTGTGGCAGGAACATTTTTCCAGCACCAAACAAATCACCGACCACGCCCATGCCGTCCATCAACGGCCCTTCGATCACTTTCAACGGCCTGCCGTATTTCTGACGCGCTTCTTCCGTGTCTTCATCGATGAAACGATCAATCCCTTTCAGCAAGGCATACTCGAGTCGCTTCTCCACGCTGTCTTCACGCCATGAGAGATCTTCCTCAACCTTTTTACCGCCAACCCCTTTGTAGCTCTCCGCCAGGTCTAACAGACGTTCGGTCGAGTCATCGCGCCGATTTAGCAAAACATCTTCCACACATTCCAAAAGATCTTTCGGGATCTCGTCATAAACCTCAAGCATCCCAGCGTTGACGATTCCCATGTCCATCCCCGCTTTGGTCGCGTGGTAGAGGAAGGCTGAATGCATTGCTTCGCGCACCTTGTTGTTACCACGGAAAGAGAAGGAAATGTTAGATACACCACCAGAAATTTTCGCACCCGGGAGGTTTTCTTTGATCCAACGCGTCGCGTTGATGAAGTCCAAGGCGTAGTTGTTATGCTCTTCGATGCCGGTCGCGACCGTCAGGATGTTAGGGTCGAAAATGATGTCGTTTTGATTGAAACCTACTTGATCGACCAAAATACGATAAGCCCGCTCGCAGATGCGGATTTTCTCATCATAGGTCGCAGCCTGGCCTTTTTCATCGAACGCCATCACCACCACGGCGGCGCCATATTTCATGATATGCTTGGCGTTTTTGATGAAAACTTCCTCGCCCTCTTTGAGAGAAATCGAGTTTACTATCCCCTTCCCTTGAAGGTGCTTCAAACCCTCTTCAAGAATCTCCCACTTCGAGGAATCGACCATGATAGGCACGCGAGCAACATCCGGTTCGCCTTGGAGTAGATCGAGATATTTCGACATCATCGCCTTGCCGTCGATCAAGCCATCGTCGAAGCAGATATCGATCACGTTCGCGCCGTTCGCAACTTGTTGACGCGCCACTTCCACCGCCGCTTCGAGATCCCCGGCGCGGACCAATTTCGCAAACTGCGGCGACCCCGCCACGTTGGTGCGTTCCCCGATCATCAGGAAACCTTTTCCCTCGTCGTGGTTATAAGCCTCTGTTCCAGAAAGCCTGAGTGCTGGTTTGATTTGATTCATTTTAAGATAAGAGTTTTCACCGCAGAGGCGCAGAGGTCGCGGAGGATCGCAGAGATTTTTAAGTAGGGAATTTGTGAACTTGGCGTTTGATTCCGTCAACCAAACGCACCGTGTGGAAATTGATGAGCAAGCCCAGATGTCGATCTGACATGCGAAGATAAGTAAGTAGTTGTGCAGAATGCACGGGAAGAAAAGCTTCAACGGTTTTCACCTCAATGATGAGTGAATCCTCAACGATCAAATCCAGACGATAAGCCTCATCTATCTCCAAACCCTTGTATTTGATCGGAAGCATCACCTGCCTCTTTACCTTAAACCCCTGCAACTCAAGCTCATGTAACAAGGATGCCTCATATGTAGACTCCAACAGACCTGGTCCCAGTTCGCGATGCACTTCAATAGCTGCACCAATCACTCTTTCACTCAGTTCATTCAATCGTTCTTTTACAGTTATCATAAATTTTATCTTTCTCTGCGATCCTCCGCGACCTCTGCGTCTTTGCGGTGAAGAAAATTTACCTAACCTTCCTCGGCATCACACCCTTCACTCCTTCTGCTATCGCTCTAACATGCTCGGGAGTATTTCCACAACATCCACCCGCGAAGTTGATCAAACCACTCGTCGCGAAGTCTTTCATGAAATCCTTCATGTGTGGTGGTTCAAGATCGAATCCGGTAGGCGCTAATGGGTTAGGCAAGCCAGCGTTTGGATATGCTGAAACAAAAGTCTCAGCCACTTCGGAAAGTTCTTCTAAAAATGGCCGCATCAAATCCGGACCGAGCGAGCAGTTCAGACCAATCGCCAATGGCTTGGTGTGTGCAAACGCATTCCACAGTGCCTCGACTTTCTGCGCGGAAATCATCGTTTCTCCACCTAAGCCAACCGCTGCTGAAATGATCACAGGCAGATGGATGCCCAGTTCTTCATAAACATCCTGCACTGCCACCGCAGCGGCTTTGGCATTGAGCGAATCGAAGATCGTTTCGATCATCAAAATATCGCATCCGCCCTCGATCAACCCGCGCACCTGCATCCGATACGCTTCTAACACCTGATCAAACGTCACCACCCGAAACGATGCATCCTCCGCATCAGGCGAGTTACTCAAAGAAACCGTCAACGGCCCAATCGCGCCTGCCACGTAACGTTTCACTCCCGTATCCGTGCCGATATCATCCGCCATTTTCCGCGCGAGCTGGGAGCCTTTCACATTCATCTCCCACGCGAGCTCGTTCAAAAAATCGTTTTCCAAAATTTTCTGGAAAAACTCCGGATCCTTGCGACCGCCCTTTTCCCGTGGGTCCTCAACGAAAAACTCGCTCTGCGCAATCCCCGTCGCCGAGAAGGTGTTGGTCTCGCAGATGTCCGAACCCGCCTCATAAAATCGCTTGTGGATATCGGCTATAACCTGCGGCTGCGTGATCGAAAGTATATCGCCGTTGTTCAGCAAATCCTTCTCGTTGTTCGCATATCGCTCGCCGCGCGCCGCCGCTTCATCGAGGCCGTAGGTCCGGATCGTTGTCCCCATCGCACCATCCAAGACCATGATCCGCTGTGACAATTCCTGTTCGATTTCTGCTGTGTGATCCACCTGAGCCATGGCCGAGACTAATTCATCCAACCCACGCATCAAGATACAAATCATCAAATCACGATATGACGATGGGAAATTTCCAAAACGCCCAGAATGAGCGATTCACGTAAAAAATCCGTGCTTATGAGCCAAAAAAACTCAATCTTTGCGAAGAATTTTCCCTAAAATGTCCGCATCCATCCAATTTCTAAATGCTGAAAGCATCCCCACCACCGGTTTTCTGGCGATACCTGGACGACTCGATTTTCTACAACTCCTCCACCTTGAGAAACAATTCAACGGCAGAACCATCACGTTTCTGATCGAGGAAAACGATTCCCACGACCCTGCCCTCCGCAGCCACATGGAACGCTCTGAGCGCGGCGCGATGTTTTCTATAACCGACGAAAATCCAGCCGCTGCAGGTCAGCAACTCGCCGCATACCTCAAAAACGGTGGCATCCTGTTGTTTGTTCCCGGCCGTTCGAAAGCCAGACCCGCCACCCCCATCCACATTCCTTCCACTCATCTCAAAACTCTCGTATCACTGCAATTACCCACCCTCCCCATCGCGATCGATTGCCCACGTGAATCCTGCATGGGAATCGAAAAAATTTCATCACTCCCACAAGCCGTCTTTTCGGCGGGTCGCTTACTGAGCGAAAAAGAAGTCAATCTTCCGAGTTTTCAAGAAAGTCTGTTAGAAGCATTCGAAGCCGCATACAGCACACGTGCCATCATCCGGGGCTCTCTCGCCACCGCTTTGCTCTATGGCCTGAAGAAAAATTCCGGAGACAAACTTGTCGATGGCTCCGATGATTCCGAAGTTCCTTTTTCTAACATCCTGCCAGCCGCCATCGCGCTTTCAAAATTCATCATCCAGGAAACCGATAAACCACGCGTCGCTATCGTCCTGCCTCCTGGCAAAGGCGGTCTGATCGCCAACCTCGCTGTTTTATTCGCTGGAAAAGTTCCCGTGAATCTCAACTTCACTGCTTCGCACGATGCGATCCGCTCATCCATCCGCCAAGCAGATGTCGATCGTTTCATCACCGCAGATCCCTTTGTCCGAAAGATTTCCAGCTTCCCATGGCCACCCAACCGCGACCTCATTTTCATCGAGCGCAAGCTTCCTGAAATCAAAAAAGAGATCGTCAAATGGGCGTTGATTTCAAAGTTTCTCCCAGCCGCATGGCTCGCAAACATCCTCGGTCTTAACAAGCGCTGCGATACCGATGAAGCCATCTTGCTGTTCACCTCCGGCTCATCAGGCGAACCCAAAGGCGTACCGCTCACCCATCGCAACGTCCTCGCAAACGTCCTTCAGTTTGGTTCACGCCTCGATATCACCAGCAACGCATCCATCCTCGGTTGCTTGCCATTGTTCCATTCGTTCGGCTGCACCGTGACGCTTTGGTATCCCGTCATCGAAGGCATCAACCTCATCACTTATCCCTCGCCACTCGAAACCAAACGCCTTGCCGAGCTCATCTCCATCCACCAGATCAACGTCCTACTCGCCACCCCGACTTTCCTGCGTGGCTACATGAAACGCATCGATCCCGCCCAACTCAAGTCTCTCAAACTCGTCGTCACCGGCGCGGAAAAACTCCCGCAAAACCTCGCCGATGCATTTGAAGAAAAATTCGGCGTCCGTCCCATGGAGGGCTATGGCCTAACAGAAACCTCGCCTGCCACCAACGTCAACCTACCGACACCCAATCAGGTCGCGGACTCGCATTCCCTTCCCGCGCATCACAACGGTTCCGTCGGCCAACTCCTTCCAGGCATCGCCATCCGCCTAGCTGATCCGGTCACCAACGCCCCCGTGCAGATCGATCAACCCGGCATCATCATTCTTAAAGGTCCTAACATTTTCCCCGGCTACCTCCGCGACGTCAAACGCAGCAACGAAGTCCTAACCCCCGATGGGTGGTTCAAAACCGGCGACGTCGGTTTCCTCGATGCCGATGGCTTCCTCCACATCCAAGGCCGTATCTCCCGTTTCTCTAAAATCGCAGGCGAAATGGTGCCTCACGAAACCTTGGAAGCAGCCATCAACAAAGTCCTCGGACTCGATGGCGAAACCGAACGCAAAATTGCTATCGTCGGCGTGCCCGATGAGAAAAAAGGCGAGGCCATCATCCTTCTCTCCACCATCGCCGGCCAAGCCCTCGAGCAAGAATGCATCGACCTCCGATACAAACTCCTCGACGAAGGCATCACCTCCCTTTGGTGCCCAAGGCAAATTATTCCTGTGAAAGAAATTCCACTTTTAGCATCCGGTAAACTCGACATCAAAGGCTGCCAAGAGCTAGCGAAGTAAGGAGTATGGACATTCCTGTCCATCATATCCTTTTAAGGGACAGGAATGTCCCTTCTCCTTATTGAACCGCTTGCGCTCTCTCACTTTCCCAAAGAGTGAAGTCACTCGCGTTCAGCTTGATCGGATTTCGGCGAATGTATCTCACAGCATTTGAAAAGTGCTTTCCGTCACGGATCATCGTATCCCGATAGTTTACCTGCCAGATACTCTCCAACCCAAGCTTCCTAGCAGAAACACCTTTCCAAGCTTGAATGAGTTTTTCCAAAGAAGCCAGCGGGCGAAAAAGCAAGTGCACGTGGTTAGGCATGATGATCCAAGAATGGTGTTCAACTCTCTCACCTTGATACTTCATCAAAACATTTTCGAGTAAGAGCCTCTTGTCAGTATCCCTGAAAATACAACTTCCCGCACCTTGATCCAACCATCTCTCAAGTTGCCCGGTGAATCTTGTATGATATTCCTTCTCATCATCTTGCGACCAAGGTTCTGGATGATGACTTTTCCAAATATCCCTATCTTCTTTCCAAATTCTCAACTTTGCCTGTGGCAACGCATCTCCAAGCCGGAAGGTCACAAATTGCATCACTTCCCCCTGCTGCCAGTGAGGAAGCTTTAATCCATGCATGTCGATCTCCTCCGAGCCATTCAAAAATTCCGACACGAATTCTAACTAAGGAGGATGGACATTCCTGTCCATCATTTTCTACTGAAGCAAGGGACAGGAATGTCCCTTCTCCTTACTTTGTGAACACCACTCGACCATCCTTTACTTCTCCTTTAATCACATCGCCATCCACGAATTTCCCTTCAAGCACATCAAGGCTCAAAGGATCTAATAAATGATGTTGGATTGCACGCTTCAGAGGTCTTGCGCCGTACACGGGATCGTATCCTTGGTTACCGACAAATTCCTTCGCCTCCTCAGTAAGCGCGAGACCAAGACCTTGTTTCGCAAGGCGCTTTCTCACTCTATCCAATTGAAGATCCACAATCGTCGTAAGGTCCTCACGACCCAAGCGATCGAAGATCACGATTTCATCAATGCGGTTTAAAAACTCCGGACGAAAATGACCACGCAGGGCTTCCATCACCGCCGCTTCGCGTTGCTCGGGATTGCTTTCACCGAGAATGTATTGCGAACCGATGTTCGACGTCATGATCAACACGGTGTTACGGAAATCCACGGTGCGACCTTGTCCGTCAGTAATGCGACCATCATCTAACACCTGCAACAACACGTTGAACACATCCGGATGCGCTTTCTCGATCTCATCGAACAGAACCACCGAATACGGCTTCCTGCGCACATGCTCGGAAAGCTGTCCGCCTTCGTCGTAACCCACGTATCCCGGAGGTGCGCCGATCAATCGCGAGACGCTGTGTTTCTCCATGTATTCCGACATGTCGATCCGAATCATCGCGCCTTCGTCATCGAATAAAAATTCCGCAAGCGCCTTTGAGAGTTCCGTTTTACCCACACCGGTTGGCCCTAGGAAAAGGAACGATCCAATCGGCCTATTCTCATCCTGCAAGCCCGCGCGCGCGCGACGCACCGCGTTCGCGACCGCAGTGATCGCTTTCTTCTGACCCACCACCCGATCTCCGAGCCTTGCCTCCATGGTAACGAGCTTTTCTTTTTCGCCCTCTTGCAACCGGTTAACAGGAATGCCCGTCCATGAAGAAACGACTCGCGCGATATCTTCTTCGGTGACTTCTTCTTTCAACATCGCGCCGTTCTTCTGCAACATCGCTAGACCTTGCTCCGCAACCTCTAGCGCCTTCTGCGCTTCTGGTAAATCGCCGTAGGTGATTTGCGAGGCTCGGGTTAAATCGCCGATCCGTTGTGCCTTCTCGACCTCGGTTTTCAACGTATCGATTTTCTCCTGCGCCACGCGCACCTGATCGATGACTTCCTTTTCGTTGCGCCATTGCGCCATCATGCCCGATGACTGTTCTTTGAGATTCGCCTGCTCTTCTTTGACTTTTTCAAGCCGTGCTTGCGATGCTTTGTCGGTCTCTTTCTCCAAGGCTTTTTTCTCCATCTCCAACTGCATGATCTGGCGTTCTAACACGTCAATCTCAGTCGGCATCGAATCCAATTCGATCTTCAGACGCGACGATGCTTCATCGATCAAATCCACCGCTTTATCTGGCAGAAATCGATCCGAAATATACCGATCCGATAACATCGCCGCTGCCACAATCGCGCCGTCTTGGATGCGTACGCCGTGGTGAACTTCGTAGCGTTCTTTCAAGCCGCGCAGGATCGCTATCGTATCTTCAACAGATGGCTCGCCGACCATCACCGGCTGAAATCTCCGCTCAAGCGCCGCGTCTTTTTCGATGTGCTTACGGTATTCATTAAGCGTCGTCGCGCCAATCGCATGCAGTTCGCCGCGCGCGAGTTGGGGTTTCAACATGTTCGATGCATCCGCCGCACCTTCCGCCGCACCTGCACCGACGATGGTGTGTAGCTCATCGATGAATAAAATGATTTTGCCTTCCGCATCCGTGACCTCTTTCAAAAACGCTTTCAAACGCTCTTCGAACTCTCCGCGAAATTTTGCTCCCGCTAG
>JANPJY010000041.1:0-29070 GCA_031425735.1 Akkermansiaceae bacterium | reverse complement strand
CTTCAATCCCATTGAGAGAATATGGCAATATCTCAAAGGCCATGGTATGGCAGGCTATTTAAGCAACAAAGGTTCGGAGCTATGTGAAAAACTTTTCCAAGAAGTAAAAGCACTTCTCAACGATCCAGAAACCATACGCTCGGTAACCACCGTTAAGCTCAATTAAACGCACGGACTTTTGGCAAACGGTCTAGAGGGGGAGGTTCTCGCGCAAAGCCGCTAAGACGCAAAGGGGGAGCGGACAGAAAAATTTTGGGTGAAAAATAGGGCTCTGTTTGTTCCTTTATACACTGGCTAACGTTGAGGATGTGACACCAGCTATTAGGAGCGCTACTTCGCAATAGGGTTAAGAGGAGTAGTTAGGAGGATTGTTTTGACTCGGGGCAATGTAGCTAGTTGTCCACCACTGTCTTGTTAGCCCGATTCCATTTAAATTCAGGGCTTTGTAACGAAGTGCCTCCTCCCAGATCAAATACCAAGCGAATTCTCACGGGATCCTGCAGCTTAAAGCTCGGAATAGTCTCGCGAATGAAGTACCAATACCCATCGGGAATAGGCAAAACTGCGGATTCTCCAGATTTAACGATTATACTTTTCCCAGCCGCGGATCCAGGCAGCCCTAAAGGCCTTCTCCACTTATTCAAGTAAGAATCATAGTACTCGATCTCAAATTCTGCACAGGGATGACCACGGACCACAGCATCTACGGAGAGTGGTTCTAAGAAGGGATTCTTAAATTTTATTGCTATTGGTAGCTTGCCCTTATCAACCGTGTTCCATTGAAATTCTAGGCAATCAGGTAGAGTCAATCGCTTCTTGACTTGATCGGTGGGTCCTTCATTGGGAGGCTCTGGTTTTTCGTCGGCTTGGGTTCGTTCCTGAGCAGGGGATTGGATCGCAATTGCGAGAAAAAGAGATGAGAGTAAAATTTTCATAATGATTATTTTGTAGGAGAACGTCTGATGTGCGTCTACTGGGCGATTGAGAGGAAATTAAGAGCAATTTGAAAATCTTATGACTGGTCGGTGCGTCACGATTTGTTCGGCTTGTATTTTTTGCTTTGCGAGCTCGCTTCGAAGATAGCCACAATCTCGTGGTCTTCCAGAGAGGATGCCTTTAGGTAATTCGTATAGCCCCAGTGGCAAATCCAGAGGAAAACGGCCACAATTAACCGCCAGTCTTGAATAGCTCCACTCGAAAACAAATGATCAATGAAGGGCTCAAATTCCGGGATGCTGTCTGTCCAAAAAAGTAATAACAATGTTCCGCCTGCGATTAGCCCAGCTTTAATTTTTCCGTCTAAATCCACTGGACAGCCCACAGTCGTGGTTTCACAGGGGAAGGCACAGAGAAGGAGAATGCCAAGGCCGACTGCGATAAATGCCCACATAGTCAAGCTCCATGCAGCGAGTAGAAAGGCGATAAAAAACAGAAGTGGACCGCCGAATGAAGACCAAGCTGTGAACCGTCTGAGTCTCGCGAAGTGTTTCTTCATTTTTTTATTTGCGGTACGTTATGGGAATGGAGGAGCTGGGAGGAAGCCCTAAATTTAGTTACACGGTTCGCTCGGTATCGCCATCTCCGCTTTTTCTGTCTAGATTCAGTAAATCGGGACACACAATTTGAACTTATGAGGCAGGGACGCGTATCCTTACGCGTCGATATCTTGCGGTGGTTATTACGGAAAGAGCTCGATGGGGTATGGCGAGCAGTCAGATATGGACCTTTAGGGATAAAGGTCCCTGCCTACCTTGAATGTTCTAAACTTTCTCATTTCATGCGGCGTCCTCGGCGATGACGCCCTACCTTGGATTCCTTTATTTTCCTGTCTCTCCTTGAAACTTGAGGTTTGAATTTTGAAATTTAAAACATCTGGGTTGTGGAATTTTTTTTGCGGGGAATGATGGGGGTGTGAAGGATCAGAGAAAAGTGCGGGATGTGGTGTTTGCGGGGATTGATTTCGAGGGGGCGGGGGCGCAAAGGGGCAAGGAGGATTGGCCGGTGCAGATTGGGATGGCGACTTGGTCTTTGGATAAAGGTTACGGGGATTTTTATGTTTCCTTTTTGGAGAGCGAGGGCGAGGTGGATTGGTATGCGAAGAAGATTCACGGGATCGATGTGGGAGATTTAACCGGAGCACCGAGTTTGATTTCGTTGTGGCCGGAGGTGAACGGTCGGTTGGGTGATGAGGCGGTTCCGGTGGCGCATGCGAAGGGGACGGAAAAACGATTTTTGAGAAAATTTCCCGGCAATCCGTTTGATCCATGGGTCGATACTTTGTTGTTAGCGCGGGCGGCGATGCCGGATCAGAAAAAGCATTCGCTTGGTGCGTTGTGTGAGGAGTTGGGGCTGGCGGATAAGGTGCGGGAGTTGGTGCCGGAGCGGGATTGGCACGATGCGTTGTTCGATGCTGTGGCTTCGTTGGTTTTGTTAGAATGGATGGTTCACAAATACGGGCTTCAAGATTTGCCGTTGTGGTCATTGGTCGCGCCGAACACGGGGGCGTGGTATCGCTTGCGGAAGGCGATGAGCTAGATGACAGGACAATATGTGTATTCGGAAAGATCTGTTCTTGAAACTCGCTCTGCGACTGGAAAGGATGGTGAGCGATGACTGAACCCAAATCAAAGCGAACCAGCGGCTCGGTAGCGATGGACGACTACCTTGAGCAGATCCTGCATTTGATCGAGGAGAAGGGTTACGCGCGGGCGGTGGATATTTCTGGAAAGCTCGGGATTTCTCAAGCGAGCGTCACCAACATGCTGCAAAAGCTGGATGGCGAGGGCTTGGTAAAACATGAGAAATACCGAGGCACGGTGCTGACCGAAGAGGGTCTTCGGATCGCCGGCGCGATTGTGGAGCGGCATGAAACCCTGACCCGATTTCTCAGATTATTCGGGCTTAATGAAGATACGATTTACCTCGATGTCGAGGGCATGGAGCATCACGTATCAAGGCCGACTTTGGAGGTCATTCGTGCAGTGGCCGATGCTTTGGAGGGCAATGACAAGTTTCTCGATGAGGTGAAACGCCGTATTCGTTTAGAATCCGGCAAATAAGTCAAAAAAGTGGGGTTTAAGCAATTTCTGCATGGCAATTTTGCAGATCATGCTTCAGGTTCATAGATGGGCATAGAAATTTTCTGTGCGCACTTATTAACCTAAAACCATAAAGAAATATGCAAACTGCAAACGTCAATTTGCCTGTCACCGTAACGGTGAGGCACGAAGAAGTGACCGATTCCCTCCGTGATTACGCACATAAGAAGATAGAGAGCTTACATCTCGACTACCCGAAAATCATTGAGGCAAAAGTGATCCTAGACGTTCAGAAAAACCGACAAATTGCGGAGATCATTCTTTTCTGCACCAACCACATCACGATTGAAGCCCATTCCGAAGGGCGCGACATGTATGTCGCCCTGGATGAGACGATTGAGAAAATCGCTCGTCGGATGCGGAAACACAAAACGCGTTTGATGAAGAAAAACCGGCCGCACCGGAATGAGTCGATCCGTTATCTCGATGAGAGACATTTCAAAGAAGAGGCGATGGATCACCCCGAGGAGTCCACGCACGATCCAGAGCCGTTCATTGTTTTCCCTGAGAAAGTCGCAGTGAAAACCATGTTCAAAGAGGATGCGATCATGGAGCTGGAGCTCTCGGATCGGCCTTTCGTGCTCTACAAAAGTGCGCGTCGCCATTGCTTGACGATAATCTACAGAAGGAAGGACGGCGAATACGCAGCGATTGATATCCAGCAGTAGTCGGATGTTGAATCGATAGATTAAGAAGGGGTGGCCGCGAGGCTGCCCCTTTTTTTGGATTTAAACGGAGGTAGCGGAGATGCGGAGGGAACGGAGGGAACGGAGGAGATTGGAGATTGGAGATTGGAGTTTGGAGTTTGGAGATTGGAGATTGGAGATTGGAGTTTGGGCTTTACCTAAGGGTGGGGTGGTTTAGACAAGTCCTGCCTGACTCTTGGGCGTTAAACATTTTTTCGATATGGATATTCAAATTGCGACACTTTGTGACTTTGCGGCGGACTACAATGGTAAGCTCGTTGTATCAGGGACTTTTGACACGTTGGCTGCGAGAGCTTTGCCGGTGGTGCATCCGGCATGTGCGTTGGCGATGCGGTTTTGTTTCACTCAGGAAGATGTGGGTCGGCATAAACTTTCTATCACGATCATCAATGAAGATGGCGAGGCACTGGATCCGGCTAACATGCCGATTGAGCCAGAGTTTGATGTGAAAATGCCAAAAGAAGTTCCGTTCAACACTCGCAACATGGTGATGAATTTGCAGGGACTTCGCTTCAATGAAGACGGAATTTACTCGATTGATATCGGTTATGATGGCGAGCTGATGATGCGTCTGCCGCTGCGAGTGGTGAAAGTGAACGCCGAGGTCTAACCATCATGCAAAGGCGATACAACTGCGCGCTGATCACCGGAGCCTCTGCGGGCTTGGGTGAAGAATTTGTGAGACAGCTGTTAGGTCACGTTGATCAATTTGTTTTGGTTGCACGTCGTTTGGAACGACTTGAGCGGACAGCGGATGCGATTCGGAAATCGCATCCGGAGACCAAGGTCATGGTGGTTGCGGTGGATGTTGCGATTCCTACCGAGCGATTTTTATTAGGAATGAAATTATCCGATGCAGGATTGGTTCCGGACCTTTTAATCAACAATGCCGGGTTGGGAGATTACGGTGAGTTCGTTACAGCGGAGTGGGGAATGATTGATCAAATGTTGCGGGTCAATATCGATGCACTCACGCATCTAACACATTTGTTTGCGCCAGGTATGGCGAAGCAAAAACGCGGATGGATTCTAAACGTTTCCTCGTTGGCTAGCACGTTGGCGATCCCAGACTTCGGGGTCTACGCGGCGACGAAAGCGTATGTGAGTAGTTTCACCGAAGCGCTGCGGATTGAGTTAAAAGACTCGGGAGTGCAGGTAATGTCGCTGTGCCCAGGGCCGGTGAAGACTGAATTTGGTGAAGTTGCACGACGTGAGGGCGCGTCAACAGGCATGCCATCTGCGCGTCGATTTTTCTATGTGAGCAAGCAACAAGTCGTCGCCGAGGCGTTGAGTGGTCTCGAAAAAGGCCGAGCTCGCGTGTTTCCGGGTAAGCAAATTGCGATCGCGGGTTGGATCATTGGTTCTCTTCCGTTGTTTGTGATGAGGCTGGTAATGGGGAGTCGACCACGTCGCTAAGGCTGAGGTTTACACACGTTGAGGAGAGCGGACATTCCTGTCCGCTGAGACTTTGGAAAACATCGCTCAAGCAGTGGACAGGAATATCCCCTCCCCTTATTTTTGCTGAGCTTTTATCTTCACAAACACTGTAATCGCGGTAGATTCTTGCTGTGTTTCGGAATCTTGGTATAGCGGTCGTATTGTTGTTTTTCCTCGGGGGAACAGGCTGCGCACCCGTCCCTCCACCTAGGTCATCAGGAGGGGGATCTGGAAATAGAATTTCTACATCGGCGATGATGCGTGAAGTTAGATTGAAAGTGGATATGGTTCCGCGTGGCACGCATGGCCGGAGAGTGGTGCGCCCGATGAGGCCTCGTTACATCACGATCCATAGCACGCAGAATTATTCGGCGGGAGCGGAGAAGCACTCGCTGGCATTGAAGCGCGGGGCGTTGCGTGCGACCAAGCGGCGCGGTGGAAATCGGATCGGTTATTTGATCTGGCATTTCACAGTGGATCAGGGAATAGCGATCCAGCACATGCCGACGACTGAACAGGGTGAGCATGCGGATTTTGATGGGCCGGGGAATCGCTATTCGATTGGCATCGAGATGTGTGAAGAGCGTGGATCGAATAAGCAGGCCACGGTTGAACGCACCGCGAAGCTCACAGCGATCTTGATGAAGAAGAATGGGATACCGCTGAGAAACGTGGTTCCGCATTATCATTGGCCGCGCAGAGGGACGAGTATGTTGCATAAGAATTGCCCGCATTTCCTCATGGATAACGGTAAGCCGGGTAAAAAATGGAAATGGTTTCAGGGTCGGGTGAATTATTATTATCAGCGACTTGAGTGAGATGGAACCGGATCGCGTTTCACATGGTAGCCCGATCAATGATCAAACGGTGCTTGAGCCGGATGTGCATTATGTTTGCCAGCGTTGCAATGCCTGCTGCAAGTGGCCGGGCGATGTCCGGATCGAGGATTCCGATGTCGTGGCGATATCGGCCTATTTGAAAATTGAAGAGGCTGAGTTTATTGCGAAGTATACGCGACTCCGTTCCAATCGTCAGGGGCTCTCGATCGTTGAAAAGCCGAATCATGAGTGCAGCATGCTGGAGGACGGCGGGTGCCGGATTCATGCGGTGAAACCTGCCCAATGTTCGGGCTTCCCTAATACTTGGAATTTCCCAGGTTGGCACGATGTCTGCAGAGCGCTGCCCGTGCCGGTGACTAATTTGTAACATTGTTATGGATTTTCTTGATAGGAGACGCCAGCGCCTAAAGAGTGTGTGTGAAACTACGCTAAAACTGCATAGATGCCTTTGATTTTGCTTTAACCATGGCCAAAAAACCCAAATCCACAAACCCCAGAATCCTGATCGTAACGCCGGAGATCACTTATCTTCCGGCGGGAATGGGGAATATGGCGCAGCGGATGTCGGCCAAAGCGGGTGGTTTGGCGGATGTTTCGGCGTCTTTGGTCTCAGCCTTGTTCAATCTCGGGGCAGATGTGCACGTGGCGATGCCTAATTATCGGAAGCTGTTCCAAGGAGACGTTTTCAATCTCCATGAGAAGGAGTTGAAAAAATACCATGAGGTTCTGCCTGAGGATCACATTCACCTCGCGGAGGATAGAATTTTTTATTATCGAGATCGGGTTTACAGCAGCCACTCGGACGAAGCGATGCGGATTGCCTTGGTATTCCAGCGGGAAGTGATCAATCACATTGTCCCGAAAGCGCGGCCTGATTTGATCCATTGCAATGACTGGATGACCGCGCTGATTCCCGCGATGGCGAAACGCCGTGGCATTAAAAGTTTGTTCACCGTTCACAACATCCACACGCGTCAGGCAAGCCTCTCGCAGGTGGAGGACACCGGAATCGATGCTGCGGAATTTTGGATGAACCTGTATTTCTCAGGTAATCCGGTGAGTTACGATCATGCCCGCTCACAAGTGCCGATTAATTTATTGACCTCCGGAATTTTCGCTTCGCATTTCATCAATACCGTAAGCCCGAGGTTCCTTTGGGAAATCGTGGAAGGTTGGCATTCGGTGGTTCCGTGGTCTGTTAGACAGGAGATTCGGAATAAATACTATGCCGGTTGTGCTTCGGGTATTTTGAATGCGCCGGATCCTTCTTATGATCCATCGACCGATGATGCCTTGGTGCAAAAATTTAGTGCGGATGATTTCTTTGAAGGAAAGCGTGCGAACAAACAAGCATTGCAGCACGAGCTGGGCTTGGATCAAAACCCGGATGCGCCGTTGTTTTTCTGGCCATCTCGTCTGGACCCAGTTCAGAAAGGTCCGCAATTGGTGACGGATATCATGCTGAAAATGGTTTCGGATTATTGGGATAGAGGTTTGCAGATTGCTGTGGTTGCGAACGGTCCGCATGAGGTTCATTTCAAGGAAATCATCAAAGAGTTCAATTTGGGAAATCGGGTGGCGATTGTTGATTTCGACGAACGTCAATCGCGCTTGGGTTACGCAGGATCGGATTTTATGTTGATGCCTTCGTTGTTCGAACCGTGCGGATTGCCGCAAATGACGGCACCGTTGTATGGTTCGCTACCGGTCGTGCACGGAACGGGGGGACTCTACGATACGATACGTCCGATCGATGTCTGGAGCTCAACTGGAAATGGATTCCGTTTCGATCATTACGATGCGAGCGCGTTGCGCTGGGCGGTGGATCAAGCGATGGAGTTTCATGGATTGCCACATGAATTGAAAATCACTCAGATTCGCAGGGTGATGTTAGAAAGCATCAAAGAATACAGTCACGAAGAAGTCGCGAGAAGATACATTGCGATCTATGAGGACATGCTCACTCGTCCCCTTGTGGATGAAGTCAGCGGGATGTAGATCTCGCCTTGCCTGCGCGTAATATTTGTTTTCGTAGTGACTCAGTGAGTTCGCTGAGTTGTTCATCGATCCTGAGTTTATCAGGGGAGGGGTCGAAGCGGAGTTGTTGGTGTAAGGCGCAGGCGGTTTCGAGTTCGGTTTCGGAAATAGCGTGAGCTTTTAGTTTCATCAACCACGCCACCAAGGTTTCACCGCGATTGCGTGAACCTAATATCTTGAGCGCAGTTTTTTCGAGTTCGTGCAGCGGGGTTTTGATTACTGATTGGGCGGAGGCTTGCGGAGATTTTCTAGAGCGGATGATGATACGGGATTTTTTGAGGCGTAACGCGATGTAGAGAATGACTAAAAATCCGAGAACCCACATCACGATGGTCACGGCGAGTTTGTTCGTTGCTTCATTACGCCAGAGGAAAAAATCTTCTTTGAGTCGCTGATAGCTATCCAAGAAGGCTTGGTATCGGCTGGTAACTGGAGCTTCGACTGTTAACCAGTCGCTAGGCGTTGGGTCGAAGTCGATCCAACGTTGTTGTTCCAGATCCCAAACGCGCGTCCATGCATGTGCATGCGTTCCGCGGATGATCCATTCATTTTTCTGTGGATGCTTTTCCATCACAGCAAAGCCGATGGTGTAACGCGACGGAACATCAGCGGCTCTCAGGAGTAATGTTGCGGCGGTGGCGAAATACTCACAATGCCCGTTTCTGTTGGTGGTAAGAAACGTTTCGATGACTGAGGGACGTTTCTGGGAGGAATATACGCGTTTAATTGTCAGGTAGCGTGTGTATTGAAACTCCTTACTGAAAAAATCCCTGAGGCGCTTGAGTTTCTCAGTGGTTGTCGCGAGTCGCTTTAAACCCAGTGCATTCGCGACTTCATGAATACCCTCTATTTCGTATTCGTCGATCGCGAGATCTTCGCTAGCAAAGGGTGGGGCTTCGGTGGTTAGATCGTCGTTCCAACGCACCGCGCCTTGGATGATGGATTTTTGAGGAAAGATCCGGACGGTGCCGAGGGGATTGATGTCGGCATCCTCGAGCTGGAATTTCTGCAAAGTCGAGGTGCTGCCCGGCAACGGTAGGGGATCGCCGGATCTGGCTGCTCCGCGGATTTCGAAATAAGGCAGATTTTTGGTCAGATCCTGGCGACTCATGTTTTCATGCAGCAAGTAAAAGGAATCGTCCTCGGATAGGTTCATGGATCCCAATTGTCGAAAAGTCTCCTCCTCATTGATGATGGGACCGGGGTATTCGTTTCTCCAGTTGATACCTTTGTAGCGATTGTATGATGCGGTCCTCAGTAATCTTGGTGGCATCTGTCTGGCTTTCGGCTGTAGCCGCCAGAACATTTCTGGCGACTGCTTAATTGTCCCGAGTGAGCCGATGTTGGTTCTTTTAAAAGTCGGGTCGGCACTAGGGATTGCGCCATCTCCGATTCCACGATTCGTGGCCCAATGATACAGCTTTGACATCCCGATCTGGCCGCTGAGTCCGATGACCGCAGCTAAGAGTAGAATGGTTGCCATTGCGAAAAATCGATTCCTGACGTGAGCCAAGATCAGCCACGCTGTAAGAATGATGAGACAGGGAAAAAAGATTTTATGTTGCGCCAAAGGACCGAGGCTTGAGGCGATGAGGATTGCGATTAAATAGATGTTTCCAAAATTAAAACGAACGATTGATCGCTCTATTCCAAGCTCGGCGTTTCTTTTATCATAAATATGTGAGAAGAAATAGAAGTTGTTTAGGTTTAAGTAGTTGTGAAATCCATATGATTGTAAAAATTGAACTGGAAACAATAACAGGGGAAGCCAAGTGAGTAGCCTGGGTAGAGTTGTATAGCGGTCGCCATCGAGCCAGATGGGGATGATGGCAAGGAGGGTTAAAATGAGGCTTAAGTGCCAAGCACGGGTGCAAGCTCGGTCATTGAAATTCCAGCGGGAGCGGATCCAGTGTGAACATTCGATGATGAGGGCGATGATGAGCGCGAGTATAGAATGTCCAGTCATGGCGCCCCAAAAAAGGAGCGCTGCACCGAGCAGTAATCTCGGAGGTGGTTGGATGTGTTGGCTAATCATGGAAGGTGAAATCAGGTGCCGGAAAGTTGGGTGGGTAGGCGCATGAGGTCGCGGGCGACGTGGTTGGAATTGATCCAATAGCCTTGGAGAGCTGCGGGTGGTTCGCCTTTTCCGACGATGATGGGCACGCTGAGAATGCCGCAGCTTCGTAGTTTCCGGACGAACTCCTTTCGTTCCTCGTCCCAGCCATTGAGGATCAGGAGGCAGGAAGTGATGTGATCACGATGCTGGATGACCGTGGAGGAAAGGACATCGAAGCGTGGATTGGGTTCGATTTGGACGGCGGCGAGCACTTCGAGGAGTTTTTCGGCACGTTCCAAGCCGCGTCCTGCAGTGACGGTGTGGGCATTTTCTGCGATGAACATCAGGTCGAGCAGGGCTTCGTGGCGATCTAGGCCCGAGATAAAGGATGAGGCGATGGAGATCATTTCCTCAAAAACCATACGATCGTTTGAGCCTAGGAAAGTATCGAGAATCAAGGCGTAACGGGGATAAAAGGTATCTTCGAGTTCTTTGACCATAGGCTTTCCGGTGTGCGCCCAGCTTTTCCAATGGATTTGGCGGAGCGAGTCGCCGGGTCGGTATTCTCGGAGGCCGACAAATTCGCCGGAGTTTCCGATGGCGTTGCTGGTTTCTTCACCGCCGATCCGGAAAGTGGACGAGCCGGGCATTTCGAGGTGTGGGAGGGCGTAGCGTTTGGGCAGGGCAATCAGGCGAGAGGGAGATGGGTTGAGTGGTTTGCACTTTTGGAAAAAACCTAGCGGATCAGGCATGAGCAGGCGCAGATTTTCGAGCAGGTAAACGCCTCTTTTTTGAACGGTGAGGGTGATGGGAACTGTGGTGATTTTTCCGCTCGGAAGATCGAAGGCAGATTCGGATTCGTTCGAAGTGAAGCTGCGGTGCCGAGATAACAACCAGCGCCAGCGGTAATAGGCAATGGCTCGGTCGTAAGCGTTGCGGGTGTGTTCACAAGGTTCCTCAACTTGGCTGAATTCCAGTAGGCTAGGTCTGGGATCGGGCGGAACCTGCTGCACACGAAATCCGCGTTGGGTGGTGCGATGGGTATGGCTGAATTTTACCGAGTATCGTAATTCCTCGCCGACCGTGGCGTATTTAGGGGCTTTGATTTCAGCGAAAATTGTCGCGCGTCGAAACATTGCCCAGATCAAAGCGAGGACGAGGAGTCCGAAGCTGAAACAGAAGATTTGAAAAATGGAGTTCTTAGGTTGCCCGACGCACATGAAGCTCGCCACCGAAGTGACGATTAGCGCGCAGATTCCAGCGGGTCGGATCCTTTGGCTGAGCCAGAATTGCACTCTGGCACCATGGAAGTAGAACCAGTAAAGCAATCGGAAACGCCGTGATACGTCGCTTGCGCTCATCAGATGGGGACGGGAGTGTTTTTGATCAGATCAGCAACAATTTGGCGGGCGTTGACTCCCGAGTATTTGGATTCCGCAGCGAGCACGAGTCGATGTGCGATCACATCTTGCGCGACGGCTTGAATGACTTCTGGGGTGACAAATTCCCGACCTTCGAACAGGGCGATGACTTGGGAAATTTTCATCAAAGCCAAGGACGCGCGGGGGCTGGCGGCAAGTTGGACTTCTTGGATGTTGCGGGTGGCGGCGACGAGTGAAACCGCATAATGGCGGAGTTCATCGCTGAAGCGGATTTTCCTCGAAGCAGCGGAAATTTCAATAATCTGCTCACGAGTGATCATCGGTTTGATGGAGTTTACCGGATGAGATTCGACCTGGTCTTGAAGGATTTTCGCTTCTTCATCAGCGCTCACGTAACCGAGCTGGCATTGCATAGAGAAGCGATCCATCTGGGCTTCTGGTAGGGGGTACGTGCCACGGAACTCGACTGGATTTTGCGTAGCGATGACGAAAAACAAGCCATCAAGATCGTAGCGCTCGCCCTCGATACTGACTTGCCGTTCGCCCATTGCTTCGAGCAGCGCGCTCTGGGTGCGGGGGGATGCGCGATTGATTTCGTCTGCGAGCAGGATGTCAGTGAACACTGGGCCTTTGTGGAAACGGAATTCTTGGGTTTTAGGATCGAGCACGGAGACGCCGAGGATGTCAGAGGGCAGGAGATCTGGCGTGAACTGGACGCGTTTGAACTCGGCACCGCTGATGGCTTTTGCCAGAGCTTTCGCTAGCGTGGTTTTTCCGGTTCCGGGAAAATCCTCTAACAACACGTGACCGCCCGCAAACATGCAGGCCAGCACTTTTCGTATTGTGTCCTGCTGACCGCGGATCACCTCGCCAATAGTCTGCTCCAATTGATTCGCTAATTCGGTTTCTCTCATGTTTAAGGTGTATCTTCGTTATTGATCGCAGAGATTCAACGTACATCTTCAAAGAAATGAGTATTATAACAAAACGCGGCGATGACGGGATGACGGATCTGATGTTCGGGCGACGCATCGCCAAGACCTCGCTCCGGTTTGCAGCTCTGGGGACAATTGACGAACTCAACGCAGCCATTGGGCTGGCGCGGGCGGCGGATGTGGAGAATCGGCACACGGAAATATTGGATAGAGTGCAGAATTTGTTATTTGGATTGATGGGTCAGCTCGCGTGTTTGCCAGAGGATGTGGCTCAATATGCGGAAAAAGGCTACGCCATGGTGCGTGAGGAGGATTTAGATTGGCTGACCTCGACCGCGAAACAGATCGAAGAAGGCGGAGTAAGATTCACCCATTGGGCGGTGCCGGGAGCTGAGGGATCGATGGCGAGAGCGCACTTGGATTTTGCTCGCACCGTGGCAAGACGTGCGGAGCGACATGTGTTAGAACTTCACGAAGCCGAGGGCGGCGTGCCGGAGGTGGTGAGGCTTTTCCTGAATCGCACTTCGGATCTGATGTGGATCTTGGCGCGTAAGGAGGGGTAGGTTGGTAAAAGCTGAAATGCTGGGATTACCATTTATGGCTCCCAAGGAGGGGCTGCATTCTGCTGCCCACCAGATCTGTTATCTAGTAGCTTGAAAATTGCACGTAGTGTCTCGTAAGTTCAAAGACTGTAATCTAGGGTGCAGTGTAAATAAATTCTGGGAGACATAGGATGATTTCGTGTCTCTTCGGTAAATTCTCGCGGATCGGTGCCTTCTACATAGGCAAAGAATTTCCATTTATGATTGGAATCCTCTTTTGTTTCTCGAGTGCCGGGTATCATCCAAAACTTAAAATCAATTTTCTTGTTATCTACAAAAACAGTAAAAACCTGATTCTTACTGTCATGAATGACGTATCCGTAAGTTTCATTCGCCTTATCGTTCACTAGATTGAATTCGTAGGACTTGTTGTCTATTGTGTATTTTAAATATTTTACGCCATTATCGATATCAGTTGTGTGTATCTCGATTTGTGTTCGACCTGTGCCGCTTTTTCCTTTGATGATAGCAGTGCCATCAGAACCAGCATATGTGAACTGCGTGGATAGGACTACTAAGATGGTTATTAATAATATTTTCATAAGTTAGATAGTGGGGGGATGAGGGTAAATATAGCGCGACTGGAGTCGCGCGGTCCTTAGTTTATACTGTTAGATATGATGCGTGTATTCGCTCTCCTGTAGGACGCTTACTTTTCGTTTGGTGATCAACAACCAACATTCGCGGGCGGTGCCTAGGACGATGATGGTGACGAAGAACAGGAAGGTGATCGTGACGACGACATCGATGCGGGCGTTGAAGAGTGAAGTTTTGGCTGCTTCGATTGCGGGTCCGCTGATGCCGGTGGCGATGAGGGCTTGTTGTTTTTCAATTTCCGGGATGAAGCCGGCGGCACCTGGTGAGACGAGTTTCAGATAACCTGCTGAGAATGTCACGATGGTGAGAAACAGCATGGGCGCGACGGTGACCCAACAGTGGCGGGTTTTGCCCATTTTGATAATGACCACAGTGCCGAGGCAGAGGGCGATGACGGCGAGGAGTTGGTTGGAAATACCGAAGATGGGCCACAGGCTTTTAGCGATGCCGGCGGGATCGAGGGCTCCTTGATAGAGAAAGAAACCCCATGCGGCAACGAGCAGACCCGTGGCGAGGATGTTTCCGATCCATGAATCGGTTTTGCCAAGTTTCGGAGAGATGTTTCCTAACAGGTCTTGAAGGATGAAACGGCCTACCCGTGTTCCGGCGTCGAGGGTTGTTAGAATAAACAGTGCCTCAAACATGATGGCGAAGTGATACCAGAGGGAAAGCGCAGTTTTACCGGGAATGACTTTCGCGAATAGATGTGCCATGCCGACGGCGAAGGTGGGTGCTCCGCCGGTTTTTCCAACCATGGTCGGGTAGTCATTGACGACCGTGCCATCGGCAAGTTTCACGGTAGTGGGTTCACCCATGTCGCGGGTCATTCGTAGCATATCGGCTTCAGTGACTTTATAGGTGCCTTTGTCGTCGATGTTACTGATCTTCTCCATCTGTGCGCTCAGAGCAGCGGTGTTGCCGGGAGGTACGGGGGAGTTGATGGCGAAATATTCTCCGGGTGTGAGCGCGCAGGCAGCGATGATCGCCATCAGCGAAACGAGCATTTCCACAATCATCGAACCGTAGCCGACGAGGCGGATGTCTTTTTCACGGGCTAACAGTTTCGGCGTCGTGCCGGAGGCGATAAGTGAATGGAAACCGCTGATGGCTCCGCATGCGATAGTGATGCAGACGAATGGAAACACCGGACCCGGCACAACGAATCCGCCGCCGTGAATAAACGGAGTGATGGCCGGCATCTGTAGGGGCGGGGCAAGGATGACGATGAAAATTCCAAGGATCGCGACCGTCCCGAGTTTCATGAACGTGCTCAAGTAATCGCGCGGGGCTAACAACATCCAAACTGGCAAGACACTGGCGGCGAAGCCGTAGATCATGATCGCCCATGCGAGTTGCGTTGGCTTCAGGGTGAGCGCTTCGGTGATGGCGGGTGGTAGATATTTTCCGGCGACCACCGCGGCCATCAATCCGATCACGCCAAACACAGATGCAGCGGTGACCGTGACCTTACCGCTCTTAATCATCAATCCCATGACAAACGCCAGTGGTATGGTAGCGGCGATGGTGAAAAGTCCCCACGGACTTTCTGCCAAAGCTTTCACGACGACGAGGCCAAGCACTGCTAACAAAATCGTCATGATGGCGAGCAGGCTGATCATCGCGATCAGACCGATGACTGGATTCATTTCCTCTTTGAGCATTTGGCCTAAGGATTTTCCGTTACGGCGCATCGAGGCGAAAAGAATGACCGCGTCATGCACACCACCGCCGAGGGTGGCGCCCACGAGGATCCAGATCATGCCTGGCAGATAACCAAACTGCGCAGCAAGCACAGGACCCACCAGCGGACCCGGACCGGCGATGGCCGCGAAGTGGTGACCGAACACAACCCATTTCGGAGTGGGGACGAAATCTTTACCATCGCTGCAAGTGACTGCGGCGGGCGCGCGGTTGTCATCGATCGTTAGCACTTTGGCCATCAGCCAGGCGGAGTAGAATCGGTAAGATACGGCGAACGTGCAGACGCCAGCGACGACAAGCCACAAGGCGTTTACGGGTTCACCACGTTGAAATGCCGCAACAGCGACGGCGGTGACTCCAAGTAGGGAGATGAAGATCCAGAGGAAAATGCGTGCGAAACGAGGCATGGGTCAGATTAACACAATGCAGGGAGGGCTGAGTCGAGCTTCATTTAAGGCAGGGACGTTTATCTTAAACGTCCATATCTTACAGCGCTGAGAACGGTAAGGATTCGTTGAGTTAATTCACACCGTGAGATATGGACCTTTGGGGACAAAGGTCCCTGCCTATTTATCCTCCGCGAAGATATTATTCATACTCGCGAAGAAATTACTCAGATCGTCGTCGCTCATTTCGGTGTTTTGGATTTCGTCGAACGAGGTGTGGGTGAGGTGCTTGTCGTCGAGTTCGCAGATGAACGATGAAGGTTGGCAGCCGGTTTTTTGGCCCCATTTGACACGGGTTGTGCAGTAAGTGAGCGTCAGAGATTCTTGCGCGCGTGTGATGCCGACGTAAAGAAGGCGGCGTTCTTCGTCTTTGGTGCCTTCGGTGATGCTGCGGCTGTGAGGTAGGAAACCTTCTTCGAGCCCGACTAGATAGACGATGGGAAACTCCAAACCTTTGGAGGCGTGAAGAGTGATGAGAGTGGCGCCTTTCTTTTTTTCTAGGTCGTCGTCTTCGCGTTCGGAGGCGAGGGCGGAATCATCGAGGAAGGATTGCAGTTTTTTACCGCGATCGATGTGTTGGCGTAGAGATTCTACGAGGGAATGAATCGACTCACCGCGTTGCTGGCGTTCTGAGTCGCTTTTACAACCCCGCTCGATCCATGGCAGGAAATCGATTTCTTTTAAAAGCGCAGCAAGAACATCGGCGGGATGTTCTTTGGAGATATCGATGCGGTTTTTTGCGCCTGAAATAAGAGCGACGAAGTCTTCGATCGCGTTTGCTGATTTTGCGCCGAGAGTGGTTGTGAAAAATGGATCGCAGAGAGCGTTCCAGACCGAGCGATTTTGTTCGCGAGAGTAATCCGTGGCGAGGACTGCGGTGCCTTGGCCGATTCCGCGGTTCGGGGCGTTGAGGATGCGGAGTAATGGGACGTCGTTTTCTGGTGAGACCAACAAGGCGGCGTAGGCGAGGATATCGCGGATTTCTTTACGATCGTAGAACGATTGCGCGCCGACCATGCGATAGGGGATTTTACGATCGCGAAGTGCGAGTTCGAGTTTGCGTGATTGGCCGTTGGTGCGGAACAGCACGGCGAAATCTTCCCACTCACGTCCGACAGCGGTTTTCTCACCGAGGATTTCATCGGCGATGAAATCGGCTTCTTCGTCATCGCCGGGCATGGCGACGATGCGGACGTTTTCGCCACCGCTGCGTGTGGCGCGGAGGATTTTTTCGCGACGGCCGGTGTTGTGTTTGATCAGGGAGTTCGCGGTGTGGAGAACGGCTTGGGTGGAGCGGTAGTTTTCCTCAAGGCGAATGATTTTGGGTTTCGGGAAGAAGCGTTCGAATTCGAGAATGTTCGCGACTTCCGCACCGCGCCAGCCATAGATGGATTGATCGTCATCGCCGACCACGCAAACATGATACGGCGGGCCGACGAGTTGCTGGAGCAAACGCATTTGCAGGGAGTTTGTGTCTTGGAACTCATCGACAGTGACGCGGGTGTAGAGTTTGCGGAAATGCTCGCGGACATCGCTGTGCTCTCGCAGGACTTGCTCGGCGAGGACGAGGAGGTCATCGAAATCGACTGCGTTCTGCGCGCGGAGTTCGTTTTGATAAGCGACGGCGAGCTGCGCGAAGAAATCGTCGCTGAGATCTTGGACGTCGATGCCTTTGTTTTTCGCTCGTGATATTTCTGTTAGAATCGTCTCGGCTTTGACTTTCTCATCGGTGCCGCCTTTGCGGACGAGGAGTTGTTTCATGATGCCGACCTGATCTGAGTAGGCTGTGATGGAGAAATTCTTTTTATAGCCGAGCTTGTCGATGCCTCCGCGAAGGAGTCGGACGCAAAGTGAGTGGAAGGTGCAGACGGTCATTTGATCGGCTGCGTGTTTGGAAACCATGCCGCCGATGCGATCCTTCATTTCCGAAGCGGCTTTGTTGGTGAAGGTCACCGCGAGGATTTCAGATGGCGGGATTTTGCGCTCCAACATGTGCGCGATGCGGCAAGTGACCGTACGAGTTTTACCGGTTCCTGCACCAGCAAGGATCATGACTGGACCATCTAAATTAGATACTGCTTCGCGCTGTGCGTGATTGAGAGATTCGAATGCGAAGTCGTTTGCCATGAACAACGCGACTCAATATGGGGTAGAGGGCTTTGGCAATCGGATTCAAAATTTCTGGGTATAGTTTGTCAAACAGCGTTTGATTAGCCAAATACACACACCCGCCCTTCGGATCACTTGATCGGATCGCTTTTGAAAATTTTCCTCAGATGTGGAACTGCCAGAGGCTTTTCGTCACGCGGTCGCGCCATTGCGTGCGGTGTGAGATGGAATCGTTGAGTGTCCGTATCCTCTTACGGCCGCCTGCGAAGAGAAAGGACTCGCAATCGATCACAACCACATCGAGGCCCATGTAATAGGTATCGTGGAGGGTGGTGACGGATTCTTCTCCGAAGGCTACGGCGAGGTGCCTTTTGAGCAGGAGGGTTTCTTTTTTGCCGAGGAAAAGGAACGCAGGAGTCTCTCCGTGATCGCTCTTGGAGCGGATCAGGTCGGAAACGGCCGCCGAATCCCACGTGTCAGTCATCGTCAGCTCCGGCGCAACCGTGGCTACGTCCGGCAGTGGTGCTTCTTGATGCAAGGTGTTCATGGTATCGATGGGTGAGTGCAACTGGCAACCAGCACCCCATGTGCCATCGGGTGCGATCGGGTGCCATTCACGCGTGAGATATAATCATGCCGAAACCCGAAAATATCGCCCGCCATTCATGCCTGGGGGATGGATCGCGCGACGCAAGAGTCACGCCGAGCCTACTTCACCTCGATCCGCACCTTAATCTATCTGTTAGGAATTTGCTTTCTGAGAGATGGTTGTTGAGGCTGCTCCAGCCAGAAATGACGACGCCTCAGCGCTGCCACTGACGGTCCGCAAAGTCCAGATACTGCGCCCAATCATAGGCTGTCATGTCGTGCTTTCCGGTGCGGTTGTGGTAACGGATCGTCTCCCCTACCGGCGTGTCGAGCGGCGGCATATCCGTCACGCCGATTCCCTTTTTTCCGAACAGAGTATAAACCGGCTCCGCGCCCTTCGCACCGAAAAATTCCCCGCGCGGGTCGCTCCATTGATCGCCTTCAGCGCTCGCGACGTAGAGCGGCCGCGGCGCGATCAGCGCGAGCAACTCGTGCTGGTCCACCGGCAACGCCGCCTCGTTGTTGTCGTAGCGCCGGAAATTTTTCGCGAACCAGTGCGGAAATTTTTGGTTAATGATACCGACCGTCTCGCCGTAGACTCGCTTGCTCAGCGCCGCCCCGCCGCAGCCGCTCTCGTTGGAGATGAGCAGCGCAAACCGCTCGTCCTGCGCCGCGGCCCAGACCGCCGCCTTGCCGAGACGTGAAAACCCGTGCACCGCCACGCGCTTCCCATCCAACTCCGCATCCGTCTCCAGATAATCGAGCGCGCGGCTGAGCCCCCAAGCCCACACGCCTATCGCGCCCCACGCATCGCCCGCCCGCTCCTCCGCGCCGCCCGTGCCCATGAGCGCCGACACACTGCTCGCTGCCGCCAGCCCGTCGGCGCGATCCGGCGCGAGATCGTTACACCACGCCGTCACCGTAGCGTAGCCGCGCGCGACCACGGCCTCGATCTGCCACAGCTCCGCGTGCGCCCCGCGCTGCTCCGTTTTTTTCTCCGGCTGGGGCTCAGCTGGACGAAAACGTTGCGTATCGTAAATCACGCGCGGTTGCGCGAGCGAGATGCCGGGATCGGCATGCACCGTGTGATTGCCAAAAAAATTCAGCCCCAGAAATACCGGCGCCGGTTTCTCGCCGTTCGGTTGATAAATGAGCAGGTGCATCCGCGGTCCGTCCGTTTTCCCTGTGAACCACAGGGTGACCTCCTTCCGCGTAGCCTTGCCGCCGAGCGCGGCTCGATCGACCGACGTGACCTCCGCTCGCATCGCGGCCGGCCGCCCCACCGGCGTGCGGCCATAGACCTCCCGAGCAAACAGTTCAAGTAACTCCGGCCGTCGCTGCGCGCGCCACGTGGCGACATCCCGCACCGTCGTGCCATCTTCTAACAAGAGCGGATCGGGCAACGTGTAGGGCGGGACTTTGCTTTCGTCGATGTTAGGCGGTTCGGGCGCGGCGCAAATGGAAGTAACGGCCAGCAGACTCGCCCACAGTAGTAAACACAGACGTGGATTCATGGGTGGTCGCGAGCGCCGAGAGGTAACCGCGCCGAGGAACAAGGCGTTTTTTAGGGTATTCACGGGTATGATGGGGGGCTTCAGCGTTTGTAAGATTCGACGTCCTTGTTGGAGTCGAAGGCGCGACGCTTGGTGTCGCCCGTCTGCAAGGTTTCTAGGTCGCGATTGGGGACGGAGGACCGATACTTATCGATGCGGATACCGTAGCGGGCGAGGTCGAACCGGGCGATGGTCTTGAATGCCGGGTTGGCGGGATCGCGCAAGGTGAGGTCGAGAGCCTCGGCGTTGGTGAAGAGGTCGGTGGCGGGAAGTTCGGCGTTGTTTTGGAACGTAAAGCCGACGAGCTTTTCGGGGCGACCGCTACGGCGGATATAGCTGGCACAGTCAACGAAGACGTTATCGCTGATGAGATTGCCGCGCGGGATACGGGTGTCGTGCTGGAGTAGAGTAAGTAGGGTTGGGAAACGCTCTTTCCAAGGCGACGAGGTGTAGGGCACGGATTTCAAGTCGCCGCTGAGGCGGGGATCTTGGGGGGAGTAGTTGCGGGCGGGCTCCAAGCCACGGGCATCAACGTGGACGGCGCGTTTGGAGCGCACGATTAAGTTGCGACGCACGATGTGGTCGTGGCCGCCACCGATGAAGATGCCTGATTCGGCGCGGTAGATGACGTTGTCCTCGGCCAGGAGACCGGAGCCGCCGTCATCCATGTAGATGGCATTGGCGTTCTCGGCATGGTGGATAAAGTTATGACGCACGACGTTGCCGTAGGACGTCCATCCGCCGGTGGTGTAGAAGCCGCCGAGGTCGCCACCATCGAGGCCTAGGCGGTAGAATTCGTTGTTTTCGAGGATGTTGTCGTTACCGCCGAAGTGGATGGCAGAGTAGGATACATCGTGGACGCGATTCTGGGCGATGCGGGCACCGACTAGCTGCTGGTTGCGCGCGTCGAGGCCGGCGATGATGGCGGGGACAGGGGCGAGTAAGGCAGCGTTCCAGATGTGGTTGTTTACGATTTGGTGGCCGGACGGGGTGAGGGTGGCGCGGTCGCCGCCGAGCAGGTCGATGGCGGCCAAGCCGATATCGGTGATGTCGCAGCTCTGCACGACGTGGTTAAACCCGCCGCGGATAAGGACGCCACGTCGCAGGATGTTTTGCACTCTGCAGCCGAAGAGCTGGACGGAGCGGCCGTTGGCTATCGAGACGCCTACCCCCATGTTGTGGGTGAAAACGATGCCTTGGAAGGAGACATGTTCGGCACCGGCGAAAGCGACGATCGGATCGGAGTGGTCGGCAATGAGGAGACGGCCTTTGCCGACGGGCGGCCAGATATAGAGCTTGTTGCGGTTGAAATCCACGCTCCATTCGCCCGGTTCATCGATTTCTTCTAACAAGTTAAGGGCGAACCAAGGTTCTTTGCCGTCGCCGACGCGCGTGCCATCCACGAGCTTCGAGTATTTGGAACCGATGCCGCTAGGAGTGGACGAGGCTAGAGTAATCGTGCGGGCGGCGGTGTCGATGGAGCGAACACGGATGGTCTCAGCTCCCCAAGGCACTCGCCAGAAACCGCGCACCCAGACGCCGTTTTCTTTGATGGCGGCCTGCCAGCGGGCGGGGCGATCCTCATGATATTCGAAGGTGCCTCCCTCGGGGGAATTACTGCTGAAGCTTCCGCTGTTGAGCACCCGCTTCATGGTAGTATAACCATATTCGCCATTCGGCCAGCGGGCGAGCGGCAGGCGCTGGTCGTCGAAGAACAGAGCAAATAGATCGACGGTATCACGGCTCCAATCGGGGAGGCGCTTGGTGTGTGTGAGGTTGAGCGTCGAGAGATCGATTACTTGGATTTGGCCCTTGGCCTCGGGAGCAATCCGGGCGATGAGGGCGGGATCGGCCACCGGGCGCAGCAGCTTTGTGTCGATGGCACGGGCGCCGATGATGCGGGCGAGGCCAGGTTGGGCAGCGCGCCATACGACCGGAGCGTTGGCTTGTCCCGATTCGCTCGGGCCGATCTGCAAGGTTTCAAGAACCGGGTAGTCGCCCGGGGCGAGCACGACGTGAATGGCACCCGAGGGGTGAAGCTTGAGTTTTTCGCGAACGAGCTCGTTGGCGCGTTCGAGACTGGCAACGGGAGTTCGCTGAGTGCCGTTGGCGGAGTCTTTGCCGGTTGGCGATAGATGAATCTCTACCTGGGCGGCGAGCGATAGGGGGAGAAGAAAAGTTACTAGCAGGAGTAAGTGATGCATGATTGAAGAAATAAGCCGTATTGCAGGCGCGAGGGGGAGAGAAAGAAGTGAGTCAGCAGAGAAGTACAACGCGACGAAAATGTGGTGCCGCGATGGCCGTCTCTGGTTTTGACGGTCAATTCATTCGCTCTGAACGTAGCTTTTCATGCCGCATTGCCAAGATTTCTTTTGGCTGCGGTTTTTATCGGGACGACTTCCAGATGGTTGGGTGTATTCGAGTTAGATTGGATTCAGTATCCAATAATCAATCTCGAAACTACGCAGCCGATACACTGAGTTTTTTGCAGAAATCCATGCATTGATTGAGCGAAGTAATTGCACCTGATGGGCTGAGGTCGCGGCGGCAGACAGTGGAGACAGCGAGGCCTTGTTTGAGGCAGAGATCGATGGGTTTATCATGAAATAATCCCTCGAGGTATCCTGCACCAAACGCATGATCGACACCCGCAGAACCGACTCTTTGATCCCATGGCAGGAAGTAACCGATCTGGTGATGAAAACTGCCATCAGCGCCGACGTAGACCGCGGCGGCACCGGAATGAATGATGACGGCTTTGCGTAACCCGCATTCGAGCAGTTTCTTTCCAGCGCGATGAGCAAGCTCGGGATCGAACTGATTTTCAGAATATAACTCGGCGTTGAGTAGGAATTCTGTTAGGCGATCGTTGATGATGAGGTAGTCGGCTTCTGCGAGGGTTTCTGTGAAATCGTCGAGGCTGGCGGTGTGATCAATAGGTGCGATCTCGACGACTGTGAGGATGTTTTGTTTGCGTGCATCGCGAATGAGTTGTGTGGCACCGCGACGCCCATATTCGGGATTGGTTTCATCCATTTTTCCGAGTGCTCCGAGCGATCCGAGAAATAACATTTTTGGATTTACGGCGCGGAGTTTGACGTCATTGCGCGAGAACGTATCGCCTATGCCGCAGAAGTGGAAACAGGTATGACGTCCGGTGCTTTTGGTAGTATATACATCGGTGTAACCTGTGCTGGCACCTTCGATGGGGGCGATTTGTGAGATATTGATCCCATGCTCGATGCAGCATTCGATGATAAATTTTCCGTCGAGGTCTTGTCCGACTCTTGCTGCGGCGTAGAGTGGGAAATCGACTTTCAAACGTGCGAGGTTAATCAAGATGTTGAGTGGTGCACCACCGTTGCTGAGTTCTTCTCGGAGGATGTGTGCACCGGAGCGTTCGGTCGGGTAGTGGTCGAGGAGTTTTTGATAATCAACCACGAACGTACCGACGGCGAGGAAGGCAGGAAGAGAAGCTAATGCTTCGTTGGTTTCATTCGGCTTCATGTTTGGTGGAGGTGAGGATGGAAAGGAGTAACACCCAGATGGTGACGGCGAGGATGGCGAGCGGAAGTTGTAGCTCGGCAGGAAAGCAGTAAATGATGGCGACCATGGGAATCCAGAACGCCCAATTGGTGATTAGCACGGGCAGGATTTGAGTGCCCCAGAAAGGTTTAAACGGCTGCATTTGTGCGGCGACTTTTCGGAAAGAGAATCCCTGATTTTTCCAGAGATAGAGAATGGTTTGGTAAGGATTTGCTAGAAACACCGTCCACACGAACTGATCGAAAATCACTTTTGGAAGCAGCACTTGCCACGATGTGCCGGTGCCGAAGAGTTGCACTTGAAGGAGATAGAAATAATTTTGAATGACCCCGAGAACACCGAAAATGATGAGGTTAAAAACGGCATTGATCGTGTTGGTTTGCGTCCATCGTTTCTCTTTCGCCATGCAGACTTTCACGCCTTCTGCCAAGATGCCGACGGAAAGTCCCATCCCAAGAAATGGAAAGAGCAGACCCATATTCGCCTGCAATGCATTGAGTGCAGTGAAGAATCCTTGGGTAGCTGGCACGGCGTAATAGAGAGCCGCGACCAATGCCATGATTCCCCAAACAAACATCGCGGGCTTGAGGCTTTGCTTCGCAGCTTTAAATCCAGCGCGTGCGCTGTTTTGAAACATGTCATCCCAGAAGGGTGCATCGAGCGGTAAAGTTTGGTAATCGCTCCATTGAAATGTGCCAACCATGAGGTTGTTTCGGCTGCGGTAAAAGCGTCGTCCGCCGGAAGGGATTTCTTGAGTCGCTACGCCAGTTGCGAGAAGTGTGTCGTTGAGGATGAACATAAATGTGTTGGGTGATCGCAACGACGCTTGAGCAGATCCGAAGCCAAATCTGCCGTATTTAAAGGATTTATCCCGATGTGAAGCGGTTTCAGATACGGGTATCTAACAGATGAATATGCTTCATCCGAAACCTACGTTCCACAAAACGTGTTCTTCACGCATTGTTCAGGGAGAGGGGCTAGTTCTAGATCTGCAAACGCCGGATTTTCCTCGAACGGATTTGTTAGGGCGTCGGCGAGGCGGTGGAAGAGGGAGAAGTCGTTTTGGTAGGCGGCTTGGATGGCTTCTTCGATGCGGTGGTTGCGCGGGATGAGGATGGGGTTTGTGGATTTCATCTTCGCGATGTGATCGGCGGATTTTATTAGGGATTTCCAATCGCTGATCCAGCGTTCGGCGGCTTGAGGATCAGAGAAAAGTGATGGCAAGTTTGCGCGTGAGTCTTCGGCAGCAAGCAAGGTGAGGTGTCGGAAGAACAGTGTGAAATCGACTTTATTCTGAGTGAGGCTGCCGAGAGAGTATTTGATGAATGCGGCACTCGCATCGAGATCGTTAACGGTGGATAAGCCGAGTTTTTCGCGAAAGTGATTGAGATAAGCGGGTTGGAAATGATCGATGAATTGATTCAACGCAGCGGTGGCGATTTCTTTCGCTCGTTCCGGTGATGGATCGAGGATAGGTAGCAACGTTTCCGCAAGACGAGTGAGATTCCAATGTGCGATGGTGGGTTGGTTGCCCCATGCGTAACGGCCGTTGCGGTCGATGAAACTGAACACGGCATCGGGATGAAACGTATCGATAAACGCGCACGGGCCGTAGTCGATGGTTTCACCGGAGACGGCGCAGTTGTCGGTATTCATCACGCCGTGGATGAAACCGAGCGGCAACCATTTCGCGATCAATGCAGCTTGTGCGCGGATGACGTTTTCGAGAAATGCGAGAGCGGGATTTTCTGCATCGGCTGCGTGTGGATAATGTCGCGCGATGCAGTGATCTGTTAGAATATGGATGGCTTCGGTATCTTGTCGCGCGGCGAAGTATTGAAATGTTCCGACGCGGATATGGCTGGCTGCGACCCGTGTGAAGACGCCACCCGGTGCGGGTTCTTCGCGCTCGACGATTTCTCCAGTGAAAACTGCGGCTAGCGCGCGGGTGGTAGGAACGCCGTATGCGTGCATGGCTTCGCTGACGAGGTATTCACGCAGCACAGGACCGAGGGCGGACTTGCCATCACCGCCGCGTGAAAACGCGGTGCGGCCAGAGCCTTTGAGTTGGATATCGCGACGCTTGCCGTGGATGTCGATGACCTCGCCTAGTAGGATCGCGCGGCCATCGCCTAGTTGCGGAACGAAACCGCCGAACTGGTGACCCGCATAAGCTTGCGCGATGGGCTCCGCGCCAGGTGGGATTTCGTTTCCGGAAAAGGTCGCGAGCGCAGCGGGGGATTCCAGCCATGCGGGATCTATCCCAAGTTCGTTGGCCAGCGCGCGGTTGGTACGGATGAGTAAAGGCTCTGGAGCACGTGCGGGTTGTTGTTTGGAAAAGAACCGCTCTGGGAGATGTGCGTAAGTGTTATTGAAGGGGATTTCCATAGAAGGAGTTCAAGGAGCTATAGGTCGTATAGGACTTATAAGACTATTTGTTTGAGAAGTAAGTGAGTATAATAGCGCGCTGCTAATTAAATGTAGCATTTTTTCATGCCTATTGGTTCAAGTGGGCATGCCTGAAACCTTTGCACCGCTATTTGTTTGCGGGGCAACTGCGTCTGGAAAGACCGCCTACGCGCTGCGAATGGCGGGCGAGCTGAGCGGGGAAATCGTAAATGGCGATGCGTTTCAGTTATTTCGTAGCATAGAAATTTTGAGCGCGGCTCCAAGTGAAGAAGAGAAGACAGGTTTTCCGCATCACTTGTTTGGCGTGTTAGAACCGGGCGAACACTGCGATGCGGGTCGGTATTTCGAGATGGCGATGCCAGTGATTTCCGAAATCCAGTCGCGCGGGAAAACTCCTATCGTGGTTGGTGGATCGGGTTTGTATCTGAAATTTCTCACTCACGGGCCATCGCCGTTGCCGAAAGGTGACGAAAAACTGCGTGCGGAAATGGAGGGTCGGTCGTTGGAAGAATTGTTGGCGGAGTTGGAAGCAATCGATCCAGTGGAAGCTACGCAGGTGAATCGTGGCAATAAGCGTTACGTATCGCGTTCGTTAGAAATTTGTCGGCTTACCGGCGAGAAAGTTTCCGAGTTGCGCGATGGTTGGGAGCAGAAGACACAGGAGTTAGAGAGATCGCTCAGAGGAGTCTGGTTGATTCGTGAGCGTGCGGACTTGCATGAACGAATCGCTCAGAGAACGCGGCAAATGATCTCCGCGGGCGCGATCGAAGAGGTGGCTGCTCTAGCAGAAGTTCATGGCAACTGGGAGAAAGCCATAGGAGTGAAGGAGATCAGGCGTTTCCTTTCCGGAGAAATTTCACTCGAGGCTTGCGAGGAGTTGATCGTTTTCGCGACGCGTCAGTATGCGAAACGACAGGAGACTTGGTTCCGTCGGGAAAAGTGGTTAGAGCAATTGGAGGTTTAGGATAAAACCTCGTCATTCGTTTCTTCGAAATCCAACTCACGCACGCGTTTTTTATCGCGGACGATTTCGACTTCCTTACGCAAACTTTCACGAAGTTCGATCGCATTTGGAATCGCAGGAATGGTGACTTGTGGCAGCGAGCGATCCGAGGTTTCGAGATGGAGTGAACCGAGTCCTAAGATGCGCATCCACCATTTTCTCTCAACTAAAACGTCTTTAACGCGATACAGTTCGATCTCGTCGATTTTTTGGTTAAAAACGCCATGGCTGATTCTCAAGCGTTGAGAAGTGAGTTCGAAAACTTCACAGCGAATAACGAGGAAGCGCCAGATCATCCAGCCAACTGGAAGGATCAATGCTGCGTATGCAGGCGGGAAAAAGATGCCTCCCACGACGATGCCCGCTGACAATAATAGTGCCAAACTGAAAGGACCAATGTTCAACCATTGAGATGGAGTGCCTTTCCAAAGCGGAGTTTCGATATCGTCATTCATGCGCGAAGGCTAAACATGAATTTTCATTAGGGAAATGAGAAAGGTGGGGCGGAATAGATAAGTCCTATATGACCTATAGGACTTATCTTCTCAACAACCTCAGCTCAGGACTTGCAAGTTGTGAGCTTAGAGGCGATTGAAAGGGCATGGACCGATGGTTTCTTATCGCTGCAACGTTGCTCGCCGCTGTGGCTGGGGTGCGGGGTTTGTTGATTTTGCGTCATGGCAACAGAAGTCGGTGGACGGTTTGGTGGATGATTGGAGTGATGGTTTGCCAGATGGGCTATCTCGCAGTGCGGGGTGAAATGCGTGGGGCGTGTCCGCTGCGGAGCATTGCGGAGATTTCGGTGTTTCTCGCTTGGTCGCTGACCTTGTTTTATTTGTTGGTCGGGCCGGTGTATCGGATTTCTCTACTGGGAGTTTTCACTGCGCCGGTAGTAGTGATTTTCCAGGGATTTGCGTTGTTGCCCGGGCGCTTGGCGGCGAATCCAGAAAAGATTGTAAACACGAGTTTCTGGGGCGAAACGCATTCTGCGATGTCGGTTCTGGCCTACGGAGCGTTAGCGTTAGCGGCGGTCGCGGGAGTGATGTTTTTGGTGTTGGATCATCAACTGAAAGAACATCATCTGAAAGGTGGATTGTTCCGGAATTTACCGCCAGTGCCTGAATTGCTAGTTTCGCTGGAACGATTGCTTTGGCTTGGGATGGTGCTGTTGACGGTGGGCGTCATTGCTGGGGTGTTGATGCCCTTGGGTAAAGGCGCGATGGGACATCTGCTTGCGGCGGTGGGAGTATGGTTGGGATATCTTATTTTAATGGTCACCAAGCGGGTGAGGGGTATTACGGGACGGCGGTTTGCGCTGGGTGCAGTCGCACTTTTCGTCCTTTCACTTGGAGTTTTTGCTTTTGTCTAAATGGAATTCGTTTGCTTGGGAGTAAATCACAAAACCGCACCTGTAGAGGTTCGGGAGAGATTCGCTGTGGGCACGACTAAGCTCGGCGAAGCATCGCAGCAATTGTTAGAAATGGCTGGTGTGCCGGAAGGCGTGGTGGTTTCTACCTGTAACCGCACAGAGTTTTATTTGGTCGCAGAAAATGCCACGACGGCGCTCGCTCGTTTAGAGAATTCGCTGGCGGAAAAAGTCCACGGTCACGAGGAGCCATTTTATCGCTACGAGAAAACCGATGCCGCACGGCACTTGTGCAAAGTGGTGAGCGGGTTGGATTCGATGCTGCTCGGTGAAACGGAAATATTCGGCCAAGTGAAACAAGCCTACCAAGCCGCGCACGAAGCCGGAACCACGGGGCCAATCCTGAACAAGCTGTTTCAGAAAGTGTTCAGCGTTGGTAAAAAAGTCCGCACTCAGACATCGATCCAAGAGGGCTCGACTTCAATCGGAAACGTAGCAGTGGAATTGGCGGAGAAAATTTTCGGCCATCTCAAAAATAGCGAGGTAATGGTTTTGGGAGCGGGCGAGATGAGTCGGCTGACCGCGCAGGCTTTGGTATCGCGTGGTGCGAAATCGATCATTGTTGCGAACCGCACGCACGAGCGCGCGATCGAGCTCGC
>JANPJY010000040.1:0-26346 GCA_031425735.1 Akkermansiaceae bacterium | reverse complement strand
AAACTAAGTTATGAAATAGATTTCCCTCCCTTTATTAGCCTCTGCGTCCCTTTGTGACCTCTGCGCCTCTGCGGTAAAAACTCTCACAACCCATGAGATTCCATGCTTGTTATTCTCGCGAAACCTGTGCAAGAGTCCGCGTCCCCGCGGAAAAGCCGTGGTTTTCTTGTATAATTTTCTATGGACACACCTCCTTTTTCAGAGCTCGGCCTTCCCGATGATCTCCTCGCTGCGATTGAAACTTTGGGCTACGAGCGCCCTTCTCCCATTCAGTGGAAAGCCATCCCACCTGCCCTCGCGGGAAAAGATATTCTCGGCCTTTCCGCAACCGGCTCCGGTAAAACCGCCGCTTTCGCGCTTCCTGCCTTGGCCTCGATTGACGTCAAAAAAGCTTACCCACAGGTATTGATTCTTTGCCCAACCCGCGAACTCGCAGTTCAGGTTTGCGAAGAAGTTCATCGCCTTGGCGCGAAAAAAATCGGTCTCCAAGCCACTCCTGTTTACGGTGGTGCACCCATCGACCGCCAACTTCGCGCTCTCCGCAGCGGTGCGCAACTCGTCGTCGGAACTCCCGGCCGCTTGCTCGATCACCTTCGCCGTGGCTCGTTCGATGCCAGCCGTATCAAAATGGCCATCCTCGACGAAGCCGACCGCATGCTCGACATGGGTTTCAAAGAAGAAATGGACGAAGTGCTCGCCGCGCTTCCCAAAGAACGCCAGATCCTGTTCTTCTCAGCGACGATGAATCAGGGCGTTTCCCGTTTCATCAAAAAATTCGGCAACGACCCACAACTCATCGAGATCGAACAAAAAGCGATGACGGTTTCCACCGTCGATCAATCCTACTTCGAAGTTCGCCAGCGCTCGAAAGTCGAAGTCCTTTCCCGCATCCTCGATATGAACCCGCCACGTCTCGGGATCATTTTCTGTAACACGAAACGCACGGTCGATGAATGCACCGAAGATCTCGTCAACCGTGGCTATGCCGCTGACCGCCTCCACGGCGACATCACTCAGCAAATGCGCGAGCGCGTTCTCAAACGTTTCCGCGACGGCGCGGTCGAACTCCTCGTCGCCACCGACGTTGCTGCTCGCGGACTCGACATCGATGAAATCGATATCGTCTTCAACTACGATCTCCCAACCGACCCTGAAGATTACGTCCACCGCATCGGACGCACGGGTCGTGCAGGTCGCTCTGGACGTGCGGTATCCTTTGTCTTCGGTCGCGAAATCTATCGCCTCCAAGCCATCGAGCGCTACACCCGCCAAGTCATCAAACGCGATAAAATCCCATCGGTCGAACAGGTCGAGGGTCGCCGCGCAGACATCATTTTTGATTCACTTAAAGAACGCCTCGAAACCGGTGGCTTCGATTCCTATCAGGAAAACATCGACCGTTTGTTAGAACAAGGTCACACCCCGACCGATATCGCCGGTGCCTTGATCACCATGCTACGCGAATCGAACGGTCGCGAAGGCGAAGCCATCCAAGAGGATCGCGAGCCAGAAGGCGGCCACAAGCGCGAGCGCGATAACAAAAAAGGCAAGAGCGATAACCGCGATTCCCGTGAGCGTGAGCCACGCGAGCAACGTCCTCGCTACGAATCCCCTGATCGTCCACCACGCGAATACGAACGCGGCGGTGAGAAACGCGATGCCGGTCCAGTCGAAGGTGGTATGTCACGCTTGTTCATCTCCCTCGGAAAAGGCGCAGGCATCATGCCCAAAGACATCGTCGGCATGATGTATCGTGAAGCTGGTCTTCCAGATGGTTGCCTCGGTCGCATCACCTTGTTTCCAAAACATTGCTTAGTCGATGTCCCAGAAGCTCTCGCCGACCAAGCGATCCAGAAAACTCGCAACGCAAAACTACGTGGAAAAGCTTTCCGCATGGATGTTGATCGCGGACCGAATCAATAAGGTTCGTTGCTATTTCCTGATGAGCTAGGAAGCTCTGTGATATGAATCGTGCCGAGTCAATCGAACGTAACCCCATGCGCTATGTGTGGTTTACGGCGCTTTACAATGCGCGCGCCTATTACCCTATCCTCGCGATTCTGTTTCTCGATCTCGGGTTAACTCTCGATCAATACGTCCTTCTCAATTTTGTTTGGGCGGCTTCGATCTTTTTATTCGAAGTCCCATCAGGTGCTCTAGCCGACACACTTGGCCGGAAAAACCTGCTCGTCACCGCTTCCATCCTGATGATCGCGGAATTGTCATGCCTTCTTCTCGCACCCAAAGATGGAGGATGGCTACTTGTCGGACTCTGCATCGCTAACCGATTTCTCTCTGGTCTTTCCGAAGCAGCTGCAAGCGGTGCCGATGAAGCACTGGCTTACGACTCCTTACCAGAAGCTGAGCGCGAAACCGCATGGGATAAAATCCTCGCGACCTCGATGCGTTATCGCTCGGTCGGGTTTGTCGTCGCCATGATACTTGGTGGGCTTCTCTACGATCCCTCGTTCATCAATCAACTGCTGCCAGAAAAATTTCACCTCAGCGCAACCCTCGTTCACCGCTTACCCATCGGGCTTGTTTTAATACAAGCAATCGCCTGCTTGTGCATCACGCTTCGCATGGTCGAGCCAAGTATCCATCACTCCGAGGGGATTTCCAAAGCTTGCCGCAACGCCGTCAAACTCACCTTACAAACTGCCAAATGGGTTTTCACCAACCCGACCACACGCGTGATCATCATCATCGGTCTTTCGATCGATGCGGTCGTCCGAAATTTCGCGACGATCAACAGTAGCTACTACCGCATGATCCACTTACCCGAGTGGAGCTATGGTTTCATCGGTGCAGCACTTGGACTGCTTGGCTATGTGGTTCCAACCATCGCGGAGAAACTCAATCAACGCTACAGCACACTTTCCAATCTTGGCATCATTTCCTGCATCGCTTTAATCGGATTGATCGGCATCGTCCCAGCAAATACGATATGGTGCCTGCTTCCTGCGATGTTTCTCATGACCACTCTTGGTTATCTTAGCTTCACCATGAGTCGCGCTCTCAATCGTGCTACAGACTCATCAAAACGCGCCACGGTCCTCTCCGTAAAAGGCCTCGCCTTCAACCTCGCCTACGGTTCATTTGGCCTCGGCTTTTCTTTACTGCTCGCCGCAAACCCTCCCTCTCCTATCGGCAACAGCGCCCTACAAAATGCGCTTTTCTGGCAAGTCCCCTTCTTCGCCTTGATCACCACGATCCTGATCCTTCGTGGAAAAGCCATACTCATGAAGCACGATCGCGGCACGAATCAATAAGCACGTGGAGGTGCGTTGCATGCGAAAGGAACCGCGATTTTTATTCGCGACCTGGTGAGAAACGGTAGGGTCGTTTTGACAAAACGACCGACATCTAGCGCACCCGAGCAAACCGATCGGTCATTTTATCAAAATGACCCTACCGATCCATCGATGATAACCCTCATGGTTTCGCCATGATCGCCGATTCCCAGCCTGCGAGATCGGACGGCTTCACTTTTTTTACGTGGCCATTCATCGAAAAACGAGTTGGGTTGAACGGTCCGACGAACGAGATGTCTTGGTCTGCCTTGATTTCCTTTTCTAGGCCGATGGCCCAAAGCACACCGTTGAGGATCATGCGGCGGTAGTTGTCGTCGAGGAAATCCTGAGAAGCGCCTTGAGTGCTGTGTAAGACGCGATGTTTCGTGCCGTCCTTGGCCGCATAGCTGCGTGTCCAAGTGCAAGGCATTGGCGGTTTTTTAGGATCGGCTTCCGAGGCGGGATCCATCGTAACAAGAGGCTGAGAATTGGCTAGCACAGTGAAATCCGGCGCGGCTTTTCCGACGTATCCTCCTGCGTGCGTGAAGGCCGTCTCGCCAACACCGGTGAGGATCACGTTGCCTCGCTGTTCCGGGATCGTCTCAATGCGAGTGCCCTGCTTGTGGTTGGTTCCGTAGTGACCGACCCAAGTGTTACCGAGGATCTGGTGGCCGAAGCCGTTTTCATAGCCAGCGACTTTGGATTTGAAGTCATACTTCGCATATTTCGATCCTGCAGGAATCTGGAAGGCGTGAGATGAAGTGCGCAAACCGACGACTGGGCCGCCGCGTTCGAGGTAACTTTCAACATGCGCCATCTGATCATCCGGCAGGTTTAGGAAACGAGCGAAAATGAAAAATAGGTCGGCTTTTTCCAGTGCCTCCATTCCGGTCACTTGCGAGGAACCGGCCTGGATGAAGCCGTCTTTATCCACACCGAAAACGACGGTGCATTTAAAACCCATGCGCTTGGCAAGAATACGAGCAAGTGCGGGACAGGCTTCCTCGGCGCGGTATTCGTGATCGCTGGCGAGGAAGACGATGTGCTTACCTTTGCCGGGACCAGCTTCGCCTTCATAGACGATGGGTGAGGCATTGACAACGGTGGCAGCTAGTAGAAACGTCAGTATGTATTTCATATATGGTTGGGGGGGTATTATTCAAGGGGGTGGTCTTTAAGTAAATCTTCGGGTTTCCAGAAAGTCGAGCGATCCTTCGTAGCATCGCGAACTTTTTTGACCGTCTCCGCGCTAACAGGATCGGCTTTGTTGCCCCATGAGTTGCGGACGTAAGTGAGCACACCGGCCACTTCTTCATCTTTGAGGATGGAACCGAAAGCAGTCATCGGAGGGATACCTTTCTCAGGATCATAAACTTTGCCGTTCACATCAATTTTCCCGTGAAGGCCGTGGAGCACAATTTTAGCTAGGCGTTCCTCGCTGCCAGTCACCCATGGGGTGCCGACCAATGGTGGGAAAGCTGGATCGAGTCCCTTGCCGTTCGGCTGATGGCAGGTCGCGCAATGAGCCTCGCGGTGAAAGACTTCGGAGCCGATCTCATAAGCTTTCGCTGCTTTATCTTTGAGATGCTCGGGAACTTTAACCACGACCTTTTTCTCTTTAACATCTTTAATCACGGTGGGCATAGCTCCCTTACTTGCATCGGCAGGCCCCCAAAACTGTTTCACCATGGCGGCGGCGTTGCGGGCGTGGAGCTCCGGTGATTCGAGCAGCACGGCGAGAAGTTTCTCATCGCGGATATTGTGACGTTGATGCCACCACAAAGCCTCTAACAAAGAGTGAGCGTGCTCGGCCTTTTGCGGATCGAATTGTTTCATCCACTTGAGCATCGCAGGCTCAACCTCGGCTTGGGCGCGCAAGTCCAGCTCGGCGCGAGCGCGTTCACGGACACCATCAATGGGATGTTTGAGCGCTTCTAACAAAGCGGAAATCGGCTGACCGTGGATGGCAACGGGTTCTTGCAAAGGGCGATCCTTGTAAATCACGCGGAAGATGCGGCCATGTTTCTTATCGCGCTTGGGATCACGGATGTTGTGTTGCATGTGACCGATGATGACGTTCTGCCAATCGGCAACGTAGAGCGCACCGTCAGCTCCGAACTCGGCGTCCGAGGGGCGGAAGTTTTTATCATCGCTGCGCAAGAAATCGGGGGTCGGTTCACCCCAAACTTCGCCCTGTTTGAAAGTTTTATCCCCGGACGTGTGGCCGTCCCGGTAAAGATCATAACGCTTGATTCCAAGGTAGCCGATGGCGTTGCAGATAAGGAAATCCTGCTGGATATCTTCGGGAAAATTCGTGCTGGAAACAATCGTGCTCGCCGGCACTGGCCGAACTTCCTTCTTGAGAAGTGGAAACATTTTGAAACCGTTTCCGTCGGGTCGCACTTGGAAGGCGCGACCGCCAGTGCCGTCGCTAGCGAAGAGATAACCCCAGCGGTCGAAGCTCGTGCCGTGCGGGTTCGGATTGTTAGCAGCGATGAATTGGATGGTATGGCGACGCGGACAAAAGCGATACATACCGGATGCGGTCGAAGCCAGCGAAGGTCCCCACGGATGCTCGTAGTTGTGCTGGAGGAAAATGCCGCTCTGCCAGTAAAGCCCACCGTCGGGGCCGATAGTGAAATTGTTCGCCGCGTGGTGAGTGTCTGCCGATCCGGTGGCTTGCAACAGCACGATGCGGAGATCCGCCTTGTCATCACCGTCGGTGTCTTTCAGGAAAAGAATATCAGGCTGCGAAGCCACGATCACCCCACCGCCCCAGAAAGCGAAGCCGAGCGGATTATGCACCTTGGCAAACTCGATCGCTTTGTCCGCCACTCCGTCGCGATTTTCGTCGGGCAGAATCAATAGGCTGTCAGTCATTTCCTTGAGTGGTTCCCACTTCGGATAAGTGCTCCAGCATGCGGCCCAGAGTCGACCTTTCGTGTCCACCTGCATCTGCACAGGATTGGCGAGTGCGGGAAACTTTGATTCATCAGCGAAAAGATTCACCGCGAAGCCTTCTGGGACATTGATTTTTTTGAGGCTCTCCTCAGCGCTGAGGTAATCGGCGCTGCCTTCCTTTTGTGCGCTTGAACTGCTGCTGCCTCCACCGACGTTGGAGATGACTTCGATGGGTTTCGGCACGTTGGAGTCGTCTACTTTGAGTTCTTTCCCCTGCGCGAGAGCGTGGATTCTTGCGTCACGGTTCGCAGTCATTACGTCTAACATGGTCAGCTCGTGGAGAAGAACCTCCGCATTGGTCTGCTTCTTGACGAAACTCAATCCGGCGCGACTGCCCCACATGTCGTTCTCATCCGTCGCACGGAAGCGATTGTGCCAATGCCAATTTTTGTCGAGCACCGCCTGGCGCAGTGGCTCAAGAGTCTTTGAAGAAGAAATGGCTTTTCCTGTTAGAGCGGTGGCGATCACTTCGCCGATCTGGCGGTTGCCTTCCGGAAGCAGATGCACACCGTTGAGAGTGAGCGGGGTTTTCGCTTTTGCGTAGAGTTCTTTCGAGGGATTGAAAAGATCAACGAACGCAACACCCTTTTCAGTAGCGACCTGCTGGATCGCCTCTGTGTAAAGCGCGAGGTTCACGTTGTTTGCAGTGCCGTCAGGCAAAAAAGGATCTTTCAGGTCTTCATGGGCGATGGGTGAAAAGAGCACGATGCGTGGGGCCGATTCGCCGTTGTATTTCGCAGCTTGGTAATTCCCGACCATGGATGTGAGGTCGGTTTTGAACTGCGCGAGTTTTGCCTGTCCACCGAACGATTCGTTGTAACCGAAAAACACGAAAATCACATCGGCCTTACACGTAGCTAGGTAATCCTCCGGTTTAGGAACGCCCTTGCTGCGGGGGCGGGAAGTCACGGTGTCACCCGAAACAGCGAGGGTGCGGAACGACAGGTTTTGGCCAGCCATCTTACTTTGGATGACCGTTTCAACCCAGCCGTCATGCTGCATGCGATCTGGGAGAGCATTACCAATGATGCAGACGGTATCGTCTTTTTTCAGGGGAAGCTGGGCGGAAACAGGTAGCGCAAGACTAAGACCTAAGCCGAGTGCCAGATAACGAGTGTGGATGAGGGTTTTAAGAAACATGGAATCCATGCAACGTTGAATCGCGAGACGTTATTGCATGTTTTGAGGGAATTTTGCGATTTCCGTTTATCTTTCGGTTTAATAGATTCCGCTCTTTTCCTTGGCGATTGCCTCTGCCCGTCGTATCTATCTCGCATGAGCAACTCTGCTGACCAAATTTCCGAAGATATCAAAACCGCCATGCGAGCCAAAGACTCCGTTGCGCTCAATTCTCTACGAGCTCTAAAAAGCGCCATCACCAACGCCGCGATCGAAAAAGGCGGACTCGGCACCGTCCTAGACGAGCCTGAAATTATCGCGGTCGTCCGCAAGCAAATCAAACAACGCCAGGATTCCATCGAGCAGTTCGAAAAAGCCAACCGCCCCGAGCTCGCCGCAACCGAAAAGGCCGAGATTGCCATTCTTTCGAAATACCTCCCAACCGCCCTCACCGAAGCACAGATCACGGAATTCGTCGCCCAAGCGATCCAAGAGACCGGTGCCGCTTCCAAAGCTGACATGGGAAAAGTCATGAAACGACCCAAGAATTGTGCGAGGGCCGCGCGGACGGAAAGACGCTTTCCGCCGCTGTGATGTCACGCCTCTCCTAACCCTTTTTAAAAAAATCGATGTTCGAAGTCAGACAGAAACCAGAAATGGTCGAGCGCGCCCTGCTCGTCCGGCTCTATTTTGATAAAAGCGAAGAAGAAGAATCCGCGTCTTTGTTAGAAGAGCTCGGTGAACTCGTGTCCACCCTCGGCATCGAGATCGCCGAATCCGTCCTCGCGAAATCCCGCGAAATGCACAAAAAGTTTCTGTGCGGAACCGGGAAAGCAGCAGAAATGGTCGCGCTGGCCAAAGCCCACGAGTGCGACTGCATCGTCATCGATAACAACCTCGCCCCTTCCCAACAACGTGAGTGGGAAAAACTCGCCGATCTCTGCGTCATCGACCGCGAAGAAGTCATTCTCGATATTTTCGGAAAACGCGCCCAAACCAAAGAGGCACGCTTACAGGTCGAACTCGCAAAAATGCAATACGCCCTCCCTCGCCTCGCGCGCATGTGGGGACACCTTGACCGCGAAGGCGGTGGCGGTGGTTCCGGATCCGGTGGTGGCGGCGGTGCCGAACGCGGCATGGGTGAAAAACAAATCGAGATCGACCGACGCCTCGCTCACCTCAGCATTGATCGTTGCAAACGCGAACTCGAGATCGTCCGCAAACAACGCAAAACCCAACGCAAAGAACGCGAAAAACTCGATACCCCACACGTCGCCATCGTCGGTTACACGAACTCCGGAAAATCCACGATGCTGAACAAAATTTCAGGATCGGATGTCATGGCGAAAGACATGCTCTTCGCCACGCTCGACACCACCACCCGCCGCATCGATTTACCCGATGGCCAACCTCTCCTCGTCACCGATACGGTCGGCTTCGTTCGCAATCTCCCCCACCGCCTCGTCGAGGCTTTCAAAGCCACTCTCGAAGAAGCCGTTCTCTCAGATTTCCTCATCCACGTGCTGGATGCCTCCGCACCTGAAATCGAAATTTTTCAAGCCACCACGCTGCATGTGTTAGAAGAACTCGGTGCGGTCGACAAACCCATCATCACGGTTCTCAACAAAATCGATAAAGTCACCGATCCATGGGAGCTGGTTTGTTTGGAAAGAAAATTTCCCGATGCCATCCACGCATCCGCCCTCACCGGTCAGGGCCTGGAAGACATTTACAAAGCCTGCACCAAAGTCCTCGCAGATCGGGTCACGCATGAGAATTATCGAATCCCACAATTTCGCGGCGATATCCTCAACCTCCTGCACAAAGACGCAAAAGTTCTTTCCACTGAATACGATGAAAACGACATCATCGTCACCGCCATCGTCCCCGCAAACATCGCAGGGAAACTCAACGAATTTCTGATCCTTCACTAATCGCAACCATGCGCCTTTTCCTAACACTTTTACTTTTTTCACTCCCACTCAGCGCGCAGGAATCTCAACCGCAGATTCTGAAAGCCATACCTGTCGATGCCGATCCCATCGCACCCGAGCCAACACCTCCTCCAGTTCTTGTCACGCCCCCAGTTAAGCCTGTCGTTCCAACTGAAATTCCACCAACCCATCCACCAGAAATCCCGGCGGAAATATCACCCATCAATCTAAAGCCCACAGGCGACGACGCCACACGCTTACAAATTTTTCTCGATCAAGCTAACTTCGGCCCCGGTGTAATCGACGGAAAAGTCGGTCTATTTACAGAACTCGCCGTAAAATCATGGAACGAGGTCAATGGCCATCCGCTAGATGATTGGAGTGCTGCAAACACGGCTGCCCGCAAGGCCGTCTCCAACCCATACGCCGTAGCCTTAGTTCCGGAAATCGCCAGCGAATGGGTCAACCCCAAGCTCTCTACCAAACGCAGCGAACAAGCCAAAACCAAGCGCATGGCCTACCGCTCGATTGCAGAGTTCATGTCGGAACGCTACCACACCGACATTCCAAAATTGATCGCGCTTAACCCAGGGGTGAATATTTACGGCCTGCAACCGAAAGCCAGTATCAACGTTCCCAACGTCGCGCCCTTTCTCGTTGAAGAACTAACAGATCGTGCATGGAAAGAACTCGAAGACCTCTCGGAACGCTATGTCGTGGTCGATACCAAGATGAACCAAGTCCGCATCTTCGCCGCCGCTCCGCGTCCGGCCATCATCACTGATCCCAACGCGCCAGTCGCGCCGAGTGCTAATACCGCCCTGCTCGCTTCATTTCCTATCACACCCGGTAAACCTCAGTTTCTCCGCTTTGGTTCATGGAAACTTCACAACATGGTCGCACTGCCATGGTGGCGTTACGATCAACAACTCTTAGATACCGGAAAACGGTCGGAAAATGCTCTCATGATTCCACCCGGCCCCAACTCACCCGTCGGCGTCATCTGGTGCGGAACCACGCGAGCAGGCATCGGAATGCACGGCACCTCCGATCCTGAAACCATCGGCCGCTCCCGCTCTGCAGGCTGCATCCGCCTCTGTAACTGGGACGCTGTCCGCCTACCCAATCTCATCCGCCCAGGAGCCACCGTTGAAATTCGTTAGAGTTCAGCTTTACTCATGAAGTCTCTTGCCAAGCCCACCATCCGCTTCGCCGTTTATCTCGTCGTCATCGGATATTTGGCAGCCGATCTGTTTCTTTTCAAAGGCCCACTGAGCCGCCGCCTGAACGCCTCAAATCCATATCACTCCGCCGAAGTCATCGTTGCTAGCGTGTATGGACAAAAAATCACACGCAGCCAGCTCAACCGCGCAATCCATGAGCAACTTTTTCTCGAAGGAAAATCCCTCGCCAGCCTGACCCACGCTGAAAAGAAACTTGTCGAATTCGCCGTGCTTAACGATCTCATCGACCACGAACTTTTACGGGTAAAAGTAAGCACCCCAACCACCCTTGCCAGCGATCCTGAAATCGATGCCCGACTGGAACTTTTTGCTAAGAAATTCAGCAGCCTTCAGGAGTTAGAAGATGCCCTCAGATCCCAAGGTTTCAAAACCATGAAGGATTTGAGAAATCGAATAGCAGCGCGCATCCAGCAGGAAAAATACGTGGCGATGCGGGTTGATCCACTAGTCGTCGTCTCCGAAGAAGAGATCACCGATTTCTACCAAACCCATCTTGAGGAATTGAAAATCCCCGAACGGATCCGCGCGCGCCACATTTTCATTTCCACCCTCGGCACTCCGGCAGATGAGGCGAAACAACGACTCCAAGCCACTCTCACCGAACTCCAAAACGGCTCCAAAACGTTTGCCGAACTCGCCCTCTCAATGAGTGCCGATTCTGCATCGAAAAATCTAGCAGGCGACCTTGGTTGGATGTCTCGTGATCGGCTCCCAAAGGATTTTGCAGATCCTGTTTTCCAACTCGAAAAAAATCAGCCGACCCTTATTCAAACCAAACTCGGTTTCCACATCGTCGAGCTGACCGACCGACTCCCAGCCGAAACCCCGGCGCTCGTAGCCGTTCGCGATGACATCCATGCCGCCCTCGCGACCACCAAACGCCACCAAGCAGTGAACGACTTCCGCGCCGCGCTTCGTGAGTTCGAGAAGAAAAAAATAGATATTTTCCACGACCGACTCGCCAAATAATGCTTCACTGTCTGAACTTCCACTTCACTCAAAGGCTCCCGATGGATTGACGATTGATGATTCAGCTATCTCATCGCCCCAGGACTCTCTCGTTACCACTCGCTCTGCTTTCCCTCTTTACTCTCCCATGAAAATCACCGTTCTCGATGGCTACACTCTGAATCCCGGCGACAACCCGTGGACCGAAATTGAAAAACTCGGCGAACTCACGGTGTATCCCCGCACACCCATCGATCAAATCGTCGAGCGCGCGAAAGACGCCGATATCATACTCACCAACAAATGCCCGTTGAGCGCGGAAACTCTCGCGCAACTCCCCACGCTCAAATTCATTTCCGTCCTCGCCACCGGCTACAACATCATCGACACCGCCTACACTGCGAAAAACAACATCCCCGTTTCCAACGTCCCCATCTACAGCACCGATGCCGTCGCAGAATTCGTGTTCTCCGTCATCCTAGATTTTTTCAAAAAGCCCGCCCAGCACAGCATCATGGCCCACAACGGCGAGTGGCAGAACAGCCAAGATTTCTGCTTCTGGAACAACCGTAACTTTTCCGAACTCGCCGGCAAAACCCTCGGGGTGATCGGATTCGGACGCATCGGTCAACGCACCGCTGAGCTCGGTGCGGCCTTCAAAATGAAGATTCTGGCAAATTCTCGCTCACGCTCCGCAACCACTTCCTTCCCTTTCGAATGGGCATCTATCGACGAAATCCTCGAACAAGCCGATGTCATTTCCCTCCACTGCCCCCTCACCCCAGAAACCCAAGGCCTGATTTCCAAAGACTCTATCGAGAAAATGAAATCATCCGCCTTCCTCATCAATACCGCCCGCGGTCCACTGATTGACGAAGCCGCCCTCGCCGCAGCCCTGAACTCCGGCCGCATCGCCGGCGCCGCCTGCGACGTCGTCTCCGCCGAACCTATCCTCCCCTCAAACCCCCTCATTGGAGCCAAAAATCTCACCCTCACCCCCCACATTGCCTGGGCCGCCACCGAGGCCCGCAAACGCCTCATGACAATCACCGCTCAGAACATTTCCGCCTTCCTCGCCGGAAAACCCATCCATTTGGTTCAATAATATAACATAACTCGTTTCATCAATCTAGCTCAGCGTCCCTCTGTGACCTCTGCGTCTCTGCGGTGAAATTACATTTTTTTGAGCAAAATCGCCCAACCACCCCAAAATCCCCCGAGCACATTTCTTCTTGCCACCCCCAAAATCCCTGTCTATGGCGGTTGCACCCCAACAGGGGACCCACACCCATGAAGTTACACACACGGAAAATCAAAAAGTCCGCGATGCTGGCTCTCGCAAGTCTCGTCCTCGTTACAAGTTGCGCCAGCAGCGTCCAGGATCACAGCGAACCATACGTCGTGAAATCAACCGAGGAAGGCAAAGCCTCCTGGTATTCCATCAAGACCAACTACGGCACCAAAACCGCTAGCGGCCAGAAGCTTTGCAACAACGGAGCAACTGCCGCCCACAAGACCCTACCCATGGGCACCAAGGTCCGCGTCATCAATCTCGCCAATAACAAATCCGAGGTCGTCACCATCAACGATCGTGGACCCTACAAAAAAGGTCGAGTCATCGATGTGACCATCGGAACCGCCGAAAAACTCGGTTTCGTCAAAAACGGCATTGTTCCGGTCCGAGTCGAAGTGCTGTCGCACAAAAAAGAAGAATAAAAATTTCTTCCACTTTCCCCTTGCCAAGACCGCTCCGATAGGTAGTTTTCGCCCCCCATGCCACGAGTAGGAGGAAAAGCAAAAACACGGAAGGCCGTCGCCAAACGCTTCAAAGTCACTGGCACCGGGAAGGTACTACGCCGTCATCAAGGAAAACGCCACTTGCTTCAATGCAAGAGCCGCAAGCGCAAACGCGCTCTCGGTAGAGCGGGTCTTGTTTCGGCTGCTGACATCAAAAATGTCAAAGAGAACCTTCCTTTCCATTGATAGAGAAGTAAATACGACAGCCCACGACCTCGTCCGCGTTACGGACGACCTTTACGCAGCCTGATCCGATAAACCGGAGACACGAACAGGTGAGACTGCGGAAGGAAGGATAAAAAACGACTTGTTCACAACCAAACAATAACATGCCAAGAGCCACCAATTCCCCAGCAAGTCGCAAACGCCGCAAGCGTACGCTACTTCGGGCAAAGGGCTTCCGCGGTTTCCGCTCGAAGCTCTTCCGCTACGCCAAGGACGCTGTCCGTAAGGCGCAACAATACGAATATCGTGACCGTAAAAAACGCAAAGGCCAATTCCGTCGCCTCTGGACTCAGCGTATCAACGCTGCCGTCCGTAACGAAGGAATGACCTACTCGCGTTTCATCGAAGGCCTCAAAGCCGCCGGTATCGAAGCTGACCGCAAAATCCTCTCGGATCTCGCGATCACCGACGCCGCTGCTTTCTCAGCCATTGTTGCACAAGCTAAGAAGGCTCTCGAAAATAAGGCGAAAGCCGCTTAATCGAAAGCCCCTGTTAAAATCAAACGAAGCCGCCCGACAGCAATGTCCGGCGGCTTTTTTGTTCTTCGTCCCCAACGGGGACAACGGTGAAAGCGAAGGATGAATCCTCAAAGGATTCACCCTGGTATGACCATTCCATATCCCCGCGTCCCAACGGGGCGCACGGAACTTCGTCTTCATCAACGTTCCATGTTTTATCGGCCCACGTGCGCCCCGTTAGGGCGCATATCATTTCACGCATATCCAGGGTACCGATTGGCACCCTTCGCTTTCACCGTGAGCCCCGTTGGGGCAAAGATGGATGAAAAGATTTCTAACTAGAATCCGCAGGTGGAGTCTGCGGATTCTAAGTTTAAAGCTTATCTACTAGGAGCAACCGGAGCAGTAGTCGGCTTACCCATCGCATCCAAAAGCCCATTCTGCTTGAGCAGGAACAGATTGATCAGATCCTGTTGGCTACTATTCCCTTCGCCATTTTTCCCTGAACCGCTACCGCTGATGACAACTTGTGGCACTTTCAACTGCGCGAGAGCTTCAGCCACACCAATCGCAGTCTTTTGCTGCACTTCAAGTGTGATCCGGTCTTTTTCAGTAATAGCACCTGCCATTGCAATACGCTCTTTCTCGGCCGAAGCCAGGACGAGGATCTGCTTGGCTTCTTCTTCAGCAGACTGGCGTGAAAGCTTTGCCACTTCCAACTTCTGGGCAGCCAGCGTCTCTGCCTGTTGTTTAGTCATCAATGCCACAGCGACATCACGGGCTGCGTTAAGTTCTGCGACTTCTTTTTCTTTGGTCGCCTGAATCACCGCTTGGGCTTTGTCACGGTTAGCGACAGCCTCGGTTTCGGCTTTTTCACGAAGACCTTTTTCCTCGATCATAAGACGTTGTTGAACTTCTCCTTCACGTTCAGCCTTTGCCGACTCGGCTTTGAGGAAAGCAGATTTTTTCGTTTCGAACTGCAACTTGGTTTGCGGGTCATATTCGGTCTCGGTGATGCTGAGCTGAGTCACGGTGATTCCGTAGGTTTTCAACGGGGATGGCTGACTGATGATCGGCTTCATGCTGGAATCGCGTTGGATCTCCGTAGCAGCAACACGGATTTTGTTCCCTTTCTCGTCAAGTTGATCCAGTTCCACCATGACTCGGCGCATTTCAAACAGACCTGAGTTCATCTGATCAAACACAACCGCGTTGAACTCAGATTTGCGTGCCGCTTGGTTTTCGGAAGCCGACATGATCGGACCTGTGGATTTAATGGCGTTACTCAAGTGCGCCCAGATGGCGCTCTTGATGTTTCGCTCATTACCATTGAACTGGCGGTGAAACTCACGCTTTTGTTCAGCGGTCGTCGGAGTCGAGATCCGCAACACGGTACTGATCTGTGCTGTGCCACCGTCATTAAACGTTACTCGGATCGAGTCGTCACCATCGCTTTCTTGATCAGCCCGACTCGTGAACTCATAAGTAGCATTCCGTGGATATTCGGTAACTTTAGGAAAGAAGGCGAAGTAGAACCCAGCAGCCTCTTTGATCTCAAGTTTACCATCGAGATATTGAACTGCTTGCCACTCGGTATCGTCCACTTTGTGGAAACAACAAAAAGTGACGATCAAGACGATTAGGGCCGCGATTCCAGCTGCGATCAGTTTGGCGATATTTACGATATTCATTCAATTAGGGTGGTGGTTGGGGTGATATTACTCTTTTTCGGGAGCCATTATAACTTCATCGGGGATGATTGTTTCAGGCGTTTCATCAGATTCGGCTTGAGAATCAGGTTTGGTGCTGCGCCTCACTATTTTGATAGGAACCACATCATTCAACTCCTGATCTGCAGCATTTCTCTGCGCTTCAAGATCACGAACTCGGTTCGTAATCGCTTGTTCTGCGTCATCTACAAGATCCTTCACATCGCTTGTCGAGCGTCCAATCTTCATTTGTCGAAGCAGTAGCGGAATGAACGGCGTGAAAAAGATCACGTATAACATTGGGATCAGCAGCATGATGCCTACCAGAATAAATATGATTCGGTTCATAGGATTACAGGGGAATTTCTATACTCAGTACCGCGGCTTGCAGCTAAAAAGGGAAGTATTTTTCATGAATCGACCGAGTGAGTCCAGTCACGCTCCTACACAACCCACTTTCCCCTCGCTTTCTCCCATCTAACCGTTCATCAATTTTTCATGAAATCCATTTTCCTCTCCCTAATTCTCGCCTGTCCGTGCTATGCCACAACCATTTCGGTCGTCCCCATTTTCGAACCTCTCACCCTCCACGGAACCGATGCCGCCGATATTATAACGGACATTGGTGAAGCTCTCCAAGCCACGGTCATGCCCCGCCCCATGGCGCTCACCGGTGCCATTCCAGAAGCGTTAGTCGAGGCCATTCGCACCCCGCACCCGATTCCTACTAACGCCCCAAACTACAAAGTCAAAGAAGCTAACCTGCTTGTCCTCTGCGATCTCACCCTAGATGCAGAAATGACCGCCGAGGGCATGACCGTGACTCTGGATGTTTCAAAAATCGTCATCCCCGAAGAAGTCGATATGACAGCTCGACAACTCATCCGGATCACTTTCGCGGCTTTGCAGAAAACTTTAGAAGTTTACCAACAACAGCAAACCCAGCCGCTCCACGTAGATATCAAAATTACTGGCACCACTGAGAAAAACGCCACCCTCAAAGATCTCGAAGCCACCTTCATCGTCCCGCCGGCGGAATGATGAAAAAAAATCAGCCAATGTGATCTTCGGGGTTGGAGGATTGGGAGTTCCTGTTCATTCTCTGCCCAACCGATATGCCACACACTGCCAATAAAGATCCTCGCCCTTTTAAACGCGCCATTCTCAAACTCAGTGGTGAAGCTCTCCGCGAGCCCGGCTCCACAGACAACATCTCTCCTGAAATCGTCCAACGCATCGCTTCTGAAATTAAAGAAGCCGTCGATACAGGACTAGAACTTGGCATCGTCGTTGGCGGCGGAAATTTCTGGCGCGGCGCCAGCGCATCTGCTCGCGGTATGGATCGCGCCACCGCAGATTACGTCGGCATGCTCGCCACAGTCATGAACGCCCTCGCTCTCGAAGGAGCACTTTCACACATCGGCGTTAACTGCACAGTGATGTCCGCGATCGAAATGAAAAACGTCGCTGAACCTTTCATCCGCCGCAAAGCCGAACACCAACTCAACAAAGGCACGGTCATTATTTTCGCAGCCGGAACCGGTAGCCCGTTCTTCTCCACCGACACCACCGCCGCCCTCCGCGCCAGCGAAATGGGAGCCGATGTCATCCTCAAAGCCACTCAGGTCGATGGCGTTTACTGCTCCGATCCACGTAAGAATCCAGACGCGAAACGCTTCGAAACCGTAACCTTCCAACATTGCTTGGAAAACCGACTCAGCGTCATGGACGCCACCGCGTTCAGCCTCTGCATGGACAATCAAATCCCCATCATCATTTTTGACCTCGGCCCAACCGGCAACCTCTCACACGCCCTCCGCTCACAACCGATTGGCACCCTCGTCCACGGCGAGTAATAAGTTTCAAATTTCAAAAATTTCACCCTTAACTATATTTATGTTAGATCCCATCGAAACCCTCAAAAAAGTTGAGGCCGATATGCAGTCAGGCATTGAACACCTGATCCATGATTTTTCCGGAGTTCGCACAGGCAAAGCATCGCCTTCCCTCATCGATAACCTCGATGTCTACGTTCATGCCTACGGCGGTGTGCAGAAACTCAAAACCCTCGCGGTGATCAACACTCCTGAGCCACGCATGCTCAATGTCCAACCCTTTGATCCATCCACCACTCGCGACATCGAGAAAGCCATCCGCGAATCCAAACTAGGTCTCAACCCCGCAGCCGCCGATCGCTCCATCCGCGTCCCCATCCCGGAACTCTCCGAAGAACGCCGTCGCGACATGGTCAAGCTCATCAAACAACTCGCCGAAGAAGCCAAAGTCCGACTCCGCTCCGCCCGCAAAGCCGGCCTCGACGAAGCCAAGAAAATGAAAGTCGACGTCATCCTCACCGAGGACTCCTTCAAAGATTACGAAAAACACGTCCAAGACCTCACCAACAAATACACCAAAAAAATCGAAGAACTAGCCGTCGCCAAAGAAGAAGACCTGATGAAAATCTAAATTCTAAATTTTAAACTCTAAACTTCAAGGAATAGCCTGGGTCGATATGACCTAGGCTTTTTCATTTGCCACTTCCTTTGAGTTTAAAGTTTCCAAGTTTTTCCGCTTGCGCGTGATCCGTATCTTCGCCTAAACCTTCGCCCCACCCGTAAGGGGCGTTAGCTCAGTTGGTAGAGCACTTGCATGGCATGCAAGGGGTCAGCGGTTCGAATCCGCTACGCTCCATTCTTCGCTTCAGTTCCTGAAGCTACGAATGGCAAGCCATATAAAAAGTCAAAGGAAGCGATGAATGCCACTGCGGCTGGTAGCCGCTCAGTCCAACAGATATAAAAGCATAGGTCCTATAAGTCCTATAGGACGTATCTCCACTTCCGGAGGGTCTTCTGGTTTAATCTGAATCTTTTTCTGCGAAACATTGTCGAAGCCAGATCTTCACCTATGTTCATCCCATGAAACCTCTCCTAGCGCTCGCCGCCACTCTCATCTTTGCCTGCACTTCGCTGCACGCTCAAGCACCCGATCCTAACCGCATTCTCGAAGGCGCCCGCCTCAGCGCCGCGCTCACCAAACTCGACACGGGTTTGAAAGGTAATCTCTCTCAAAACGGAAAAAAAGTTCCCATCGAAATTTTTCTCAAAGGCAAAGACATCCAATTTCAGTTTTACGAGAACAAAGCATGGCGCGTCTTCCACCTTCGCCTCAACGATGATCACAACGATCTCTTTGAAATCATCGATGGTAAAACCGTCAACTTCCCTCGTGCCAAACTCACCGAGCCCATCGCTGGAACCGATCTCACCTACGAAGACCTCGCCCTGCATTTCTTTTACTGGCCAAATCCAAAACTCGACGGCACAGAAAAAGTCGGCACCGAAGATACCTACAAACTCCGCCTCGATAAACCAGCCGATGCACCCGGAAATTATTTCGCAGTGTATCTTTGGGTTCACACAAAATTTGGTGCCTTCATGAAAATCCATGGCCACGCCAAAAACAAAGACCTTCTCAAAGAGTTCCTCGTCGAAGACGTCATGAAAGTTTCTGAAGAAGTCTGGACCCTTCGCAAAATGCAAGTCTCCACCTACAAAGACGGCCGCCGCACCTCCATCACCGACATGGTGTTAGAAAAGCCCGCCAAAGAAGCCCTCAAAGGCCTCCGCTAGTAGCTGCCGCGTCCCGCGGCAGGCCGTGCCATCGGCGTCTCGCCGATTATCTTCAAAATTGAAAAATCGTGGCTGCCCCGACAAGACGGGGCAGTGTGTCGCTAGGCGATTCTGTCCCCTCTGATCACTTCCCACTCGGCACTTTCCAGAGCTTTTCTCTCAAAAATGCCCACTTTCGCACACAATTCCTGCTTGTCCCAAGGCGTTACCTGTTCTTTATTTCCCGCCCGTTCACATGACCAATCCCTTCTACCATTCCAGCACCCCCCTCGTCTCTGGCTCCCTGCACAGTCTTTCCCACGAACACGACAACTGTGGCATGGGCGCGATTGCGCATCTTGAGGGGAAACGCTCCTTCACCGTGCTGGACCACGCCCTGACTTCGGTTTCCTGCATGACCCACCGTGGTGCGGTCGATGCCGACATGAAAACCGGCGACGGCTCAGGCATTCTCTCCCAAATCCCTTTCCCGCTTTTCGTCAAAGCCGCCGAGGCTCTTGGCACCAAAGTCACCAACCCCGCAGACCTCGCCATCGGTGTGTTTTTCTTCCCCGCAGGAAACGATGCCCAAACCGCATCGATCAAAAAAATCACCGCAGAAGTCATTGCGAAACGTGGTATCTCCGCCATCGGTTGGCGCGAAGTTCCGGTGCACATCGATGCGCTCGGAAAAATCGCCCAGAAATCCCGTCCGGAAATTGAGCACCTGCTCATGCTCAAGCCCGATGGCATGGACGCGCTCGATTTCGAACGCAAACTTTACCTCTGCCGTCGTGAAATCGAACACGCAACCTCAGAAATCCACGGCTTCTACATGCCGACGTTTTCGAATCGGTTGATCTCCTACAAAGCGCTCGCCATGCCCGCCGCATTGCGCGCGTTCTATGCCGATCTAACAAATCCTGATTTCGAAACCGCGATCTGTCTCTATCACCAACGTTTCTCCACCAATACCTTCCCCGCATGGCCGCTCGGACAACCGTTCCGGATGATGTGCCACAACGGCGAGATCAACACCGTCGAAGGCAACCGCAACTGGATGACCTCCCGCGAGGAGTTTTTCGAATCGCCAATCTGGGGTGATGAAATCGACATCGTCAAAAATCTCATCCGCCACGGCGAGTCGGATTCCGCATCGCTCGATCACTGCCTCGAACTCCTCATCCTTTCCGGTCGCTCACCCGAGCACGCGATGTGCATGCTGGTTCCCCCAGCCTACCGCAACGACGAAGATATTTCCGACGAACTCCGCGCCTTCTATCAATACATCCGCTCATTCTCCGAACCATGGGACGGCCCCGCCGGTCTCGTCTTCACCGATGGCACGAAACTCTGCGCCTCGCTCGACCGCAACGGCCTCCGCCCTTCGCGTTACAAAGTCACCGCAGATGGTTTCCTCTACATCGGCTCCGAAGCAGGTGCTGTCATCTTCGATGATGCTAACGTCATTCGCAAAGGTCGCCTCGGCCCAGGCCAAATGCTTTCCGCAGACACTTCCACCGGCATCCTCAAACAAGATCTAGAAATCAAAGAAGAGCTCGCTCGCCAGAAACCTTACCGCCGTTGGATCGATGAAAATCGCCTCGAACTCCGCAAGTTCATTTCCCCTTCCGCACACGTTCCGGAAATCGAATTCGATGCCCTCGATCTCTCCCGTCGCCAGGTCGCCAACGCGATCTCCATCGAAGAACTCGACATGGTGTTCCCACCGATGATGAAAGGCGCACAAGAAGCCGTCTTCTCCATGGGCGATGACATCCCGCTCGCCATTCTCTCCAGCTACCCGCGTTTGCTTTACACCTATTTCAAACAGCGCTTCGCCCAAGTCACCAACCCACCCATCGACCCGATCCGCGAATGGGCAGTCATGTCCCTCGGTGCAGGTCTAGGCCCTGAACGAAACCTGTTAGAAGAAACTCCAGCGCATTGCAATTCCATCTCCCTCGATTCCGCGATCCTGTTCGAGCATCAGTTAGAAAAAATCACGCACATGGCGGAACAAGGTTTTCCATCGCATGTCCTCGATTGCACATGGGACGCATCCGCCGGAAAAGACGGACTCAAAACACGCATCGATGAGCTCTGCAAAGAAGTCGAAGACGCGGTGAATCGAAACATTGCCGTCATCATTCTATCAGATCGCGCAACGTCAGCTCAGCGCATCCCCATCCCCGCCATGCTCGCCACCGGCAGTATTCATCACCATCTTAACCGCATCCGCAAACGCATGCGCGCATCCCTCGTCGTCGAAACCGGCGAGGCGCGTGATGTCCATCAAATCGCTTGCCTTTTCGGCTTCGGTGCCACCGCAGTGGTTCCATACCTCGGCTACGCAACCGTCCGCCAACTCGTCGCCGCAGACCAAGGCAAAAACAAACTCGGCGATGGAATGACGCCACAGAAGGCGATGACCAACTACCGCAAAGCCCTCGAAAAAGGCTTGCTGAAAATCATGTCCAAAATGGGCATCTCCGTTCTCAACTCCTATCAAGGCGCACAGACATTCGAGGCCATCGGCATCGGCGATGATGTTGTGGATTTCTCCTTCACCGGAGTTCCTTCACAAATCGGCGGCATCTCATACCCAGAGATCGCGGAAGAATCGATCATCCGTCACCAAGCCGCTTACGAACCCCAAGTCCCCGCAGGTGAAACCCTCGACCTCGGCGATCCTGGCTACAACCGTTTCCGCAAATCCGGTGAGCGCCACTCATTCACCACCGAGGTGATCAAAAATTTCCACAACTACGTCAAATCCGGCAAACCGGAAGACTATGAGGAATATGTTAGAGTGAGCTTGGAGAGCAACCCCATTGCGATCAAAGACCTCCTCAACTTCGTCCCATCCGCTTCCGGCCCGATCTCGATAGACGAAGTCGAGCCATTCGAAAACATCCGCCGCCGTTTCACCACAGCCGCGATGTCGCTCGGTGCACTTTCTCCAGAAGCCCACGAAACGCTCGCCATCGCCATGAACCGCATCGGCGGAAAATCCGATTCCGGTGAGGGCGGCGAAGATCCCGTCCGTTTCAAACCTTACCCGAACGGCGACTCCGCTCGCTCTTACATCAAGCAAGTTGCATCAGGACGTTTCGGCGTTTCCGCGAACTACTTGATCAATGCGGATGAGCTCGAAATCAAAATGGCGCAGGGCGCAAAACCCGGCGAAGGCGGCCAGCTCCCTGGCCACAAAGTCAACGCCCTCATCGCTCGCCTGCGCAACACCCAGCCCGGCGTCCAACTCATTTCCCCACCTCCTCACCACGACATCTACTCAATCGAGGACCTCGCCCAGCTCATCCACGACCTCAAGGAAATCAACCCAACAGCTCGTATCACGGTGAAACTGGTCGCCGAAGCCGGAGTCGGAACCGTCGCCGCTGGCTGCGCCAAAGCTTCTGCCGATAACATCCTTATCTCCGGTCACGATGGCGGCACCGGCGCATCGCCGCTTTCTTCCACCAAACATGCCGGCTCGCCATGGGAACTCGGACTTTCCGAAGCCCAGCAAACCCTCATCATCAATAACCTCCGCGACCGCGTCATCCTCCGCACCGACGGGGGCATCAAAAACGGCCGCGACGTCATCATCGCCGCTATCCTCGGTGCTGAGCAATACAACTTCGGAACCACCGCGATGATCGCTATGGGCTGCGTTTACGTCCGGAAATGCCACCTCAACACCTGCCCCGTCGGCATCGCCACCACCGATCCTAAATTCCGCGCCAAATTCAAAGGCACGCCTGAAATGGTCATCAACTATTTCAATGCAGTCGCACTCGAAGCACGCGAAATCATGGCCAAACTCGGCATCCGTAAACTCGACGATCTCATCGGTCGCCCTGAATACCTCACCCAACGCGAAGTCCCAAGTCACCCAAAAGCCAACACGCTCAACTTCAGCCGCCTGCTCAAAGACGTCGTCCCAGCAGTCGCCGAAGCCATGGAGAAAAAAGCATCCGATGTGGCCCGCATCTGCACCAAAGAACGCAACGACGGCATCGCCAAAAAAGCGTTAGACATCAAAATCCTAAGCGACATCGTGGCGGCGGTTTCCAACCGCCCAGCCGAATCAACACCAGAATATGGCACGGGTTCAATTGGCTCTGACTCCCTCGAAGCCATCAAACTCATCCCCGATCGCGCACCGGTCTCGCTCACCTATGACGTGGTCAACACCGACCGCAACATCGGCACCCGCCTCTCAGGCCGCATCGCTCAGGTTTTCGGAAATTACGATCTCCCATCCGGCAGCATCCACATCACTTGCAAAGGCTCCGCCGGACAATCCTTCGGAACCTTCCTCGTCAACGGCATCACCCTCGAACTCATCGGCGAGGCCAACGACTACGTCGGGAAAGGCATGGCTTCCGGTGAAATCATACTCAAAGTCTGCCCGACCGCAAAATTCGAAGCCGCTAAAAACTCCATCGCTGGCAACACCTGCCTATACGGCGCAACCGGTGGGATACTCCTTGCAAACGGCCGCGCAGGCGAACGCTTCGCCGTCCGCAACTCCGGCGCAACCACAATTGTCGAAGGCGTCGGTGATCACGGCTGCGAATACATGACCAACGGAACCGTCGTCATCTTAGGTAAAACTGGGAAAAACTTCGGTGCCGGTATGTCTGGCGGAACCGCCTTCGTCTATGACGTCGACAGTAAATTCTACTCCCGCGTCAACACTGAGATGGTCGTAGCCCTACCAGTTCGCCGCCAACAAGACATTGATGAAGTCAAATCCCTGATCCAACTTCACCAACAAAAAACCGGCTCCAAACAAGCCGCCGATCTTCTAGCAGATTGGGAAACCACCACCCGCAAACTCGTCCGCGTCATCGCCAAAGAACGCGCCGAACTAGAAGCCGCAGAAGAACAACACGAAGCAGCATCCACTCCTAAGTAAAAAACGTGGCGGCGGATTGCATCCGCCATGCCAAAATAATTTTTCTAAATTCACCTAAGCACTAACAAATATCCAACCATTATTAATATAGGCATGGCGGATACAATCCGCCGCCACAACTAAATAACCATTATGAGCGCACTCCTCGAAAAATCATCCATCATTTCTAAAACCAAAGAACTTTGCGACCAAATCGCAAACGATGCAGAATTCAAAAAGCTCCAGGCCGATGTTGAGAAATTTCTCTCCAACGACGCAGCCAAGCTTCAATACAAAACCGTCCACGAAAAAGGCGAAGAACTTCACCACAAGCAACACGCTGGCGTAGAGCTCAGTGCAACGGAGATCAAAGCGTTCGAAAACGCTCGCGATGCCCTGTTCAACAACCCCATCGCGGTCAGCTTCATGGATGCACAACGCTCTCTCGAAAGCATCCAAAAAGAAGTCAGTCAATACATCAGCATGACTCTCGAACTCGGCCGCACTCCGACCGATGACGAAATTGCCGAAGCTCAACACAACAGCGGTGGCGGTTGCTGCGGCGGTGGCGGCGGCGGTGGCGGTTGCTGCGGTTAATCGTGGCGGCGGATTGTATCCGCCATGCCATTCATCCACCAACTTTCGGCATATTTATGCCACCAACAGAATCATTCCTCACCTTCCTGGGCACCGGCACTTCTGTCGGTGTTCCTGTTATTGGGTGTGTCTGTGAGGTCTGTAAATCCACCGATCCACACAACAACCGCACCCGCGCCTCACTTTTCATCAGCACACAGGAAACCAAAATACTCATCGATTCCGGTCCCGATCTCCGCGAGCAAGCACTTCGCGAACATCTAACCGAAATCGATGCCGTGCTCTACACCCACTCGCACCTCGACCACGTCGTCGGCTTCGATGAACTCCGCGCTTTCTGTTGGGGAAAAAAAATACCACTACCCCTCTACTCCAGCGAGTCTTGCCTCAACGTGCTGATCAACATGTTCGGCTGGGCGTTTCAAACCAACAACACCCACAGCGGATACATCAAACCTGACCCGCGCCCGATCACTAAGCAGTTCACCATCGGCGATCTCACCATCCAGCCCATTCCTGTCATTCACGGTACGGTAGAAACCCACGGCTACCGCTTCGACACCCGGGACGGTTTCAGCTTCGCCTACTTGCCAGATGTCAAAACCATCCCCGTGGAATCGATGGAGCTGTTAGAGCATCTCGATCTCCTCATCATCGATTCCCTCCGCAACGCCCCCCACTCCACCCACCTCTCACTCCCCGAGGCACTCGCCATCGTCGATGCACTCGCCCCCAAGCGCACCGTCCTCACACACATCAGCCACGAGCTAGACCACTCAACCCTAGCTGCCGGCCTTAAAAATCACATTTCCCCAGCCTACGACGGCCTAAAAATTCCACTCAGATCAGCCTAGGTCAAAACTGTATCTGGAAAACGAACGAACTTTTATCCTTACGATTTAAATCCAGGACGCTTAGCTAACTTTCCGGAAGCCCCTCAGCATGTTCCTTAATATGATCAAGGACACGGAAATGTATCCGATGAATGATTTTATCTGAAATCATCCCCCAGTAAAACTCCGGCGATATGCTGTGTTTATACCATGTCGTTCCCTCAAGCCTTACTTGTTTGTCGACTTGGGTTAATTTGAACTGTCCTTTTTCTGATTGCATAAACCCATGGAGGTGGGGCGCTTGAACGTCCTCATAAATGGATAATTCCCGCATCGGTTCGGGATTTTCAGCGACATCAAATGCAAGTATGTTGGGCGCAGCCCAAACGGTAATCGGCTCCACAAAATCACCTGTAGAAAATCGGCAGTATCGGATCGCGCCCACACCTGTGCCGTCGATGCGTGCTTCGATTGGATAAGCAATTCCATAACGGAAGATTCCGGTCGGAGGATCGGTGATCTTGGGAAACGCAATGACGGTTTCCCATACATCTTCAATCGGGGCATCGATCAGAACTGAGGTCGTCACTTTTCGAGTCATGGATTCCTGTTTGATGGAGCTCTCAAATCCTACCAGAAAGGGAAAACTCAGACACAACAGGGAGGCGATCGTCGAGCCACTTGCACCACCTAACGAGGATCCGACCAAACGCC
>JANPJY010000039.1:0-45784 GCA_031425735.1 Akkermansiaceae bacterium | reverse complement strand
ATTCACCCGCATCATATGTATTTGCTGAAAAAAGTTTTTGAGCTGAGAGAGAAAGCTCATTCCGATCACGAGAAGCCGTTTCTGGAGCATCTCGAAGATTTGCGTGTCATGGTTACCAAGGTGGTGATCACGTTGCTGATTTCGATGATCATTTGTTTCGCCTTCCAGGGAGAGTTGATGAGTGTGCTACGGGAGCCCGCAGAGAAGGTGTTGATGACAAAGCAAAGGGAAAGCTTGCCGGACGCAAAGCAGCATACGGGAATCAAGGTGCCGACGGTTGAGGTTTGGAATGAGGCCCGCAAAGCAGAGCAGATTGCGTTGGGTTTGAGTGAGGCGCAGAGAAAAACATTTTACCAAAATTTAGATGATCCAGATTTGGAGTTCCATGCGAGAAGCGTGTCTTTGCTCAGAGCAGTAAAAGCCTTACCAAAAGACAAGCAGTCGGCATTTGTAAATAATCTGGGAGTTGATGATCAAATGGTCAAGCAACTAGTCGCTTTAATGGATTCAAATCCAGATGTCGAACCGAGCTCAGGTGCTCACACAGATATGATGTCGGCGTTGAAACCGACCGAGACGTTCATGTTATCGATGAAGCTGGCGTTTTTCGCCGGTATCGTTTTAGCGTTTCCTTTATTACTCTTGTTTATTCTGCAATTCGTTTTACCCGGCCTACATGCCAATGAAAGACGAATGCTTTGGCCAGCGATGTTGATTGGCTTTGGATTGTTTGTGGGCGGTGTGTGCTTTGCGTATTTTTTCGTATTACCAAGAGCATTACTGTTTTTCTATGATTGGAGCGCGAATCTGGGTGTTTCTAACGAATGGCGGATTGGCGAGTATATCACTTTCGCAACGCAGTTTACTCTGCTTTTCGGACTCTCTTTTGAGCTTCCGGTCGTCGTGATGGTTTTAGTCAAGCTGGGCATCCTGACTTATGAGAGCATGACGAAAACGCGCACTTACGCGATCGTTGCGATCTATGTGGCCGCTGCGATTATTACCCCCACCCCAGACATCATGACGTTGAACCTGATGGCGCTGCCGATGTTGTTCCTTTACGAAATCTGCATTTGGTTAGCTTGGTTTGATCGGAAAAAAAACCGTGAAGCTGAGCGGCGAGAAGAAGAGGAACTCAGAGAACGCCGTAAGCAATGGCTGATCCGTGATGAGGAGCATGCCGCGCATGATCACCATGAAATGCATCATCACGAGGATGGGGAAGAATCCGGTGATCACGGTTGGCATGACGATTATCACCATGATCCCGAGCTCTATCATGATCCCTATCAGCATGGACTTCCACATGATGAAGAGTGGGCGCAGCCTGACGACGCGGTGGTGGGTGATGAGTCCGCCGAAAAACCCAAAGATGATCAGGATAACGATAAGAAATCTTAAGCGGATATGAACACCGACGTTGTGGAGCCAGATAGAGTGGGTGACAAATCGCCATTTGCGGGATGTGCGATATTTATTACCGTGCTCGCGGTGGTAGTGTTTCTGATCGTTTTTTCGGTGGTAGTATTGTTCCGGCAAGCCAGTGCAATTTCGAAATTTACGGATACTAAGCCAACGAAAGTTCAGATTGAATCAATTGAAGATCGTGAGCAGGAGCTGAACATAATAGCCGAAAAAATAGAGCGTTTCCGTATTTCGGTGATGGACGGTAAGTCCGCAGTTTTGGAGTTAAGTGTAGATGAGTTGAATCTGGCGATCGCAACGTATGATGCCTTTAAGGAAATGAGGGGCATGTTGAGGGTTCGCGAGATCACGCAAGATCAGATGACTTTGGATATTTCGTTTAAACTGAATGGCAGGCCTCGTTTAGCAAAAAAAGAGGAAGGCGGCATCGTTGCTTCTGATCCACGCTATTTGAATGGCATTTTGATCACCGAACCCAGCCTAATGAACAATGAAGTGGTTCTCAAAGTGCGGGATATTGATGCTACTTCAGCTGAGGTAGCAAAAGAGTTCATCGAACAAATGTCGCCATATCGAATCGCTGAGAAGTATGTTGGTGATAGTGATATCGGCAAAGTCATGGCCACGTTGACTCAGGTTGAACTGGCGGACGGGGTGATTCGTTTTGTGAAAGTTGAAGGTGAAATCACAAAAGACACCTTTACGAACGAAGAAGTGGATCAATCAAGTCATCGCTTGTTTAAAGTTCTCGGAATCGCAGCTTCGATCTTTTTGTTCTTCGTAGCCATTATCATTTTCTTGGGTCTTCGTTCTAAAAAACGTCAGGGAACAACGGAGAGTTGAAATGAACCAGCTTGAAGATGAGATATCAGATGTCCTGAACAAGACGATCCGTGGCTTGGGGAAAAAGTTTCCCGAAGTCGCTCAGGCGGCAGGCTTAGATGAAGCGACCTTGCAGCAGGTGCTGGATGGAGCATGTGATGAAGTAGCACTCAGACAATTAGCGGCGATATTAAATCTCGATGCGGATGCTTTGTTGGGTTTGCCGACTTATGAAGCAAAGGTGACCGAAGTGCCAGGAGTGAAAAGATTGATCATGCCTTATCGCACGTGGTCGGTGAATGCTTGGTTGTTAGAAATGGATGGCGTTTCGTTGCTGTTCGATACCGGCTGGAATCGGGGAGATATTTTATCGCAACTCAATGGAGTCCGACCCGATGCTGTATTTCTGACTCACGGTCATGAAGATCATGTCGGCGGGCTGGATGCGATTCGGGAGTCGGGAATGAAAATCATTTCTGAGTCGGATGCTCTGCAGGCTGGCGAATATCAATTTGGAAACATCAAGATTCAGGTGATCGATCTTTCGGGTCACTGCGTGCCGACCGCGAGTTATTGGATCACGGGTTTTGAGAAGACCTTATGGGTGGTTGGAGATGCGATTTTTGCGGGTTCGATGGGTGGATGTAAATCTCCCGAAAACTTCACGATGGCAGTGGCGACTCTGCGTAAGGGCTTTGAGCGTGTGGATGCAGAGTGTTTGATTCTTCCCGGCCATGGCCCGATAACTTCTGTAGCTTCGGAAAAGACCTCGAATCCTTTCCGTCCTTATTTCGCTTAGTGCAAAATACTTGCGTTAAAAAGGATGTGTGGCAAGTTGGCGGCGATGAAATTCCGATGGATCCTCGCATGGTGCGTGGCGTTTTGCGCTGCGGCATCGGCTGCTGAACTCAAAGTGGTGTCGATGCATCCTTTGATTGGGGATTTATTAAAACAGGTGGGCGGAGATAAAATCGAGGTGGTTGATTTGATGGGTTCGAAGGGCGATCCACATAATTTCAAACCCAGAACTGAGGATATCGCTTCGGTTAGTGGAGCGAAAGTTTACTTTGTATCAGGCATGGGTCTGGAAGGATATTTACCCGAGCTGCGTTCCATTTTGCCGGCGGGTGTCCGCATCGTAGAAGTCGGCGCAACTTTGCCTGCACTGCATGGAGTTTGCGAACACGAGGAGCATGATCATGATCACAATCATGAGTTGGATCCGCATTGGTGGCACTCGGTGGATTTATTCAGGCGCGCGACATCATTGGTCGCTGAAGAGTTGGCTAAAGAATTGCCAGTTGAGAATAAGGTATTTGAGGCAAATGCAACGGCTTACCGCAAGCAACTCGATGAGTTAGAAAAGTGGGTGAAGCGTGAGGTTGTGAAAATCCCGAAAGATCACAGAAAGTTAGCGACCACGCATTCTGCATTTCAATATTTCTGCAAAGCATACGGCTTCGAATCGTTTGCGGTTCAGGGAGTGAATCGGGAACAAATGCCAGGTGCGAAGGAACTCACGGAATTGATGAAGTCTTTGAAGGACGAAAAAGTCGCCGCGATTTTTCCTGAGAGAGAATCCAATCCCAAAATTCTTACCAGCCTGACTCAAGATACCGGCATCAAGCTCGGTGGAGAGTTGATAGCAGACGGACGCGGGGTGGTTAGCTACGAGGAAATGATGCGGGCTAATGTGACAGCCATCGTTTCAGCACTCAGCGCAAAGTGATCGCAACTGGGCAGTGGTCGGATCCCATCACGTGCGGGAGAATCGTGGCATCATGGAGTCGGCCAACGAGGGCGGGAGACAAACCGAAGTAATCGATTCTCCATCCCACGTTTCGCTCGCGAGCACCGCCACGATAAGACCACCACGAATAAGCTTCGGTTTTATCGGGATACAAATGTCGGAAAGTATCGACGAAGCCGCTTTCTAACAGAGTTGTGAAACTCGCGCGTTCTTCATCAGAGAAACCCGGGCTGTTGCGATTGGAGGCGGGACGTGCGAGGTCAATTTCTTTATGTGCGACATTGAGATCACCGCAGAAAATCACCGGCTTCGATAGGCTGAGTCGGTTGAGATGGGTGCGAAACGCCGCGTCCCATAAGAGGCGATAGGGGAGCCGACGCAGGCCGTCTTGAGCGTTGACGGTGTAGACGTTGACGAGAAAGAAATTGTCATACTCCAAGGTGATGACGCGGCCTTCGGTGTCGTGTTCTGAGATGCCCAAGCCATAGGAGCAATTGAGTGGAGTTTCCTTGGTGAAAATCGCGGTGCCGGAATAACCGGGTTTCTCGGCGGAGTTCCAAAATCCTTTGTAAGCGCCGAATTCGAGCGGCAGTTCCACTTGCTCTGGGCGGGCTTTGGTTTCTTGGAGACAGAAAATATCCGGGTTTTCAGTCGAGATGAAATCGGCTAAGCCTTTGTTGAGAGCGGCACGGATGCCATTGACGTTCCAGGAGATGAGTTTCATATATCGGGCTTGGGGAATGTGGTCTCAATACATGGGACATTCTCATTGGTTTCAAGAAAAGTATTTCCAGTAATGGAAAACTGAATTATTTACTGTGCTCGCAGAAATTGCCCGCAGCAGAGCGGGGCGACTGCCTTAAAAAAACCACAAACAAGAAATGAAAATGAAAATCAATAGAGCATTCAAAGCAACCCATCTGCTGGCAGCGGCCTGCGTTGGGATGGCAGGCGTGGCGATCGCCCAAACCAACCTTCCGGATCCCGACGGGAAGCCCGCGGACGTGACGAAACCCGTCAAAGTCTTCATCGTGATGGGCCAGTCCAACACCCTTGAAATGGGCGAGGTCAAAGGCGATAAGGTCGGTGCCCTCGAAAAGGCCATCAAGGAGGAGAGCCTCTACCCTTTCCTCGTGGATGATGCTGGCGCTTGGACCACCCGCAAGGATGTCCGCAATGTCGGAGTCATGCACAATAACGAGAGCGCAAATATCTATCGCAACGATTGGCTGACCATCAGCGGCAACAAGATAGGCATCGAGATCGGCATTGGACATCAGCTCGGAAACGCCGTTGCGGAACCGGTTATGATCCTGAAAAGCTCGATCGGCAACCGCAGCCTTGGCTGGGACCTGCTGCCTCCGGGCGCTCCCCGCTACTCTCACGAGGGACAAGAACAGGCCGGTTATCGCGAGTATGTGAATGACGAAAAAAAAATCCTGCCGCTTGAGCCGGGCGTATCAAAGGTCACCGGCACAAGGGGTGCGAACAAAGGCAAGCTGGTTGACCCGTGGTATGCCGGCAAGCAGTACGACGATGACGTCGCGAATGCGAAAAAAATCCTGGCCGAACTGAACCAGTATTATCCGGATGCCACGAAATACGAAGTGGCCGGGTTTTTCTGGTGGCAGGGTGAAAAAGACGCCGGCAGCCCAGCCCACGCTGCGAACTACGAAAAGAATCTCGTGACCCTCATCAAGGCGCTGCGCAAGGAGTTCAACGCACCTAACGCAAAATTCGTCATGGGCACCATCGGAGAAGTCACCAAAGGCGCCACTGGCAACAGCGGCATGATTCTCGATGCCATGCTCGCCGTCGATGGCGAAAGCGGCAAGTATCCCGATTTCAAAGGTAACGTGGCCACCGTTTACACAAACCCCATGTCGCAAGGCGGCAGCGGCAATGGCCACTACAGCGGCAACGCCAAAGTCTATATGGACGTCGGACTCGCGATGGGCGAGACGATGACAAAGCTGCTCAAATAGTTCGCGGATCTAGCGAAAATAATCATTCCGCCGCGAGGCGGATGCCCCATGGGCCGGTGTATCTCCGCACCGGCCCATGATGTTTTCCGAGGTAGGCTTCGGATTTGCAAAGTGGGCTGAAAAAGTTTTCCAAACGTATTCGACTTTGAGTTTTTCTCGGGGAAAATCACCGATCTTTCCGATGGACGATTTGATATGGCGCGGACGGAAAGATCCGCTGGAGATCACTTGCATTTCCTCCCATAAAACTGATCTATCGGCTCTCCCTTGCCGCATTCGCCCATAATGGCTCGACAGAGGGAGAGGCCTTTGGTCAGAGTCTGAGGCTAGCCAACCAACCCAATGATTAAGCTTACAAATAGACTTCGACCTTTAAAGCGAAGTAAGGCAGGTGATCGGCGGATGAAAGAATCCGTCGGGTTTTACCGTCGTAAGTTAGCCGGTCAGAGGCTCGGCAAAGTGAAACCGTCAAGAATGCCCAACATGATAAAACAGAAATTCATATTCATCGGAACTCTCGTCGTACTCGGAGCAGGAGCGGTCGTCGCAGCTCCCAAAGTCACCCCGGCTCCGTTGTCCGAGCGCGGTTTGGTCCTGCAAGCACAGTACGCGGCGGAACTCTCCGATTTGCAGGCGAAATTCGCCAAAGTCATCCCTGCTTTTGACCCGGCGAAGAAGGCGGCATTCGATGAGGCCCGAAAGGCGGTTTGGAAAGCAGAGGCCGAGGCCGAGGCTGCAAAAAAGCCACTCACGAATATCCAGAACGCCAAGGGCTTGGTTGAACATGCCAAGGGGTGGATCGCCGGGACCCCCAAGAAGCTTGCTGCAGCGGAGGCCAAGCTCAAGGCGGCTACCACGCCGGAGGAGCGTGAGGCGGCCCAGAAGGAAGTGGAAAAATATCAAAAGGGCGGGGCTGCTGGCGTTGTGGCGTTGGCCGAGCGCGAAGCAGCGCTTGCTGTAGCCAAAGAAAACGAGGCGCAAAAGATCCAAGCCAACGCCGCGGCGAAAGCTGCCTTGGCGGAGGCGAGAGCCCACGAGTTGCAGGCCGCGAAAGCCATGTTGGAAAGCGTGCTGCCGTTTCTGTCCAGCGAGAAGTTTGATGCGCAGCTGGTCAAGTGTGCCGTGCTGGCCAACGCCACGCCCAAAGGTCTGGCAGAGTTCGCAGGACAAGGTGTGGAGCAGGAAACCCTGGTCAACAAGCTCCTGGCAAATCCCGCGCTGATGAAGGCGATGCTCGAAGCCGGCGGCGCAAAATCCGGCCGCTACGGACAAGCGATGCAGATCTACACCGGTATCCAGAAGGCAAGTCCGAAAGCCAGCGACGACATCCTGCATCGGCTGGCGTTGGGCACGAGCCTCGAACACGCTTTACCGGTGAAGCAGCAAAACGCAGTTTCCGATACGAGTGCCCCCACGATCGTCGATCCAATCCAGCGTTACCTACATTACGAAAAGGCGTATCTGGCTGGTGAACTGGACCCGGCTTTCAAGCAGATGAGCGCTTGGGAATGTCGCATGATCGTCAACAGCTACGCCCCGGATGCCATCCTCGCGTGGGGACGCGAGATGTTGCGGAACTACCGGCCGGACCACATTTTCACGAAAGACCACGGCTGGCGTTATTCCGGCATCGTGGGCACTGATGCAGCTTATCGACACTCGAATGAATACACCGACACCGACTCGCTTCATCTCTTCCAGAACATCGTTAAAAACGGCGGAATCTGCGGCCGACGCGCCTTCCTCGGCCGCTTTATCTGCAAAAGTTTCGGCATCCCCACGTGGGGAGTCGCGCAACACGCCCATGGCGCGCTCGGGCGCTGGACTCCATCCGGTTGGGTCATCAACTACGGTGCTGGCTGGGATGCGAGTTGGGGGCCACCGGAGGAAACCGAACCGGGCCGTCGCGGATCGCATTTCCTGTTGGAAACCCAGGCGCGGCGATTACCTGCCGATTACATCCGGGTTCTGCAGGCCCAGTGGACGGGTGACGCGTTGGGGGAAGCAAAGTACAACAGCTCAAATGATCGCAGCGGTGGCGCTTGGAACGTTCTGGCCCTTTTCCAAAAGCGTCTGATCGTTGCCGAGGCGAAGCCCGCAGAGTTAGCCGCCTTGGGCACCGAGCTTGGCGAAGCCAACGAATCCGCCGAAGCGAAAGCACGCGCGGTGGCGCAGGCCACCGTAACCGAAGCCGACCGAAAAGTTCTTACCGCTTCAAACGGCGTGATCACCGTGCCGGCTGCAGCCTGTAAAGGCGCCCCACTCACGAACAGCTACCTCGGCGGCCAGCAGATGACCTGTGGAGGCGGCCCATTCAGCTTCGAAATCGATGTGCCGCGTGCTGGGAAGTATCGGATCGAGGCTCGCGTGGTCACGCTGCGCGACGTGACGCTAAAGTTCACTGTGAACAACGCTCTGGAGCCAACCGCCTTCCCGCTGCCCTACACCATCGGACGGTGGCAGCAAACGATACCAGTCGAAGTCACGCTAGTTCAGGGAAAAAATACCTTTAAGTTCTCCAAGCCACCCACAAGCGCTACCATCAAGGATTTCACCCTCACCCCGGTCAACTGACTGGATATGTTTCAATCGACGTCGGTTGACATCGATGGGCTCAGGTGTGTCATTTCCACATCGAAATCTGTTAGAAAAATCCCTACCCACAACTTCTAGCCACACACCATGAAAAATATTGTACATAATTTAAGTCGGTTGGTTCTTACTTCGTTTGTGTTAGTTACTCTTTCTAGCTGTGTCAGTTACTGGGAGGGTGTTGGAGGAAGAATTGCTAGGGGAGAAAACGGAATTTTTGCGGATTTAAGTGCCTACGACAGCTCCAGCTCCAGTGGCTATAGCTCCAGCTCTAGCAGTTCATCGAGGTGCACCCAGTGCAGCGGTCAAGGATATGTCACACGCCAAGACGCATGGGGCTCGGATTCAAACGGAGATTTGATTAACCGAACTCACACAGAAAGATGTACTTGGTGCAATGGTGCGGGTGTTCGGTAGATAACCATTCACCATGAAATGAGATTAGTTTCACGCTTGTTGTAAAACTCCCTTTTCCCCTTCTTCAGGCGGCCCTTCGGGGTATTCTTCGTGCAAGGTGAAAAAAGCAGATTCCTGCATTCACATATATTATACCGCTCATTGGACTGCCGCAAATTTTGAAATTAGTTGGATTCCGCTTCCCTGAGCGTTTTGAGCACACAACTCATTAGACTTCGACAGTTATTGGTTTAACAGTGGAAGAAAAAGTTAAGGCAGATCAGTTCATGGAACATAATGTTTCAAAAACAATCGAAAGAGATTTTGAAGAGACCGAGCTTGATGAAGCTCAAAGCCTCCGGGATCAGGAAATATAGAAACAGAAACCAAATCCCCATAAACCATGCGAAATGATAATTTGTTTTATAAAAAATTACAGTCCTTCAAAGATTTTTCGCAGTTAACGGATAATTCCCGATTCATAGACATTCCAGACTCATGGAATGTTGTTATCACTGATGTTAAAGGTTCCACTCAGGCAGTTCGAGAGGGGCGATACAAAGACGTCAACTTAGTTGGCGCTGCATCTATTACCTGTGCACTTAATATCTCAAATGAAAGTGAAATCCCTTTTGTCTTTGGTGGTGATGGCGCAACGATGCTCATTCCTGATGATTTAATTCAGCCTCTCATACAAGAGCTACAAGGACTGCAGAGGCTTGCCCAAAGTAGTTTTAAATTACAACTACGTGTTGGATACATTTCAATGAGAGATTTACGGGAATCTGCTCTCGAACTACAAGTTGCCAAGTATGAACTGAGTCCCGGTAACTACACTGCTCAATTCAAAGGTGGGGCTCTTTTGGTGGCTGAAGAGATGATTAAAAATGGGATTCCTGCAGGCGCAACGGTCATAGAGACTTCAGCCGATGACTTTTCTCCTCAACTCGATGGACTTTCTTGTCGGTTAACACCTTTAGAAAATCGTAATGGGATCATTCTTTCTATTTTAGTAAAACCTACCCCCGAAAAAAATGAAGATACGTTAATAGAAGTCCTGGCCGGCCTTAAAAATATTTTGAATGGCGACTTTTTATCTGCCCGTCCTGTGAGCCTAGAGAAACTATTCTGGAGATGGCCCTCTCGATCTATTTTTTCTGAAATTAAAACTCAAAAAAGAAAAAAATCTGTAGTGAGGCAGATTATACAAACGGGGCTGCACAGTCTCGTAGCGACCCTGTCACTCACTTTTAATATCCCCTTAGGCGCATTCAAACCAAGAGCTTATAAAAACGAGCTGATTACAAATAGTGATTACAAAAAATTTGATGAAACGTTGCGAATGGTTATTGATTGTAGTTTAGAGCAAACCCAAGCAATCGAAGATTTTCTTCAAAAGCTAAAAGATGATAAGAGAATTGTTTTTGGCATCCACAAATCAACAAGTGCTCTCATGACCTGCATGGTAAAGTCAGCGTCTACCAATAAGCATATCCATTTTATCGATGGAGCAGATGGTGGATACACTCTGGCCGCCGCACAAATGAGAAACAACTAAATCACACTAGCGTTAGAAAATGAGCATGCAATCTCCGTAGGAATAAAAACGGTATTTTTCTGCGACGGCTTGGCGGTAGGCTTCGAGCGTGAGCTCGCGTCCAGCGATGGCGGATACGAGCATGATCAGAGTGGATTTTGGGAGGTGAAAATTAGTTAGAAGCGCATCGACCGCTTTGAATTGGTAGGGAGGATGGATAAAAATATTGGTTTCACCTGAGAGCGGGCCTGTTTTTGAAATACGAATGTCAGGTGATGCATCGGCGATGGATTCCAACACGCGGGTAACCGTGGTGCCGACCGCGATCGTGCGTTGGGCGCGATTGATGTTCTGGATGGTTTTTTCGGTGACGTGATATTTTTCTGAATGCATCACGTGCTCTCCAATGTGTTCGACACTCACTGGCCTGAATGTGCCGACGCCGACGTGGAGGGTGATGAAATCATGAGAAACACGCTCCAAAATTTCCGGAGTGAAGTGCAGGCCAGCGGTTGGCGCAGCGATGGCGCCTTCTTCTTTAGCGAAGACGGTTTGATAACGTTCTTTGTCCATGTCTTCGTCATCGCGACCCATGTAATGCGGCAAGGCGAGATGGCCATGTTGGTGGATATCGATGGGCTCCTCCCATTCAATCAAGCGGTCGCCGTTTTCAAAAACTTCGGTGACGGTTCCTTGGATGTTTCCGACGCTGAGGGTCCGGCCCAACTTCATGCGCTTACCCGGTTTGGTGAGGCAACGCCATAAGGTGTTGGAAAGTTGATCGAGGCAGAGTAGTTCGATTTTTCCGTCGTCGGAAAACACACGTGCAGGAATGACGCGGGTGTTGTTGAGAATGAGTAGATCGTCAGGCTTCAGATAAGATTCGAAATCTGAAAACATGCGATGTTCGATGCGGCCGGTATCACGATGAATCACCAACATCCGCGAGGCGGATCGATTCGGAAGAGGTCGAGAAGCGATTAGCTCGTCGGGTAGATGGTAGTCGTAATCTTTGGTGAGTAGAGACACGGAAGGATTCAGAGCTGATTGAGAAAACGAATCAAATCATTCATGACGGGTTGAGAATTTCCCCAGATGCGAATGAGATGGTTGAGGTGTTGGTGATCGAGTCTTTCGGTCGCGAGCAGCAAACGCATGCCTTGCTTTTCTAAATCCCATGCATCGCAATTGCCCGCGGCTTTCCAACCATCGGCAAGTAGATGATCGAGGATGTGATTGCGATCTTGGTGTGTTGGCGCTGGTAGGGTGAAATCGTTCGATTCTTCGGACGGCGGATTTTTTTCAGATGAAATTTTCGGAAGTCGGATGCTTCGATTGCGTGTCCAACTACGAATTGGCGGCTGTGAAAGAGCGACGAATTTAAAAAGTAACAGGGAGAGTGGATTTTGAAATCGGTTATCAAGAGGACGAATAGGTAGCATGCGATTAGTAATCGATTGATAACCCGCTTGACCCATCGGGCCGTGATAGATGATGGAGTTTTCACCGACCCGAACCGCTCCACCCGCGTAGACAAAACCATCCCAACGCGCCTCACCGGCTTTCGAGAAACGATCTGGATGGATAGCTAGAAGTATGCGTTCCGCGCGGCCGTAGCCAATTTGTTGTTTGAGGAAGCCACAGATTGAAGGACGTCGATGATGCCAGACAAAAGCTCCGGGAGCGAATCCGAGTGCGTAGCCCGCATCCCGCAACCGCCAGCAGAAATCAACATCGTCACCGGCGGTGTGGAAAACAGGATTGAAGCCGCCGATGCGATGAAATGCCTCACGACGCACCGCAATGTTGCAGCCGGGCAAATGTTCGGCTCGGGTGTCGTCTAACAAAACATGGCTCGGCGCACCCGGCGCGGCACTGATGATGGCCTCTTCGGCGGAACGCGCTTTCGGGGGAAGATTAGGTCCTCCGGCGGCAGCGATGTGTGGATTTTGAAAGGCGCGATCGAGGCGAGAAATCCACTCGAAATCCGGAAGACAATCATCATCGGTGTAAGCGAATATTTGTCCCTTAGCTACTGCTGCACCGATGTTACGAGCCGCACTGAGTCCGGAAGGCGGAATGCTCAGCAGGCGCATGTGTGGAAATGTTCTGGAAACGATTTCTGCGGTTTCATCAGTTGAGCCGTCATCTACTACGATCGTTTCATAAGGACCGCCCGCCAATGCATCGATGGCGTGCAAGCATTCGCTGATTCGTGAAGCGCCGTTTCTTGTGCAGACGATGATCGTGTAGGTGTGTTGAGTCGTGGAAGGAGTTGCTGGTTGGAAATCTCGACACACCTCGAACGAGGGTTTCGGTTTTCCATGTCGATCCGTGATGCCGAAATTCCAGTCGGTCACTTCTGTTCCGGCGTTGAACCAGAGATCGCTCCATGCATAAACCGTGAAGCCAGCGGTTTCTTCGGCATATGAATGTTTGAGCGCCCATGAAAAAGTTTCTGCCTGCGCTTCGGGCGAGTTTCTAAACGAGTCCAAGCCAAACTCTGAAATCACCAACGGCCTATCTCCGGCGATATTTTGCAGTCGTCTAACATAACTCACGAATGCATCAGCATTTTCGAGATAGATATTGAATGCGGTGAAATCGGCGTTTTCCAGTTCGAGATATTCCGTGGAAGGATAGTTCGCATACGCAAAGAGCAAATTTGGTGCGATGCCTCGGCCGATATTGATCAGCTCTTCTAACGATTTTCGAACTCGATCCGGTCCCATCCAGCGCGCGAGATCGGAAGGGATTTCATTGCCAACATATACGCAAGCCAAGGCGGAATGATTTCCGTGAGTGTTCAGCCATTCGCTAAGTCGGATGATGGCGGCGGAAAATAAAGTGGGTCGTGAAATGAAATCTTCGTAATGCCCCCAATCGAGACCCGCGAAAACAAAAAGTCCTGCTTCTGCCGCGGCATCGAGCAAGGCTTGGTCAGGAAGGGAAAAGACTCGGATCGCATTGAAATTCGCGGATCTGATTTTCTCGAACTCTTTGCGGTGAGAAATTTCACGATCCGGTGGAAACGGCCCGTAAGTGACGCAGCGCAGCCAGAATCTTTCAGAACCGAGACGGAAAAACTTTCCGTCGGTTATGAGAGTGGGACTGGGGTTATTTTGAGTCACGCTGGTAGCCTAGGATACGAATCATCCGTTTGCCCACAGGAAATCCATGGTTTTGTACGGATCATTTGCCAAGAACTACGGTTGAAATGCCTGCGGTTGCTCGCTTATCTTCTCGGTATGGGAAATGAAAATGCCAATAGCACGAAACGTCAGCGGGGATTTCCATGGTTCGGCGTCGGATTTCTCGTCTTGGTCTGCGGGTTCATTGGGACTCTTTTCACCGATATCCCAGCGAAGGTGAACCGGAACATAAAGGCCCTGATGCAGAGTCGGCAGCCTGCAGAAGAGGTGGATCGAAAAACGATTGAGCTGCAAATTGAGCAACGCCTGCGCGCCGAGATGAAGCTCAAACTTGAGCGAGAGCTCGCGGAGCTTCGCCAACAGAATACAGAGCCAGAACCCGAGAAGGAACCAGAGGTTGAGCCAGGACCCGTAGTCATACCTCCACTTCCGTTGGGCCCGGTGAACGATGTTAGAAAATTGCGCAGTGGGATTCCTTTCAAGACGGAAGTCGTTTTCGAGCAAGGTGGGATCGCTTCTGAGGAGCGAGTGGATGAGGAAAGCTATGTTGCTGAATACAAGCTGAAATTAAAACTCCCAGCTGCGGCGACGACGATTTCCGATCTAGAAAAAACCAACCCCAAGCTCTCCAAGATTTTACCATCCTTGCCTGGCTTGCTGGAGAAAGCCGAAATTTCGAAATGGTATAACAAACTCTACACCAACAAGAGCGAGCGAGTGCGCCGCGATGCGAATGCACTCAATGAACTGCTCACCAAACATAACATCTACGATTGCGAAACCATCCTGAATTTGAAGGCGGCAAATGGCCGGAAAGTTTTTTTCATGCAGGCCGAAATGGATGTAGTTTCCGATGGATCGGATGGTGATCGCCTTGCTACTATGCCGGATGAGATTGTGAACTCCACGCATTATCAACCATTCACGAGCTACGGTTGGCCAAAGAAAACCACCACGCCGAATCCGATGATCGCGGGACTTGAGCGAAGAATCGCAACCGCCAACACCGAGCTGGCAGTAGCCGCTACCCCAGCAGCGCGTAAAACATGGCTGAAAGAGCGAATCGCGGAGTTGAATCGTTATGTTGCCGATCTCAAATCCCGCAGCTACCTCATCGCCGAATACGATCCATACATCGTGATGTCAGTGAATTTACTAACGGATCGAAATGATCCGTATGCGCCGAAAGTGGGGGACTACGCAGTCGTGATCTACGGCGAAACACTCTACCCATGCATCGTCGGCGACGGCGGACCGACCTTTAAAGTTGGCGAAGCATCCTTGCGCATGGCGAAGGAAATTAACCCAGCCGCCTCATCATACAGCCGACCCGTGTCCGATTTAAAAATCACCTATGTGGTTTTCCCAGGCAGCGCCGATGAAAAAAAGGGCCCACCAGATCTGAAGGCATGGAAAGAAAAGTGCAACGCGCTTCTAACAGAAATCGGTGGGCTAGGGGAGAACTACGCGCTGTATGAATGGAAAGATTTACTAGCAAAACCCGAGCCTGTGGTTGCGCCAGTGACTCCTGCGCCAGTGACTCCTGCGATCGAGACACCGGTTGCGCCACTCGCACCTCAAAATCCACCTAGTAATTAGCTTTCCTCAAGCATCTTACGTCTCCGCTCCTTGTTCCATGCGGCGAGGATGCGGGTCAGCAGTAAAGCGGAGAGAAACGTCACGGCTAATTCGAAGATGGGTTCGTTGCCGCGTGGTCTTTCGCCAATAATAAATTTCGCGGCATCGGGTAAATTGAAAAGTCCTCTTCCGAAACTGATGAGTGCGATGACTCCCGCGCCCATCACGCCGTGCCAGAGCATTTTGATAGAGAATAAACCGCAGATAATAAATCCACCACCAAGGGTGAGGCAGCCGACGAATAAGGCCATCGCGGCATCTTTTTCGATCCGTGACAATCCGAGGACGCCAATGGCGATGATCGCCACACCGATGAAAAAAATATAGGCGCGAATCATGGGCGAAGTAACCAAGAGATATGCGGAGTGTAGAGATCCGGCTCTAAGAGAAATGAATCATGTCCTTTATCGGAGTGGACGGTGATGTGCATGGAGTCCACCCGCGATGCTTCTAAATGATGAACCAGCTCGGATTGTTCTTCTGGATAAAAACAGAAATCCGAATCGATGGAGAAGACTAACCATTTCTGGCCGTTGCGTGCGCAACGTTCAAATAGCTCGTGCGGGTTCTCTGCATCGCCTTCGAAAAGGGCATCGAAGCGCGACCAGAGATCGATGATGCGGAGATACGTGTTTGCATCGAAGCGCTTCACAAACTTTTTCCCCTGATGCAGCATGTAGCTCTGGAACTGGTCGCGAACCCGATACCATGCCAATATATCATCTGCTTGAATGACATCTTGGCGCGCGCGTTTTTCGATGGAGTCCAGATGGACGAAGGTTTTGTGAGAAATCATCCGAGCCAGCGCGAGGCCATACAGAGGAGGGCTTTCATCATAGAAATCGCCGCCGTTGAAATTCGGATCGTTTTCAATCGCGAGGATTTGTTCGAACAAGATGAGTCGATTCAAAACCGTGGTTTTAAATCCGGCCGCGATACTGATGACATTACGCACACGATCCGGCAAACGCGTGGCGAAAGAGAGGGCTACCAAACCACCGACCGAGGGGCCAACCACGCCGTGCAAAGTTTCAATGCCGAATGAATCAATCAGCAGGGCGATGGCATTGACCTGATCCGCTGCGGAAACCGACGGGAATTCTGAACCCCAAGGTTTTTGGGTTTTCGGATTTAGCGAAGCAGGGCCGGTGGAGCCGTAGCAGCCGCCGAGATAGTTTGGGCAGATGACAAAAAACCGATCCGTATCAATCGCTTTTCCGGGACCAATCATGTCTTCCCACCAACCTTGATGAAGCTCCGGCTGCCAGAGATCGCCCACTTCTGGGATTTCTGTATTAATGCCAGCTGCATGGTGCGAGCCAGACAGCGCATGGAAAATGACAATCGCGTTCGAGCGATCCGCATTCAGCGTTCCCCACGTCTCGTAAGCGATCCTGATCGCAGGCAGCGACGAACCATCGCGAAGCGCGAAAGTTTCCTCATGGTCAAAAAAGTGGGTGCTGTTCTCAGCGGGCATACGCAGCATAGTGAACACGAGACGCCAGTCGTCAAACCATGAAGCAGGGAAATCCAGATTTCCGTTGGATAGCCGATATCCTGTCAAAGTTGTCTAAAACTGGCCTTCGCAATCTATATTCAAGGGAGTGTTCTGCACTGGGTGAAAAAGCAAATTGCTAGCATTCTTGACAAAATTCTACGGTGCCCTCGTATAGCAACCTGTATGAACGTAAAAACATGTGTCTCCACTACATCTGCGCTCGCGATTGCTGCGATGATTTCCAGTCCTCTATATGCCGAGGTGAAACCCAATCCGCTGTTTACTGACGGTGCGGTTCTGCAACGCGGCCAAGCGGTTCCAGTTTGGGGCACAGCAAGGGATGGTGAAAAAGTGACGGTTGAAATCGGCGATCAAAAAGTCAGCACCACTGCCGCCGCTGGTAAATGGAGTGTGAGCCTCAAACCGTTGAAAGAAGGTGATCCTCTCACTATGAAGATCACCGGCGACAATACCGTGACCATCAACAACCTGCTCGTCGGCGAGGTCTGGGTCTGCTCCGGCCAATCGAACATGGAGTGGAAATTCGCCCAAGCCCACAACGCCAAGGAAGAAGGTCCGAAGGCGAATTATCCGAAGATTCGGATGTTCACGGTGAAGAAAACGACCTCTATCAAACCCCTTACTGAAGCAGTGGGTAGCTGGGTCGAGTGCTCACCTCATACCGTCAGCGGTTTCTCTGCGGTGGGTTACTTTTTTGCTCGTGATCTCCACATGAAACTCGGCGTGCCAGTTGGTATGATCCACACTTCATGGGGTGGCACACCCGCGCAGGCTTGGACGAGTTTGGAAGGATTTGGAACCGATCCCGAACTGAAAGGATATGTCGATGCGGCGACTAAGAAGCTCTCCACCTATGATGCTGAAGTCGCTGCTTATCCTGCTCTGATGGAGGAGTTCAACACCAAGTCAAAGGAATGGCATGAAACCGTTGGCAAAGCGTATCAGGAAACTCTGAAAGCATGGACCGATGCCTCCGCCCAAGCGAAGAAAGATGGACAACCTCTGCCACCGAAACCCGCGCCATCAAGTCCGCCGCCGAAAGGACTTGCTAGTCCGGAAGGTGGATCCGGTCATCCGACCGCACTTTATAATGGCATGATTGCGCCAATCATTCCCTACGGTATCAAGGGAGCGATTTGGTATCAGGGCGAGTCGAACGCCGGTCAGTCCAAGCAATATCGCACGCTTTTCCCAGCGATGATCGCTGACTGGCGGGGGCGCTGGAAACAAGGAGATTTCCCGTTCTTCTTTGTCCAGATCGCACCTTTCAAAAATCAGCCTCCTGAAATCCGTGAAGCTCAGTTTCTAACACTTGCGAAAGTGAAAAACACTGCGATGGCAGTGACCACGGATGTGGGCAATGCGAATGACATTCATCCGAATCAAAAAGAACCAGTCGGCCAGCGCTTGGCTCTTGCAGCTCGCGCGCTAACCTATGGTGAAAAGATTGAATACTCAGGTCCACTCTATGATTCGATGACCGTGAAAGATGGAAAAATCATTCTTAGCTTCAAGCATGTCGGTGGCGGACTGGTTGCCAAAGACGGGGAACTCAAAGGATTTACGATTGCCGGAGCTGATGGCAAATTCGTGCCGGCGAAAGCAGAGATCCAAGGTGACAAAGTCGTGGTCTCTGCCGATGGCGTCAGCGCCACCGCCGCTCGCTACGGCTGGGAGAATGTACCCGATGTAAACTTTTTCAATAAAGAAGGACTACCTGCATCGCCGTTCCGCACGGATGTGGATTGAGTGTTAGAGATAAGAACTTGAAGGAAAACCCCGACACTGTCGGGGTTTTCTGCGTAAACTTTCAGTGAAAGATCTAAACCGAGAGTTCGAAGCCTTTTCGATAAGTTTCTTTGAGCAGAGGGTTGGCGATATCCGCGTCGGGGCCGGTGAAGAGCTCTTTTGCCGGATCCACTGTCAAAAATTTTCCTAGAGTGAGGAGATCTTTCTCGGGGTCGATTTTGTTATCTTCGAGGTGGGTGAGCATTCTAGTAAATGAATCGGAAGTAATGTTGTTAGAAAGTGCCTCGCGGATGGCGGCGGGTTTGGTAGGAGCGCCGAGCTTCCATGAAATGTTGCCGACGTGGGCGAGGGCGGAGGAGAGGTGGCCGCTTTCGACTCCGTGTCCCGCATCGATTTTTCCGGAGTGGCAGGAATCGACGAAGGATTGCATGTGAGATTTCGAGCCAGCGAAAGATTTGATTTTTTTGCCGTCTTTGTCGAAGGCGTCGCATTTCGCATTGTGGCCGCCGGATAGATAACCGCCTTCGCATTCGATGAGATTTCCGAAGGCATGATCTTTGTAGGCTTTGGTGGGTAAGCCGCGGACTTCCAAGATGATGGGGACCGGATAATCGAAATAACACATTTGGGTGTTTGCCCATTGACCGTCGTCTTGGTATCCGAGTCGTGCGCCGACGGAGACGACGGAAGTTGGGAGTTTTGGATCGCCGGTCATCCAGCGGCAGACATCGAGTTGGTGAGGACCTTGGTTGCCGAGGTCGCCGTTGCCGTAATCGAATTGCCAGTGCCAGTCGTAATGAAATTTTTCACGTTTGATGGGCGACATCTCGCGAGGGCCGCTCCAGAGATCGTAATTCACGGTGGTAGGTGTGGGTTTGGGCTGGGAAACTTTACCGATGGATGGACGGGGTTTGTAACAGAAGCCGCGGGCGAGTTTGACTTTGCCAATGGCACCGGACTGGATGAAATCGTAGGCTTCGTGCCATGCGGTTTCTGAGCGACGTTGGAAGCCGTGCTGGATGATGACTTTGTATTTTTCTGCGGCGTTGGCGAGTTGGCGACCTTCCCAGACGTTATGAGAAACGGGTTTTTCCACATAAACATGTTTGCCGTTGGCGGCGGCGGTAGTGGCGATGAGCGCGTGAGTGTGGTTTGGAGTGGCGATGATGACGGCATCGATTTCCGTAGATTCGCAGGCTTTGCGGTAATCGTTGAATTTGGTGACTTTGATATTTTGCTTCTCTAGTTCGGCGGCGTAGGAATCGAGGACAGCGGAATCGACATCGCAGAGGGCGACGAGTTTGGCTTTGGTGCATTTGATGAGTTCCGCGGCGAGACTTTTGCCGCGACCGTTGAAGCCGATGAGGCAGACGCGGAGGTCTCCGTTAGGCGAGTCGGCGCGGGCGAGCGAGGGAATGTAAGTAAAAGCTCCGGCGAGGACTGAGGTGGAGAGGAAGTGACGGCGGGAGAGGTTCATGGTGTTTTTAGTGAGTCGAAGGTTTCTTTAAGTTTCGCAGTTTCAAGGGTGCCTTTATGAATGATGACGGTGTAACTGAGTGTGATGGACTCGGATTTTTTCAGGGTATGGTTACCGAATGTTTTGTCGTTCTTTTTTTCAAAATCATTGATTCCAAAAGGGTTTACAGCGAGTAGGCCGTAGTCGCGGGCGTGCCAATGGGTGGGGTTGCGAAATGAAGTTGGGTGATCGATGATGGCAACGACGGTGGGTTTGCCGAGTTCATCGGAGCCGGTGTAAGCTGCCCAATTCGCACGTTTTCCCCAGGCATCGAGATTCGTTTTTCCTTCGGAATTTATTAGAGTGGCTTTGGCGGTCTCTCCTTTGACGCGTAATGTTCGGTCGGTGCGGATGGCGAAGGTGCCTTCTTTGGTGTCGCCGAAAACAACTTCATCTGCGAGGGCGGTGAGGGTGGATTGGATGTCGATGCGGAGGGTCTCGGCATTGGGTTTTGAGAACGCGTAGGTGCGGGTTTCTTTGAGGAGTTCCTTATCTTCTGCAATCCACGTCATGTCGGCAGTGAGGTGCGCGATCTCATTCTTGACCACTTTTTCTGTGATGCCGTTGAGACGAATAGCTGGATCTTTTTTTCCACGATCCGTCCAGAAGTCGTGGCCATTCACGGAGCCGTGAGCGAGCCAGATACCGCGGTGGTGGGGATGGTCTTGTTCTTCTCCGGGGACGTCAGGCTTCATCGGCCAGTTGCGGACGACGTTGGCGCCTGAAGGTGAATAGACAGGGTAGAGGTAAGGAAAGCGGTAATCGTTTCTCAAAGCGGTGACGAGCTTTTCCCCGTTGTGGAGCTCTATCATGCCGTCTTTTTCGGAGAACACGAATTGGGCTTGGAGGGGAGTGGCGAGGGCAATGAGGGCAATTAGGAGTTTGCGCATGGAATGATGGGTTAAAGATGCGCTACGGAGAGTGGTGGAAACTTTTTTCATAATCCAAGCATATAAACGGAATAGCTTTGTGAGTAAATCCCTCGTAGAAGGACACATGAGTGAGTTTGCAGATTTGGTGGATGCCCATTACGAGGCGCTATATCGCTTCGGGTATTCCCTGACGCGAAGTCCGGATCATGCGGCGGATTTGGTGCAGGAAACCTTCTGTATCTGGGCCGCGAAGAATGAGCAGTTGCGGGACAGGAGTAAGGCGAAGACCTGGTTGTTCACTACGCTGCACCGTGAGTTTTTAGGACAGAGGAGAAAGCAGGCGAGGTTTTCGGATGAGCCGCTGGATGAAAACATCGGCCAAGAGGTGAGTGGAAATGATGATCAGGCGGATCGGCAGATGGATGGGCAGCGGGTGGTGGAGTTGTTGGGCGAGATGGAGGAGATGTATCGCGCGCCGCTGGCCTTGTTTTATCTTCAGCAACATAGTTACAAAGAAATCGCGGAGATTTTAGATGTGCCGATTGGGACTGTGATGTCACGGCTATCGCGCGGAAAAGATTTGTTAAGAAAACGGATGACTTCCGAACCATCGAGTGCACCAAAGAATTTAATCGATGTGAACCCAGAAATTTTCAAAAAACATCATGGATAAAGAACGGGCAAAATTTGTGCTCCAGAGTTTCCGGCCGGATGGCGCGGATGTTGGTGACGATGATTTCGCGGAAGCTTTGCAGCTTGCGACGATGGATCGTGAACTCGGAGAGTGGTTGGTCAAAGAGCGCGCGTTCGACGCAGAGTTTGCGGAGTGCTTGGCGCGGGTTGATCTGCCTGCTGGCTTACGTGAAAGCGTGTTGCTAGCGATGGTTCAGAGTGGATCGGGCTACCCTAAAGTAGAGATGGAGGATGATCATGCGATGGTTGCAGGAATGGCGAATGTGAAAATTCCAACAGAACTCCGTGCGCGGATTTTAGAATCGATGGAGCGCACGAGGATTGTGGAAATGCCTAATAAATCATGGATGCGTTTTGCGATGCCAGTAGCGGCGGCGGCGGGCATGGTGATGGCGTTCGTGTTTTTGGTTGAACAACCGAAGGACGGAAATTCACCAGATCTCACGAAGAATCGGATCACAGTGGATGCAGTTCAAGCGAGCTTCGTTGGCATGTATCAATCACCAAGTTTTTCGTTAGAGAAACAGGGCACTGACCAGTTTGAGTTGGTTTCTTATTTACGGGGCAAAGAACTGCCATGTGGTGGCATGAAATTTCCAAAAGGTCTTGAGGGAATGAAGGGACTGGGTTGCCGTGAAATCGTTGTCGGAGAAAAGAAAGGTTCGCTGATCTGTTTCGGTGAAAAAGATGGAATCGTTCACTTGATCATTTTCCGTCGCGGTGATGTGGATGGCGTGTTGCCAACGGTCGAGCAGCCACACATCACTAAGTCCGGTGAGTGGGCGCAGGCGTGCTGGGCAAATGAGAAGTATGCTTATACATTGATCTCGAAGAGTCAGGGCACTGAGCTAAAAGAGTTGTTTTAAGCTTAAACTCTAACTGATGAGAAGATTTAAGCTGCGAGACGCAGCTTTCACGGCCTGCCCCGAGACGGGGCAGCTACTACAGATCTTTCAGGACGTCGTCCATGGCATCGATGAGTTCTTGCATAGTGGCTTCGGTTTCGTTGCCCATGTTAGAGATGCGGAAGGTGGTGCCTTTGATTTTTCCGTAACCGCCGTTGATGAGGAAATTGTATTTGGTTTTCAGGGCTTTGATGAAGCCGCTGAGATCCAAGGTTTCCGGTGTGGCGAAACAGGTGAGGGCGAAGGAACTGCGATCGATGGGTGAAAAAAGCTGGAAGCCGTGTTTCCCGCCCCATTCACGGATCATCGTGTTCGTTTTCGAGTGGCGCACTTTGCGTACGGCAAATCCTTCTTTGTCGATGTTGCCGAGCATGTATTGCAGGCCGAAGAGAAGTGAGATTGCTGGGGTGGTTGGGGTGTTGTTCACCGCATCGTTTTTCGCGAACTCGATGAAGTCGAAATAGTAGCCGCGGTTTGGGTTGGATTTGGCGCGTTCCATTCCAGCTTCGGAAACAGCGAAGACAGCGAGGCCGGGAGGAAGCGCGAGGGCTTTTTGCACACCAGCGAGGCAGACATCGATGCCGTGCTTGTCCATGTCGATATCGACGGTGGAGAGGGACGAAACCGTATCGACGATGAGCATGGTGTCGGGGAAAGATTTTACCGCAGCGCAGATACCTGCGAGGTCGTTGAGGACGCCGGTGGAGGTTTCGGAGTGGATGAAGGTGACGGTATCGAATCCGCCTTCGGCGAGTTTCGCGCGGACGCTTTCTGGGCTGATGGCATCGCCCCACTCGACTTGGACGGCTTCGGCTTCGAATCCGCATTTCTTGGCGACATCTAACCATTTATCGGAAAAGGCACCGCAGCAGAGGCAGAGAACTTTTTTCTTCGCGAGGTTGCGTAGAGCTCCTTCCATCACGCCCCATGCGGATGAAGTGGAGAGGAAAACTGGACGTGAAGTACCGAAGATTTCTTTGAGGCCGGGTTGGAGAGAAGCGTAGAGATCTTCGAAATCTTTACCGCGGTGTCCGATCATGGTGTGGGACATGGCGGCAAATGTTTCGGGTGAGACATCGACTGGGCCGGGATTGAATAGTTTTGGGGAAGACATGGAATAGTGAGGGGTGAAGATTGAAGAGTGAAAGAATGATGGGGCGCAACTGGAGTCGCGCGGTCCTGTTAGATGAGGCCGTAGGAACGAAGGAGCAAGCTGAGGGCGTGTTCGTTGGTTTCGGACATCGGTGCTAGTGGCAGGCGGAGTTCTGGATCGCAGTGGCCTTGGAGGGCGACGGCGGTTTTGATGGGGACAGGATTTACATCGAGTGTCATCAGGCCACGCATGAGCGGGTAGTATTGTTTCTGAAGAGCAAGTGCTTCAGGAAATTCACCAGCGAGGCAGTGAGTGACAAGTTGGGTCATCACTTCTGGGATGAGATTGGAGGCAACGGAAACGAGACCGATTGCGCCCGTAGCGATGAAAGGCAGAGTAAGCTGATCATCGCCGGAAAGGATGCCGAAGCCTTCTGGGAGAGCTTGGACGAGTTGGTTGACGCGATCGACCGAACCACCGGCTTCTTTAATCGCGGTGATGTTTTTGCAATCTGCGGCAAGTCGAGCTGCGGTTTCTGGTGCGATCTCGATTCCTGAGCGACCCGGCACGCTATAAAGCATGATGGGAAGTGAGGTGGACGCGGCGATGGTTTGGAAATGCAGGTAAAGACCTTCTTGGGAAGGCTTGTTGTAATATGGGCAAACTTGCAGAGATGCGTTTGCACCTGCTTGTTCGGCGGCTTGAGTGAGCTCAATGGCTTCTGCGGTTGCGTTCGCGCCTGTGCCAGCGATGACGAGGCAGCGGCCTGCGGCGAACTCGACGGCGAGTTTGATGACTTCAATGTGCTCTTCCGTGCTGAGAGTTGGAGACTCGCCAGTGGTGCCGACGGGAACGATGCCCGTAATGCCTGCTGCGATCTGTCTTTCGATAAGCGTGCGGAAAGCCTCGGTGTCGACTTTTCCATTTCGGAAAGGGGTAATCAGCGCGGTGTGGATGCCAGAGAAATTCATAACGCGGGGAGGATGGGGAAAAATGTCCGAAAGTAAACCGTGTTCATTCCGGAATCTCAAACAGAGCGAAGAATTTCAACGCAAAGCCGCAAAATCCGCAAAGGGTCGCAAAGCTCGGCTTGTGTTAATAAATTAGTTTAAAAATTATTTTCCGGCTAGGACTTCGTCCAATACTTCCAGTGCGCGTTGGTTTTCTGCGGGTGTGCCGATGGAAATCCTTACCCAGTCTGGGAGCTTGTAGCCGGACATGGCTCTGATGATGACGCCTTTTTGGAGCATTTTCTTGAAGATCTGATCGCCGTTTTGGACGCGAACGAGGATGAAGTTTGCAAATGAAGGGACGAATTCAAGGCCGCGCTCTTTGAAGGCTTTTTCGTAAAACGCGAGGCCTTGGCGGTTGATCTCGCGGGTTTTTTGGATGTGATCTTCATCGTCAAGCGCAGCGAGAGCGGCGGCTTGTGCTAATGAGTTGGTGTTGAAAGGTTGGCGTGCTTTCTGAAGAAGTTCCGCGATAGGTTTTGGCGCGATGCCGTAACCGATCCGCAACGCGGCGAGGCCGTGGATTTTCGAACAGGTGCGCAGCACGATGACGTTTTTTCCCGCGCGGACATGTTTGAGAACATCCGGCGGAGTATCAAGAAACTCGTAATAGGCTTCATCGAACACGGCGATGACGTGGCCGGGTATCTGATCCACGAAGCGATCGATTTGCTCTTGGGTGACGACCGTGCCAGTTGGGTTGTTCGGATTAGCGATGAAAACTAGGCGTGTTTGATCGGTGATCGCGGCGGCCATCGCATCGAGATCGTGGGTGAAATTCGGATCATCGACCTCAACGTATTTCGCGTCGAAAAGGGTAGCCATCAATTTGTAAACGACGAAGGCGTGTTTGGCGGCAATGAGTTCGGCTTTGCTGTTGAGAAAAGTGTGGCAGAGAAGCTCGATGATTTCGTTAGAGCCGTTGCCGAGGATAATGTTAGAAATGTCAAAGCCAAGCTTCTCAGCGATGGCGGTGCGGAGTTTGTAGCCGCCGCCGTCTGGATAGATGTGGGCTTGGGAAATCGCATCGCGGATGGCCTGTTGGGCAAGGGGAGAGGGACCGAGTGGGTTTTCGTTCGAAGCGACTTTGACGATGGATTTCGGATTGAGGCCGAGTTCGCGGGCGGTTTCTTCGATGGGTTTTCCGGGTTCGTAAGCGACGAGGTCACAGACGAAGGAGTTGGCGAAATCGGAAGTAGGCATGGCGGAAATAGAGTTTGGATCCGAGGCAATGTCGAGCGGAAGCAATCTCAAGCAAGCGACTTTGTCCAAGTTTCAGGATGAAATCCCACCAAGGTTTCGGATTTTGAAATGAGGAAGGGGCGTTTGATGAGATTTCCGTTAGAGGCTAGGAGCGCCAGAGCTTCGCTGGTGGAAAGAGTGGGGATTTTTTCTTTCAGGTTCAGGGAGCGGTAATCCTGGCCGGAAGTATTGAAGAGCTTACGGATGTCGCCATCGAGGTTGGCGAGGGCGCGCTTGAGATCGGCGAGGCTGGGTGGCTGCTCGCGGATAGCGATTTCTTGGAAAGGGAGTTTGTGTTCGGCAAGCCATTTGGTGGCTTTGCGGCAGGAGTCACAGGTTTTGAGAGTGTAGATGTGAATCATGGGTGTGACTTGGTATTAATAGGATTGTCTCGCGCAAAGTCGCAAAGACGCAAAGGAAGAGGGTTTAGGTGAAGGCTTGGCTGCTGTATTTATAGTGGAAAATTACAAACCTTTGCGTCTTAGCTCCTTTGCGCGAGAAGATTTACACAACCTAGGCAACTCATCTGGTGCACCATTAAAAATGAAAGATCAGGCCGGTGGTGATGCCGTGGTCGAAGGCATTGGGGTTGGTGAGGGGGAAAAGATAGCCAGCGCGAATGTCGAGATTTTCGATGAGACCGTAGCTGACACCGACGAGGCCTTCGAGATTTACATCGCCTTCGTCAGGACCGTTGATTGGGGTGTGTCCGGTGACTTCGAAGTGAAGATGAAGCATTCCGGTGGTGCTACCGTGATCATGTGCGTGGTCGTGCCCAGCGTGGTTTTCACCAAATGATTTCACCAAGCCGACGCCGTAAACGAGTTCGGTTTCATCGGCATCGAAACCGTGTTCGATGGAGACGATGGAGTTTAAAGTGAAGTTATTTCCGAGGTCGTTCCACATGGCGATGCCGGGTGCGATGGCGGTGTCGCCTCCGAAGTTGCTGCCGCCGGTTGGTAGGACGGTTTCGACTTGGGCGGTGAGAAGGAAACGTTCGCGCTCGATCAAAAGCGCACGCGGGACGATGGCGATATCGCCAAAACCTTTCGCGGACCCAACTCCTTCTTCATCTTCGTAAATGTAAGGGAGTTCCACGATAACCCCGAGGCGTTTGGTGAACGCCCATTCGAGTTCGATTTCGGATTCGTGTTCGGTGAAACCATCGCCATTGATGTAGGTGTGGTCGATGAACAGATCGCGTCCAGTGAAAGCGGGTTCGATGCCGAAGGAGTGAACGTAGGGAGTTCCGAGTTTGCTGGCGTGAAGGTGGCTGAAGGGAGTGAGGAAATCAGATCCGTTGTTAGAAGTTGGTTTTTGAAAATCTCCAGCGAGGCCAAGGGATGAAATGGCGGCGGAAATGACGATGCATGGGGCGAGGTGTTTCATGGCAGGGGGAGAAATAGATGAGCGCATGAAGGGTCGTCAAATTAATAATGCGATATTGTTGCGTTAGTGAATGGGTTGTGAGAAAGATTCTCGGCGAGACGCCGAGAACACGGCCTGCCGCGAGACGCGGTAGCTACAATTTTTCTAACAGAGAGGCGTGGAAGCCGTCGAAGCCGGTTTCGGAGGGGAGGAGGTTGTGTTGGGCGATAAGGCGGTATTGGCCGGGTCGGTTTTTTAGGAACTTGGCGACTTGGTCCTGATTTTCCGAGGGAAGAATGGAGCAGGTTGCGTAGAGAAGTTTTCCGCCGGGCCTGAGCATGCGTGGGTAGGTTGCGAGGAGTTCAGCTTGGATGGAGCGGACGCGATCGAGGGCGGCGGGTTTGAGTCGCCATTTGAGATCTGGTTGGCGTTTTAAAGTGCCGAGGCCCGAGCAGGGGGAATCGATGAGTAGGGAATCCGCGATGTTTTCGAAATCTGCTGGGGTAGTTTCGTTGATCGCTTTTGGAGAGATCTCTGTGGCGCGGGCGTGTTTGGCGCGGGTTTGGAGGGAGTTGAGTTTTTTCTGATCGACGTCCATGGCAAAGACCCGGGCTTCGTTGTTAGAAAGTGCGCAGAGGTGGAGGGCTTTGCCGCCGGCGCCGGAGCAGGCATCGATGATGCGCTCGCCGGGTTTCGGATCTAACAGCGGTGAGATAAATTGGGAGGAGGGATCTTGGATTTCGATCCGACCGTCGAGTCGCATGGATTTGGGTAACATTTTCCCGACAGGCAATGCGAGTGCATCGGGGTGATTGGGAAGAGTAGTGGTCTCGACGTTGTTTTCTGCGAGCCATGCTTGGGCTTTTTCGCGAGTGGTGATCAGGGTGTTGACGCGAAGAAATACGGAGGGTTTTTGATTGAGTGCGGTGAGTTGCGGTTCCCATTGATCGCCGAGTTCAGCTTCACCGAGTTGGTCGAGCCAATCGGGAATGGACTGGCGGACGGCGCGGGGCTGATCGGCGAGGAGAGGTTGGTGGGCGAGAATTTCATCGGCGGGTCGGCCATTGTAGCTGTGCCACTCGGGAAGTTCGTAGCCCATGAGCAACCACTGGGCTGTGAGGAGGGAGTTGGTTTCCTCAGAATCGACGAGAAAGGATAGGGCGCGGCGCCAGCGGGTGGTTTCGAACAATGACTCGGCAACGAAGGAGCGATCGCGTTTGCCCCATTTTGGGTTTTGTTCGAAAGCGGCGGCGAGCTCGTGATCGAGGACGCGATGGTTGACCAAGACGGATTTAGCGATGTCGAGGGTGGAGGCGCAGAGGTGGCGATGCAGTTTCAAGATTCTTGATTGTAGATTGTAGATTGAGGATAGGGGAAGGATTTACGATTGATGATTGTTGATTTTGGATTTTTGAATGAAAGAACTCGATTATCACAGATTTGAACTTTGAAATTCGAGATTTCTGGTGAGGATGCGGCGTGCCTAAGGTTCATTTAAAATATCAGACGTTTCATCCTTCTATCTGGCCGAAGATGGTGGGGGAGGTTTCTCGGGATGCAAAGCCTGGGGATTTGGTGGAGGTTTTTGGGAAGCTGGGGACGCGGTTTGGTTGGGGGCTGTGGAATCCGAAGGCGCGTATGCCGCTGCGGATCGTCAGTCACTCGATGGAGGATTTGGACGAAAGTTTTTTTGAAAACGCGATTGTGCGGGCGGGGAAGCTCCGGCGTGAGGTTTTGAAACTGGATGCAGAGACGGAATGTTATCGTTGCGTGCATGGCGATGCGGATTTTTTACCGGGGATCGTCGCAGATAAATTTGGCGATGTGCTCTCGGTGGAAATCACGGCTTATGCGGCGTGGATGCGTTTGGAGCGTTGGCTGCCGCTGATGCATGAGACGTTTGGCACGAAGCGAGTGGTGGTGCAGGTGGATGCCGACTTAGCAAAGATCGAAGGGATTCCGCGTTCGGGTGGGGTGGAGAGCGATGAGGTGCGATCGGTCAAAATTGTTGAGAACGGCGTGCGTTATGAGATCGATTTTTCACAGGGTCACAAGACAGGATTTTTCTGCGATCAGCGCGACAATCGCAAAAAGTTCGGTGGCTTGTGTGAGGGGAAAACAGTCTTGGATCTATGTTGTTACTCGGGAGGATTTTCAGTGTCGGCAGCGTTGGCTGGCGCGAGCGAGGTGACTGCGGTGGATCTCGATGAAGCGGCGATCGCGATGGCGAAGCGCAATGCGAATTTGAATAATGCGAAGGTGAAGCTCACCCATGCGGATGCGTTCACTTGGGTGCGGACAATGATTGAAAACGGTCGTAAGTGGGATGTGGTGATGGTGGATCCACCGAAGTTTATGTTCGGAAAGGAGGATGAGATCGGCTACGCGAAGTATCATGATTTGAACAAGCTCGCCTCGCAGTTAGTCGAGAAAGACGGGGTGCTGGTGACGTGTTCCTGCTCCGGACAACTCGGCGTCGAGGCGTTTGAAAACATTGTGACCGGCGTGATTCATCGCCAGGACAAGCGCTTGCAAGTGTTTGATAGGACGGGGGCGGGCGGGGATCACCCGACACTTTCGAACTATCCGGAGTCGCGGTATTTGAAGGCGATTTGGGGAAGAGTTATGGGGTGATGGTAGGGCGGTTTTGATAAAACCGCCGTTTGAGAATGTGATGGGAATGAAGAATCGAGGAGAAGTAGCGCGACTGGAGTCGCGCGGTCCAGGTTCGGGGGTAAAGTTTGCTTGCGGTAAGGGTTTTTAAACCGTTAGCGTGGCGGTCGAGTTTTTTCTGAGATGGATTTTCCAATTACAAAAATCAAGGGCGGGGTGAGCGCTGCTAAAGGTTTTCTAACAAGTGCGGTGAGTTGCGGGATTAAAAATCCGGCTAGTGATCGGTTGGATCTTGCATTGATTTACTCTGAGCGTCCGTGTCGCTCTGCGGGGACTTTTACGACTAACAAAGTCAAAGCCGCACCGGTGAAAGTGACGCAGAGTCATTTGAGGAAAGGATCGCTGCGCGCGGTGGTGGTTAACTCTGGAAACGCGAATGCGTGCACAGGTTTGCAAGGGCTGCACGATGCGACGTCGATGTGTGAAAGCGTGGCGAGTGAGTTGCGTTTGAAAAAATCACAGGTCGGAGTTTGCTCGACGGGTGTGATTGGTTTGCCGATGCCGATGATGCGGTTGGAGCCGAAGATTGAAGATTTGGTGACGCGGCTGGCGACGAAGCAAGGCAACCACGTGGCACGTGCGATCATCACCAGCGACACGCATGAGAAGGAGCTCGCGATCTCATTTGATATGGGCGACCACCGGGTGAGGATTGGCGGCTGCGTGAAAGGCGCGGGAATGATTTCCCCGAGCATGGCGACGATGCTGTGCTTCATCACCACGGATGCGAATTTGTCCCAAGATTGTTTACAAAAAGCGGTGCAGGAATCCGTGGAGGAAAGTTTCAACCGGATCACCATCGATGGCGATATGAGCACGAACGACTCGGTGATCGTTTTAGCCAACGGCGCATCCGGTATGCCTGTGGCGCGGAGAGGTGGCAGTGCCTGCCGTCAGTTTCGGAAAGCACTCGGCTGGGTCATGCTGGAGTTGGCGAAAGCCGTGGTGCGTGATGGCGAGCGGGTCACTAAATTCGTGACCGTGAATGTCAAAGGCGCACGTACTCATCTCGATGCGAAAAAAGTGGCCGAAGCGGTTTGTAAAAGTGCGTTGGTGAAATCGTCATGGAACGGTGGCGACCCGAACTGGGGTCGGATCATTCATGCGGTGGGTTACTCAAGAGCACGGATTCGTGAGGAGCTGATCGATATTTTTATAGGCGGGAAAGCTGCCTGCCTCGGTGGTTTGCAAGCAGAAACCCCGATGGATGACTTGCGCGAGGCGGTTTCCCATCCGGAGTTCACGATCGATATAGACCTCAACCAAGGCAGCGCAACCTACACAATGTATTCCAGCGATCTCTCACCGGAGTACGTGGATTTCAATCGCTCTGAGTATGCGTATTGGAAGCAGGCGCGTAAGGATGGGCTGGTTTGAAAACTTCAGGGAAGCGGATGTGAGTATTTGACATAGTAACCGTAAAGCTGTATTTACGGTTTATGAAAACTACTTTGGAATTACCCGATACGATTGTTCGTAAGGCGAAAATTCTTGCTGCTGAACAAAAAACGACACTGCGTGAACTGGTATTGCAGGGATTGGAGCATGTCTTGGAAGGAAATCAGATAAATGCTCGAGATAGGGCTAAGAAATTGTTCGCGCGAATGGATAAGCTGCCTGTGTTTGCTGCGGCTGATCGAATGAACCGTGAAGACACTCATGCGCGCTGACCTTTTTCTGGATACGAATATTTTGCTATACGCCGCTTCGCGAAGTGAATCGGAAATAGTGAAGCGAGATATTGCGAGGCAACTTCTTTTATCCGATAACGTTGGCATTTCTTCGCAGGTGCTGGCTGAGTTTTATGTGAATGCGACGTCGAAGTTGAAGCTGCCAGAAAAAGAGGTGGTCGGAATACTTGAGGCGATGTCTGAATATCCGACTTTGCCAGTCGACGTGGAATTGTTTTGGGCAGCCCTGGAAATTCGAAAACGCTATGGTATATCCTATTGGGATAGCGCGATTGTTGCGGCAGCGCTGAAACTCGGATCTACTATCGTTTATTCCGAAGACTTGAATCACGGACAAGAATACGCTGGAGTGCGTGTGATTAATCCATTTTTGAAAAGTTGAGTGAAAAGATGAAAAATTGGCTGCTCTTGATTCATTTTCAAAAACGAACTTGGATTGCGGCATAAGCTGAGGTGAAGAAGACGATGGGTGTTGAATGATAAGAAGGGGCTGCCCCGACATATCGGGGCTACCCAAGTTTTGAAGACGGCGGCAGGATTCCGCCACTCCTTGTTTTTTATGAAAGCTTCGTCCTACCCCCGTTGGCTTTGCGGAGGGGTTCAAAGACGGAGTCCATGCCGCATTCTTTGATTTCGCAGACGTGGGCCATGAGCTCACCGAGTCGGCTTTTGGGAAAGGTTCGTTGTTTGAACCAAAGCAAATATTCTTCGGGTAAATCGAAGATGGGAACGCCGTGGGGTGGGTATTTATCTTTCCCGAACATCCCGAATGGCATGGAGGTGCGGTGAATTTCCAGCAAAAGGTTGCGGAAATCCTCGCGGTCGATTTCGGTGAAATGCATGGGGCTGAAAAGTTGAACTGAAGCTTGTGGGCTGGAAGGAGTCGGTTAGGTTTGGCGAATGAAGATTTCGTTTTTACACACGCGCATCAGAGTCAAAAGCTTGGAGGAGTCGATTTCGTTTTATGAAAAGTTGGGTTACCAACTTGCGCAGCAGAAAGATTCGCCGCAGGGCAATCGTTTGGCATTTATGGAGTTGGAGGGGAATGATGTTTTTTTGGAACTGACGTGGTCGGCCGATTATGAGCATCGTTGTCCTGAGGACTTGATGCATACGGCGCTGGGGGTTGAGGATATTATTGCATACTGCGATGGGGTGGAGAAAAGCGGGATTGAGATCTGGCCGAGTGGCTGGCGGGAAAAATTTTCCAGTGGCGATCGCAAGATGGCTTTTGTGACGGATCCGGATGGGTATGAGGTTGAGATACTAGAAAACTAAAATGAAAGGCGCATTTCCAAGTTTATCTATCCTTTGGGTGATCGTGATGTTCGGGTTCGTGCAAACGGACAGTCATGCGTTTCCGTTGAATGAAAAGAAGGCACCAGAAAGCCAAGAAGATCTGATGCTGATTCAAGAAACCCTGATCGCGGTTTTGCCTAAAGCCAGGGAAGCGACAATTTCCATCGATCTCGGAAATGGCTTTGGCAGTGGAGTGATTGTATCCAAAGACGGATTGGTCATGACGGCTGCGCACGTTTCAGGTGGCGTTGGGAAAAAAGTCACGATCATCATGCCGGACGGCACGAAGCTTAAAGCGAAGACTTTAGGTCTGATGTCGGAGACCGATGCAGCACTGGTGCAGATCACGGAAACAGGTGAGTATCCTTTCGTGGAGTTGAATCGCGCGGGTGATATCAAATTGGGCGACTGGGTTTTCTCGCTAGGTCATTCAGGTGGTTTCAATAAAGACCGCGGAGCCGTGGCACGTCTGGCGCGTTTGGTGGGAATTAAAAACACCACGTATCAATCCGACGGAACGCTGATCGGTGGAGATTCCGGTGGACCGTTGTTTGATATGAAAGGTCGTTTGATCGGGATTCATTCACGGGTTGGCCCACAGCTTCCGGTCAACATGCATGTTCCGGTGCAAGTGTTTTTGGACAACTGGGAGCCAATGATGAAATCCGAATTCATGGGTGAAGGTCCGTTTGCGCAGAAGCCTGTCAAAGGTACTGGTTTGCTCGGAGTGGCGACGAAGCCGGTCGAAGGTGGATTGGAAATTACCAAGGTTGGGAAAAAATCGGCAGCTGAAAATGCTGAACTCAAAGTGGGCGATGTGATCCGCAAGTTGGACGGTAAAGACGTCAAGACTCGCGAAGAACTTCAGGCAGTGATCAAGGAAAAGTCGGCTGGGCAAGAGTTGGAATTAGAAATCATAAGAGATGGAAAAGAACAAAAAATCACTGCCGAACTTACTGAACGTTAAGTGGGTTTTCCTGTTCGCAGGGCTCGCTGGTTCTGAGATGCTCGTGGCTCAGCAATCGCTAGAAACGCTCTATCGTCTGACAGGAACGGCTATCACGGATATCTTTGAACCACAGCGACAAGCGATTCAAACATGCAGTGCGGTGATTTATAAGAAGCGCGATGAAATTGCATATGGCATCGTCGTTTCTAAAGATGGCTACATTTTAACCAAGGCGAGCGAGATTGAAAACGTAGCGGACTTATCTTTGCGGGTGGATCAAGCATCGTTCGACGAGGTGAAAGTGATCTCGGTCGATGCACGATGGGATGTCGCGTTGCTCAAAGTAGATGCGCAGGATTTGAAGCCCGCTGAGTTTGCTCCAGATAGCAAGCTGGAGCAGGGGAGTTGGGTGGTGGTCAATGGCGCGACCAGTCGCACGAAGCGGCGCGTGCTGGCGGGGATCATCAGTGCTAAGTCGCGTGAAATTCCGACCTCAGGCGGTGCGGGACTGGGCGTTACTCTGGAAAATGTTAAAGGTAAACTGGAGGTCAAAGAAGTTACCGAGGGCAGCGGTGCGAAAGCTGCGGGTGTTTTGCCGGGTGATTTGATCGTGGCGCTGGAAGGAAAAAAAGTCGGTAAATTCGAGGAAATCGCTGAGATTATGAAGGATAAAAAAGTGGGCGATGAGGTGAAATTAACGGTGAAACGCGCAGGAAAAGATATGGATTTTCAGGTCAAACTGTCGGCGCGGGGCGAAATGCTCCATGAGCCAGACCGCAATGACGAGATGAGTGGTGATTTTTCCAAACGCAGGAGCGGATTTCCACGAGTGATACAACATGATGTTTTAGCAAACAGCGATACGATGGGAGGCCCAGTTTTGGATATGAAAGGACGCGTTGTGGGCATGAACATCGCGCGAGCCAATCGCTGCGAAACTTTTGCAATTCCCGTAGAGGAATTACAGGTTCTCAGCAAGCAAATGGTTGAGAACGCGGGGAAGTGATCGGCTGAAAACGGGATTAGCTTGTCCATAAAGTTCACTAGTGAGTTCTGAATAATTCTTAGATTTTCTGAAATTAGACGATAATCTCGACCGAATCAGCAGGTATGGGGACTAAGCAAGAAGCAACGAGATTGCTTGGCTGCATTCTTCAATCTCTTCTGATATGCGACATTTCCGCACCACTCCTTTTTTCATGACGTCCACACGTTCTATATTACCAATCGCTCTCGTGGGTTCACTCTGTTTGCACGGATTGGCGCTTGGCGAAAAGGATTTCAAAATATCTCCCGCAGCGATGGAGATATTAGAAAATTACTGCATTGAATGCCACGAAGACGGCACGGAGAAAGGCGATATCCGCCTCGATAATTTGGGCTCACTTCCACTGCAGGCGAGACTTGATCTAATGAACCGTGCGCTGGAGCAGGTTTATTTGAAACAGATGCCTCCGAAGAAAAAGGATCAGCCAACCAAGGAGGAGCGTGAAGAACTTGGCGCATGGTTTTGGGATGTTCTGAATTCTCACAACGCCTCCAAACTTGAGGATAAACTCCGCTACCCGTCATACGGAAATTTTGTCGATCACAACGAGCTGTTCAGTGGAAAAAATAAGGAGCCTGCCTACACCCCTGCACGCCGCTGGTTGGTCAATCCGCAGATCTTTGACTCCAGAGTCCGCGATGTTTTCGGTCTCGATGTGAAGCAGCGTGAAATGAGGTTTTCAGGTGTGACCAATCCTTTTGCCTTGCCCGATTCTTCTGGTGTTCGGGACTACGACATTGGATCGCTTGATGGAGGATCGCTTCTGGTCATGTTGACCAATGCGGATTGGATTTCTGACAGACAAATCCGTGGAGCACGGATCAAAAATGCCGAAACTGGGCTCAGTGAATTACCTGATCCAAAGGATAAATTCATGCCACCCAAAGTGCCGGTTGAGTTTGAGACCATCATCTTCAAAAAATCAGCACCTACAGATACAGAAATTCAGGCAGCGGTTGATCGGCAATTTCAAAATGTTTTGAGGCGCTCGCCATCGGAATTTGAAATGAAAAAATACGCCCGACTTACCAAAGAGGCCATGGAAGCGGCTGGAAATTCCGAAGGGTTGCGTCAGATGCTGATCGTCGTTTTGTTAGAGTCTGAGTTTCTCTACAGGATGGAATTCGGTGCAGGTAAGCCAGATTCGTATGGTCGTAAGATGCTCGCTCCGAGAGAGGCGGCATATGCGATCGCCTATGCGTTGGGCGATAATGCGCCGGACCCAAAGCTTTTTCAAGCTGCTGAAGAAGGTCGCCTCGCCACTCGGGAAGACTTCAAGCGCGAGGTTACTCGTTTGTTAGAAGATCCCACTTTGTTTCGTGGCAGCGTTGATGATTATGCGAGCACGGGGAAAGTGAAATCCCATGTGGTTTCTCATCCCAAAATCATTCGTTTCTTCCGCGAGTTCTTCGGCTACCCGAATGCACCGAAAGTGTTCAAAGATGCAGATCGTGCTTATAAACAATACCAGAATGCGGACCGTGGCACGTTAGGTACATCCGGTAGCCTGGTTGATGAAGCGGATCAAATCGTCGCCTATTATGTGGCTCAGGATAAAAAAGTTTTTGAGAACATTCTGACGACGGAGAAATTCTTCGTTTTCAACATGCCAAACGCACAACAAACCGTCGACCAGTGGCGCAGCGTTTGGAATTTACTCAAAGATACAGATTGGAAGAAAAATCCTGAAAAGGTTCTGAAGGAACACGAAGAGTTACTTAAAAAAACTTTTCAAATCAGCTTAGAGAACGAGAGCAAAAAACACGGCACGACCCTCACCAAATTAATGACTCATTTTGAGGCTCATTTCGGCAAAGGCCTTACCCCGTTTGTAGTTCTTCCATGGGCTCACGGTTATCATCACAGCTATTCCACGATGTACAATCTCCCGCCAGTCATGGGCACATGGGGTTTTCAGGAAGGCTCGCCGTATTTTAGCTATGAGCCCGTGCAGCCTTTCAAACTCGAAAATCGAAAAGGGATTCTTACTCACCCAGCATGGTTGATCGCTCATTCACTCAACACAGAAAGTGATCCTGTCAGACGCGGGCGCTTCATTCAGGAAAAACTTCTCGCGGGCCGCGTCCCCGATGTCCCGATCACCGTCGATGCAGTTGTTCCAGAAGATCATACGAAAACCCTGCGCCAACGTCTCGACAAAGTGACGAGTCCTCAGGAGTGCTGGAAATGTCACGAGTATATGAATCCGCTCGGATTACCTTTTGAAATCTACGATGACTTCGGACGTTTCCGAAAGGATGAGCCCATCGAGCACCCGGAAAACGTCGTTGGAAAAATTAACACCTACTTCAATGTCTACAAAACCCTGCCGGTCGATGCTAAAGGCTCACTTCAAGGCACAGGTAATCCTTCGCTTGACGGTAACGTCAGAGACGCACACGACCTGATTGATCGTCTTTCAAAATCCGACCGCGTTCGCCAATCCATAATTCGGCATGCATTCCGTTTCTATATGGGGCGTAACGAAATGCTTTCGGATTCTCAGACCTTGATAAACGCTGATAGGGCATATACCTCTAGTGGTGGTAGTTTCAAGTCGGTCATCCTTTCTCTGCTTACCTCAGATTCTTTCATTTATCGGAAATAGCCGATCTCTCATTCTCAACAAAAACCAAGGCCGCACGGCAAAAACACCATGAACAAAAGACGCGAATTCATCAGAAATGCTTTCCTAGCAATGGGAGGTCTCTCCATGCCTGGTATGCTGCCACGGCTCTCTGCTTCTTCACTCGGCACCAGTCTTTCTGGCACCCCGCCGATGCGTTTCATCTTCATGCACCGCGGCAATGGACTATTTCCGAAAGTCATGGTTCCGCCATCGTTCACACCTGAACAAAAGGCGATGGAGGATAAAAAGCTCCCTTACGAAGTGGATCTCGATGCCCACACCCTTCCTGAATGGATGAGCCCTATTGCGGCGCACAAAGAAAACCTCACGATTCTGCAAGGCCTCTCAGGTAAAATGTGCACGGTCGGCCATCATGGTTGGTGCTCGTCTCTGGGTGTCTTCAAAGCCAATGAACGCAACAGCTCCATCAAATGGGCGACAGTAGACTTCGAACTCGCGAAACTTTTCCCATCTCCACTCGAGCACATCGAGCTTGCATGTTTCCCTACCGGTGGCGGCAACGCTCGCGGCGGGCTCAATGGCATCGCCAAAGGTTTCTCGGCACGTGGTGCTCAACAACCCAATTACGCCTTCGGTGGTCCGGGCATCGCGGTTGATGAAATTTTCAAGTCGGTTTCCACCGATAAAAACGAACAGATCCGTTATCAGCTACAGCGGAAAGTGTTAGAATTCGCCGCTGGAAGCCAGACAGAACTCGCAAGCCACATCGCTGGCATGGAGAGAGCAAAAGTCAGCAACTACGCGGAATCCATCGAAGGTATCCGGGAGCGTAATCGTAAAATTGACATGATGACGGACATCGTTCGCCAACACGTTCCACAATTGGAAAGTAAATATCTCGATAACGAAATGGATACGTTTACCCGGCAAGTTGGCCACACCGAGGTTTTACTCTCATCGCTTATTTCAGGTCTCACCAACGTGGTTGCATTCACGGTCGATGAACTCGGTCATGACTACACCGGCATTACGGGCATCGAGAAGGAGAAGGTCAATATGCACGACATCGGTCACGGTAAACCTGTTAAGGACGTCACAGCTGATGAAGTCCGCAGACGCACAGAAGTCCACCACATGGAACTCGTAAACCGCATCGTCACTCGCCTGAAAAGCGTTCCCGAAGGTAAGGGCACGATGTTTGATAACACGATGATCTGTTATTTCCCTTCATCCGGTGAAACTCACCACGCACATGGTTTCGAATTCCCATTCCTGATCATGGCCGGCGACAACACCAAGATGAACCTCGGTCGCCGCTACATCCGTCTGCCATACTGGGGTACCGAAGGTCACAAAACTCTCGGAAACTTCTACACCTCCATCCTCAACTCCTACGGCAACCCCATCAAACACTACGGCGATCTCGACCCAGGTTTAAAAGGCATTCAAACCGGAGCGATCAAGCAGTTGCTTGTCTGATTTTTTTGCGAAGATTAGCCTAAGCTTTAGGTGCGGGTCCTATCGTGCCGCCTTCAATGAATTCTGCTAGAATAACATTTTTTTTACGGTCGTTTTTTCCGCGTGCGATGCGATTTACCCACTGCAAGATACTGGTCACAACAGGTTTCGAATCCCAGTAAATGTGCGAGATTTCAGGAACACACCAAGAAAATGAATGGCTTGGATCTTGGCAAATGAGGGAAATATCTTCAGGAGCCATGATTCCCTTGCGTGCTAGATGTTGCTGAGCGGCGATCATTTGAGATGACTCACTAATAAGTAAAGCCGTGGGCGGCGTGGTGTTAAAAAGAGAATCCAAGCAGCGATAGAAACCTCCAATGTTGTCGTCCCAATCAGGTAGATGATAAGCTCCTGTTTTGATGCCGTTTCGCTCCAGTTCATCAAGAAATGCCTGCTCTAACATCCCTGGATTCGGCTTACGGCGTTCCGTCCTAGCGAGCATTACAATCCGGCGATGCCCTAATGCAATTAGTTTTCTAACAGCTTCAGTGAGCGCGGGGACTTTATTTACGAGGACTCCAGAAATCGAGATTTCTCTGCAGCGCCCAAACTTCGCAAACACTGGAAAATCCTGTGCGCTGAACCATTCTAGAATTCCTTTTGATCCACTCGTTACTATCCATGCATCGGCAGGATTATTCTTCACGAAATTCGCCACTCGCGTCACATCCATCCCTAAGTCTTGAAGGGATTTTTCAGAAAACGTCGTGATATGACCTAATGCTGATAGCTGATGCAGGGTCTCAACATAATAGTTACTCAAGCGATCAGATTGCTCATACAGCATCAGCTTGATACGCAGAGCCGGCGGCGCGCTGCTGTTGAGGTTAGCGATCTTGCGCTTCCTTCCCGCACCTTGAGCGATCAAGACCCCCTTCGTTTCTAATAAACGCAACGCACTTTCCACGGTCTTGCTGTTCACCCCAAGCTGCGTCGCAAGCTCCTCCCGCCCTGGAATTTCCTTATTCCACCTCCCGCGTACCATCTCCTCCCGCAAGTGCGCCGCCACTTGCTCGATTTTACTCATGAATATTAACTGACCCATCTCGGTGTGAACTTGGCCTAAAAGATTACAGGTGTCTAGGGGGAACTGAGCCTAGAGACTATAAAAAATAGACTCATATAGCATACGGGGAATCAGTTGCCCACGCCGGAGATTACACCGGATACAGTATCTTGGTGCTAGTCGCGAAGCACGCATGCCGCCACCGGCAGCACTGTGCCTTCTATCTTGTCGCTTTAGGTCTTTCCCTTTGCTTTTCCTGCATAAAAAATATGCAGGTGGGGTTTCATAAGTTTTTTGACCCTACCCCTGTTTTGGACGAATAAGGCTCTCACCAATCGATTCATTTTAGTCCTCATCGTTCACTAAATTTTCCATTTCCTACACCCCCAATGAAACCCACTTCCATTAATATTCGGTTCCTGTTAGAGCTAACAGTTAGTTTTATTATCCTTTCTCATTCTATTAAGGCAGCCACGCTTTATTGGGATGGAGGCAGCACAAACATTGGCACGGATGGCAACGGACTCAGCGGTGGCACTGCTGGCACTTGGAACAATAGCTTACTGAATTGGGATCAAGGTAGCTCGCTTGCTCACATCTCTTGGACAAATGCGAACACGGATACAGCAGTCTTCGGTGGCGCGGCAGGTATAGTCACTCTAGGATCTTCCATTGATGTCGGCGGTCTCACATTCAACACCACCGGCTATGTGATCACTACAACTGGTTTCTCTCTGAATTTTGCTGCTGCTAACAATACCATCCTTTTCAATAACATCGCCGCTGCCACTATCACCGGTCCGGTTGGAGGAACTGGCAATGTAATACTCGCCGCTTCCAATCCGGCTACCGCTGCAAATCTTACCCTGAATGGAATTTCTTCTGGCGGATGGTCTGGCACTACCACTGTCGGCCCAGGCACCACGTTGTCGCTATCATCCTCCAATCAAAACCTGCGTAATACCTCTGGAATTACTCTCAACGGTGGCGGTATCACCCTCACTAATGCCAACAATACTGAAGGCGCTTTGGATCGCGTTGCGGCAGTGGGGATCACCTCCAACGGCGGAACGATTACCTATACAAACACCGCCGCTGGAACTGCTTATGCAGAGACTCTCGGTGCTCTGGCTTTAACCAGAGGTCAATTGAATATTGTTTCAACTAATGCGGTAACCAGCGGCACGCAAACTCTCACCTTGGGATCTGGCAGCCTAACACATGCTGCAAGCAACACTTCCGCAATTACATTCTCCGGAGCTTCCCTCGGATTGAACGCTAGGAATTCGATCATCATCACCGGTGAGAGCGCCACCGCGGTGGGTGGAATCATCGGGCCATGGGCAACATGGGGCACCACAGCGGCAGCGCAAACCGACTATGCCAGTTACAATATTACCGGTGGAGTAACCAACGCCTTCGGTATTCAGAATGCGAACATCGCTGCCACAGCAGAAAATTCCGGTTCTTGGGTGGGTGGAGCCAACGTTACGCTCAGTGGTGCGACAACCCTGACCGCTACCCGCACGGTTAATTCGCTTCGTTACTCGGGTAGCGCACAAAGCCTTGCTCTCGGTGCATCTAATTTCAACCTCGAAACCTATGGTATCCTCAACGGCGGCAGTGGCCTGCTCACCATCAGCTCGGCAGGTACCGGCGGACTCACTACGCCCACGGGCGGCGGCAACCTTTACCTGACGAGCGGCAGCAACGCCATTACCGTCAGTGCCGCCATCAATGATAACACTGGAGCCGTCACTCTCGTTAAAAACGGAGCAGGCACTCTTACCCTCAGCTCCACCACCAGCAATTTCTCCGGTGGGATTGTCCTCAATGCCGGCCAAATCAACTTCAATAATAATGCCAACCTCGGTAGCGGTGGCGGAATCACCGTCAACGGCACGGCCACTATCGATGGGGGCGATCAATATAGCCTCGCCCGCACGCTTACCATAAACGATGGTGCCCTTCTCACCCTTAGCAACGGCTTCGGCGTTACTGGCGTGTTTTCTGGCAATGGTGCTCTCAATGTTACCTCCGCCGACGACTTCAACTTCACCAACGCCGCTAACACCTATACAGGCGCGATCACTTCCTCCACTGGGGGCACTACCAATTACGGCCTTACGTTTACTAGTATCGGCGACACGGCAGGTGCGGGCGTGATCAATTTGGCGGGAAATGGTGGAACATTCCGCTGGACCAGTGCCAGCGGCAGCACCACCACCCTCGCCAACCGCCAATTCGCACTCTCCAGCACTGGCGTCGTCGGTTCCAATATGACCACAATCTCAGCTCTGGGAACTACAGCAGCGAGCAACCTTGTCATCAGTAAAGACCTACTCGTCACCGGAACTGCCGGTGCCAGGGCTCTGAGGCTTGCGGGAACCAACACCGGCAACAACACCTTCGCTGGCAGAATCACCGACGGCACCGATGGCGGAACTTCGGTCGTTACTCTCGTCAAGGAGCAAGCTGGCACCTGGATTCTCTCTGGCGCCAATACATACAGCGGCACGACCACTATTACCTTGGGTACGTTGATTGCCAGTTCGACCAATAATCTAGGCGACGGCAGTGCTACCAATACGCTCATTTTCAATGGTGGCACCCTGCAAGCGGGCGGGTCGATCAGTTCTCCTTCTGCACGCGGCGTAACCATGACCGGTGCGGGCACGATCAATACCAATGGTAACGCCGTGAGCATTGCTGGAGTTGTCAGCGGGGCAGGCGCTTTGACCAAGAGCGCCACAACTGGCACACTCACGCTTTCCGGTGTGAATAGTTACACCGGCGCGATTACCATCAGCGGCGGCACGCTCCAAATCGGCGGGAGTGGCAATTTGGGACTATCTGCTCACGCCAGTACCATTTCCATCGCAAGCGGCGCGACTTTACAATACAGCAGCAGTTCTGCCCAAGGCTTGGCTGGAGTGATCAGTGGAGCTGGCTCGCTCATCAAGGATACTGGTAGCAGCACGCTCACGCTCACCGGCGCAAACACATACAGTGGTGGCACTACAGTCAGTGCAGGCAATCTCATCTTGGCATCCAGTGGGTCACATTCATCTAGCGGAACAGTTACTGTCGCGGGCGGAACACTTACCATCGGAGCGGGTGCTGGCGGACGAACTTTATCTAACAGCATGGTTCTCAGCGGCGGCACGGTTCTCGGCGGGCAGGACAATATCGGCTCCGGGGGCAGGATCGTCGTCGACAGCAATGGCGTGACTCACATCTTCACATCTGGCGGGTCACTCGTACTTCCGACGGCAGTGACAGCTAATGCACTCGTCGTTGGCGGCGGCGGCGGCGCGGGCGGTGGCGTGGGTGGCACGGTTTATCAAGCCGGCGGCGGCGGCGGGCAGGTCATGAATTTGACTTCGCAAGCGCTCTCCGGCACAACGGTTGTAACAGTGGGAGCTGGGGGGGCTGGAGCTAACAACGCGAATGCCACTAATGGCGGAGTCACTTCCCTTGGTGGAACTTCTGCAGCTGGTGGTTTGGGTGCCACGATCACTCCAGGTGGCACAGGCGGAACCAGTGGGTCCGGTAATTTAGGCGGCACGAGGGCTGGCACACAAGGGGCTGGGGGCGGGGGTGGCGATTCTTCTGCGGGTAGCAATGGAATCAGCAATGCTCAAGGTGGCGCAGGAGGTGCAGGAACAGCAGCTACTACTATCTCTGGGCTGGTAAATTACGGCTATGGACAAAATTCAGGAGGCAGCGCCTATTTTGGCGGCGGCGGCGGCGGAGGATCGAGCACGTCAGCAGGTGCTGGCGGTCTCGGTGGCGGTGGCACTGCAAGTGTAGGAACATCCAACACTGGTGGTGGTGGTGGAAGCGGCACGGCTGCTGGCTCCGCTGGCGGTTCCGGTATTGTGGTCGTGCAATATGCTTATGGTCTCACTGCTGGCACGGTAACTCTCAGCGGTGCAATCGATCTCCAAGCGGCCTCCACTCTAGATGCGAATGCTTCCGGCGGCTTGATCAACGTTACCAACGTCATCTCTACCTCGGCTGGCAGCGGCGGATTGACTATCGCCTCCTCTTCCAGCGCTGGTGGCGTTGTTCAGTTTGGCAGCAGCAACACGTATGTAGGCAATACGACAATCAACAGTGGCGCGATTCTTCGCCTCAACACCGCTAACGCCATGCCTTTCGGAAGCGGCAAAGGCAACGTTGCCGTTACCGGAACACTCGATCTGAATGGTAATTCTAGCAATATCAACGGCTTAAGCGGCAACGGGATCGTGGACGGTACCAGTGGCACCACGACGTTCACCGTCGGCAACAACAATGCCACCAGCACCTTCGACGGCGTCATCAAGAATACCGCCGGCTCGTTGGCTTTATCAAAAACCGGCAATGGCTCACTCACCCTCACAAGTACGAACACCTACACCGGTGCTACCAACGTCACATCCGGAACTCTTGTCGTAAATGGCAGTATCTCCACTAGCAGCTTAACTACCGTTGCCTCTGGTGCGACGATTGGTGGTTCTGGAACGGTTGGAGCACTCACGGTTTCATTAGGTGGGTCCATCAATCCGGGGAATAGCCCTGGTATTCTTACGGTATCAGGAAACTATACCCAAGCTGGTGCCTACAATGTAGAAATCACAGGACTCACCGCTGGCAGCGGACATGACCAGATCAACGTCACCTCAGGCACTGTGGATATTATCGCAGGTGCTAGCCTGAATGCTCTGTTCTCGGGCAGTTACGCCGCGAACGACCTGATCTTCATTCTGCTCAACAATGATACAGACGCCATTACAGGAACCTATAGCGGTCTCATCCAAGGTGCGACGGTAACTTCCTACGGAGGATTTAATTGGAAAATCAGCTACATCGCAGATTCCGCAAGCACCAGTTTCACAGGCGGTAATGACATTGCGCTGAGAGCTGAGGCTATCCCGGAGCCAAGAGCCGCGCTCTTAGGTTGCTTGGGTGTGCTGTTGCTTCTCCGCCGCAGACGCTAAGCGATTTCTGTTAGAGGGCTGCGCGACACCAGTCACGCAGTTGAACGAGCGCGACTGGTGTCGCGCGGTCCAAAAGGCCCCTGCCTTAAAACTTGCATAATTCCCGCTATTTCCCGAACCTGCGGCCAGTTGATGCCAGAAGCTGAATCAGAAGAGACGTTATTGTTGGTGGATCCCGAGCTAGATTTTCTGGATTGGGCCACCAAGCATTTGGCTGCCAAGGGGCTACGTATTTTACGCTGCGACGATGCAGGAAAAGCGATCAAAGTGATCGAGAAAACTCAGGTCAGCGTGGTGGTTTCGGCGATTAGCTTGCAGCCGTTTGATGGGCTGGAGTTGCTGGGGCGGATCCGGGTTCAGAGTCCGGATACTTTGGTGATTTTGACTGCGGGATTTCCTACGACGGGCCAGATCATTGAGGCGACTCAAAAAGGTGCGCATGACGTGTTGCGGAAAGAGTCGCTGTCGTTCGAGTTGCGCCCGGTGGTTGAATCGGCTTTGCAGACCGTTGAGGATAGGCGGGGAGCGATCGAGCCGACGTCTGAACTTCCGAGTCAGGATGGGCGGGTAAAAATCATCGGTGTTTCGCGTGCGTTGCAGGATGTTTTTAAACTCGTGGGGCGGGTCGCGAGATCGGATGCACCGGTTTTGATTTCCGGTGAGAGCGGAACAGGAAAAGAATTAGTCGCTAAAGCGGTGCACGAATACAGCCCGCGTCGTCAGCAGGAAATGATCACGATCAACTGCGGCGCGATTCC
>JANPJY010000038.1:0-12698 GCA_031425735.1 Akkermansiaceae bacterium | reverse complement strand
TCGCGTTCATTCGCGGTTAAGCTTTATTAATTTTCCATGCTCTCCTCATCTCTCAAAGCCGACTTTCCCATCCTCTCGGAAAAGGTGAATGGCAAGCCGTTGGTCTATCTCGACAACGCCGCCACCACCCAGAAGCCGATCGCGGTGCTAGATGCTTCGCGGCGTTATTACGAGAAGATCAATTCTAACATTCATCGGGGCACCCACCTCCTCGCTCGGGAAGCCACCGCCGCCCACGAGCACGCACGAGAAACCATCGCGAAATACATCAACGCCAGTTCACCCGACGAAGTCATCTTCACCTCTGGCTGCACGGATGGAATCAACCTCGTCTCTAACATCCTGCCTATTTCTGTGGGCGATGAAATTCTCATCTCCGCCCTCGAGCATCACTCGAACATCGTCCCATGGCAGATGCTCGCCCAGCGCACCGGCGCGGTGTTGCGCGTCATTCCCTGCAATGATCACGGCGTTCTCGATCAAGAACTTTTCCTACAACTCCTTTCAGCAAAAACCAAAATCCTCGCCTTCACTTGGATTTCTAACGCTTTCGGCACAGTCAATCCCGTCCAGCAAATGACCGCTGCCGCAAAGAAGTTTGGCACAACGGTGTTAATTGATGCCGCGCAAGCCATCCCGCACCTCGCAGTCGATGTCCAAGCAATCGGTGCCGATTTCATCGTCTTCTCCGGTCACAAAGTTTACGCACCCACCGGCATCGGCGTGTTGTGGGGTCGGAAAAGTTTGTTAGAAGTTCTCCCACCATGGCGCGGTGGCGGCGAAATGATCAAAGAGGTCACGTTTGAAAAAACCACCTACAACGATCTCCCCTTCAAATACGAAGCCGGCACTCCTAACATCGAAGGTGCCATCGCCCTCGCCGCAGCGTTCGATTACATCCACGGCATCGGCCTAGCAGAAATCCAAGCTCACGAGGAAACCCTGATCCACCAAGCCGCAGCAGCCCTTTCCAAAATCCCCGGCATCCACCTCTACGGCCCAGCCGATCGCATCGGCGCGATCTCCTTCGCCATCGAAGGCGTCCATCATTACGATCTCGGGACATTAATCGACCAAATGGGAATCGCCGTCCGCACCGGCCACCATTGCTGCCAACCCCTCATGGCCCGCTTCGGAATCACCGGCACCACCCGCGCCTCCTTCGCCCTCTACAACACCGAACAAGACATCGATTCCCTAGCCCAAGCCCTCAAAAAAGCCGCTACGATGCTGCGTTAGTTTTAAAAATCAAACCGCTAATGAACGCGAATGAACGCAAATCCAATCAGTTGAAAAATGAATTTCATTTTGAAACCAACCATATGTTTTTAAACCTATTCCATTCGCGTTCATTCGCGTTCATTCGTGGTTAAAAATTATCATCCCATGAAAATCATCCTCGGCATTACCGGATCGATCGCTGCTTACAAAGCCGCCGATCTCGCATCGCAGCTTGTCAAAGCGGGTCATGACGTGCATGCGGTCATGACCCAATCCGCTTGTGAGTTCATTACTCCGCTCACCCTCCAGACCCTCACCCGCAATCCCGTATTGGTCTCCTTGGAAGATGAAAAACAATCGTGGAAACCCGGCCACATCGAGCTCGCCGATACCGCGGATCTTTTCCTCATTGCCCCCGCCTCCGCCAACACCCTCGCCCTACTCGCCAACGGTCTCGCACCCGATCCCCTTACATCCATCTACCTCGCCCTCCCACGCGAAACCCCCGTCTTCATCGCCCCAGCCATGAACGGAAAAATGTGGCTCCACCCCGCCACCCAACGCAACGTCCAACAACTCCAAAAAGACGGCTGCCATTTCATCCAACCGGCCACCGGTGATCTAGCTTGTGGATACCAAGGAATTGGAAGGCTGGCAGAAGTTGCAGATATTTTGGCGGCGGTGAAGGGATGAAGCATGTTAGAAGCTAAACCTCTTTCGCCGCAGGCTCTGGACTGCTGCGGTGATCCGCAGCTTTCAAGGTGGATGATTTAATCGGAGGTAGTCGGTAATAACCCATCACTCCACTAAACAACACCAACCCTGAGAGCTGGGAATGATCCCAGCAGTCCAAAGCCTGCGGCGCTTAGTTATCCCTCCTCATTCGTGTAATTCGCGTAATTCGTGGTTTTCATTTCTAGATTTCCCCCCAAATTATCCCCACATCCAACGCCGACACATCGGAACTAGGAACCACGAACTCAGAACTTTTCCATGTCTAATCAACACATCGATGTCAGCTACGTTGCCAAATTGGCGCGCCTCGATCTCACTCCGGACGAGGTCGTCACGTTCCAGTCCCAACTCGATGCGATCCTAGAGCACGTCGAATCCCTGTCATCCATCGATCTGCCCGACGACCTGGAGCTCGACGATCACGGAAAACTCGGCCTGATGCGCGATGACACCCCGATCCCGAGTCTCGATCCCGAACTCGTCCTGCGCAACGCCCCAGATCAGTCCCAATCCCAAATCCGAGTCCCAAAAGTCGTCGCCGACGCCTGATATTGAATGGTGAATGATGAATATTGAATGGTGAAATGATTTAAAATCACTCTTCTGCTTTACCCATCTTTCACTCTTCATTCTTCCAGTTCACTATTCACTATTCATCATTCACTCTTACATGACTCTTACCCAGCTCCGCCAGCAATTCCTCTCTGGTGAAACGACCCCAACCCAAGCTCTAGAATCCCTCGCTGCTGCCATTTCCGAGCGGGATTCCACAACTAAAGCGTACGTTTCATATAACCTTGAAGCCGCGCTCAAATCAGCCGCCGAAGCTGATCTCTCAAAACCACTCGGTGGCCTTCCGATTGCGATCAAAGACAACATCAACACCCTGCATCAGCCCTGCAGTTGCGGTTCAAAGTTTTTAGCAGGCAAATACCTCTCGCCTTACGATGCGACGGTCATCCAAAAATTAAAGGACGCCGGAGCCATTCCATTTGGGCGCATGAACATGGATGAGTTCGCCATGGGTTCAGCCACGGAAAACTCCGCCATCCAGCTCACCCGTAACCCGCGCGATCCTGCTCGTATCGCCGGCGGATCATCCGGTGGATCCGCGGCCGCGGTCGCCGATCTCACCGCTTACGCCGCCCTCGGTTCGGATACCGGAGGCTCAATCCGCCAGCCCGCATCTCACTGTGGAATCGTCGGACTCAAGCCCAGCTACGGACGCGTTTCCCGCTACGGCTTGGTTGCCTTTGCCTCGTCGCTCGATCAAATTGGACCGCTTGCTCAGTCCGTCGACGATGCCGCTCTCATCCTTCAAACGATCGCTGGATACGATCCCTTGGATTCAACTTCAGTCAACCTCCCCGTCCCCGACTATTCCGCCACGATCAACGACGGAGTCAAAGGGTTGAGACTCGGAATTCCCGCCGAATACTTCGCCGACGGCATCCATCCTGGGGTTCGAGAAAATGTGGAAAAATGTATCCAACATCTTGAAAGTCAAGGAGCTGAGATAATTAAGTTATCTTTACCATATACCGCCCACGTGGTTGCCACCTACTACGTGATCGCCCCAGCCGAAGCATCGTCGAACCTGTCTCGTTTCGATGGAATTCGTTACGGAAATCGGGCCACAGGTGCCTCGGACATCATCGATCTCTACCATCAATCCCGCGAAATCGGCTTCGGTCCCGAAGTGAAACGCCGGATCATCTTGGGCACCTACGTGCTCTCGTCCGGCTATTACGATGCCTATTACACCCGCGCCCAGAAAGTCAGGAAACTGATCACTCGCGATTTCACACAGGCGTTTGAAAAAGTGGACGCGATCCTTTCTCCGGTCACTCCGACCCCCGCCCGAAAAATCGGCACCTGCTCGGAAAACCCGCTCGAAGATTACCTCGCCGACATCTTCACCATCGCTGCGAACCTCGCTGGCATCCCCGCGATTTCTGTCCCTTGCGGAACCACCGCCTTTGACGGTGCCCCAGTATTACCAGTCGGCATCCAAATCATGGCCCCCAACTTCGGCGAAGCCATGATGCTGCGCGTCGCTAAAGCCGTTGAAGCCTCCGCGTGAAAGCTTTTGATCTCCCCCACTCGCACACAGCCTCTTCCTTGAGATTTAAAGTTTAAAATTTAGAGTTTCCCCATGATCCTAGGCTACTGCACCAACATCCACCCAGCCGAATCCTGGCCGGAAACTCTGCATGCGCTTGAAAAGCATGTCCTTGCGGTGCGCGATCGGCTCTTGGCTTCCGGTCACCAGCCTGCCAACCAACCATACCCCATCGGCCTGCGGCTTTCTGCCCGCGCGGCGGCTGAGCTGCTTGAGGGCGATCAGTTGGAGCGTTTCAAAGATTGGCTCGCTGCGAATCACTGCATGGTTTTCACTATCAACGGCTTTCCCTACGGCGCGTTTCACGGCACTTCCGTGAAGGAAAAAGTCTTCCAGCCCGATTGGGTCAGCCAAGAACGAGTGATTTACACCCAGAATCTTTTCCAGATCATCGCCCAAATTGCTCCGAAAAGCTCTGGCGGATCAATTTCCACCCTACCCGGCTCCCACAAAACCTTTCATGCTGATGAATCCATCATCCGCAAAAACCTCATCGAAATGGCCTATTTCATCGAGGATCTGTCGCAAAAACATCAGGTCGATCTCCACCTCGGGCTTGAGCCAGAACCACTCGGCCATTTTGAAAACACTGCGGAAACCTTGGCGTTTTTCGAGCGTCTCCACCGCGATGCCGCCAGCCCCACCATCATACAACAACGCATCGGCCTGAACTACGATTGCTGCCACTTCGCGATCGAGTTCGACGATGCGAAGGAATCGCTCAACGCCATCGCGATCGATGCGAACATCCGTCTGTCGAAAATCCATCTCTCCAACGCCCTGCGCCTGAACCCAGCCGATCCCACTGCGCTCGAAGCGATCCGTAAGTTCAACGAACCGACCTATTTTCATCAAGTCATCGCGCGTCGCTCGGATGGCTCTCTCGAGCGTTTTAAAGATCTTCCCGTGTTCTTCGGAGCCGTCGATTCCGGAATCCTGCAACCCAGCGATTTCTGTGAAGCACGTGTGCATTTCCACATCCCACTCGATGCCAAACCCGCCAACCCGCTCGGTTCCACTCACGCCCACGTCGAGGAAACTTTACAGTGGTGCGTGAAACATCCCAACGCCTGCCAGCATTTCGAAATCGAAACCTACACCTGGGGCGTTCTTCCCAATACCTTGCAACGTCCCGTCGAAGAACAAATCGCCGCAGAATATCACTGGGTGTTAGAAAATTTGAAATAGGAACGGCGATCAAGGATCGCCGTATTCAAATCAGGGCTAGGTAATTTCAAGAAACCTTCAAACTAACAACTCGAAACCTTTTCGTGTGTGCTTGCAGCGAAAGGTCTTACCCACCTCGTTGGGCTTCCAGCCATTGGCATTAGCGAAATCGATCGCTTCGGTAACCATCACCAAAGTCAGCACTCGCGGCAGCTCAGCAATCAGTTCCTGACCACCCACTGCCGCATTGGTGTAAATGGATGCCTCATTCACTCCACTTCGGTTCTTCGTCATCCAGCGATATTGGACATCACGATGATTGATAGTTTTGTAACCTTTTGTGGATAGAGACATTTGTGAAAAGTGTTAGATCAACCCCGAACCTATCGGGGTTGATTTTTGAAGTGATGAGAATCACTTGCCGATCTCAAGCAACTCGATGTCGAAGACCAACATACCGCCGGGGCGACCGCTGCCTGGGACGACTGGGCCGTAGGCGAGTCCTTCTGGAATCCAGAAGCGACGCTTCTCGCCAACCACCATGAGTTGAACACCTTCGGTCCAGCCTTTGATCACACCATCGAGCGGGAATGAAGTAGGCTCACCACGAGTGACAGAGCTGTCGAACATCTTGCCGTCAGTGGTCCAGCCGGAGTAATGAACTTTAACAGTGTCGGTGGCTTTAGGCTTGTCTGTGCCCTTGCCTGCAGTGAGCACCTTATGGGCGATCCCACTTGCGGTTTTCACCGCATCGGCGGGAGCGGCGGCGACATCTTTTGGAACTTCCGGAGCAGGCGGCGCAGCTTTAAAGGAAATCAGTTCGAGATCGGCGACAACGAATCCACCGGGAATACGTGGCTCAGGCAACCAACACTGACGCTGCTCGCCCACTTTCATATCAGCGAAAAGCTCGCCGAGTTCTTTCGGTAATTTAGCGAGTGGAACGACTGGAGGTGAAGCCTCCTTGCGGCTGTCCTGCATCACTTCACCATCCATGGTCTTGGCAGTAAAATGGAAGGTGATGACATTATCAGTCGTGGGCTTTTCGCCGGCGCCTTCTTTGGTGATCTTGTAAGCAACTCCACCAGCGGTCTTCTGGGTATCTGCGGGTGGTTTCGGTGATTCCTTGATGCTAATGAGTTCCACATCAAAGCAAAGCATACCACCTGGGCGATCACTACCCGCGACAACTGGACCGTAAGCAAGGTCTTCTGGAATCCAGAAACGACGCTTCTCTCCGACCACCATCAACTGCACACCTTCAGTCCAACCCGCGATGACTTGTCCTAACGGAAAGCTAGCCGGATCACCGCGCTTGACGGAGCTATCGAACATTTTTCCGTCCGTGGTCCAGCCGGAGTAATGAACCGTTACGGTATCGGCAGCATTTGGTTTCTTGTCGCCGGTTCCGGCTTTGAGGACTTTCGAGGCGAGACCGGTTTTGGTTTTTTCGGCATCGGCGGGAGCGGCGGCTACATCAGCAGGTGTTTCAGGCATTTTGGTTTCAGGTTGAGCAGCATCTGCTGCTGGAGCTTTAGCGGCCGGAGTTTCCTCGGAACGCGCAAGAGTTGGCATCGCTACCATCACAGCAGCAGTGAAAAATGAAGTAAGGGGACGAAATTTCATGAGAAAAGGAGCATCCACGCGAGAAGCCATCTGTCAACAAGCTACTGGAGAGCCGTGCCTCCGGCCGGCTTAAAAGCGCCTGAAGCTGCCAAAGGGCTCATTTCTTATACCGCGCGATTCCACTCACGCTCATCCAAAGAGAACGTCTATATCGGAATTTCCACATTCGTAATTACGGAGTCTTACCTCTCAGAGCACGAGAGATCGCGGAAATAACCAGAAGTACGAGGAAAATATAAAACAGAATCTCCGCTACCCCCGCAGCCGTGCCAGCAATTCCACCGAAACCAAGAACCCCCGCAACGATGGCGAGAACGAGAAAAATGAATATCCAACTCAACATAGAACTCCTTTCGTTAATTCATGTAATCATTTAAAAATAACCAAGGTTTCCAATTCTTTCAATGATTGAATTGTATCCCAAAAAAGAGGCCTCCTTGCGGAGACCTCTCAAATTTATATTCTAATCCGTCGTAGACTAGCGTCTTTTACCATAAAAATCGCCAGCCAAGCCACCCGCCGCTGCACCGATTAATGCGCCTTCAGCAGTATTTCCGGATCGGTGACCAATCACCGCGCCAGTTCCCGCACCGATTAGAGCACCGGTTTTTGCCTCACGACTAAGATTCTGACAGCTCGAAAAGCCGAGCACGAGGAACATTCCAACAACAAGATAAGATGATTTTTTCATAACGATTTATTTGGGTTAACTCATTATTGTATCGCACCAGCTATTTCATACAAGATGCATTTTTTGTGAGTCGATTGAGACTAAGGTGAAAGCATCGAGATGGGTTGCGCCCTTTCTACTAGGAGAGAGGAGGATGAGGAGATTGGATTTTTGAAAATTGGAATTTTAGCCCCGTGAACAATCGGTCATTTCTTTTTCACGCCCAATACCAAAACCACTACACCGCCTCCTAACAATGCCCACGAAAGCACTGGCGGAATTTCGTGACGTTTTTCTACATCGGCCTGCACTTCGATCGGCCCGACATCAATGATCTTCTCTCGCTTGGTGGTGGTGAAACCACCGTAAGCAAGCAACCCAGCGCCCGCGATGATCATGACGATTCCTATAATACTTTGTATGTTCATAACTGTTATATTCTACCCTTCACCGTTCGGAAGCCAGAGCTAAATTTAGAGAAGTTTTCATCACGCCCCACTTGGGCGCATCTCTTGGACCGCGCGAGTCCACTCGCGCTCATCTAAAGAAATGGTCTGAGTGCACATTAAAGCGATTTCCGAAAAGCGGTTGAAGTCAATGATTTGTGATAGATTGAGATGTTCCAGCCCTCCTTTATCTCCGTTTGCTCCTGTAAAATATTTTTTTGAACAGGAGGTAACACCCTTCGGCAGGCTCAGGGCTAAAAGGAAACGGAGGAGCTTCGTGCTTAGCTTGCGATATCATTCCACAAACCCTCTTCATTCGTGAGATTCGTGAAAACTTGTCCGTCGTAGCTTCAGCGAAGTCGGATTCGTGGTTAAACATTTTTCAAATAGATAGCGATGTCACTCCTTCGTGGTGCTGAGTTCCCGCAAGCTTTTCTCACGGGATTCAACCGCCTCCCGAATCTCCTGCTGTTCATGCAACGCTTGCTGAAGGAACGATGAGTCGTAATCGGGATTTTCTTCCAGCTTGGCTCGCTCCATCTCAACGAAAGCCTCGATGTCCTGATTATTCTGCCGCCCCGCCTCGATTTTACTTTGGAGTGCGGTGATACTCTCATCCGGTAATTTTTCCTGTTGGGTCACCGTGGGATTTACTTCGGAATCCACCGTGTCCGCTTGACGAGGATTTTCCCGGCACGCGCAAATCCAGAAGCCTGACGACAACAGCAACATACGAGCGGACGCGTGGAGAAAGTTTAATAACAGCTTCATGTATATTGCAGCTTAGAAGCCAATGTGAAAAATGCAAAGATGGCAGTTATCCTTTCTCGAAAAAATCACCGCGTGTCCAACTAGACGAGTGACTCTTACTGAGGAGCAGGGAGAGACTGCCTGATGCGAGTCGGTGGTTGAACTACTGTTTAAATAAATCATCAACGCTGAGCTTTGCTCCATCGGATGCTGGCTTAGAGCCTCCTTCTTGAGCTGATACTGGCACGATCGAAGCCGCGTGCTCAGCGATGTAAATTTGGTCTTCAGGTGTCAGCCTCGCGATTGGGAGCGTGAACTCTTGCCCATCGATCCGACGTATCGTCACTTTGATTCCATCAACCGCTACCAACTGGGCATCAATGGTTTTGCCGTCAACGCGGTTGGTGAATTTTCTCACGACAATCGGCTTTGGCTCAGGACGCGCAGGCTCGACACTTTTCGCAGGCTTCTCGCCGGTTTGCTGTAACGCAGCGATATCCGCTTCAAGTTTCCCAATACGCTCCTGCATGGCTTTCACATCTGCAGGATCTTGATCTTTGCTCTCAGGCTCATTTTTAACAACCGCCTTTCCCTGAGTTTGCTTTCCAAGCTTCTCAACTTTTACACCCAAATAATAGACCTGTTCATTCAGGGCTCCAAACTTATTCAGACCCACCCAGATCGCACCCAGAAATAAAGCGATCAGACCACCAAGAAGATAATTAGACATGCGGAAGACCGATATTGGAAATAAGGAAGAATCCAATAAAAATCACTCGATGGATAATTGTCATCTCCATAGCGTCTCTCAATAGGGTCAGATGCTATACTAACAATTTCTCAAGCTTCACAAGTTTGAGAAATTCATCTCCGTCTGGACATGTTAGCCAACGTAGCTGCGATCTTCGGTCGCCGTCTTTGCATTTAGCTTTCAATGTTAATATGCGACACCTGATCCCAATGAGAAGCCCATCTGAAAACGCCCGTCAGCAGCGGCTGTCAGATGCAAAATGCACGCACGATGATTGCAAAATTTCATCATTCGTTATCGGACTCTGGGCTTTTTCCTAGCCATCCTAGCGGAAGAGACGTTGGCACGACCGCTGCAAGGGAGCCGCAATGAAGAATTCAATCAATCGCGAGCAGCCCGAGGAAAACACCGAAAACCTCATCGGCGAACAGGCCATCATAATGATCAGGGAACTCGTGGACGACGCGAAGACATGCTTCTTCCGCACTTCCACAACCACCGAACCCACCGAAGCCGTCCGACCCATGAACGTCCTGAAAACCGATGATCTAGGAAACCTCTGGTTCCTCAGCGCGAACGACAGCCTCAAGAACGACGAGATCGCGCGGGATCCCGGCGTCGAGCTCTTCTTCCAACGCTCCGCCCACTCCGGCTTCCTCCACCTCACCGGGACCGCCGCCATCTCCACCGACCCGGCAACCATCGAGGATCTTTGGAATCCCCTCTTAAAAACATGGTTCACCGAAGGCAAGACCGATCCGCGCATCACCGCCATCAGGTTCACCCCCCACCAAGGCTACTACTGGGACAACAAGCACGGCGATGCCGTAGTAGGAGTGTAAATGCTCATCGGCGCCGCCATTGGCAAAACCCTCGACGACTCCATCGAAGGCACACTAAAACCCTGAGCCTGCACCCTAAACGGTGTCCCATCGTTCCATTTATAATGAGGGTGAGACACCCCCAACCTCAGGGGGTGATGACACCCCCGCTCCGTCAGGAGCGGATGACCCGATGGCAAAATGCATGCACGACGATTGCAGAAATTCATCATTCGTCATCGAACTCTGGGCTTTTTCCTAGCCATCCCAGCGGAAGAGACGTTGGCACGACCGCTGCAATGGAGACCGCTATGAAGAATTCAATCAACCGCGAGCAGCCCGAGGAAAACATCGAAAACCTCATCGGCGAACAGGCCATCAAACTGATCAGGGAGCTCGTGGACGACGCGAAGACATGCTTCTTCCGCACTTCCACAGCCACCGAACCCACCGATGCCGTCCGACCCATGAACGTCCTGAAAACCGACGATCTAGGAAACCTCTGGTTCCTCAGCGCGAACGACAGCCACAAGAACGACGAGATCGCGCGTGATCCCAGCGTCGAGCTCTTCTTCCAACGCTCCACCCACTCCGGCTTTCTCCACCTCACCGGAACCGCCACCCTCTCCACCGACCCGGCAACCATCGAGGATCTTTGGAATCCCCTCCTAAAAACATGGTTCACCGAAGGCAAGACCGATCCGCGCATCACCGCCATCAAGTTCACCCCCCACCACGGCTACTACTGGGACAACAAGCACGGCGATGCCGTAGCAGGAGTGAAAATACTCATCGGCGCCGCCATTGGCAAAACCCTCGACGACTCCATCGAAGGCACACTCGAACCCTGAGCGTAGCTGCGATCATCGGTCGCCGTCTTCTCTTCATAGCCCTGCCTTACCTTCCTTTCTCTCTGAAAAATATTTTTTGAACAGAAGGTAACAGAGGAAACGGAGGAGCTACGCACTTAGCTTTCAATTTTAGAATGAGGGTAATGGGGCGTGACAGGATGCTATGTTCCAGCCCTCTGTTATCTCCGTTTGCTCCTGTAAAATATTTCTGAACAAGAAGGTAACGAAGAAAACGAAGGAGCTTCGCGCTTGGCTTTCGCTGCTTGTTAGAGGTTGAAGAGAATGAACCGCAAGGAACGCAGAGAACTCAAAGAGTTTGAATTTACCGGAGAGCCGCGCCTCCGGCCGGCTTAAGGCGTATGAGATTTCATGATTACAGAAAATGTTAAAATGGGATGCCTGACCCCAATGAGAAAGATGGAATTGTCCTCAAAAAAAGAGGCCTCCTTGCGGAGACCTCTCGAATTCATGGCTAGGTCAGCCTAGGACTAGCGATGCTTACCGTAAATATTGCCAGCCACGCCGCCGGCTGCCGCACCGATCAAAGCGCCTTCAGCGGTATTTCCGGATTGGTGACCAATCACCGCACCAGCTCCCGCACCGAGCAGAGCACCGGTTTTGGTTTCACGACTCATGTTCTGACAGCTCGAAAAGCCAGCCACAACAAACACTCCGATAACAGCAGGTAATAATTTTTTCTTCATATCATTTTTTAGGGTTATGGGTTCAATGTATACGGTATCGATTCTGATTCAACATCGTTCTCAAAATGAGTTCTGGGGGAATTCCCTTATAAATGTAAATCTAACGTATGATGAAGAGCTGTCGTTCCCGATTACCCTACCGGAGAGCCTCGCCTCCGGCCGGTTTAAGGCGGATGAGGTTTTCATGATTTCAGAAATGTTAGAATGAGACACCTACCCCCAAGACCTGACTCCAATAATAAGTAAAAGGGAGGATCTCAATAGTTGCGGTTCCCCCGAGTTCGGAACTCCAGTGCAAAGCACGCGATCCCAGTCGCATTCTGCACACTCATTGAGTGGTCACTCGACTGGAACCACTGTGAATCCGGCGATTTATGGATCGGCATGTCAATTGCGAGGCATGGAGAGCTCCGGGCAAAGATCCAACGAGCCAAAAACAATAACTACTGAAAATCATGATTACCAATTTACACCAACTATACCACGACCAACTCCGCGACCTATACAGCGCCGAGAATCAGCTACTGGAAGCCCTTCCAGAAATGATCCAAGCCGCAAGCGACAAGGATCTACGCGATGCGCTCCAATCTCACCTCGGAGAAACCAGCGGCCACGTGGATCGTCTCGAGGAGATCTGCGCACGCCATAACATTGCTCCCCAAGGAGAAGTCTGCGAAGCGATGAAAGGCCTTATCAAAGAGGGCAAGAAGCATGTCGAGTCGACTCAAGCTGGCCCCGTCCGTGATGCGGTTATTATCGCGTCCGGCAACCGGATTGAGCACTACGAGATCGCCGGCTATGGCGTTGCCAAGGCCTTCGCTTCAGTGCTCGGCC
>JANPJY010000037.1:0-22973 GCA_031425735.1 Akkermansiaceae bacterium | reverse complement strand
GGCGGACTATGCGAAAGAGGTATCGCCGGAGTTGGATTATGTTCCGTGGCTGAGGTATATGGCGGAGCGGGGATTTTTTGTTTAATTGATCGCCTGCTGTAGAGGAAAGTTAAACTCCAAGAAACGGAGTGGCGTTCGCTTTTCTCGCCCAGCGTTCTTCGGCGCTTGGGAGATTTTTCATCAGTGGCGCGAAGTGCTCGGCGACGATGCGTGGGTCGATGAATTGCGGGGAGTGAGGCCGTGGTCCTTCGGGACAAGACGGAAACTCAAGATCCGCTGGAGAGGGCGGCTTTGATTCGGTCGATGGCTGTTTGTCCTCCATGTTTGAGGACGATAGCTGAAAATTCTGCATCGTCGAGCGAGAGTTTGTGAGCCCGAATGAGTGCGATGATATCGCTCCAATCTTGCTCGGTGTTCAGGCGGGACGGTTGGTTGATCGCATGAAGCTTGAGTGCGATCATCGTCTGTGGGCTTGGCGTGGCAAGTGGGGTTGAATCGATCTTATCGGCGAGAATCGCATGAAAAACAGCATCATCGATGAGCATGAGATCGATGGGTGGAAGGGGAAAGTTGTGAGTGGCTTCGAGCTGAATGAAATTGGAGGATTCGGAAAACGGCAGATAACTGAGCTGAGCGAGTTCGGTTTTCCAAATTTCAGCTGCGGATCGGGGAATGAGAAGGTCTAGATCAAAAGTTGCACGTGGATGTCCCAGTGCTGTTACAGCATGTCCACCAATCATAAGCGCGTGGAGATTTTTCTCCCTGATGAGCTTAGAGATAGTGGTTAGAAAATTTTCCATGATGTTAAATGATCAGGTAAGATATCTAACTACACATCGCCTTCTCGTGCAGGGCTTTCATATCCGCTGTTGGGATAGGAGTCGGATCTGGGTATTCGAAAATTTCGCCCTCGAAGTTACGCAGGGTGATTTTGTTAGAACTAGTATCGACGACGTAATTCGGGTTGATCGGAATTTTCCCGCCGCCGCCGGGGCCATCGATGACGAATTGTGGGATGGCGTATCCGGTGGTGTGGCCGCGCAGGTTTTCGATGATGTTCACGCCTTCGGCAACGGAGGTGCGGAGGTGAGATGAACCCGTGATGAGATCGCACTGATAGAGATAATAAGGACGGACCCGAGTCATCAAAAGTTTATGCACCAGAGCTTTTTGAATTTCTGGAGAATCATTCACGCCGCGAAGTAGAACCGATTGGTTACCAAGCGGGATGCCGGCTTCTGCGAGGCGGACGAGACCTTCGCGGACTTCGGTGGTGAGTTCCTTTGGGTGATTGGAATGGATGGAGATGAAAAGCGGATGATGCTTTTTCAACATGTCGCAGAGTTCCGGCGTGATACGTTGCGGGAGGAAAATCGGGATTCGAGAACCGATCCGAAGAAACTGGATGTGCGGGATCGCGCGAAGGCGAGTGAGAATTTTATCCAGTTTCGCATCGGAAAACAGAAGTGGATCTCCGCCGGAAAGTAACACGTCGCGCACTTCAGTATGTTTTTCCAAATACTGAAATGCCTGCTCCCATTGAGTTTCGAGATGTTGCTCGCCGACACCGGAAACCACCCGCGAGCGGGTGCAGTAGCGGCAGTAAGACGCGCAGCGATCGGTGACGAGAAACAATACGCGATCCGGATAGCGATGGACCAGGCCGGGGACGGGCATGTGAGAATCTTCGCCACAGGGATCGGCGAGCTCTTCGGGCGCGGTCCATGCTTCTTCGATGCGCGGAATGACTTGGCGGCGGATCGGGCAGTTGGGATCGTTTTTATCGATCAAATTGAAAAAGTGCGGAGTGATCGACATCGCAAGTTTGTTTCCTGCAAGCAGGACGCCGGCGCGTTCTTCATCGGTCAGCTTGATGTGCGCCTCTAGCTCCGCGAGTGAATCGATACGATTCCTCAGCTGCCATTTAGCATCGTTCCAATCCTTCGCCTCGCAATCCGGCCAGTAACCGGGGGCGTGGGAAGTGAAGGTGGTATCTAGTTCGCTTGGGGAAATCATGCGCTTAAGTTAGGTGCAATCGGTCGGGTACGATTGACGATGGGTCAAGAGGGGATTTTCGGAGAGTTATTCCAAGGGGTTCCAGACTTTTTCAAAACCTAAGTTTTGTAAATCTTTGATATTGGAGGTGGCGAATTCTGTAACACCGTGATGTAGGAGCGTTAGAGCGAGACGAACATCGATGATGCGCCGGTATGCAAATTGATGTTTTTCGGCGTGAGTCCAGACTTCTTGCATGACGGGTGCTGATTCAATCAGCATCCATGAACGATTGTTTCGATAGGACTGGCAGACTGACGCGGCGCTGTTAGCAGAGAGAGGTTTTGAGAAAATTTTCTCGTTACGGAGTTTGAGATATAACTCAACCAGCACCAGCTCGCAGATCGCGACATCCTTGCGTGTAGCAAGAGAACGGAGGAAAGCTATGGCAGATGTGTGCTGCGGTGATGAAGAATTGGCCGCGTGAACGGCAATATTGGTGTCGAAACTTATCATGGCCGTTTAATCGTGGCAAAGGTGGGTCCATTCGGATTCCGGAGCAAGCATCTCGCCAAGGTCGAATGCTTGAGGTGGCTCCCATTGGTCAGGGCGTTGTCTGCCGGGTGGGTGGTGGACAATAATTTCTTCTAGGCCTCTGCGCACGACTTCTGCGAAACTCATCTCATTCTCCGCAGCAATGCGTTTTGCTTCCCTGTAAAGAGCGTCTGGGATTTGAACTTGCGTTTTTACCATGATGGTAATTTGCCAGCAAGAAGGGATTTGTCAATGGCGGGATTTGAAAAATTCCACCGAATGGGGTCATTTAGAAAGCCTGCGCACTAACTCTATCAGCCGTCCAGTCGAAGCTGCAAGGGTGGGTGCAAAAGGGATTTTTTCGTCGGATTCCTTGGGAAGTAGCGTGGGGCGGGTGGCGATGCGGATTGCGGGGAGGCTCATTTCGAACAAAGTGGATGAGAGGTCGAAATCGTCCCCGAGGCAGACGACTTCTGCGCCTAGGATTTTTCCAAGGTCTTCGAAGTCGACGGTGGGTAGTGCGGTGATGTCGCGAGAGGAAAGGATGAGTGATTCGGCGTCGCCCATTGCCTCGATGCATAGAATGGCGCGGGGTTGGGGATCGGCTTTGATCAGTTTGGAAACGATGATGGCGGTTTCGAGAATGGGGGCGTCATCTTCATTCGTGTGCGGGATAAAGAGGAAATGAATGGGTTGGGCTGGTGAAAGATCCGCCAAAGATTGTGCGGCGGCGAGCGTGGCGACGAGACCCGTGGCATTTTTTTCAGCGCCGCGAGAACTGTTAGGTGAATCGTAGGAGGTGATGATCCAGACTGGCTCAGTGGATTTCTTGAGAGAGGGAATGGTAACTTTGAGGATAGGAAAATCAGATGGGCTGTCGATTTTAGCGACTTCGTAACCAGTGTTCGATGGTCCGAGCGTGCCCTCAATCATCGAGGCAGTGGCTGCGAGTTGATCGGGTTTGGAGGTGTTGCGCTCACCGATAACGGAAATGATTTTTTTTAAATCATCCGCGATGGATTCCGCTGATACGCTTTTTGCGAAACGCTTTTCAGCTTCAATTTTTGCAGTCTCTTCGGTTTTAAAATATTGCACCAAGGCAAGTGCACCGGAAGCAATTAACCATAGCGGAAGGATGACAAGTAGCCACGGAAGGATTCGCGTTTTTCGTTTTTCGTCCATGATCTATTAGAGTCCCTCTCGCTTATCGATGGGCTCAGCGGGCGTCTCTTCCGTTTCTGAAAAGTCTTCGATTTCCTTTCTCAAACGTTGGGAAATCAATGGTCTGAAGAATCCATAAACTAAGTAGGCGCTGAACAACACCACGGGCATCACGTAGCGGAAATGTATGGTCAAGCTAACCAAAATGACTGCGGCGACGATGGCTGTGAAGCTGCCGCGAGTTTTCCAATCGACCGATTTAAAAGAAGGATAACGGACATCGCTGATCATCAACCAAGATAGCCCTAGCATCACGCCTGCGAGCACGTATTTCCAAACGCCGACCTCATGGTCATTCTTATAAAGATCGATGATGAGGAAAGTCAGAGAGGCGATGAAGCCTGCTGCCATCGGAATGGGGATGCCGCGGAAATCGTTTTTGTCGCCGGGCTTTTTCGGAAGCGCGGCAAGGCAATTGAAACGAGCGAGTCGCATCGCGCCGCAGATGAGGTAGATGAGAGCGATTGACCAACCGATGTTTCCAAGAGGAAACAACACGGCGCGGGAGAGTAACATTGCGGGAGCCATGCCGAAGGAGATGATATCTGCGAGCGAGTCGAACTCTTGTCCGAACGGCGATTCTTGTCCACCAAGTCTAGCTAGACGACCGTCGAGCAGATCGAAGAGGCAGGAGCCAAAAATAAGAAGGATGGCGTATTGGTAATAATGGCGGGAGATCTCGTAGTATTCTTTTGCGGCGATGACTCCGTCTCCGGACGCTTTCTGTACTTCGATTTGTCCCTTCAGAATCATCAGGACGGCGAAGAAACCGCACGCAAGATTGCAGGCAGTCATGAGGTTTGGGAGGAAGTAAATCTTCGGCTCGTCTGGGTCGCGTGGGCGTGACATGGAGAGACCATGTACTGCAAACCGTTCGCGCTCAACCTTGAAGAATGAGAGATGTAGGTAGGAAAAAGCCGCTATTGCCATTATTAAACCCACCCAATCATGCGCCCCACCGCAAGAAAGATGGTCGAATGACCATTGAATTCGAAAACGGTGGCTGTAGTGCAGGAAACAAACCCGTCCAGAAAACGCAGTGGTCAGCGATGAAGCGGTCTAGTAAGTAACTTGATCGATCATAGTGACAGCCTATCCATCCACGTCCCACACCATGTCTTTCAGTCATCACGAAAATTTTCTTCAATTCTTATTCCGAGTATCGCTCGTTGTATCGATCATCGGCTGTTTCGGAAACCAGTTTGTAGGCGCACAGTCTGCATCTCTAACAACAGATCGCGCTCGCGTGCGGGTCGTAAACATACCTGATGTCTACGATGCAAAATCACCTGCACTTAAAGTGCTTCGTTCCGATACCAACTCGCCGCTCCGCGCCGGCACTGCGTGGATCTGGGAAAAAGATCGTAAGGAAGAACCAGAATCTTACTACGCCTCGATGCAATCCAAGGGATTGAATGCTGTGCGCATGATTCTATTCGATACATGGGAGATCGAGGCTTACGAACCTTCCGCGACTTTCACACCAACCGATTGGAACGATCCTGTTTACCGCAAACGCCAACTCGCGAGAATGGAACGTGCAGTGAACTATGCTTCAGCGCATGGCATGTATGTCATCATCAACTCGCATAATAAAATACCTCATTACAACGCGGCTTATAATGACAAACTTTGGACACACGTCGCACCATACTTCGCAGGCCGTACCCACGTCCTCTATGAAGCCGCGAACGAACCGATGGAGGGGATTGGCAACAACGGAAGCATGACGGCGAATGCCTCGGATAAACCCGCAGACTCGCCGCGCATCCAAGCGCTCAAAACGACTTACAACATCATTCGCAAAGCTGCACCTAACACGCATATCATGATCTTGACTCCACCAGGCATCAACGATTACGCGACTGGCACTGGACTCGGTAACCTCGCTGCTGCCTTCGCCGCCATGCCGGGTTCGGTGGATTGGGCGAAAACTTCAGTGGCTTATCATCTCTACAACAACGATAGCGCCTACGGAGCAGCTACAAAAGCAGCCAACCTCCGCAATCTCCACTCACGGTTTCCTGCATGGCCATCTGAAAATGGGTTTCCGGAATCAGTCACTAACGAAACTCTTGGCATCACTGATAAATGGCGTTCTGCTCAGTTCGACGACGACATTTACGTCAACCAGACTTGTGAACGACTTGGGCTGGGCTGGAGTATGTGGAACATCAATGGTCAAACTCAACTAGATCGCAATTGGCCAACAATGATGGCAGATGCGAAAGCTAAAGCCTGGACGTGGAAAGCCGATGTCTTGCCGATCCGCACCAATCGAAGGTAAAATATTTTGGACTTAGATCATTTTGCTCAAGCAATTAAATAGAATTTTGCTTAGTTGCCGACAATGAAGATGAATGGGATTGACGGTCTGAATGATGATCTCTAATTCCTTAGAACATCACAAGCCAACCCATTGCTTGTTCGATAGACTCCCGGTTCGGGTGAAATCCAGATCCTTCATTTTTTGTCATGAATCATGCCCGCATCCCATCGATTCATGACCGCCGCACAAGTAGGCAGTTATGTCACTGGATTTTTCTTGGATTGATCCTTTTTGGGCCTGCACGGGCTGAAGCCCAGAGTAGCACTTTGGTATATGAGGATGCCAACGGGGATTTGATCTATGGCAACTACCCCAACCAAGGTCAGGCCAATAGTGTTAACACCGTGCCCGACTTCTCCAGCGCTGGCTACAAAGGCGGTGGCATTCCCATTCCTTTTGTGCCTGCCGTCGTGACCATCAATGCTCCCACCGGTGGTGATGACACCACACTGATCCAAAACGCGATCAATCAAGTCGCTGCTCTGCCAATCGATGGAAATGGCTTCCGTGGCGCCGTGCTCATCAAGGCTGGCAACTATAAAGTAGCTAGCACTCTTATCATCAATGCCAGTGGCATTGTGATCCGGGGGGAAGGTTCGCAATCAAGCGGCGGAACCAAGGTCACAATGACCGCCACCGTTCAAGACAACCTGTTTGAGGTTCTTGGCTCCGGTTACTATCCAGCGAGCGGCAACACGGTGAGCGTGACCGATGCTTTCGTCCCTTCAGGCGCGAAATCATTCAACGTTAACAACGCATCGGCGTACTCCGTAGGCAATGAGATCCGTATAGTCTACAAAATGAATCAGAAGTGGATTGATGATATCCGCATGAATAACATCATTGATCCTATCGATGGAAATGAGAGTTGGACCCCGAGCGAATTTCAACTGACCTACGAACGCAAGGTCACGGCGGTGACGGGCAACACAATCCAAATCAACATACCTTTGGTGCAGTCGATTGAAACCCAATACGGCGGAGCCGAAGTCTCCAAGCTGGGCAACCACAGCGGGCGCATCGCAAACATTGGTTTTGAAGCACTGCGATTGGAGTCCACTTATCTCAGCGATAACGATGAAGCGCACGGGTGGACGGCCATCCATATGCAAGACACCGAGAACGCCTGGGTGCGTCAGGTGACGGCCAAATATTTCGGCATGAGCTGCGTGAAGGTGAGCGCCCGTTGCCGCAATGTCACCATCGAAGACAGCGCCATGGTCGATCCGAAATCCATTACCGATGGCGGCCGCAAGTATTCATTCTCTATCGATGACTGCACGTCTGTGCTGGTTCAGCGCTGCTACACTTGGGGAGGTCGACATGACTTTGTATCAGGCTCACTAACTCCTGGCCCCAATGTCTTCGTAGATAGTCTATCAGAAAATGCCAAGGATGACGTCGGCCCTCACTTTCGCTACGCCACTGGGGAACTCTATGACAACATCAAGACCACTGAGATGCGTGTCCATAACCGTGGCGACTGGGGCACCGGCCATGGCTGGGCGGGAGCGCAGGTGATGTTCTGGAACAGTGTTGCCACTATGCTTGCATGCGACGCCCCCCCTGCTGGCATGAACTGGGCCATCGGCTGCGTTGGTTCAAAAGTTGAGGGCCGCATCACCACTGAAGCTTATGGCACCTGGCAGTCTCACTACACTCATGTGACTCCGCGCAGTCTTTACTACAGACAACTGCAGGCTCGCCTAGGTGAGACCAGTTTGCGCAATATTCTCCTGCCTCAACAGGCTGATGGCACGATCTGGAATGCCCTTGCAAGCTGGGCCGGAGACGGTTTGTTCTCGGAACCTCTGGTCGTTTGGAACGACACCCTGGTGCGTCCGCTGAGCAATACGGCAAGTCTCAAAGGAGTGGTGCGAAACCTCAAACTGTTAGATGCAAACGCCACATCGACTTGGTCGAAAGTGTCAGGGCCGGGCACGGTGACTTTTGGCAACGCCTCAGCACTGGAGACGAGCGCATCTTTCTCGGCTCAAGGCGAATACGTGCTGCGCTTGCTGGTCACTGCTGGTGTTACAAGCATTTCCAAAGACATCACCATCACGGCGTTGACTGCCGCCAATCAGCCGCCAGTTGCCAATACACAAGCGGTAACTCTTGATGCTAACACCTCGCGCGGTATTACGCTGACGGGCTTCGATTGGGATAATTCGCCCCTGACATTTACCGCGCAAACCAACCCGAGCAACGGCAGTTTGACAGGGATCTTACCAAACGTGATTTACACGCCAAACAATGGCTACACTGGTCCGGATAGCTTTACCTTCACGGTCAGCGATGGCACCTATACATCTGCTCCGGCTAGCATCAACGTCACGGTGGCCGGAATCGATCCGAACCTCCTCGCGCATTGGAAATTTGATGAGGCCTCCGGACTAGTCGCCGACGATGCCAGTGCAGCAGATGGTTCCCCGTCAGAGCACGATGGAACCCTCACTAACATGACAGGCACCGCATGGGACGGCATCGGCGCTTTGGCATTCGATGGCGTAAATGATCGAGTTGTGGCAACTGGCTTCAGTGGTGTGACGGGCTCAAGCCCAAGAACGGTCATGGCCTGGATTAAAACCACCGCAAACGGTTGCATCGTCGGTTGGGGGCCTAACACCAGTGGCAACAAGTATTATTGGTTAATCGAAAACGGAGCGCTCAAAGTAGAAGTCAACGGCGGATTCCTCACGGGTACCACTCTGGTCAATGATGGGCAATGGCGCCACGTGGCATTGGTTTTTCCAACGGGAGGAGTCTCTTCAAGCGATCACCTTTTTTATATCAATGGCGTGCTGGATTCACCGCTTGCTGTGGTGGCAGCTAAGAATGTCAACACGGCCAGCGGCGTCAATGTCACCATAGGTAGCAACCCCGCAGCCAGTGGTTATCTTGCGGGTTCTCTGGATGATGTCCGTATCTACAATCGCGCACTTACGCCCACAGAAATTGCCCAGTATGCAGCGGCGCGTCCGATGCTGCAGGGCAGTCCGGGCCTTATCGAGTTAGTTTCTTCGGTCTATTCGCAGTCGGAAGCGCATACGGGTGCGTCAACGGTGACCATTGCCGTAGAACGTAAAGGCGGCTTAACGGGCGCGGCTGCAGTGAACTACGCTACTTCCAACGGCACCGCCACACTGGCCAACGGCGACTATGCAGCCGCTTCCGGCACGCTTAACTGGGCCGATGGAGAGTTGGGATACAAGACTTTTACCATCACTATTAATGGCGATACCGCAGTCGAGCCAAACGAGACTTTTAACCTTGCTCTCTCGAATGTGGTTGGTGCTATCACTGGTCCGCAATCCACCGCAACCATCACCATTCTCGATGATGATTTGCCTGCCGTTTCTGTGGTGGCAAATGACTATGCGGCATCCGAAACCGGACCTGACCCAGGTTCTTGGACCATCTCGCGCATCGGACACACCACCGCTACTCTTGCAGTATCATTTTCCCATGGCGGAACTGCGGTAAAGGGAAGTGATTACACAACGTCTTCGAACTCTCCGGTCACGATTCCGGCGGGTCAAAGTTCTGTGAACGTTACGCTGACACCAGTTGATGACAATGTTTTTGGTGAACGCAATGAGACGGCCATTCTAACTCTAACACCAAGTGCAAACTACAGTTTCGGCGTTGCCTCGGCTCTGGTTAACATCGCGGACAACGACAACCATGTGCCTGAGGTGGATGCAGGAAACGACAGAGCAGTTGTATTGAGCGCGCCGCCATGGACCCCGGCGCAGACCAATGCCTCGCTCTGGCTGGACGCGCAGGCAACGAATACCATTACCCAGAGCGCAGGTAAAGTCAGTCAGTGGGCCGATCGCTCGGGCAATGGAAATCATGCCGCACAACCAACTGCTGCCAATCGGCCGACGACGGGCATCGCGACTATTAATGGCTATAATGCTATCGAATTCACTGCCGCAAATGCCCACAAACTGGATGTCGCCCACCACGCTTCGCTGCTCACGGATTCCACTGGGGGATCTAACATTTTTTCCGTCTTTAACCACGGCGCTTATCTTAATCAAACCTCCACTTTCAACTCTCTGATTTCAAAGGGTTCATTGCTGAGTACGAGCCTCGGGTATGGCATTCATATGAGCTCAAGCAGCGCTATTAGCTTCAAAGCGGCAGCAAGTTCTTTTTCCACTGCGTTCAACCGCACCAATCAAAACATCCTCTTTGGGGGCTTACGTAATGATGCTGCTCAACAGCTGAAATTGTATCTGAACGGCACGGTTCAGAGCACAGTTACTGGCACACCGCCCTATGCCAGTGATAGCACTTCCATTCTTCGCATTGGCGGGGATGCTGCCAGCGAGTCGCGTTGTGCGAATGCCAAATTCGGCGAAATCATCTTTTTGCCCGGTGTTGTTAGTGATGATACACGCCTCAGGCTGGAAGGCTACCTCGCCCACCAATGGGGCTTGGCGACGAGTTTGCCCGCTGGGCACCCTTACAAAACTTCTGCGCCTCTGGGTGTCGCATCCGCAAGCGTGACTCTTGATGGAACGATCAGTGATCTGGATAGCGATCCTCTCACTTCTACGTGGAGCCAGGTGAGCGGTCCGGCAGCCGTTACTTTCGGAAATGTGAATGCGGTGGACACCACTGCCCACTTCACCGCAACAGGCACCTATATGCTCAGGCTAACAGCCAACGACGCTGATGGCTCGGCTTTCAGTGAGATCACTATCAGCGTCGTGGAAAGCACCACTTACAACGTTTGGGCGACTGGTAATTTCACCAATTCCTTGATCGACATCGCAGTCGCCAGTAATCCCGACAACGACGTTCTGAACAATCTTCAGGAGTTCGCTTTCGGTACCGATCCGACCTCCTCATCGCTCTCTCCGCTTGCGTACGTGCCTGGCGGCAATTTGACTCAGGCTGGCATTCCGGTGCTTGAAAATACGGGCTCAACGGAAGCTCCTATCTACCAAGCGGTTTTCACAAGGAGAAAAGATTATCAAGCAACTGGCCTCACCTACACCGTGCAGTTCAGCGCAGATCTGAGTGCATGGACTCCAAGTGCCGCAGGCCTCCAGGTGGAAACTGACGCGGGCAGTGTAGGTAACTTGGAGGCAGTGAGTGTGCCTTTCCCAGACAGTGTGCCGTTACAAACGACTGGCAACGGCTATCCGAAGTTTTTCCGAGTCGGTGTTTCTAACAATTGAAACATTGATCTCTAATGCGCCGGTCCGATCGTGCCGCCCTCGATGAACTCAGCCTCTGAAAATGTTTTTGTTAGAGGACGTTGACCGCGCGCTACCTGATTTGCCCAGCGTACGATACTCCGCAACAACGGAGCTGAGTCCCATCGAAAATGGGAGATCGCTGGCTCGCACCAAGCGAAGCTCGGATCAGGGTCATCGCAAATGAGAGAAATCTGTTTGGGTGCTTTACCGGCGCTGTTGCCTTTGGTGGAACTGCCGGCGTTACTGGAATGTCTGCAAACTTTGTCAATGGCGTGCTGAGTGGAGTCAGTGTTACGCCAACGGTCGTAGGAAGTAACCTCACTCTAACCGTTAATGATGGATTGGGTCACGCGGCCACAGCTACGTTTAATGTTCAGAGCGCATATCTGGGTTGGGCGAGTAGTGCTGGAAATGGTTTTGAAAACACTTTTACAGACACTGCTCTTACAAGTAATCCTGATGCTGATAATCTAACAAATCTTCAAGAATTCGCATTTGGGATGGATCCTACATCTTCGACCACGCGGACTCTTGCATTTGATCTAGGTGGCGAAGTGACCCAGCCGGGAGTTCCTGTGTTGAGGTTTGCGGAAACTAAATATCATGCGGTATTTGCGAGGCGGAAAGATTACGTGTCCGCTGGTTTGACATATACGGCAGAGTTTAGCGCGGATCTAAAAATATGGACTCCGTTTGATTCAGGTTTCGGCTCGGTATTAACAGCCGTGGGTTCGAGCGATCTGGAAGCTGTAAGCATTCAATTCCCAAACACGGTCCCTGTCCAAAGTGGAGGTGCGGTGCAAGTGCCGAAGTTTTTCCGCGTGGGCGTTTCTGGTAACTGAGAAATGGTAGTAAGTAAAATCGCTAGCTTGCTTTGAAAGGTGTTTTTGCTCATACCTTTTAAAGATGGCGGTAAAATTTAGAGATTATTACGAGGTGTTAGGAATCGGTCGCGATGCCTCAGCAGCCGATGTTAAAAAAGCATTTCGGAAATTGGCCAGGGTGCATCATCCGGATGTCGCGAAGGACAAGGCGACGGCTGAGGAGAAGTTTAAAGAAATCAATGAGGCGTATGAAGTGCTGAGTGATCCGGAAAAGCGCAAAAAATACGATACGTTGGGCGCAGATTGGGAACGCTATGGCGGCGCGCCGCCCCAAGGTTCGTGGTCAGGTGGCGGAGCGCAACAGATGCCTGAGGGCTTTGAGTTTCAGTTTGGCGGCACCGGGTTCAGCGATTTCTTTGAGCAATATTTCTCCGGCGGTGGCGCACGTCGTGCAGCGGGTTATGGTGGTGAATTTTCTGGCGCAGGCGGTGGAAAAAGACGCGGTCAAGATATCGAAGGCGATCTCATGGTGACGCTGCAAGAAGCATTCAGTGGATCGATGCGAACGATTTCTCTACGCAAAGCAGATCCGCGCACAGGTCGAGTGACGACTGATGAAGTGCAAGTTCGGATTCCCGCAGGGATAGGTGAGGGTCAGCGCCTGCGCGTGCCGGGTCATGGTGGAAATGGTTCGGGGGGAGGGGAGGCCGGTGATTTATTTTTACGAGTCCGCATGGCGGCGGATCCAGATTATCGCGTGAAAGGTCATGATCTTTTTCGTGAACTTTCAATCGCTCCATGGGAAGCGGTGTTGGGCACGACGGTTTCGCTAAACGTCCCCGGTGGAAAAACGGTGCAGCTCAAAATCCCTGCAGGAACCAACTCGGAAGATCAGCTTCGACTCAAAGGCTACGGCTTACCGAAAAAGGACGCACCGGGAGATTTGTATGTGGAAATTTCCATCGTCTCGCCACGTCAGGTCAGCCCAGAGGAGCGCGCAGCATGGGAAAAACTGCGCGACAGCTCGACCTTCAACCCCAGGGATCATTGATATATAATAGAAAACGAGATTTTTAGGATGTGACATTTTTTCACAGGCTGCCTTTTTAATGGTCGATAGAAGCATTCCCAATCTGCTGTATAGCAACGACCCTACTCCAATAAACCCATGACTTATTCACCTCTTGCCCCGCGCAGATTTGCCAAATCGATCACACTTGGCCTCGCGGCTTTCAGCTTGGTGAATTCGTTCGAGCTAACTCACGCCCAAACTTTCTACAAAGGACCCCAACTTTTTTCCACCGCGCCAAACGAGACCGCGACCGTAAACTCACTCTCAAGTTTTGGCCCAGTAGGCATTGCGATCGAACTCCATCAACCCGCTTTCACAATGAAGGTTGGCGATTTGGATTTGAAAAATCCTGATAAAGCTACCGAGCCCGGTTCTCCAGCCGATGCTACCGGAGCTTTCAAAGCCGGTCAGATTATCGAATCGATCAATGGTGAAACACTCAAAGACATCGACCCACGCATCCAGCTCGGTCAGATGATTGAAAAAGCGGAAGCCTCAGATGGTGTTCTGAAATTCATGCTCAAAGATGACGACAAGGCAGCTGCCAAAGAAGTCATCGTCAAAATCCCCGTGCTCGGTCCATACAGCAAAACTTGGCCGCTGAATTGTCCGAAGTCGGATAAAATTGTTAGAAATATGGCCGACTACCTTGCTAAGCCAGGTTCTAACAAAGGCTTCGCCGATTTCGGAATGTTGTTCCTGCTCTCAACGGGTGAAGATAAAGATCTCGCTCCCGTGAAAGAATGGGTGCACGGCATGAAAGATAAAAACGGCAACGGCTACGCATGGCACATCGGTTACGGCGGTCTTGCGCTTTGTGAATACTATCTCCGCACCGGCGATCCCGTAGCGCTTCCCATCATCAAAAAATGGGTCGATGCAGCAGCAAAAGGGGAATACCTCGATGCATGGGCGGGCCGCAGTGGTGTCACCAAGCTCGGTTATGGAAACGGTCACCTTAACGCCGGCGGAACCCACGTTGTTACCTTTCTTCTCCTAGCCAAACAGTGCGGCGTAGATGTTAACGACAGCCTGCTGAACCGCACGATGGTTCACTTTTTCCGCTATGCAGGTCGTGGCATCAACCCATACGGCGATGATAGGCCAGAAACTTCCTTCGTCGATAACGGTAAGCACGGCAAACTCGCTTTCGCCATGGCGGCCGCCGCATCGCTCACACCCGAGGGTGAAAAATCAATCTATGCGAAAGCCCGCGATCACTGTGCGAAGACCAGTTTCTACACCACCACCTTCATGCTTCACGGTCACACTGGCGGCGGCATCGGTGAAATCTGGCGCAGTGCTTCGATGGGTCTGAAGTATGAGAAGGAGCCGAAGCAATACCGCGAGTTCATGGACAACCGCAAATGGCATTACGAAATGTCACGCCACTTTGATGGATCCTTTAGTATCCTCGGTGGTGCCGGTTACGACAATATCGAGTGGGGCAACTGCTACGCGATCACCTACACCATCCCACGCAAAACCCTTCGCATCACCGGCGCACCGCCATCCAAGTTTTCCAAACCGTATCAACTCCCCACACGTCCATGGGGCACCGAGGCAGATGATATTTTCCTCTCCATGGATCCCGTCCCCGGTGAACAAGGCAAGAAATTGGATCTAACAGCTGAGACCTTGGCGAAAGATTCCGGAAAATCGCTCATCGCTCGCTTGACTGAAAAACCACTCACCGATGATGAAGTTCGCCAATACGTTTCCCATCCAGAATACCTCATCCGCCTCATGGTGGGCGGTGTAGCCGGTGGTCTTGAAGTCCGATACATGGCACCCACACTGACTAGCGATGTTCGTCCGAAGTTGTTAGAAGAATTCGCTCTGCACGCTGATCCACGCGTCCGCAACGTCGGTTTCCGCGCCGCGACCAAAGCGTTCGATCCCACACTGGATTGGTCAAAACGCCTCTTCGATCTCGCGATCGAACGCCTGAAAGATGACAAAGAATCATGGTTCGTGAAAGACGCTTGTTTTTCCCTTATCCAAAAAGGCACGCCTGACATGATCGCTCCACACGTGGACATGATCGCTCCCTACCTCAAGCATTCCGAGCAATGGCTGCAAAACGGCGCACTCATGACACTGGCCCAGGTTGCGACCGATCCTCGTTGTTACGAAAAAGTTCTCCCGCCGATAGGCGAGTTGTTCCAAGCTACTCCACGCCAAAGCACCACGGGTGGACCGCTTGGTCTCTTGCGGGAAAAGCTTCCTGAAGCCAACGAAAAAGTTCGTGTCGTTGCTCTTAAAGCAATGGGCGGTGCTTATGAAAATTACAGCGGCAAGACTCGCTGGGAGGGTGGCCAAGATCTAACAGGTCACCGCAAGGAAACACTGGGTCGTCTCGCAGAGGCTCTCTCAGGCGTTCCAGGCGGATACGATGTGCTCTATCAGGTTTCAAAAAAACAATTCCCTGATTCACCGCTGCCTCACGATACCGTTTTCCTCTCTGCCGATCCCGATCAATTCGGTCCCGATCTGAAAAAAGTCATTCTCCCACTCATCAGCGAGAAACTCATCTATCAATACATTGGTCAAAACCGCCGCAAGATTTTCAGTGATCTCAGCAAGCCGACTCAAAACGGCACGGTCATGAATTCCATCGACGGCCTCGTGTCGCTTTACAACAAGGTCGGAATCAAAGAATACGATTGGAAACCGTTCGGCCCCGATCTTAAAAATGTGGAATGGAATTACCACACCTTCGATCCAGCGGAAGAACTCGCTTACGATAAAACCCCGTGGCGCTATCGTCCGGTGACGTTTCCAAAAGGCATGGAAAATTGGTTCGCGCCAGAATTCGATGCTGCTAAAGCTGGCTGGAGAAAAGGATTGCCACCGTTCGGTCAATACAAAGGCGAGCTAACAGATAATTCCAAAGCGGAGCGCAATCATTGGGGCGAAGCACCACGCACTCTCTGGGATAAGGAAGTCCTGCTTTTGCGTGGCACCTATGAATTTCCTGCCATGAAACCCGGCCACATCTACCGCCTCCGCGCCAGTCGTGGTCAAGGCGTTGGTGCGGGCGATGGCTTCAAAATTTTCGTGAATGGAAAAGCTCTTGTGGAGTCCAAAGAAGGCTTGGGCCGACGCGCAGGCGATACTATTCAAGGCGGTTGGATCACTCCTGAATTTGTTCAGGAATTTGCGAAAGTTCCGGTCACGATTTCCGCCATCACCTTCATGCGTTATGGCGACCGCGCCATCGTTCAAATGCCTCCTGCCGCACAAGGAATTTTCAGCATGTGGTTGGAAGAAAGAAAACTCCCAGCGCTCGATGCCGAGGTGCTTCGCAAAGCCGCATCGTTCGTCCCAATGCTTTCCCCGGAATGGCAAGATTTACAGGAGCCAGGCAAAGATCCGGAAGATCCTGAAGCAGGAAAATTCCAATACGATGGTAAGTTTGTTCCAAATCCAAAAGCCACCGGAACATGGAGCGTCATTTCTCAAGTTGCAAAAATCGAAGAGTTCGATCCCGCCGCGAAAGCCAGTATCGGCCGCACCCCGTTCCAGAAAATCACTCTGCAAGAAGACGGCTTCACCCAAGACCCACGCTGGATCTGGTCAGGCGATACGCTGTTAGATTTAGATCAAAATGTCGCACAAAAAATCACCGCGAAAACCATCGGCGGAACCGACTACCTCTTCATCGAGGCAGGAGGCTTCAGTTCGAAAAATCCTCTTGGTTGGAAATCGCCGTGGTGGGTATTGAAAAAACTCTAAGGTATTTTTTCTTAGCTTCAAAAAAGGTGACCATTACGCCAAGGTATGCATGGAATGTAAGTCGATTACGGTGAAGGAAGTCGCAGATGAGAAAGAGGTCGAGGCACTTTGTCATGACGGTGGCACCATGCATTGCGATGCCTGCGAGAAAAAAGTTACTATCAAACATTCAGGTCCTCCTGGAAAAGGAGCCACTTCGTCCAAAGTCACCTATCTGAATGCAGATGGAAAAGAATGCATGTTCATTGTTCCGATTAAGGACTGATTAACATTCTGAAAATTTCAACAACCCGCCCGGTGGCCATTTCCACTAGGCGGGTTGTTTTTTTGGTTTAGATTTACCATGAGCGTTCCGCACGACCTTCACTATTTCCAAAGTTATCAGCGGAATCGCGCCGAGCGCGAGCAGCGTGAGGCATGCGGAGAATGGCATCAGGGAGGTTTTCAAAAAGTCAGCTAGAACAGTATTGTGATGGCTCCACACTTGGAGTCCGAACGAAATGGCGACTACGATGGCGAGGTTGATGTTCGTAAAAAGAGAGATGCGCCACACGGGCTTGGTCTCGCTGCGGGCACCGAAAGAGCGTAGGAGTTCGGCAAACACCAGCACGGCAAAGGCGTGTGTGCGTGCCATTTCTTCACTCTCCGTCTTCAGCACGTATACGTAAACCGCGAACGACACCCCAGCGGTGAGAAATCCTGTTAGAAACATGGAGCGGAGAAAGCCGCCATCCGTGATGCGATCATGGCGGGCACGTGGTTGGCGTTTCATCACGTCAGGATCAATCGGGTCGGTGGCGAGACAGAGTGCGGGCAGGCCGTCGGTGACGAGATTGATCCAGAGCAGATGAATCGGCAGCAGCGGCGCAGGCAAGCCGATGATCACGCAAACAGTCATGAGCAGGAGTTCACCGGTGTTGCCCGCCAGCAGGTATTGGAGCGTCTTGCGGATGTTGTCGTAGATGCCGCGGCCTTCTTCGACGGCCGCGACGATGGAGGCGAAGTCGTCATCGGTGACTATCATGTCCGCCGCCTGCTTGGTGACCTCCGTACCTGCAATTCCCATGGCGATGCCGATGTCGGCACCTTTGATGGCTGGGGCATCGTTCACGCCATCGCCGGTCATGGCGACCACTGCATCATTCACTTTCCAAGCACGGATGATGCGCAGCTTGTGCTCGGCGGTGACGCGGGCATAGACAGCGATCTTCGATGCGCGCTCCTTGAGTTCATCGTCGTTCATCTTGTCCAACTCGATGCCTGCGATGGCTATGTCTTCGGCTGAAGCGATGCCGATTTCCCGTGCAATGGCCGTCGCGGTATGTGGGTGATCGCCGGTGATCATCACCACGCGAATACCAGCGGCGCGACATTTCGCGACTGCCTCTTTGGCTTCCTGACGTGGCGGATCATGCATTCCTGACAGGCCAACGAATACGAGGTCGCGCTCCACGGAATCTGCTGTTAGATCGGCGGGCGCAGCGTGATCCAAGTTGCGAAAGGCAGAGCCAAGCACGCGTAGGGCTTGCTGCGCCATCGCGGTGTTTTGTGCCACGATGGTCTGGCGATCCTCGTCCGTAATCGCACGGACTCCGGTGCTGGTGTATAGGTTGGTGCAGCGATCTAACAGGACGTCGGGCGCACCGTTAATGTAAGCGCGGAGTTTCCCGTCCTGAAGCTTGCGAATCGTGGTGCTGCATTTGCGGTCGGAGTCGAAAGGGATCTCGTGATGCTTCGGCAGACCCGTCTCGATCTTTTCGCGGTTGCCACCGGCTTTGTTTCCGGCAACTAGCAATGCGCCTTCGGTGGGATCACCAACGGTTTTCCATTTCCCGCTTTCCTGTGTGAGATGCGAGTTGTTGCAACCCATGAGGACGGTCGCGAGTTCGAGCAATGGGGCAGCGTCTTGCGCTTCCACCTTCTTGTCCTTAACGCGCACTTCGCCCTCCGGCGCGTAGCCTTCGCCTGTGACTTCGTAGCTTTGACCTGCAACATAGAGCGCACGCACGGTCATCTCGCCGAGCGTTAAAGTACCAGTCTTGTCCGTACAGATGACCGACGTCGAGCCGAGCGTCTCGACTGCGGCAAGCTTGCGCATGAGCGCGCGGCGGCGAGCCATGCGCCGCACGCCAAGCGCGAGCGCCACCGTGACCACAGCAGGCAGCCCTTCCGGCACGGCAGCCACAGCGAGACTGACCGAAGTCATGAATAACTCCATGAGCGGTGTCCCGCGCAGAAGTCCGAGTCCAAACAGCAGTGCGACGATACCCAGCGCTGCCCAGACGAGTATCCTTCCGAAAGATTCCAGTTTCTTTTCCAGCGGGGTCTCCTCGTCGGCGCCTGCCTCTTCCATCATCCCCGCGATGTGACCCAGTTCCGTCTTCATCGCGGAGGCCACGACCACGGCCTGCCCCGTGCCCGCTGCGATGCTCGTGCCCATGAACACCATGTTCTGGCGATCGCCGAGCGGGATGTCGCCCTGAGCCAACGTCGCGGGCTGCTTCATCACCGACTCCGACTCACCGGTCAGCGCGGACTCGATGCACTTGAGTGAGGCCGCTGTTAGAAGCCTGGCATCAGCTGCGACCAGATCTCCCGCTTCCAGCACGAGAATGTCACCCGCGACGATTCCTGAAGCAGGAATCGAAATGACTTTTCCATCTCGTTGCACCTTCGCTTGTGGCGCGGTCAGCTTCTTGAGCGCCGCGATGGACTTCTCCGCGCTGTGCTCCTGATAAAATCCGATCACTGCATTCAGCACGACGATGGCGAGGATGGCGATGGCATCGACCATTTCACCAAGCACGCCAGAGATGACACCGGCAGTGATGAGAATCCAGATGATGAGACTCTTGAACTGGCTGAGAAAAATTTGTAGCGCACTGATGCGCTTGCCTTCTATCAATTCGTTCGGGCCATCAGCCGCGAGTCGTTTTGCGGACTCCTGCGCCGAGAGACCGGTCGCTGCGGAGTTGAGTTGTGCCAGCGCTTCCTCAGAAGATTGGCTGTGCCAGGCTTTGCTTGGTGTTTGTGTGTCGGTCATGCGATGACTCTTTCTGGAGTAAGACGTTGTTTGCGTTTCCATTTCCACTCCTCGATGGTGCAGAATAGGCAGGGAACGATGAACATGGTTACGATGCTGACCGACATGCCGCCGAGGGAGGGTAGGGCGATGGGTTTCATGATGTCTGCTCCGCGGCCGGTGGCCCAGAAGACGGGCATGAGGCCGAAGACGGTGGTGCAAATGGTCATGAGGTTGGCGCGGATTCGTTTCAAGCCCGCTTGGACCACGGATTCGCGAATGTCGGCGACGCTTTGCATTTCCTTTTTGTCGAAGATGTCTTCGAGGTAAGTGGAGAGCACCACGCTGTCGTCATCCACCACGCCTAACAGAACAAGAAAGCCCACCCACACGGCCACGGAAAGATTTGTGTCCCACAGTGGTAGCAGCAGAAATCCGGCGGACAGGGAAACGATGACATCGATGAAGATGACGGGCGCGATCCATTTCCGCCGGAAGCCGAGGTAGAGCGATACAAACATGATGGCGATGCAGATGGGGACGAGAATTTGCATGCGCTTGGTGGCGCGCACTTGGTTCTCAAACTGACCGCTCCATTCCCAGTAGTAGCCGGCGGGGAGTTTGAGGCGTCCATCTTTTAAGGCGGCTTGCAAGAGCTTCTCGGCATCTTCCACGACGCTCACTTCATCGCGGTCGCGGGTGTTCATGGTGACGTAACCGACGAGCAGGCCGCGCTCGCCTTTGATCTCCTGAGGACCGAGCACGCTCTTGATAGTGACGACTTGCGCGAGCGGGATTTGCGCTCCGCTGCTGGTGGGCAAGAGGATTTTTTCGAGTTCGGGAATGTCCTCGCGAAACTCACGCAGGTAGCGCACGCGGATGGGGTAACGCTCGCGGCCTTCGACAGATTCCATGAGGTTCATGCCGCCGATGGCGACTTCGATCACGTCCTGCACATCGCGGATGTTGACGCCGTAACGGGCGATGCGGTCGCGGTCGATGTGGAATTCGAGATACGGTTTGCCGACGATGCGGTCGGCCACGATGTCCGTGGCACCGGGCACTTCCTTGAGCAGTGATTCGATTTGCAGACCGAGGCGCTCGATCTCGCCGAGATCGCCGCCGTAAATTTTCACGCCCATCATGGCGCGGAAGCCGGTCTGGAGCATGACGAGGCGTGTCTGGATAGGTTGGAGAAAAGTCGGCAACACACCGGGGATCGCGGTCTTTTCCTGAAGTTCAGCGAGGATTTCGCCCTTGGTGATCTGGCGATGTTCCGGTGCGATCCAGGTAAGTGGTTTTTTCAACCAACCCGGCCAGTCGGAGAACCAGCGTTTCACCGGGACGTGACGCCAATCCGATTCGGGTTTCAGAATGATGATGCTCTCCATCATGCCGATAGGCGCGGGATCGAGCGCGCTCTCGGCACGACCGAGTTTACCGACGACGCTTTCGACTTCTGGTACCGTGGCGATGGCCATGTCCTGCTTCGCATTCACCTCAATGGCTGGACCAAGTCCGGCCTGCGGGAGTAGCGATGGCATGTAGAGAAATGAGCCTTCATCAAGTGGCGGCATGAACTCGCGCCCGATTCCACGCCAGATCCATAAGCCTGCCGCGAGGATGATCAGCGGCCCGATCATGAAGGTTTTTTTGTTAGCTAGCACCCAGCGCAGGGCCGGCGTGTAGACAGCAGCAATGCGGCGTGAGACCGGATTCTCCTCCATCGGCAGGAAGCGCTCGCGCGTCATGCGCACCACGGCCAGGACGACGATGACCCCGACAACGATGGACATCGGCCAGCCGCTGTAATGTGAGTCCGCCATCGCCCACATGAAAACCGCATGCGTGGCGAATACCGAGGCAACACCCATGCTGATGGCGATTTTCCAAACGGTGCTCCGCGACCATTTCACCGGTTGAAACAGGAAGTAGCATAGCAGAGGCACGACAGTGAGCGCGAGGATGACGCTGGCACCGATGGCGAAGGTCTTGGTGAAGGCGAGCGGGCCGAAAAGTTTGCCCTCTTGACCTGTTAGAAAAAACACGGGGATGAAGGAGACGAGCGTGTTCGAAACGGCGGTGACGATCGCGCCGCCAACCTCGGTCGCTCCCTCGTGGATTTTTTGAAAATGGCTCTTCTTCGGATCACCGGTGGCGACGTGCCGGTAGATGTTCTCCGTCATGATGATGCCCATGTCCGCCACGTCACCGATGGCGATGGCGAGACCCGCGAGCGACATGATGTTAGAGTCCACCCCGAAGGTGAACATGAGGATGAAACACAGACAGACGGATAACGGCAGCGTGATGAGCACCGAGGCCGTGCTGCGTAGATGCAAAAGAAAAATGAGAATGACGATGCCTGCCATCAGCGCCTCCTCGGTGAGCGCCGATTTAATCGTGTCGATGGTTTCGTTGACGATGTCCGTGCGGTCGTAGAATGGCACCACTCGCACCTTGGAGATGCGACCATCGGCGAGCGTCTTCTGGGGTAACCCGGCTTCGAGCTGCTTGAGTTTTTCCTTCACTCGCTCGACGACGCGTTGTGGATTTTCGCCATAGCGCATCAGCACCACGCCGCCCACCGCCTCCACGCCTGCCTTGTCGAGGGCACCACGCCTGAAATCCGGCCCTAGCGTCACGGAGCCGACATGCTTGATCTGGATCGGCGTGCCCTTCTCCTGCCGGATGACGACTTTTTCCAAGTCCTCCGCCGACTTAATGAACCCGACACCACGGATGAAAAACTCGACCCCATTTTTCTCGATGACCTTGGCACCGACATCAATGTTCGCCTTCTGCACGGCGGTGGTCACGTCCATGAGTGTGACACCGTGTGCGCGGAGTTTGTCCGGGTGAACGTCTATCTGATATTGTTTCACGAAGCCGCCGATGCTCGCGACCTCGCTCACGCCTTCGACCGCGTTGATTTGGTAGCGCAGATACCAGTCCTGGATGCTGCGCAGTTCCGCGAGGTCGAAGCCTTCGCCCTCGACGGTATACCAATACACCTGTC
>JANPJY010000036.1:0-20615 GCA_031425735.1 Akkermansiaceae bacterium | reverse complement strand
TGGGATTTTGGCGACAGTACATTCTCAGTGAACAACTCAGCCACCCAATCCAAATCGTGGAGCACGGTGGGCCATTACGTGGTGCGCTGCACGGTAAGCGACATGAAAGGCAAGGTTCACACCGCGCAAAGGCTCGTCACGGTGGGTACGCCCACCACTTATACCATCAGCGGCAAGGTCAGGGGTCCGGACTTGGCTCCCATTGAGGGCGTGCAGGTGGCTAATCAAACGATAGAGTTAGATCCCTTTGCTTCCGCCGGTAATTTTAATACCGTCTATGGGTTCCGGCATCCCAAATCATCCAACTATCGCAGCAGCTATACAGACAGTGCTGGTGATTATATTCTCACCGGCATTGCAGGCCCACAAACCCTCTATGCCAGCCTCTATCCCTATACCTTCACCGCCACCTTCGCTAATCCCCTCGCGGTTTCAGCCAATGTGGTGGGTGCCGACTGGAATAGCACGGCCCTGCTGCCTACGCTGAGCATACAAGCCGTCAATACCTCGGCCAGTGAGTCGGGCACTACTGGCTCTTTCCGTATTACCCGCACCGGCAGCATCACCAGTGATTTGTTAGTTCAAGTCCTCACCCCGGCGGGCAGCGCCACGCGAAATACCGACTACACACTGTCGCCGCCATTTGCCGCATACACGACAACGGATGTTTCAAACTATTTCAAGATTCTCGCAGGCAACGCCTCGCTGGACATCACCTTGATTCCTGTCAATGACAGCCTGAGTGAAGGCGAGGAAACAGCCACCCTCACTCTGGCAAACCTAACGCTAGGCTATCGAGTGGTTGGCTCCAACGAGGCGACTGTTAGAATTCTTGATAACGAGAGCGCACTTCCGGCAGTCGGCCTTGCCAGCCTCGATACTTTAGCGAGCGAACCCAACAATGGGGCTACGTTGCAACTGACCCGCTCGGGCGACATTACTGCATCCCTCACGGTGAACCTTGCCTATACAGGCGCGGCAGGGCTTGGGGTTGATTACTCCGCGCCGACCAGTGTCACGATTCCCGCCGGACAAAGCTCGGTATTGTTGCCCATCACAATTCTCAGTGATTCCACGTCTGAGGGCACCGAGACCGTCACCGTCAGCCTTGCCACGGGCAGCACCTATAAGATTGCGGGTAATGCAACTTCCGTGACGTTTGAACTCAATGACTATAACATTCAAACCGTGTCGATCGAGGCCACCGATCCCAATGCCAGCGAAGCGGCGCTCGATCCAGGCTTGTTCACCATTACCCGCAGCGGCAGCGATCTCTCGGCGGCCCTAATTGTCGATTACGCGGTCAATGGCAGCGCCGGCCACGGCAATGACTACGCGCGTCTGGAAGGTCGTGCAACCATTGCGGCTGGCGAGACCTCAACTTCCATCCGGATCAGCCCTTATGACGATCAAATCGGCGAAGGCAATCAGAGCGTGACGCTGACCTTGCGCTCCGATGGACGCTATCAGATAGGCAACCTGCAAAGTGCCACGATCACAATTAGCGATAACGACCTGCCGAACATGACTGCGCTGACGCTGAGTGGCGCGCGCACGGAACCGGCCACGGGTTCGAGTACAGCGAAAACGTTTCGCATTCAACGCGCGCAAGCTGGTGCCCCCATCACGGTTAACTATACGATGAGCGGGACTGCCACTTCCGGTGACGACTATACAGCTTTAAGCGGAAGTATTGCCTTCACTGCTAGCGATACCTTCAAGGATATCGATCTGAACGTGCTCTCCGATACTAACATTGATAACTTTGAGGATAGCGAAACCGTCGTTCTCACTTTGGGATCAGGCGCCGGCTACCAGATTGCCGCGTATGATAAAACGGCGACCGCAAAGATTCTCGACTCCGACCGCCCACAGATTGCCGTGACCGCCGCGGTCCGGACTATCTCGCCCAGCTCCGTTCCGCCTACGGTCAGAGAGAGTGACCCGGAAGTCATTTTCTCTATTGCGCGCAATACCAACCCTGGAGTTGCGCTGACGGTCAACTATACGATGAGCGGCACTGCCACCAGCGAGACCGATTATAAGGGAGCCACGGGCAGTGTGATCATTCCCGCGGGTGCCTTTTCTGCGAATGTGGAACTCCCCATAGAGCACGATACCGTGGCCGAAGGCGCGGAGACAGTGACCCTCACCATAACGCCCATTGCAGCATATGGCTTGCGCACGCCCGACGCGACGATTCTGATCGCCGACGACGACACCTTCAGCGGGGCGCCAACTGTGGGCTTTGTGACGAGCACCAGCGCGGTCGCCGAGAGCTCCCCTACGCTCAGTATCCCCGTCACCGTCAGTGGAACGTTTTCAGGCAACGTCAGCGTGCGTTATGCCATCAGCGGGGGTACCGCCAATCTCAGTGATGTCGAACTGCCCGCTGGCACGCTGACATTTACCGCCCCGGGTACAAAGTATCTGGTGTTGAACATCTGGCAGGATATTTTCCCCGAGCCTGCCGAGACGGTGGAAATCACGCTGAGCCATGCCTATCGTGCAGTGTTGGCAACCGCCATAAACGTAGTCACGATCACCAACGTTGGGCAACCTGAAGCGTTTACCCGGTCGCCATCGGACATCCTTGCCACAACCGCTACGCTCAATGGGGCGGGGATTCCGCACGGCTTGGATAGCGACGCTTATTTTGAGTGGGGCACCACCACGAGCTACGGCACCAAGACGGCCACCCAATCCCTTGGCAGCGGTCAAGTTGAAGCGCCAGTCACCCAGTCGATCAGCGGCTTGAGCAGTGGCCAGACCTACCACTACCGAGTCGTGGTGACCAACGACGCAGGTATTAGCTATGGCAACGATCGATTGATCGTCATGCCCGCGCCTCCGGACGCCGTAACGCTGGCCGCCACCAACCGCACGCGCAACAGCGCTCAACTCAACGGCACGGTGGATCCAAACGCCCGCGCCACGAACGCCTGGTTCCAATGGGGCACCACCATCAGTTATGGCTCGGCCACTACCATTCAGGCAGTTGGCAGCGGCTCCTCAGTGCAGGCTGTCAATGCCAGTATCGGGAATCTGGTCGAAGGCACCACCTATCACTTCCGCATGGTGGCCGAGAGTAGCGAAGGTATGACTTACGGTTCTGACCAGACGTTCACTCCCGCTTCGCTTACCATCGCGGGTGATCTTTCCGTCAACTTACGCGCAAGTAACGGCACGGCCGGATCCGCGACTTGGGGTAGTAGCGGCACGCTGGCGGATTTTGCCGAAGTGGGGGATGCCACGCTTGTCGCTGATGTAGCCGGCACCGGTATTCCCGGGGTGCTGTTTAATGGCACCAGCGCCGCCTACAATGGTCCCACCACGGTTTCCGATATTCATGGTGCCAGTGATCGCACCATTGAGACATGGTTCTTTAATCCGGCGGGAGAAGTCACTGACGAGACCCTTGTTAATCTTGGTCGCCAAGGCAACAACCGCTCGTTGCTTTCGGTGTGTGCAGGCAGTTCCCGGGCTGTGAACCTGTGGTCGGAGGGTGCCAATTGGGTCACGGTGCCGAGCTATGGTCAGTGGCATCATTTAGCCATGGTTTACGACGGCGCCACCACGATTGCGGTCTACGTTGATGGTGCATTCGTATTGAACAGAACCCTTGCGGGATCGCTGAGCTCTACGATTGATCCCATCATACTGGGTTGCTCGCGCGACATCTCGGGCAACATCGTGTGGGGGAATCGCGGCTTGAACGGTTACTTGAACACAGTCCGCATCCATGGCGGTCAGCTCAGTGCGGCACAGGTGCTAAGCAATTATGAATATGGGCCCGCCACCATTGCGCTGCCCGAAGTGTTTACGCGGGCGGCAAGCTCGGTGCTGGCGGATCGCTTTACGGCCAACGGCTCCGTCGAGCCCAATGGCCAGGAGACGTCTGCCTGGATTGAATATGGCCCCACCACGGCCTATGGCTCGCAAACAGCGGAGACCATAATTACCGCCGCCGCGGCGCCGCTCGAAATCAGCACCCTTATTCTCGGCTCCGGCAACACTACTTATCATTATCGCGTGGTTGCTCAGAATGCATCAGGCAAAGTTTTTGGCGAAGATGTGAGCGTAACGACTTCCAATTTCACGGCGCCAACGCTCGTCTCCCTCAGTCCGTCCGACGGTGCCACCGGAGTCACCCTTGGCTCCAGCTTTGTTGCCACCTTTAGCGAAAACATTGCAGTCGGCACCGGCAGCATCACCCTCAAAAATCTCAGCGATGGCGGGTTGCCAATCTCCATTGCCGTCACCGATTCCACTCAGGTGACCATCTCGGGGGCAACTATCACCATCAACCCGAGCGTCAACCTGCTCGCGTCTAAAAATTACGCGATCCAGATTCCCGCCGGTGCAATCAAGGACACTGCTGGCAATGCCTTTGCCGGGATTCTGAATGATACCACCTGGAACTTCACGAGCGCCGGGTTGGATCACTTTGCGATTTCGGCGATTGGTTCCCCGCAAACCGTTGGCACGCCCATTGCGGGCATCACTCTCATCGCGCAGGATGCTGCTAATAACACGATTACCAACTTTAGCGGCAGCGTTACCTTTGGCGGCACGGCAGGCATTTCCGGCACCTCGGCTGCATTTACCGCGGGCGTGCTCAGCGGAGTGAGCGTCACGCCGACCGTTGCGGGCAGCAACCTGACGTTCACGGTCAGTGACGGAGCAAGCCACACCGGTTCGGCCACCATTGCCACCATCGCGGCTGGCTATACGATCAGCTACGCTGGCAACACCAGCACGGGAGGAACGGCGCCATCCAATCAACTCAAAACACACAATGTGAACCTGACAGTTTCTGGCCCCGGCACGCTTGTGCGCACCGGTTACACATTTGTTGGATGGAACACCGCTGCGAATGGAACCGGAGTTTCTTATGCCGCTGGTGCCACATATAACGTCAACGCATCCGTCACACTCTACGCCCAATGGAATGCTAAACCCACAGTCAGCGCTGGGGTCGACCAGTCAGTCGTTTTGACCAATGCAATATGGTCTCCTTCGGATCTTGGACCGCTCGCATGGTATGATGCCAGTGACAGCACCACCGTCACTCAAGTCGGCGGAGCCGTCAGCCAATGGGCCGACAAAGCGGGCACCAGCCACATGGTTCAGGGAACATCCGGCAAGCAACCGCTCAGCGGATCGACTCAGATCAACGGACTCAATTCCATTAGCTTTGACGGTACCGACGATGCGCTCAAAACGGCTTCCAATCCTTTCGGCGCAAGCATCAGCAATGCGATGCTCATCGGAGTCTTCAACGTCGGCACGATCAATACCGGCGCGACGCTATTCTCTCTAACAGGCTCCAGCAATTCCACCAACCGCTGGCAGAGCCACGCCCCTTGGTCGGATGGAACCTTGTATTTCGATTCCGGTAACGATACCGGCACAAACCGCCTCGCTACAGCCTCCGGCTTCTCGGCCAACCAGAACAAATTGTTAGGTTTTTACAGTTCAACCACAGCCAACGTGCAGCAGGTGTGGGTGGACGGTAACAGTCTTGTCTCGGATGCCACCGGCCACACCGTGAGCACCGCGGGCGGCATCGCATTGGGTCATGACGGCACCTCGAGTTTTGATAACTGCCGCATGGGCGAAGTATTAGTCGTAAACGGCACGGTGAGCGCATCTAACCGCGAAAAACTTGAAGGCTATCTGGCCCAAAAGTGGGGTCTTACCGGCAGCCTACCCGTTGTCCATCCCTACAAAAGCCAGTCGCCCACGAATAGCACTGTGGTAGCCAACATCAGTGGCACGGTGAGCGATGCCAACGGGGATCCTCTTACCACTATTTGGACGGTGATCAGCGGGCCAGGGGAGGTGTCTTTCTCTAACATCAATGCAGCGGCTACCACCGCCACATTCACAGTCGCTGGCACCTACACTCTGCGTCTTACAGCCAGTGACCCAGGAGCTTCCACCGCCGATGACATAGCAATCACGGTCAATGCTCCCGCCCCTGTGGTGGATCACTTTGCCATTTCCGGGATAGGCTCATCTCAGACCGTGGGCACGCCAATTACTGGAATCACCATTACCGCCAAAGATGCTGCCAATAACACTGTCACCAGCTTTACCGGCACGGTCACCTTCGGCGGCACCGGCGGCTTTACTGGTAATTCGGCGGCATTCACTGCTGGCGTGCTTAGTAGTGTTAGCGTCACCCCGACAGTGGCTGGCAGCAACATTACCTTCACGGTCAATGACGGCGCAAGCCACACAGGTTCGGCTACGATTGCCACGATCAATCCGGGGTCGGTTGCCTCCTTTGCAATCTCCACGATCAGCGGAACGAAAACGGCTGGCTCGCCGATTACTGGCATAACGATTACCGCTAAAGATGCTTTGGGCAATACCGCCACTGGCTTCACGGGCACAGTGACTTTCGGTGGAACCGGCGGGTTCAGCGGTACTTCGGAAGCCTTCACCGCTGGCGTGCTCAGTAGCGTGAGCGCTACCCCGACAGTGGCTGGTAACAACCTGACTTTCACGGTCAATGACGGTGCAAGCCACACTGGCTCAGCCACGATTGCCACCATCAATCCGGGTGCGGTGGCTTCCTTTGCGATCTCCACGATTAGCGGAACCCAAACGGTGGGTACGCCTATTACCGGCATCACCCTTACCGCCAAAGATGCTTCGGGCAATACCGCCACTGGCTTTAGTGGCACGGTGACCTTCGGCGGCACCGGCGGGTTTACCGGTACTTCGGCGGCCTTCATTGCTGGCGCCCGCTCCAGTGTGAGCGTGACCCCGACTGTGGCCGGGAACAACCTGACTTTCACAGTCAATGACGGCGCCAGCCACACCGGCTCGGCTACCATCGCAACCATTGCCTCGGTATCGTCCATACTCACTTGGGATGCCAACGCCCTTTCCGCCAACCAGTCCGATGGCGCTGGGGGATGGCTGACATCTAACCAATGGTGGAATGGATCCTCTAACAGCAATTGGATTTCCGGCGGCAAGGCTGTCTTTGGTAACGGCGGTGTGGGGGGAGCGGTCAGCCTCACCGCCCCAACAACTGTTGAATCCCTTGGTTTTAACAGCTTCACCGGCACCTACACGCTCGGTACTGCGTTGCAGACAATTAGTGTTAATGGCGGCATTACCGTAAACTCCGGCGCAGGCGCGGTCACCATCCTTAGCCCGATCACTTTGGGAGCCTCCCAGACATGGACCACTAATTCCACCAACGCGCTCACCGTATCTGGCGCCATCAGTGGCAGCGCCAGTCTAACAAAGTCGGGTTCCGGAACGGTGATTCTGAATCCTAGCTCCGATACCTCCGACTACGGCGGCGTGACCAACATCACTAACGGTGTTTTGAATATTCGAAAGTCCAACGCTCTGGGTTCGGTGGCCGCTGGTACCAACGTTTCATCTGGTGCGGCTCTGGAGCTGCAAGGCACAGTTAGCGTTGGAGCTGAGTCCCTTACGCTCAATGGCAGCGGCGTAGCTAACGCCGGCGCGCTGCGAAACATAGTCAACTCTAACAGCTTCGCCGGTTTGGTGACGTTGACGGGTGCTAGTCGTATTAACTCTGATGCCGGCACGCTAACGTTAAGCAACACCGGCACCATCACCGGCGAGGGATTAAGCCTCACCGTCGGCGGCGCTGGCAACGTCAACATTCAAAGCACGATTGGCACCACTACCGGCAGTTTGGTCAAGGATGGCCCAGGTGCACTGACGCTTTATGGGACGAATACTTACTCTGGGGGCACGATCCTCTCTGGGGGTACAATCAATTTTGGTACTTCAGCTACCGATTCCTTGGGCGCAGCCACCAGCAGCGTCACGCTAACCGCAAATTCAACGCTTGGTATGTCTGGGCTGACCACGTTTCAAAGAAGCTTTATTCTTAACAACAATGCCATGCTAAGACTTCTCAATGGCAATAGCGGGATCACCATTACCGGTCCCGTCACAGGATCCGGCGGCATTATTCCCACCGGTGCCGGCCAACTCAACCAGCGTTTCACGACGCTCGCAAGCACTGCCAACACCTTTACCGGTCCGATCAGTAATCCGATTAATGGAAATTGTGCCGACTTGATTGTAAACAGCCTCAGAGACGTTGTGGGTGCAGGCAACATTACCTTTGGTGAAAACGGCTTGAGTCGAACCATGCGCGTGAGCTGGGGGGCTGGTGCCAATTCAGCTCTGGTTTTGAACAGCCGCCAAATTGTAATTATCGGGGCAACGACAAAAGCGATTCTGAGTAACTTCAATACGACGGCCAGCAATTCGTTTACCGTAAACACAAACCTGCTTAATAGCACCACAGGGACTGCCACTCTCGAACTCGGAGGTACTAACTCTGGCAACAATACCTTTGCCGGACTTATCAGCAACGGCAGTGGAGGCGGAAGCGTTAGTGTTGCGAAGGCTGATACTGGCAAATGGGTTCTCAGCGGCAACAATACCTACAGCGGCACGACTAACGTGACGTCCGGCAAACTCTTCATTAATGGAAACCAGACTGCCGCCTCCGGAGCGGTAAATGTCAGTTTAAATGCCACTCTCGGGGGCACAGGCATTCTTGGAGGAAACACCACGATCGCAGCCAGTGGTAGATTGGAGTTTAACATCAGTACCAGCGCCTCAAGTCATGACAAACTGGAATTGGCCGCCAACAAGACGCTGACTTTTTCAGGCTCATCCCAGCTTATCATCACATCCACTGGCGGTGCTTCTCCCGGCACTTATACCCTCATTAGCGGAGGCAACTATATTGTCGGAACTACACCCACTCTCATCCTTCCTAATGGTTGGGGGGGGACGGTTTCCATCAGTGGTAACAGCCTGCTTCTCAACTTGACTTCTATCGCCGCCGCCGCCCCCATTTCCGCCTTCGCCGAATGGTCTGGCAGCGCCGAATTTGTTGCAGATTCGAATGCCGATGGCGTCAGCGATGCCATCGCATGGGCGTTAGGCGCGCCGGACACTACCATCGACGCCACCCCGCTGCTACCCACCGGCGACGCCGTCAGCGATCCTGACTATTACATCTTCACCTATCGACGCAGCGATGCCGCCAATGCCGAAGCGACTATCACCGCTCAGTACACCGATGACCTAACGACGTGGACCACTGCTGTCGATAACGCTGTCGATATCTTTATTACAACCTTCGATGACTTCTACGGAGCCAACATTGACAAGGTTGAAGTAAAGATCAAACGCACACTCGCCGCAGACGGCAGGCTCTTCCACCGCCTCAGCGTAACGCCCTGATTATGACTTGTTAGACGTAAGGATTACACTTCGCCTCGAATGATAAAATCAGTATAAACTGTTAGATATTCTCTATTTCTCATGTATAGCACGAGATCAACATCAACTCATGTTTTCAATTCTTTGATCGTTGCCGGTTTAGTTGGTTCACTTATTACTTCATTCTCTATCACGGCTATCGATCCAGATGGTGACTGGTCCTGAGTTGATGAGTGAAACTTGCATTTCGGCGCCGAAGATTCCGCGTCCGATGTTGCGTTTAAGTTCGGTTTCGAGAGCTAAGCAAAAAGCATGATAAAGCGGTTCCGATATCGCGGGTGCGGCGGCTTTCAGGAAGGAAGGGCGATTGCCTTTTTTGGTGGATGCGTGAAGCGTAAATTGGCTGACGACGATTACCTCTCCATTCATGTCTTGGATGCTGTGGTTCATTTTACCTTCTTCGTCTTCGAAGATTCGCAACCGTGAAATTTTACCGCAGAGCCAATCGATGTCTGAGGTATCGTCGGCTTCTTCGATGCCGAGTAGGATCAATAAGCCGTGTTGGATCGAAGCAATGGTTTGGCCGTCGACATTGACGCTGGCTGAGGAAACCCGTTGGAGAAGGGAGCGCATGAATGGTGAAGAGTGAGTAGTGAAGAGTGAAATTTGGAGAGTGGGGGAGATGGATGTTTAATGTATGAAATGGAATCGGGCTAGTTTTACAGGAGAGAGGAGGATGGGGAGAAGAGGAGATATAAAAAGTTTCAAATAACCTCCTCTCCTCTAAATTCTCCTCTCTCCTTTAAGAATATGCCCTACAGTTCTCAAGGCTGCGCGGGCACAGAGAGAAGTTATTAACAATAGCTACCAACGGCTTTATTGGTGAAAATACGTGAGATTGACGAAACGGGCGGAGGTCTGCGAAATTCTTGCTCTCACATGGCTGAATTACTGAAACAAAAAACTTCCGCACCAAATCTTCAAAAGGGAGCGAGCGAGGTAGACGATGTGACTCGTGCGTTGCCGCATGCAGTGGGGCCGGAGAAATCGTTGCTTTCGACCATGTTGCAGGATTCGCAGGAATACATAGGCACAGCGATAGAAGAGAAACTGACCGCTGGGCATTTTTATCTGCCGCAGCATTCGACTTTATTTGGATTTCTTATCGAACTGTTCGAGGCGGCTATTCAGATTGAATTGGTGTCGTTGGTGCAGCGGCTGATGGATAGAGGTCTGTTAGAAAAATGTGGTGGGCCAGGCTATCTTACTGAGCTTTACACCTATGCGCCAAGCCCCGGACATTTCCGTCATCACCTTCAGCATGTCAAAGATAAGTATGTGTTGCGGGCGATCATCCGTAGTGCGAACGAAGCCGTTGCGCAGGCATACGAAGCGCCGGATGAAGTGCCAGCGCTTTTGGATTCTGTTGAGCAATCGATTCTTTCAATTCGTGAGAGTGCGGAGACGAACCAAGCTCAGACACTGAAACAAACCGTTGAGGAGGTGATGAATAATTTCCAGATGTTGCTATCCAAAGAGAAAATTTCTTCGGGGATTAGCACCGGCTTCGAAGAGTTGGATAGGAAATCGGGTGGCTTGAAGCCGGGTGAGATGTTCGTAGTCGCGGCGCGTCCTTCGATGGGTAAAACCTCTTTCATGATGAACATCGTTGAGCATGTTTGCTTGGATCAAAACAAACCGTGCATGGTGTTTTCCTGCGAAATGAGCTCGGCACAGTTGGTGCAGCGCTTGTTGTTTGCACGAGCGAAGTTTGCGATTTCTCAGTTGTCGCGCGGTTACTCACCCAAAAAGCAGGAGCTTGAGAGAATCAGAAATTCCTCGTTGCAGATTATTAACTCGAAACTTTTCATCGATGATACAGCGGGTATTTCGATTAATGAGCTGCGTGCTAAGGCACGTCGGAAAAAGCGCGATGAGAACATTGAGTTCATTGCGATCGATTACTTGCAGTTGATGAAATCCCGCACGAAGCAGGCAGAAAACTCACGTGAGCGTGAGATTGCAGAAATTTCCGGAGGGATCAAAGCGCTGGCGAAAGAACTGGGAATTCCCATTTTGATTCTCGCGCAGCTTAACCGGGGCCCGGAGGGTCGGACCGGAAAAAGTCTTGGTGTTCCGCGTATGTCGGACCTTCGTGAATCGGGTTCGATCGAGCAAGATGCCGACCTTGTCGGCCTGCTTTACAGGAGTAAATACTACGCCGAGAATGATGCTGAGCGTGCTGAGTTAGAGGGCAAAGCGGAGTTGGTTTTAGCGAAGAACCGTAACGGTGAAACCGGCGGAATTCCGCTTACCTTCGTGGAAGATCTGATGCGCTTTGAGAGCGGACCTCCGGCGGAAGAGCAAGAATAGAGACGCAGAATCTGGTAGGGCGCCATCGCCGAGGGCGCCGTATGAAATGAGGAAGAATTTGAAGCCTCAAGAGAGAATCTAACTCGTCTTGCTTCGCGCGGTGCCCTCGGCGATGGCACCCTACCATTCTATTACTCCTTCTCTGGATCTGGGATTTGGTTGAAGAGATCTGTTAGAATACCCGGGGTGAGGATGGCCGGGGTAATGATGGGTTCTTTGTCAGGTAGTAACAGCACGTTGACGGGAATGGCGGTACGGCCGAGTTCTTCTAATTTGGCTTCGATGGCAGGATTCGGAGCGGATTTATCTGCTTTAAGGAAAACGACACCTTTCTGTTTCGCCAGCGCGATCACTTCATCTGTGTAAGCGACTTTTTTATTCACTTGGCAAGTCAGACACCATTGCGCGGTGAAATCGATGTAAACAGGGGTTCCTTCGGAAAGAAGGGTTTCGGATTTTTCTTCTGACCACGCCTGCCATTCCAGTTTTGAAGGTTTGGGTGGTAAGGTAAGGAAGACTCCTGCAACGAAACAAATCAGTGTGATCACCATCGCGATGCCGCGAGCTTTCTTGGTGCGATGCGGCAGGAACCAGCGACCATAAACCCATGCAGCAATTGCGATCAGGCAGAGTCCTAAGATAGGCGCGAGCAAATACTCTTGCCCGATGAGACCAGCGTAAAACCATAAGAAATATCCAGCGGAACCGAATAACAGAAATGACATCGCTTGTTTAAACGATTCCATCCATGCACCAGGGCGAGGCAGCGCTTCGACCAGAGACGGGTAAAATGAAAGTATGAGGTAAGGCAGCGCGAGGCCTAACGCCATGGCGGTGAAGCTCAGGAAAAACTGACTGGAAGGTAGGGCTAAAGTCGCACCAATCGCGACTCCGAGAAATGGGCCAGAGCAGGGAGTGGCGACTACAGTTGCGAGGACACCCGAGAAAAATGATCCGGTGTGACCGCTTTTACTTTGGAGTTTGCCACCGACCGATGTTGCAGAAGTTCCCATTTCAAAGAGCCCAAACATGTTCAGCCCGAGAATGAACATAAGCAGCACGAGGATCACGACTATGTTTGGATCTTGGAGTTGGTAGCCCCAACCCTTCAGGGCGGATCCGTCTTTGATGGCTGCGTTGCGAGCGGCGAATAATATGCCACTCAAGACGGCGAAAGATGCTAGCACGCCTCCGGCGAAACTGAGGCCATGCAGCGCGATGGAGCGGCGGTTTTCACCGGCTTGTTGGACGAAGCCCATGATTTTCAATCCGATCACGGGAAACACACAAGGCATCAAATTCAGAATCAAACCACCGAGAAACATACCGCCGAGAATTTTTAGTAGTTTGCCAAACGAGGCGCTCTCGGCAGCGGGTTGTGAGATGTTCGTTTCGGGAATGATGTAGCTGTATGGGCCAACGAGGATGCCGGAAATCGTGTTTCCCTGTGGGATGAGTTCATCTAGAAAATCCACTTTCTTGCGATCGAGTTTAAGCACAAAACCATTTTCGATGGGTGTAATTTCCCCAGCCTCGGATAGTGATTTCAAGTAAGGCTCGTTGGGTATGAAATCGGTCGGACGTGCTTGCAAACCTTTGAGCTCGAGACGTACGGAATCGGGCGAGGATTTATCCGTGTTCGCCAAGATTTCGATTGCTGGGGGCAGAGCTTTCGGAATCGATTGTCTGGCAGTTACAAAGAGACCCGTTTGTGCAGGATCGATCACTGCGTCGGCGGCGACGGGAAGGTTGAGGGAAAAACTCGCTTCTTCGTTGATGCAGGCTTTATCACAAATCTGCCATTTTGCGTCTGCGGAAAATGTGAATGTGCTCCCAGAAGCGATGGCGGCAGGGGGTGTAATTTCGATAAGAAAAACGGGGCTGCCGCTGTAGATGAAACTTTTGCCGCTGAAACCGTCTTTCGCCTGCGGCGTCGGCCATTGGATCTCGCCAACGGTCGCGCCTTCGGGGAGTTTCCAAGTGATGGTTGGTGGTAGTTCGACTCCACCTGAGTTGAGATAGTAACTGTGCCAGCCCTCGGGGTGCTCAAGTTTCAGCGCGACAGTAAAAGGTTTTCCGGGAGCGACTGAAGAGACTTCGGGAATCAGGATGGCGGTGGACTTCACTTCAGCTGCAAACGCGGTGCAGCAGAGAGTGAATAGGAAAATCAGGTTACGCATGGGCTTATGAGAGGTTACTATGGGTTTTCATCCAAATAAATTCTTCTGCGGGGGAATTGTTCGTGGATTCTAAAGTTCAGACTTCCAAATTTTGACTCTGCTAGATTAAAATTTAGCCATGAGCAAAGAGATCCCCCCCTTTGAAAAAATCCGTCGATTTAATCCTTCTGGTAACGAGTTCTGGTCGAGTCGTGACTTTGCAAAAGTGCTGGATTACTCGGATTATCGGAATTTTCAATCTGTCATCGAAAAGGCTCAAATCGCTTGTTCCAACAGCGGTCAGAGTGTGGATGACCATTTCGTTGAGATCACCGATATGGTCCAGATCGGCAGTGGTGCAAAACGTCGGGCAAAAACCATCATGATGTCTCGCTACGCCTGCTATCTGGTGATTCAGAACGCAGATCCTGCCAAGGAAATCGTGGCACAGGGACAAACTTACTTTGCGATCCAGACCCGTCGACAAGAATTGAGCGACGAGGAAATGGAGGATCAGCGCCGCCTCTCCATTCGTTCTGAGCTGCGTCAGCACAATACTCAACTCGCCGACGCGGCCAAGGATGCGGGTGTGATCGAACCACGCGATTACGCCATTTTTCAAAACCATGGCTATATGGGACTTTACGACGGACTAGGAGCTAAGGAAATCCATGCACGCAAAGGATTGAAGAAAAGTCAGCAAATCTTAGATCATATGGGTAGCACAGAGCTAGCGGCGAATCTCTTTCGAGCTACCCAAGCTGAAGATAAGCTGCGGCGGGAGAAGATTACTGGAAAGGACAAGGCAAACCAAGCCCATCGCGAAGTGGGTGCGAAGGTGCGCCAGACGATCAAGGAACTAGGCGGCAATATGCCGGAAAATTTGCCAGTAGCAGAGAGCATTAGAAAGCTAGAATCAAAATCGAAAAAGGCGCTGAAGAATCCTAAATCATAGATGTACCATATGGTCGGTACCGACCCTATGGTAGGCATTAGTAGCGCGAATTCACAGTTGAGCTTTAGGGGATAAAACCTAAAGTCTCGCCCAGATTATGTTTTCAGCCCTCAGCGACAGCCTCGACAAGACCTTCCGCAACCTCCGCGGGGTCGGTAAAATTTCTGATAAAAACATCACGGATGCGTTGCGTGAAATTCGGATCGCTCTGTTGGAGGCGGATGTGGAATTCGGCGTGGCGAAAGATCTGATTGCGCGGGTCAAAGATGCGTCGATGGGTGAAGACGTCTTAAAATCGATCAAGCCTGGTGAGCAGATCGTAAAAATTTTCCAAGATGAGCTAACCCGAGTATTGGGTGGCGACAATGTTCCGCTCGATCTCAATCCACCGGCGCGGATTCTCATGGTCGGACTGAACGGTGCGGGTAAGACCACGACCTCGGCGAAGCTTGCACGTCGTCTGAAAAAAGAAGGTCGCAGACCGTTGTTGGTGGCGTGTGATCTTTATCGCCCAGCTGCGATCGATCAGTTGGTCACGTTGGCTGGCCAGATCGATGTGCCGGTGTTTGCACCGGATCGGGGCGAAACAGATTTGTTGAAAGTCGCGCGTGAGGCGATTGCCTACGGCGAGGAAAAAGGTGCGACCGTTTTGATCTTCGATACCGCGGGTCGCCAAGAAATTGATGACAAGCTGATTCAGGAGCTCAAACGCTTGCATGCGTTTATCAAACCGAAAGAAACTCTGTTAGTGGCGGATGCTGCAACCGGACAACAAGCCGTTTCCGTGGCGAAGCATTTCGATGATGCGGTGGGAATTACGGGTATCATTCTAACAAAACTCGACGGCGATGCGCGCGGTGGCGCGGCGCTCTCCATGCGTGAAGTGACGGGTAAGCCGATCAAATACGCGGGTGAGGGCGAAAAGCTGGATCAGTTGATGGAGTTCCATCCAGCGCGGATGGCGGATCGCATTCTCGGGATGGGCGATATCGTCAGCATGGTCGAGAATATGGCCGACAAGGTCAACGAGGCGGATGCGATGCGCTCGATGAAGCGGATGCAGGAAGGAAAATTCGATTTCAATGATTTCCTCGATCAGATGAAAATGATCCAGAATCTCGGTCCGCTTGAGGGCTTGCTTGGATTGATGCCGGGTTTCAACAAGATCAAAAAACAACTTCCAGCCGGCGCGCTGGATAACAGCAAATTGAAGCGCACTGAGGCGATCGTGCTCTCGATGACGCCGATGGAACGTTCGCGTCCGGAAATTATCAAAGCCTCACGTCGTCAGCGAATTGCAGCAGGTTCTGGCACATCCATCATTCAGGTGAATCAGCTCATCAAGCAGTTCGGTGAAATGCGCAAGATGATGAGATCGCCCGGCAAGATGAAGAACATGATGAAGCAGATGGGCGGCGCTGGGGGAATGGGCGATATGATGAAGGGCTTGGGAGGAAAAGGCGGGAAGTTTCCGTTTTGAAGAGTGAGGTTAAAGTGCCGAGTGATTTGAGGCAGATTATGAAAGGCTAATTAGTGCCTCCATGTCGCTACACTCCATTGTGATCAGTGGTAGAGTGAGTTGAAGACATTCGCTCTTGCTTCTCTTTTTCTAAATCCTCAGAATCCATTCCCCATGGCTACTTCGACCTCAATTCTCCCCAATAAACTGCACGAATACCCCCAGCAAGATGTGATCGACGGATCCGGCGGCGGATCGGATTCGATTCTCGATGATTGCCTCAATCAGAACGACGGGGTGCTGCAGCTTGTGCACCGCTATGCCGGTCGAACATTTTGCTCACCGGGAAAGCGCCTTCGTCTGGATGCGAAATCGTACTACCCAGACTACATGAACGGGACGGGTCTCGATGAAGTTTGGATGTGCTGCACCGTGCCCATTGTCACAGGCGTCATTGATACCCGCACGGGAAAGGCGCCGTTTCGTGAAGGAGAAGCACACGTCCTCACTCCAAACGGGCAGTTCATCTCACTTCAGGATTTGATTGCGGCCAATCCGGAAGCTGTCATGGGAGAGAAAGTCACGGCATTTTCGAAAGCTTTGTTCGGCAACGTCACTTGGCCGATTGTGTCCAAGAAGTTCGACAACCTGAACCCCATTCCTCACCATCTTCACTGGGCAAAGTGGGAAGTTTACGACATCAATTCTTTCGACAACCCTGGAGTCAGTCCGTCGCATTATCACACCACGGCAATGGGCCTGTACCCGTTCGTGACAAAGGACAAGTTCCTCGCCTGCATGAAGCGTTGGGGACAGGGCGATTATAACGGAGTGCGGCACTTGTCGCCGCACACGATGATGCACATTGATAACGGCTTTGTGATGCCGAATGGTGTGCTGCACTCACCGACGGACCTTTGCACGCACGAGTTGCACGTGACGATGGACGAGCATTTCCTGGCCGAGGACCTGACACTTGATGGACGGATCGGAGCAGCCGATGCGTTTTACGCCTGCCGGGAACAGGACTATCCGAAGGCCCGGCACGAAGACTGGGAATACCTGGTTGAGACGTTCGACTTCAAAGCGAATCAGGATCCGGACTTCGTGCTGAAGAGTTCGCGACCGGCAATCACCGCCGAAGAATTTGCCGGCGAAGGCGTTGATGCGAAGTGGATTGTATACGGTGATTTCCTCGGCGACCAGAAATGCTCGATTCTCCGACTGATTGTTGCGCCCGGTGCCAAGACGAATTTTCGCCCGGAGAGCCCCGCGCTCTTCCATACCAACGGTGGCAGCGGCCGCGTCGGAAAGCTCAAAGTAAAATATCACCAGGACATGAAGCTTGGCGAACTCTATCCTGAGATCGGTTTCATCACTCAGTCCGCACTGAATCGCGGCGGCGTGGAAATCGAGAACACGGGGACCGAACCGCTCGTCTTGACCTTTGACTTCCCGCAACACGCGCATTCCAAAACTCCCGGTGTTGCCGCTGCTAGATAGTCTACTCCTCATTCACTTGTCCATCATATCAAATCGGCGTGCCGCCGCGTATGAGTGACAGGATTGCTGCGTAGTCCAGCGTCTTGGCGCGTTCTTGGATTTGTGTGAGGTATTGAGTATGGAGTTCGCGGGCTTGGTTTTGCAGAGGCGCTATGAGCTTTTTTATATCCGGAGCGGTCAAGTTTCGGCCACCGGAGTAGTATCGCTGTGCCACATGCCCGATGGCGTAGGTCGAGGCAAAAGACATGGCTGAACCCGTGACTTGATCCGCCACTTTACCCACGGTTTTACCTCCGAGTTTGCGTCCGAACTTGCCAACCATCTTGCGAGCGAAGCCTTCGACCATTTGCGAACCGAGTCCGATGCCAGCCGTGGCGAGGAAGTCCTTGATGTTGGAGCGATCTAACTCCACGCCGTTTGCCTTGCCGATTCGATAAACCATTTTCATCTGCATCGGAATGATGACAACGGTAGCAAGGGTCTGGGGCAGGAGTTCGAGTGCACCATTGAGGATCGCGTATTTGAGAATCATGCCACCACTATCGGATGTGACCGCCTCATCCTGTGCTGTGGCAAGTGGAGCGAGGGCAACGGAATCGACTTGCTCGTCTACTGCGCCCGACTCGCCTTCTCCGAGTGTAAGTAGGCCACGGAGTTCTGTTAGAAATTCTTCTTCCTCTGAGGAAATAAATCCGCCGGCTTCGCAAATCGCACGTGCCATTTCGTAGGCAAGCATCCGGTTCTCATTGGTGGCAAGACCTTCGCAAGCTTCTGCAATAGAAAGTTTCCCCATCAAGATTCGGCGAGATAGCTCTGCCAAGTTGTCAGCATCCATTTCATTCGCGTAGCGGGCGATTTCATCACGTTCAGCATCGGATTGCTCTCCATTTGAGAAGGCCGCAAAGAGGCAGATTGCCAGCAGTGAGTCGTGTGCAATTGTTTGGTTCATGGAGGTGGTTTCTGTTTGGATCATATGGATTTACTTTCTTCTTTATCGGGGATGAGGATGGACATGACTGTCGCTAAGGCGAGTGTGCCGAGGACGATGATCAGTGAGATGATCGGATCGATCTTGATGCTTTTAAATTCACTGGCAGGGAGTCCGAGGTCGTTGAAATACGGCGGTGCAGCGAGTAACAAAAGTTTGATGCCGATGAAGGCTAGAATCAAAATCAAGGCAGGTTTGAGGAAACGGAATTTCGCAATCAGCGCAGCAAGGCAGAAATACAGGGCGCGCAAACCGAGGATCGCGAAGATGTTGCTCGTGAAGACGATAAAAGGATCTGGAGTGATGGCGAAGATCGCGGGAATCGAATCGACCGCAAACACAAGATCTGTGATTTCGACCATGATCAGTGCGAGGAATAGCGGGGTAATGGCCCAGCGTGCGGATAACGTTCCTGGCTCAGCAGGGGCGTAAGTATTCTTGCCTGTTATCGGATCGATGATGGTTGTGGGTGCCACCGTGCGACGGGTGAAAAATTTCTGCCCATCATAGAAATCCACTGTTCGGAAAAACCGCTTAGCAAGTTTAACAACTGGATTTTTCCCCGGGTCGCTATGGCTCTTGATGATCGCCATCTTTAGTGCTGTTAGAATCAGGAAGAAACCGAAGACGATAAGGATCCATGTGTAATTTATGATGAGTTCTGCTCCGAGAAAGATCATGCCTCCGCGCATGATGAGTGCGCCGATGATTCCCCAGAAAAGCACGCGATGCTGATATTTTGCGGGGATCGCGAAGTAACCGAAGATCATCGCAATGACGAAGATGTTATCCATCGCAAGAGACTTTTCGACGATATATCCTGTTAGATATTGGATCGCTGCTGTAGCCCCCGTTACCTCTCCCAACGCAATAGCACCTGACATATAGACGGGGGTTTCGAGTCCCAGTCCCAACCAGTTGTATTCATAAGCGTAGAAGATGAAACCGGTGAAAGACAGTCCGCAAGCGAGCCAGATGCAGGACCAGGTGATGGACTCTTTCATGGTGACTTCGTGGGCGTCGCGGTGGAATACGCCGAGATCGAGCGCGAGGAATAACATCACGAGTGCGATGAATCCGATGTATGCCCACATTTTCATGCTTGCGGGATCAGCGGTGGTGGCCAGTAGGGATAAAATGGTCATTTTATCTTATTTCAGGGATGTATGGAGTGTTTGCGAGGTTGTCTGGATTATCGGCGGGGTGAGCCGCTTGGACGGCGGCGGGTGAGCTCAATCGCAGGAGCGGCCTCACGGCGTTTCGAGCGTTTGGTCAGGCGTAGTTCGATCTTTTCATCGATCAGCTTGAAGGCTTTGAGAACCGCGGCACGCAGTGTGTGGTCTGAGGACGAAACGATCACATCCGGTCCCGGAGTCACGAGATGGAAGGACGCGCTGTAGGGCGGGCTTTCGGTGAGGCTGCGATCCAGGCTGACCCGTGCTTCGTCTATTTTAAGATCGGGAAGCAGAGAATGCATTTTGGCTTCGATCATATCCAAGATGGATTTGGAGGGAGCGTGGTTTTGATTAGTGAAGGTGAATTTCATGGTGGGTTGAATTGACATGCATACATAAAGCAGGTGAAAAAGAGTTTGTATAATACTCAAAATAACATAAATAGTTCCAATAAATGGAACCATTACCCGATGCAGAATTTCTGAATTATCATCATCTCCGCTACTTCTGGACGGTTGCAAAGGAGGGCAGTCTGAGAAAAGCGTCTGAGAAACTGCGGGTCTCACAACCTTCGATGTGCACACAGATCAAGCTCTTGGAGGCGAGCTTAGGAGAGACGCTTTTTCGCACCAGCGGGCGCTCGCTGGTGCTGACAGAATTTGGGAAACTGATCTACAGTCATGCTGAGGAAATTTTCACTCTAGGTGGTGAAATTCTCCGAGCCACCAAAGAGGCCCCAAGTAGCCGTCGCCTCCACTTG
>JANPJY010000035.1:0-26195 GCA_031425735.1 Akkermansiaceae bacterium | reverse complement strand
CTGGACTTGGGGATTGAACACGTATGGCCAGTTAGGACATGGGAATATCACACAACTCACGGTCGCCACCAAACTTGTAAATCTCAAACTGGCGAACAACGATTTTGATAATGATTCACTTGATGATAGCTGGGAGCTTATTCATTACGGAAATTTAACCAAAACAGGCACCGACACAGGCGTTCTAAATGGTCTTACCAACTTAGTCGCACACACCAGAGGTCTGAATCCTTTGCTATTGGACAATGATAATGATGGGATATCAGATTCGATTGAGATTTCTTACGGTCTTGATCCACTTGACTGGGCAGATGCCACTGGCGATATGGATGGGGATCGAATTCCAAATTTATGGGAATTATCCATGGGGAATGCCTCCTACATGAACAATTCTAGCCTAAAGCCTACCGTGAGTGCCACTGTTACACCGACGGAAAGCATACAAACCAAGATCAATGCCCTAGCCGCAAATTCCGCTAACCCTCCTTGGTATATAATTCAAGTGCAGCCTGGAGTTTATAAAGAGAATCTTACTCTGCCAGCGTATAAAAGAATTCTTTTGATGCCAGCTAGTGCCAGTGGCATAACGGAAATCCAAGGTGCTACCACTGCGGCGACGATTAACATTTACGATGAAAGCGTAGTGGATGGCTTCCGTGTCACGCATGCGAAGGGCATCAGTGGCAAAGGCATCTATTGCGCACCCTCCACCGGGAGAGCTCTAGCAAGAATCGTCAATTGCCTCATCCACGAGAACAGCGATACGTATGGAGCAGGGATCTATACTGGCTCTGCCAGCCGGACGGTCATTGCTCATTGCTCGATCTTTGGAAATACCGCTTCATCGCAAGGCAATGCTCTCTATGCCTCTGGCAGTATGGTAAGATTGATCAACTCCATTTGCTCAAATCCGTTAGGCACAGCATCTCAAGAAATTTTCTGCTCAAGCACAGGCACCGTTCTATCCACCCAATCCATCGTCCGCGATGGTTCCGTTGCCGGAGCCTTGCTGTTAGATCCGCTTCTTAATCCACGTGGACTCATTAAAGCAGCATCGCCTGCCCGGAATGTAGCCTCACTCAAAGCACTCGCACCAAGAGACATCCATGGAGAGCTACGCGGCACTTTGCCTGACATTGGTGCCGATCACTTTTTGGACACGGATGGCGATTTGCTTCCTGACTGGCTCGAAGCACTCGGCGCCACCTCACCCTCTGCCGATAATGACTCGGACGGCCTCACAAATCTCATCGAGTATGAAGTCCACGGCTCCAATCCCCTCGTGGCTGATACGGATGGAGATGGCCTCAATGATGGAGCCGAGATAACGGCAGGAGCGAATCCTTACGATTCAGATAGCGACTCGGATGAAATGAAAGATGGAGATGAAGTGTTATATGGCCTCAATCCCACCAACGATGAAGACTCCCTCCAGGATAAAGATGGGGATCGTGTTCCCAATGTATACGAAATTGCAAACGGGAAAAATCCGACGGACGCATCTTCCGTGCCGTTACCACACATCACCATTGATAAGGCAGTAGTTACTGAAACCACCGCACTCAAAAAAACCATACAAGCAGGCATCAATGATTCATTGAATGCGAATCGTTTTACGATTATCCGGGTTAAGCCAAATACGTATTCCGAATCACTTTCCATCGACAACAAGCGTATCTTATTACTTGCAGACTTGGGTGCGGTTCCTGCAGTCATTGCCCCCATATCTGGAAAGGCAGTAAATTTCTATCAGCGATACACCGTTCTCGATGGCTTCATGATACGGCGTGGAGCTACCACCAACACAAGCTACGGGCTATACATTTCCACGGATTCGGAAAGAGACCGCGTAAGAATCGTCAACTGCACAATTACCGGTTTTTCCGCAAACACGGGTGGTGCCGCTTATGTGGAAAGAGGAAAGCTCACCGTAGCACATTGCACCATCATGGATAACTCCGCAGACATCAACGGCCGTGCATTCAATGTGCAGAATGTTGGACGGCTCATGCTACAGAACTCCATCGTCTGGAATCCACAGGGCACCGCCGGGCAACAAATCTACCAAGCCACACCAGGAAACGCTACCGCTCTTTCTTGTATCATTCTCGGCGGGGAGCTCGGCGGCATTTCCACCGCAACCATGACAGACCGCTATTATTGTCTGATGCCCGGCAGCCCTGCTCTCGGTGCAGGCACTCCTCTAACTGTTTCTTCAAAAGATTGCCACGGCGAGTTGCGTCCGGCAGTCGCACCAGACATTGGTGCAGATCAGCGTTTGGACAGTGACTCTGATTCTCTTCCTGATTGGTGGGAAATCCAGTATTTCGGAAATCTTACCAATTCCGCCACTAGCGATAACGATACCAGCTTGGATAGGCTCACGAACTACTACGAATACTTGCTCGGCTATGATCCCACCAAGCCAGACACTCTCGCAAACCTAAGTGGGGATTTATACAATGCCGTATTCACCACCCAAGATCCCTACTATCCACCCGACTGGCTCTTGGACGGCGATAACGATGCGCTAAGCAATGGTGAGGAGCTATACTACGGAACGAATCCTACTCTAACAGACACCAACGCTGACGGGCTAAGCGATGGAATAGCTGTCCTCGTAGGAATCAGCGCAACCAGCCTCGACACGGACGCGGACTCGATTTCAAACTCCCAAGAAATTCTCAACGGCACGAATCCTATTCTGAAAGATTCAGACGGCGATGGTGTGCAAGACAACCTTGATACGTTTCCGCTCGATCCTTATTTATCGACTTCTCCGCCACCCTCTTCGGGCGATGTAACGGCCCCCACGATTTCACTGATCACTCCCGAGACCGCAACTCCTCTTTAATCCATGTATCCGTTCACCATTCTTAAGCCAGCCATTCCAAAACCGCTTTGGCTTTCAGTCATGTTTTCTGTCGTCGTCTCCGCGCTGCTTGCAGGTCAGGATTTGGCCGACAAGCCATTCACACCTCAGGCCCCAGTTTTGACGCCTAAATCAGTGTCAGTAAAGCGGGTTTCAGGAACACCCGCTGCCGGGAGGCTAGTGGTTCTCAAGATGCCGGCCACGCCGACTGATGGAGACATCGGCTCATTTCAAGGAATGATCGAGCCCTTGCGTCCGGTTTCACCGGATTCGACGGTGGCAGAGCGTACTGCGCTATCTACCGCGCTGAATGCTTGGCAAGTCCGCCCGGTAGCGGATGAGATGTCGGTTCTGGAGGGGTTTATCCAAACCTACCCGGATTCTGCTTGGGTTCCATCGCTCCGTCTGAATCTCGGCCGTTACTATTACAACACGGGTCATTTTTCCAAAGCCATCGCGGAGTGGGACGCAGCCTGGAATTTCACCAAGGATATGAGCGGCGCGGAAGCCACCGCCATCGCCAATGCGGCGGTGGCGGAATCCGCAGTGATGATGGCCCGCATCGGTCGAAAGGACGAGCTGTCCGCTCTACTCGCTTCCGTCGCCACGCGGACTTTTCAAGGCAGCACTCTAACGCTGCTAGAGCGAGCACGCGAGGGACTCTGGAGTATGGAAAACCGCCCCGGGATTTCATTTCGCTGCGGTCCCTACGCGCTGGAGTTGATTCATATAAAGACGCACGGTCAGCCAGTGGCGGGCTTTATGGATCGTGTCGTATCACCGGCACAGGGATTTTCACTCACGGAATTGAAGGCAATGGCCAGAGACGAACTGGGAACTCCCATGCAGGTGGCGAAACGCACGCCGGGTGCCACTCTAATTTTACCCTCCGTCGTCCATTGGAAGGTTGGGCACTATGGTGCGCTGATGCGTGAGCAGGGTGGTGCCATCCTTTTGCGTGATCCCACGTTTGGAAACGACACTTGGATGACCCAAGCGGCCATCGATACTGAGGGCAGCGGTTATTTCCTAGTCCCCGTGGGGCCACTCCCGGCGGGCTGGGCGACTGTGGCGGATCTGGAAGCAGCGACTGTTTACGGCAAAGGACACTCGGGAAATACGGATGGAGATGAGACCACAAAGTGCTCCAAGAAAAGCGGTAGCACTTGCCCTAATACCCACATGGCGGGCTATTCATTCCACACCTTGCTCACGAGTTTAAATATCTCGGACGTTCCTGTAGGCTACAGCCCGGCGTATGGTCCAGATGTTAACTTCGAGGCGATCTATAACATGCGCGAGTATGGCCAACCCACTGCCATGAACTTCACCAATCTTTCCCCGCTTTGGGAAAACGGCTGGACCTCTTACCTTGAGGATAACCCGGCCCTGCCCGCCGCAGACATCAGGGTGAATTTGCGTGGCGGCGGTGCGGAAACCCACACCGGCTACACCGAGACGACACCCACCACCGGCACCTTCGGGAAAAACCGCCGCTGGGATACCGTGCTCGTCCGCACTGGCAGCGGCACCTACGAACGACGCCAACCAGACGGCTCTAAGGAGATTTATGCCCAAGCCATCGGCACCACCGGCCCGAATCGAAAAGTCTTCCTTAGCCAGATCGTCGATCCCCAAGGAAATGCCGTCAGCCTCGTTTACAGCACCACGGCAAATCTAACAACCCGGCTCGACCAAATCATCGACGCTACCGGACTCGTCACCACGCTCACCTACGGGGAGGCAGGTTATCCGTTTCTCGTCACCAAAGTCACCGATCCGTTCGCTCGCTTTGCCACGTTCACCTACCAGACGATTGCCGGGGAGAAGCGGCTCCAGAAAATCACCGACACCATCGGCATCGAGTCTGCTTTTGAATATAACGCAAGCGGGCAGATCACGGCTTTGATTACACCATATGGGCGCACCACCTTTGATTTCGGAACGCCCAACACCGCTTTCGGCCTGATCCGGTGGATCCAGGCGACCGATCCGCAAGGTGCCAAGGAGAGAATCGAGTATCATCTGGACGGTAATGTCACCGGCATCCCGTATTCCGAAGGCAGCCCTAACCAGGTGCCGGTTGTTGCCGGCATATCCTTCGAGAAACTCGATATGGATGATCGGAATACATTTTATTGGAGTAAAAAAGCTTGGGCCATGGCTCCGGGGGATTATTCAAAAGCTCATCTCCAACACTGGCTACAGATCGACAACGCGGACCGCGCAACCGGAGTGCTCGAAAGTGAAAAAGCACCCTTTGAAAACCGCGTCTGGTATCGCTACCCCGGCCAATCGTCGGGAGATTCCATGAATATGGGAACTTCATCCCAACCCTCTATCACCGCCCGCGTCATTGAAAACGAAAGCAGCCCCGGTGGCACTACCACCCAAGTGACCCGCCACACTTACAATGCGCTGGGCAATCCAATCTCTATGATCGATCCTGCTGGCCGCGAGAGCAGCATCGAATACGATACTAACGGCATCGACCCCACCTTCGTGAAACAGAAGGTCAACGGAGTTTTCCAAACGCTCCAATCCTTCACCTACGATCCGACTTACCCCGCACATCGCCCCAAGATCGTCACCGACGCCGCCGGGCAAACCGTGACCCTCACCTATAACAGTGTGGGGCAGGTGAAAACCATTACCAACGCCCTCAACGAAACCACCACGCTCACATATGGCACCACTACCTCCGACCCTCTCCGTCCAAAAGGCTTGGTCTACCTGATCACCGGCCCGCAACCTGGTTCCGACCTCACCCTGACCTACGACGGCTATCAACGCCCCCGCACCGTCACCGACTCATCCGGACACACCACCACCTACGATTACGACGTGTTCGACCGAATCACGCTCGTCACCCATCCGGACAACACCACCGAACAAAATGTCTATGACAGGCTGGACCTTTTCGCCCAAAAAGACCGCCAGGGCCGCTGGACCCGGACATGGCACAATTCCCTGCGTCAGCCGATGCTCACCGCCGACGCTCTCGGCCGGACCATCGGCTACGGATGGTGCAAATGCGGTGCGATGTCGAGACTCACCGACGCCAAAGGTCAGATAACCTCCTGGAAGCACGATGCCCAATCCCGCCTCACCGGAAAAACCTACCCCGATGGCCGCACCGAATCCTTGGCTTACGAACCCTTCAGCGGCCGATTGAGCACCACCACAGATGCCGCTGGTCAAATCAAGACCATGAAGTACAATCCGGACGATTCCTTGAAAAATCTCGGCTACAGCAATCTCGCCTCCGGCACCGCCGCCACCGCCGGCGTCAGCTACACCTATGATCCGTATTTTCCTCGTCCCGTCACCATGACCGATGGCACCGGCATCACCTTGTTTGATTATTACTCCGCCGGACAACTTGGGGCACTCATGCCCAAAACCACCGACGGCCCGCTTACCGGCACCACCGACCTCATCACCCTTACCTATGATGCGCTCGGTCGTCAGAAAACGACCAACATCGGCGCCACCGGAACGGAAAATCTCGTCACGCGGAACTTCGATAGTCTTGGTCGCATTCAGTCCATCATCAACTCGCTCGGTACCTTCACCCACAGCTACGTAGGTGCTACCGACAGGCCTGATCACATCGACTATCCCTATGGCCAAAAAACCAGCTTCGGGTATTTCGGAAACACCGGTGACAACCGCCTCCAGACTATCACCCACCTCGCCAGCGGCAGCAATCCAGCCAGCGTCCTCAGCAAATTCGATTACTACTATCAACCTGATGGGAACATTAATAACTGGCAGCGGCAGTTTGGCAGCGACCCGGCGACGGCACTCAGCCTCGGTTACGACCTTGCCGACCAGCTCACCTCCGCCACTTTGGCTCCCGTGGCAGCTCCCGCCTCCGTCACCCGGCGCTACAGCTACCAGTACGACAAGGCCGGGAACCGGACTAGTTCGCAGGGGGATAACCAGGTGACCTCCGCCACTCATAACAACGCGAACCAGATCACCAGCATGGTCGGCGGTGGCAAGCTCCTCGTCACCGGCACCACCAATGAACCGGCGAAAATCAAAGTCAACGGCCAATCCGCCACCACCACCCCACCGCCGGAAAACCTCTACCAAGCTTGGGTCCAAGTCACCCCCGGAGCCAACACACTCACCATCGAGGCCACCGACTACGCCCCCACACCTAACACCAGCACCCAAAGCTGGAACGTCAACATCACCGGCAACCCCGCCCGCAGCTTCACCTATGATTTGAACGGCAACACTCTAACAGACGGCACTGGAAAAAGCTACGTTTGGGATGCTGAAAACCGCTTGGTAAAAATCACCCAAGGCACCAACATCCACGAGTTCATCTATGACGGGATGTCCCGCCGCGTCGCCGAGAAACTCAACGGCACCCTCACCAAACGCCTCCTCTGGAACGGCACCCAAATCGCCGAACAACGCGACGCCACAGGCAATACCGTCCAACTCCGCTACTACAGTGAAGGTGAAAAACGCATCGGCGGCACGGATGCTGGAAACTATTACTACACCAGAGACCACCTCGGCAGCATTCGCGAGATGACCGACACCTCCGCAACCGTCCGAGCGAGATATGACTATGATCCTTATGGCAAACGAACGAAGCTCTCTGGAGACTTGGAGTGCGACTTTGCCTTCACCGGCCATTATTACCACGCTGCCAATAACCTCCATTTGGCTCTCTTCCGAGCGTATGATCAAGATTCAGGAAGGTGGCTATCTACGGACCCGCTGGAAAGCGTGACCGGAGAAATGGCCGAAATGCTGCCGGAGGGGACTAACCTCTATGGCTACGTCGGAAACAATCCAATCTCTGAGTTCGATGAACTGGGTTTATGGCAATTCACTATTTATGGAGGGGAGATACTTGGTGGATACTTCACAATTGGTAAAAACAGTGGGCAGTGGAATTTTGGTGCGCGAATCGGTGTTGGGGGTGGCTTATCAGCATCCCTTGATGTAAAAGATTCGGGCTGTCGACCGGAGGGGCTTGGTGCAGCAATAGGCATTGACGTTGCCGCTGGCGCTGGTGTTATTGGAGGTAATGCAGGCGCTAGTATGGATAGCAAGCAGGGAGACACACTTTACCTTGGTGGAAGAATTGGCCCCATTGGCGGGACGAAGAGTTGGACTAATAACAATTCTTTTTATGAGGCAGATTGGAGTTCATCGTGGAGTGGTGGTGTGACTAATTATGGTGCTGCAGGATTTGGAGGCGTGGGTATTAGCTACGCTGGTAAATGTCCGCCTTAAATATTAAATTGTATGTTTGGAACGATTAAACGTATGAAAATTTCGTGGTTTTCGGAACCTGATAAAGTCCGTGTAGGGGATTTGGTTTTTTGCGCAGTCACGTCAGTAGCTTTGCTCCTCATACTGCCGAGAGAGCTTTTCCTAAATACTAACATTGATTGGAGGCTTGGATTTTTAACATGCGCTATATTTTTGGTTGCAGGGTTTTATACGACTTATAAATCTGATAGAAATTCGTCTTCTAAAGCTAAAGCTTTTGTAATTCGAGCATGGTGGGCAGTTGTTAGTGGAATTATCTCAGCCCCAATTTGTTTTTTATTTCGGCGAATTGCTTTTGAGTTTTCGATAATTATATTACTTACTGGATTAGCTACTGTAGCAGGTAGTCTCATTTATTCGAGGTTGAAGATGTAAATAAACTGCCAGGCATGAATGGCACGTGATTAAGGCCATTTTCGTTGAAAAATAAAGACGGAAAGCCGTTTGGTGTACGGTTAGAATGTGTGTAAGCGTCCTATGAAGCGCCTCTAGTCATAAACGTCGTAAGTGCCCAGCCTACGACGTTTATGACTATGACCAAAGAATCATCTACTTCTGAAGAGGTTATCGCCGCCTGCCCCGACACCGTCGGGGGTGACATCCTTAAGACCGATGTGCTCGGGCGAATTACCGTTGGCCGTGCTCAGCGAGAAGCCATTCTTGATGCCTTTGAGGCTAGCGGCATGACGGGCAGTGCATTTGCTCTGCACCACGGAATCAAGATCCAAACATTTGCTTCTTGGATTCAGAAGCGGCGGCGTAAGCGCGGGGATTATCAAAATGAAGCGGTGTGTCGCAAATTACGTATGCGCAAAGATTCACCTGGGGTTGGTTCGAAAAAGATCGCCCGTCCTCAGGCATCCATGAATTTGATCGAAGTGAATTTGCAAAATGAAACTCCCCAAATGCATGAGGCTTTGGAAGTGATATTGCCGGGAGGAGCAGTCGTTCGGATCAGACATGAAAGCCAACTAGGCCTTCTCCAAATCTTAATGCGCCAACTCACATGCTAAGCTTCACGTCTCACGTCAAAGTCTGGGTTTGCTTGGATCCTTGCGACATGCGCAAGAGTTTCAACGGCCTCTGGCAAGTGGCAGAGGAAAAGATGAAGATTGATCCCAAGCGCGGAGCGGTCTTTGTGTTTACGAACCGGGATCGCAACCGGCTCAAAGTCCTTTACTGGGATGGCAGTGGCGTATGGGTGTTAGCCAAGCGCCTTGAAAAAGGTCGCTTTAGTTGGCCTAAATCTGTGGATACTACGACTGATAAACTTTCATTAAATCCCAAAGCCCTCGCGATGCTCATGGACGGGATCGATATGCGCGATGGCTGCCGTTTGCCATGGTATGATGCTGATTAAAATAAACCTGAAATCTCTACGCCTTTCTTAAACATTCGGCACGTTCTTTGCTTATGTTAGAATGATGCCAGACGAGCAGGATAAAGATGTGATTATTGCCCACCTTCGGGCTGAAATTGCGCGCAAGGATCAGCAGATCGAGTTGCTCACCCAGAAGGTGGATGCGCTTGTGAAGCGGATCTTTGGATCGAGTTCGGAAAAGCTCGAAGCTGATCAACTTCTGCTTTTTGAAGTGCCAAAAAAGCCCGAAGGCGACGGCCCCGCACCGGAGGTTGAACCGTCGCCAAAGAATAAACGCGCCAAACGCATCTCGCGCGAAGCCACCCTGCCAGCTAACCTTCCTGTAGAGGAAACCATCCTCATTCCGTAAATAAACTGCCAGGCATACAATAAGCTTGCGGGTGATTTTTTGGGGTGGTAGTTTTTCGGCATGGATACGCCGAAACGAGATAAACAAAGGGATTTGGAACAGCAAAAGGTGTGGTCTCCGCTGGAGTTGGCGGAGATGAAAACGGGGCGGAGGTTGGGGCAGATTCGGCGGGCTAAAGGGTTTTCCGGGCGTAAGCGGATGCGCATCACGGATGGCTCGGCGTGTTACCATGTGATGTCGCGGGTGGTGAATGGTGAGTTCTTGCTGGGCTCGATAGAGAAGGAGGCTCTGCGGCGGATGATGTGGCGGATGGCCACGTTTTCTGGGGTCGAAATCCTGACTTACGCGATCATGGATAACCATTTTCACATTTTGCTCAAAGTGCCTGAACAGAAAGGCTGGTTGAAACGTTTCGAAGGCAAGGAGGGAGAGGAGAGGTTTTATGAACATCTTTCTCTGGTGTATTCAAAGGCTTTCATCACCCAGTTCCGGAATGAAATCACCCAATTGCGCAATCGCCAGGAGGAGGATGCGGCGCAGGCGTTGTTAGAGCGGTTTCAGCAACGGTTCTGTGATCTGAGTTTGTTTGTCAAAGAACTCAAAGAGCGGTTCAGCCGTTGGTATAACAAGCAGAAAAGCCGACGTGGGACCTTGTGGATGGATCGCTTTAAAAGCGTGCTGGTGGAGACCGGTGAAGCGTTGCAGACGATTGCGGGTTATATCGATTTGAATCCGGTGCGGGCGGGGATTGTGAAAGATCCGGCGATGTATGCGTGGAGTGGCTATGGAGAGGCGGTTGGGGGGAGCAAACGGGCACGACGGGGGCTATGCAAGGTGTTGGAAGTGGCGCAGGACGGATGGAGCACGAAGGCACATGCGTATTATCGGAAATGGTTGTATGGAGAAGCCACGGTGACGGAAGACTCACGAAGAAAAGGGTATACCCAATCACAAGTAGAGTCTGCGCAAGCAGAGGTGGAGAAGGTTCTATTTTTGCCGATGTTGGAAATCCGCAAGCGGATGAAATGTTTCAGCGAAGGGATTGCGCTAGGTAGTGAAGATTATGTGAAAGGAATGGCAACGAGGTATCAGGCGCAGTTTGAGAGGCAGAGAGAAAGAACGGCTAAGCCGTTGAAAAGCGCAAGCGGCGGGAAATCGGGATCGATTTATGTGATGCGAGGGAGCTGAGAGATGTTTCACAGACGGCGCGTTGATAGGTACCAAGACCTTCGTGAACGATGCGTTTGAGGCGGCGAGAGAGACATTTTCAGAGAAGAGAAAAGATGGAGCGCGGCGGATGCGTGGCAATGGCAAGGCGGCGGGTGTCTCATTTTAACATTCGTCTATAATGGCTTCAGGAAATAGGAATGCTCTCGAGAGAAGTTGGCGACCGAAGATCTCCGCAACTATCGCTGCATAAACTTTCTCGATTGCCTGACGTATTTCAATGCCCAGTCTTTGACTTTGGATTGTTCTTCTTCGGAGAGTTGTCTAACAACTTTTGCGGGGGAGCCTAGGACTAGGGAGCCTGAGGGGATGATGGTGCCGCCGGTGACTAGGGCTCCGGCACCGATGATGGAGCGTTCGCCGATGACGGCTCCGTCTAGGATGATGGCGCCCATGCCGACGAGAACTTCGTCTTTGACTTCGCAGGCATGCAAGATGGCGGAGTGGCCGACAGTGACGAGTTTTCCGACGTAGCAGCCGAAGTCGTCGGATAGATGGATGACGACGTTGTCTTGGATGTTAGATTGGGCACCGATGACGATTTCGTTGATGTCGCCCCGCAGGGTGGAGTTATACCAAACACTGGCTTCTTCGTGGATCGTGACGCGGCCGATCACATCTGCGCTAGCCGCGATGAAGGCGGAGGAATGGATGCTGGGGGTGAAGTTTTCGTAGGGTTCGATGGGCATGTTAGTGAGAAAAAATTTAAATCAAAAATCAACAACGCTTTGTGAGCACTAGCGAACAGCTTCTCTAAAATGAAAGCGAGAAGAGTGTCGTGAATCGAGTTATAGGGTTTATTGGGAAAGGTAGACAGTGTAGCGTAAGGTGGAAGTGAATCTATTGGAAAATTTCTGGGTGTGTGTGGATGAATGAGTGCGAGTAGAGAAGAGCGCGAGTGGACTCACGCGGTCCAGCTATGAAATGGTGGCGGCGAGTCGGGCAGCGGCTTGTTCTAACAATTGCGCTGCGTTTGCGATGGCGTGCTCCAGGGTGATCGAGTCATTGAGGATGGAATCCATGCCGTCGAAATGTTCTTTTAGTATTTCAGGATCTGAGATTTTTCCGGCCAGTGCATAAACGGGGATGCCATGTTTGCGAGCGAGTTGGGAAACACCGATGGGGGTTTTTCCTTCGAGAGTTTGCGAATCGAGCGAACCCTCGGCAGTGATCACGAGATCGGCTGCTGCGATCTGTTGTTCTGCGTTCAATGTGTGGGCGATGCAATCGAAGCCCGATTCCAAGGTCGCGCCACAAAAGGTCATCAGTCCGAAACCCAAACCGCCCGCAGCACCTGCGCCGGGATGTTCGGAAAAATCATTTCCAAAATGCGCGGCGGCGATTTTCGAAATATGAAGCAAAGCGGCTTCGGCATTTTCGAGATTTTCCGGAGCTATGCCTTTTTGTGGGCCGTAAACTCGGGTCGCTCCACGCGGACCGAGCAGGGGATTTTTCACATCACAGGCAACGCGGATTTTGGGAAGCGCCGGAAGTTGGGTGGAATCGATGCTGGCGATTTTGAGGAAATTTTCCGGAACGGGTTGGAGCGCTTGGCCGGAGTCGTCGAGAAACTGGCATCCGAGTGCAGCGGCGACGCCGACCCCGGCGTCATTGGTTGCGCTGCCGCCGAGGCCGATGAGGATCTCGGTGGCTCCGGCGGAAATGGCGGAGCGGATGAGTTGGCCAACGCCGTAGGTGGATGAGCGGGCGGGGTTGCGATCGGGTGCGGCGATGCGCCAGAGGCCGTTGGCTTGGGAGGATTCGATGATGGCGGTGATGCCTGTGGATTCCTTTTTCAGTAACCAAGAGGCGGTGACAGGACGGCCGAGCGCGTCTTGCACCGTGGATTCTTGGAGGGTGAACTGGCCATTTTCCTGAAAGGCATCCAGCAAACCTTCGCCGCCATCGGCCAGGGGGAGAAGGGTGCAGGTGGAGTTTGGAAAGACCTGTGAAACTCCGCGAGCGATGGCTTCGGCGGCTTGTTTGGCGGAGAGGGAACCTTTGAATTTGTCGGGGGCGATCAGGATGCGCATGCGGTATTTCTTGCGGGAAACGGGCGATTGGTCGAGAAATCACGTGCTTTTCTTCCAAACCATCGAACAAATTTTTGACAAGTTGCGATTTGCTGTTTAAAGAACGCCCCCCGCGCGGTGGAAAATCACCTGCGGAAACCGTCCACCACACCCACAATTTCGAACCAATTTCAGATATGGCCAAGAAGATCACACTCAAAGCAGCCCCGCGCCTCCGCAGCGGTTCAGGTAAACTCAAGCAAATGCGCCGTGAAGGTTGGCTTCCATCTGTAGTTTACGGACGTGGCGTGGAAAACGCGAACTTGAAGATCGATGCAAAGACTTTCGCTGAGCTTCTCGCCCACAGTTCTTCCGACAGCATTTTGATCAACTTGGATGTCGAAGGCGAAGGCGTTCGTTCCGTGTTCCTCAAAACCATCCAGCACGATTCACTTACCGGCAAAGCCCTCCACGTCGATTTCTTGGCAGTGGACGACAAAACCGAGATCACCGCGAACATTCCGGTTCACCTCAATGGTGAAGCCGTCGGCATTAAAGGTGGCGGTGTGCTTGAACAATATGCTCACACTCTTGAAATCACCTGCTTGCCAGACGCGCTTCCAGACACGATCGAAGTAGACATCACCGCACTTGAGTTGGGCGATTCCCTACACATCGGTGATCTGAAACTTCCAAAAGGTGTCAAAGCAACACACGCCGCTGAGGTTGTGGTCGCCCACATCGGCAAACCAGCTGCTCTTGTTGCTGAAGAGGCTGCCGTCGTAGCACCAGCACCTGTTGTGAAAGCCGCAGCTGCAAAACCTGCTGCGAAGTAAGTTTCCCAAACTCTCTCTAAAGCGCTCGAAGATTTCTTCGGGCGCTTTTTTGTGCTCAACATTCGAAAAAAGATTTAAACGGAGTTAGCGGAGATGAGGAGGAAACGGAGGTGGGATAAAAGATTTGTATAAAAACTCAGATTTCTCCGTTTCCTCAGTTACCTCCGTTTTTTTTTCCGGGCGATATTTTAGTTCTCAAATATGTTTGCGGGGAGTTCCTCGATAAGGTGTTTTGCGGTATGGGAATTTCTTTGATCATCGGACTTGGCAATCCAGGTAGGCAGTATGAGGAAACTCGCCACAACGTCGGGTTCATGTTGTTGGACCGGATCGCCATGGCGGATGGCGTTGTTTTCAAATCTGATCCGAAATTTCAGGCGCACATCGCCAAGCTCGGCGACGGGACGATTTTGATGAAACCTCAGACTTTTATGAACCTGAGCGGTCGCTCGGTGCGGCAGTTGCTGGCGTTTTATAAATGGGAGATGGATCGCATTTTAGTGGTCTATGACGATGTCGCGTTGCCCTTGGGACACCTGAGATTTCGGGAAAAAGGCTCGGCCGGAGGGCACAACGGAATCAAATCCATCATCGAGCATGTGGGTGGAGATGGGTTTGCTCGGTTGAAACTCGGAATCGGCGCATCGCGGCCCGGGGAGATGACCGGACATGTTTTAGGGAAATTTGCCCCAGATGAGCGAGAAGACCTTGAAAACATGCTTGCCACAGGGCTTGAAGCCGTGCAGGTTTCGCGCTCCCAAGGCATCGCCTTGGCATCGAACCGTTTTAATACTCCACGGGTCAAACCAACACAAAATCAAACCACCGAACACACACAAGATGAGCCGTAAATACGAAGGCCTGATCGCCCTGACGACAAAGAATCAAGAAGGTAGCATGGACGCACTTGTGTCCGCTGTTTCGAAAGACATCGAAGCCGCTGGTGCCAAGGTCGAAAAAATCGACAACATGGGCCGCAAAGATTTCGCCTACACTCCACGCAAAATCAACGGCGCGCATTACGTGACCTACACGATTTCTGGCAGCCCAGATTGCATCGCCAAGATCCAAGAGAAACTCGCTTTGAATGATTCGGTTTATCTGAACCAATTCAATCGCGTTGCTTAATTCCAGGCACGCATCACAACTGCCCCCCCAGCAGGTCGCTTATCATAAAACTTCTTACACGTATCTCTTCCTATGGCCAATTTGAACAAAGTCATGTTACTCGGTAACCTCACCCGCGATCCTGAATTGCGGCACACTCCAAAAGGTTCTGCTGTCGCGGATCTCGGTATTGCTGTGAACCGCAAGGTTCAGGATGGCAATGGCGGTTGGAAAGATGAAACGACTTTTGTCGATGTTACGGTCTGGGGAGCGAGTGCGGAAAACGCGCAAAAATATCTCACCAAAGGACGCGGCGTCTTCATCGAAGGTCGCCTGCAAATGGATGTATGGGATGACAAGGCTACTGGCCAAAAACGCAGCAAACTCAAAGTCGTCGCCGATAACCTCCAGTTCTTGCCTGATGGCAAGGGTGGTTCGCGTCCACCGAACGACGGAGGTTACACCGGAACTCCCGACAGCAGTAGCCGCCAAGGTGGCTCCGCCGGTCCGATTGAGGATTATCAAGAAGAGGATGATATTCCGTTTTGAGGCGCGAGACTAAGAGACATAAGACACAAGACTTTAAGAAGAAGAGCGATGATAGATTCTATCACCGCTCTTTTTTTGTGATGGAAAAATGGAATCGTTTTGAATTCCAGCTTCAGAGAATGCGGGCTGCGGCGGAGGTGATCATGAAACGGAGGTGTTTGCTTGCACGGAATATCTTTGGATGGTGTGGACCTAGGGCGTTGCCCTAGGCTGTCGTGGGGTCCTTTCAGGGCGGTAGAGAATTGTTTCCCGCCGCAGGCTTTGGACTGCTGGGATGATTCCCAGCTTTTGCGGTGGGCGTTGTTCATCGGAGCGATGGGTCACTACCGGACGTTACCGTTTATATCCAACAACCCTGAGAGCTGCGGATAACCGCAGCAGTCCAGAGCCTCCGGCGGTGGAGATTAAAGTTTCCTAACAGTTCGGCTTCAGGTAGTAGAGGACTGCCATGCGGGCAGCGATTCCGTTTTCTACCTGATCGTTGATGAGGGAGCGTTCGTAGTCCATGACTGCGTCGCAGAGTTCGACGCCGCGGTTTACGGGACCGGGGTGCATGAGGTAGAGGCCGCGTTTTCTGATTTCTTCTAAGCGTGCGTCGGTGATTCCGTAGAGTTTGTGATACTCGCGGACGGAGGGGAAGAAGGGAGCATCTTGGCGTTCCATTTGGACGCGGAGGAGGTAGACGATGTCGGGGTTCCACTTCATCGCTTCTGAGTAATTGGTGAAGCGTTGGATGCCTTCGGGTCCGTTTTTCGGAAGCAGGGAGCCGGGGCCGAGGAAGGCGACGTGGACTCCGAGTTTTTTCAGGATGCAGGAGGTGGAGCGAGCGACTCGGGAGTGGAGGATGTCGCCGATGATGAGAACTTTTTTACCAGCGGGGTCAGGAAATTTTTCTTTGATGGTGAAGGCGTCTAACAGTGCCTGAGTTGGGTGGGCATGTGCGCCGTCGCCGGCGTTGATGACTGAGGCGTTGGTTTGTGCGGCGATGGTTGCAGGGAGTCCGGAGCGCGAGTGGCGGACGATGATGTAGTCGGTGCGCATCGCTTGCAGGGTCTCGACCGTTTCGCGGACGGATTCGCCTTTGGTGATCGAAGAGTTTCTAACATCGAAGTTAGTGACATCGGCAGAGAGTCGTTTTGCAGCGACCTCGAAGGAAGAGAGGGTGCGGGTGGATGGCTCGTAAAAGAGGGTGAGGACGGATTTGCCTTTCAGCGCTGGAACTTTTTTCACTGAGCGTGTGAAGAGCTCTTTGAAAGGGATGGCTTGATCGAGGAGGAGGTCGATTTCCTCCCGCTTGAGCGATGCGATGTCCAGCAGGTCTTTACGTGGCATAAGCGGAAAAATATGGGGCGTAATGGAGTCCTCCGAAAACGAGTGTCATAACTAGAATGATGAACAAGATGGCTGCGTGGTGGCGCGAGCGCTTCTTTGTCCAGAAAATGTAGGCCGTCAGCAAGCTTGAAACGAAAATAAGGCTGATTGGAGTAATAAAATGAACGGTATTCCATGCCGTGTAGATGGCAGCGAAGGCGGGCAGATAGGCAAAAGTCAGCAAGACGGGGTGAGCGGTTAGCTTTTTAAGATGGGCGATTGGATCCGTCGGGGTGGCGGAAAAATTCGCAAGCGCCTCGCGTCGGCGGATCTCTGCAATGTCTGTTTGACTCCGTCGATAACCGGGTAGTTGCGTTTTATTTTCAACGACAGGCGCCGGAGCAAGCGGCAGCTCAACTTTACGAAGGGTGCGAATTTTTCGCTTTTTAGGTCGGACATCCGTTGGTTCAGATGGAGCGGGCGGAGGTTCTGGTGAAAGATCTGGAGTGATCGGTCGCGGAAAAACACCTTGCTCCTCGCGCAGGGCGGCAAGCTCTTCTGGGGTCTTTTTCTGGGTGGGGATCATGAACGCGTGGGGGCGACAACTTTTACGGAGTCTTCGCCATCGGTGCCTTCGAGAGAGACGTGGACGTGATCGTGTCGGTCGGTTTCTAACTGAATTCCGATGTAGTTTGCGTGGATCGGAAGCTCGCGGTGACCGCGATCGATCAATACGGCGAGCTCGACTTTTGCGGGGCGTCCGTAATCGGCGAGCGCATCAAGTGCCGCGCGGATGGTGCGGCCGGTGAAAAGGACATCGTCGACCAAGATGATGTGCGCACCATCGACGGTGAAGGGGATGTCGCTTTCCTGAAGTTTTGGATTTTCACGAAGGTGTTCGAAATCATCGCGGTAGAGCGAGATGTCTAACACCCCGAAGTTGAGTTCGCGATCTTCTTCGGAAAGGTGTGTGAGGAGTCGCTCGGCAACCTCGTCTCCACGCGAGCGAATGCCGACGAGTGAGATCGTGCCTTCGGGATTCGCTTGGCGGATGGCTTGGGCGAGGGATTCGATGCCTTGGCTGATTTGCGCGGCATCGAGCGTGAGTTTGATGGATGCGGAGTCGATGGATTTGCTTTCAGGGAAATTCATAATGCCTATATCGGTGCGGCGTTGCAGGCCGGCGAAGGTGATTTGATCTGCGGCGGCGTGTGCGGCTTGGACGGCGGAGAGTCGGTCAGTTCCTTGGGCGACGCATGCGAGAACGCGACCGCCGTTGGTTTGCCATTCCTCGCCGACTTTTTTGGTGCCTGAGTGGAAAACTTGTTGGCCGGTGGAATCGATGCCGTGGATGACATCGCCGTTGCGTGAGCTTTCCGGATAACCATGCGAGGCGAGAATGACGCAGACCGACCAATCATCAGTGAAGCGAATCAGGTTTTTATCTAACACACCTTTCGCACCGTTCATGCAGAATGCCGCGAGATCGCCTTGGAGAAGTGGCATGACGGCTTGGCATTCGGGATCACCGAAGCGGCAGTTGTATTCGATGACTTTCGGTCCATCCGGTGTGAGCATGAGGCCGAAGTATAAGAAACCGCGGTAAGGAAGATTTTCCGAGCGAAGCGCGGCAACCGTCGGCGCGACGATGGATTCGTCGATGATGTTGAGAAGTTCTTCGGAAATGAGTTTCCGTGAAGCGACCGCGCCCATGCCGCCGGTGTTAGGACCGAGGTCGCCGTTTTGCAGGCGCTTGTAATCGCGTGCCGGGGTGAGGATGAGGTATTGGTCATCGACGATAGCAGCGAAGATTGAAACTTCTGGACCGATCAGACATTCTTCCACCAACAAGTGACCGGGACCGAAGCGTTTTTCGGTGAAGACTTCGTTGAGGAAATCGAGCGCGGATTTTTCATCAGGACAAACAGCGACGCCTTTTCCGGCTGCGAGTCCATCGAACTTGAGGACGGTTGGATAATTTTCAGCGATGGCGGCGACGGCAGATTCTAACGAATCGCAGACAGTGGCGTTGGCGGTGGGGATTTGGTTGCGGAGCAGGAATTCTTTGGAGAATTCTTTACTGGCTTCTAATTGCGCGGATTCTTTCGGCGGACCCCAGCAAGGAATGGAGTTTTTCTCGCAGAGATTTGCCAAACCCTCGCCGGTCACGAGATAGGATTCCTCACCCGCGATGCAGAGGTCGATGGCATGGCTTTTCATCCATTCGATCAAAGAAGGCAGATCGGTCGCCGTGGTGGGCTTGGCAATTAGAAAAATAGCATCGCTTCCCGGAAAGGAAAATAGCTCAGGTTTCTGCGGAGACAGGGAGAGGGTATGGAGCAGCGCGTGTTCACGACCGCCTTTTCCAACAACAAGTATTTTCATCTGCGGTTGTTTTGTGAGAATTCAGGCAGATGAGCAAGGACTTTGGGTAAAAGCTGAAATTCTAAAACGCTAAAAAGCTGAAATTCGTGGTTGTATCTCATCAACCCAAGCCAGTTACCCACTAGGATTTAGGCGGGAGGAGAGAATTGTCTGATTCGTCGCCAGTGACGACTGGTAAGATTGGCTCCTTGAAATTGGGTAAGGCGAATGACCAGAAGGAGCGTTTGCGTTGTTGATCGAACGCGAGGGCACGGTCTTTGCCGAGGGGCATTTGTTTCATGTCTTTTTCCCTGGCTTCAACCACCGCGACTTTTGGGCGTTGGAGTGTGAAATCAGCGATGTTTTGCGACGCGTTTGAAGCGGTTTGTCTTATGGATTGAGTTGCGATTGAAGCGGTCTCTTTGACAGATTTCATGGTTCCACATGAAGTGATGACCAAGGGCAATAGGATGATTGCGACGCGTGAGGCTTTATACATAAACAACGGTCTTAATATCCCGCAGGAAACTCATTCTGTCCAGAAACCGTTTTGAGACAAATTTGTCACTATTTAGCTCCGTTTTAAGGCCCTTATTGAGTTTTCAAGACCAGAAAATTCCGGACTTGGCGGTTCATCAGGCTTTTTTGTTCGAGGCTTCCGCCTGAAGTATTTGAGGAAACGAAGAGGTCGGTGGAGCGTCCACCGTCTAGGTTGAGGGCATGGGAGACTTTCCAGCTAGCGGGGGATTGGTTTGAGAGGGCGCGGCTGAGATCGGCCAGGCTGCAGGGAGAAGTGATGCCGATCCACCAGCGATTTCCACCATCGTGGAGTAGGATGGACCGCATGGCGACTTTGCTTGGATCGAGGCCGGAGATGGGATTGTTGTTTTCGATGAGCAAGGGACCCGCTTGGAGTAGTTCTTTGGAGTTAGAGACGGCGCTTGCTTGGGTTCGTCTTGAGATGGAGGCATTGCCTGATGAGTCGATGCGATAGATGCCGGTGCCGAGGGACGAACTGGAGTTCCATGAGCCGGAGCGTTTGCCCTGGGAAATGACCAGACCGAGAGGATTTCCTTCTGGGGTGAAAAAGCCGGCGTTAATGGCGAGCAGGGCTTGTTGCTTGGTGGCGCAGTCACGTGCGGAAACATACTGACTGCCGGGCCCGTTGGCTTGATCGATAGCTTTTAAAGCGTGTGTTCTGGAATCGAAAGATACGCCCTGGAAATGGATGTTAGACAGAGTTTGACTAACCACTTTCGGTGAGGAAATGGAAGGGGATGTTAGAGTGGGTGGGATGATGAGGGTTTGGTTCTCTGCAACCGGCTGAGAGATGGTTGGAGGCGATGGTTGGTGAGTAGATATGGGAGCCTCTGGAATGGGTGTGCAGGAGATAGCGCATGCGGCGATGAGGGCGGGGAGGCAGAGATTGGAAGCGAATTTCATGGGGTAATTAGAGCGGTTGGAGTTGTGTAGGACAACTGTGATTAGGGGATGGGGGTGACTGGAGTCACGCGGTCCATGAGCGTTGAGACAGAGAGTTTGCGTGCCGAGGTTTTGGGTGCCATGTTGCTGGTATGACGGGTTTGAATCTACCTAGAAAATGTGGAGTAATGATTTTGCCGGATTGCACTTTGTTTCCGCATGGGGGGCTGCCGTTGTTTATTTTTGAGGAGCGATATCGGTTGATGCTGGATAAGGCGTTGGAGGGGGATTGTGTGTTTGCGGTGGCGCGTAAATCAGAACCGCATGCGGCGAATATCGGAACGGTGGGATTAGTTCGGGCATCGCGTGAGAGGGAGGACGGGACTTCAGAGCTTTTGTTGCATGGCGTGATACGGGTGAAGTTCACCGAATGGCTGCAAGAAGAGGCATTTCCGATGGCTATGATTGAGCCTTTATTCGGCAAAGCTTTGGGGAAAGATCAGAATTTCGCCGCGATGGTGGCGTTGAAAGGATCGGTCGAGGATTGTTTGTCGGGAGTGCCTGAGGAAGTTCGGAATGGGGTTCTGCATTTATTGAGTCAGGCGGACGAAGCGGGATTGATGGCGGATTTGGTGGCGCAGCAGTTGATTCAGGATCCGGATCTGCGGCAGATGCTGCTTGAGACGATTCCGGTGGGGGAGCGGGTGGCGTTGTTGTGTCAATTTCTGGAAAAACTGAAATTTGGGGAGTGAATCGATTATTTTCTGGGTTGCTAGGCAGGTGGTTCAGTCTCTAGCGTGAAGGCACGATGATATTGGCGTTGTGGGATGGATCAGGATTAATTGAAAAAGGCGGACCACTCGTTTGGGTGATGCTAGCGCTGGGTTTCTTTGGCGCGATTTTTATCGTGGAACGATTATTCTATTTCCATAGAGCTCGGATCAACGTCAGCGCGCTTCTGGTGGGGCTTTCCCTTCATGTCAAACGGAGGGCATTTGCGGAGGCTTTGCATGAAGCTGCGCGGGCACCGGGTCCGGTGGGTCGGGTGGCCCACGCTGGGCTTTTGAGATATTATTTGGATCGCAGAGATTTAAGCGATGTGGTTCGCGAGGCGGGTCAACTCGAAGTGCCGCGAATTGAAAAAAACATTCGGGCGCTTCTCGCAGTAGCGCTCATCTCACCATTGATCGGGATGCTGGGAACCCTGTTAGGAATGATCGATGCTTTCCAGCGGGCGAGTGAGCAAGGCGGATCGACGGGACCAAATGAGCTCTCTGCTGGAGTGTTGAGTGCTCTGATTACTTCTGTGATTGGGCTTACGGTCGCGATTCCGATGTATATTTTTTATCTCTATTTTGTAGGTCGATCCAAGCGTTTGGTTTCACGAATCGAACGCGCTGGGATTGAGATTGTTCACATGATTGCAGATGCTCGTGAAGAAGAGGAATTCGCACCGTTTCGTGGCGAGACGGCCATTGGAAGAAAGCGTTCTGCAACTAACAAAAAAACAAAAGTTTCTGATACGGAGTGAAATTAGAAACCACATTAGACGAGCGTCCGGGCTTTTTGCATGCGCTTCCTTTGTTTGATCTTTTTATCTTGGTTACCATGTTGTTGTTACTGGGCCCGGTGTTTCTCAGTCAGAGTGGAGTGACGGTTGAGCTACCAGCGTCTCAGTTTCAGATGCAGCGGTATCGGGAATCGATTGTGGTCACGCTGCATTCAGGGAAATCCGAACCGCAGATTTATTTGGGTCGGGAGGCGATTACTTTGGAAGAGCTTCGTAATCGGCTTGAAGTTTTGAAAGCGGACGAAGTGATGTCGCGTGCCATCGTTTTATTAAAAACTGACATCGGAACACCTACGGGAATGCAGTCAGAAATCATCGATCTCATTTTACAATTGGGATTCAAAATTGCGTTGGTTGGAAAAACTGAACCGGAAATTCCAGAAAGCGAACCGATGGATGAATAAGGATGATCTGATTTTTGATTGGAGTCATACGGAAGTCCATCGTGGATGGAAGGGAGCCTCGGTGTTGATTGTGGCGGTGGTTTTTGGATTTGTGTTTAGCTTGATCAGTGTGCAATTCGATCACAGGGATATTGCTTCGGTAAAAAGTGCTGCTGTCCTGTTTTTGCCCGATCAAGAAGAGGGAAGGATATGGAGAATGAAGGCCGAGGAAGAGGGGCCTTACCCAGGAAGACTGGAAATATCTGGTATTTATGATCCGCTTGATGAGTTAGGCGCGGGTTCATTGGGCGATGATTCATGGAATCCTTACACAGTTACGATGAAGTCTTTGCAGATGGATTCAGAACTCACGGAGCATCGTATTTCAACGCAAGGCCAACGGGTTTTTCCCAGAAATTTTAAGTCGACGGAGGCGGTGAAGGAACAGCCGAAAGCAGAAATGGCGTTAAGTCCGAATTTGATTCCTTACACTAAAGAATCCGAAAAATGGCTCCCGACCGAGTTTCCACCGTTTCGCATGGAAATGAAGGAAGAGGTGGCATCGGCAGAATGGAGATTCTTGCTAAACTTGAGGGCGGATGGATCCGTAATGGAATGTCTATCGCTGAGTGGTGGGCGTGAGGAAGGTTTGGCGGCGATCACAGAGTGGCTGAAAGGGTTACGTTTCCAAAAGGCTGGGGAAGCAGAGCGCTGGATGGGGTTGCGTATTGAGTTTTTAAACGAAAGAAATCATGGATCTGACCCTAAATGATTTTGTGCTGGGCGTGCTTTTCGCCACTCTGATTGCTGTGACGGTCATTGGGACGTTTTCGCGATTCCTGCATTGGAAAAGTGAGCGGAAGCTCAAGCGTATGGTGACGGTTTGCCGACTTTGTGGGCACGTGTTTTTAAATCGAGATAATGCCGAATTGGTTCAATGCGATGCCTGCCATGCGGCAAATCGTAGAAATGGAAATGGTAAGTTAGGTTGAATGTGACTAAATCGTCACATCCGGTTCATATGCAATACGATGTCTGAGATTCTACAAACCCATTCGATGCAAAAAATCTTGGTTGTTGAAGACGAGGTCGATATTGCGGATTTGATCCGATATAATTTGGAGCGAGCCGGATATCAGGTTTTCAAAGCGCATGATGGGATCACCGGGACAGAGATGTGCATCAAAGAGCGCCCGGATCTTATGGTTTTGGATCTGATGTTGCCGGGGCGGAATGGCTTTGCGGTTTTCAAAGAAATACGGCGCGATGCGAGGACCTCACATATTCCAGTGATCATGTTGACGGCACGAGCGCAGACCGAAGATCGCATTGAGGGATTGGAGGCCGGCGCCGATGATTATTTGACTAAGCCTTTCAGTCCCAAAGAATTGGTTTTGAGAGTGAACGCTATTTTAAGGCGTGCGGATTCGGCACCGGGTTTGGTGGAGCTTCAATATGGTCCGTTTCGTTTCGATAAAAACTCGGTCAAATTCTATTTGGAAAACGAGCCGGTAGATCTGACATCGACCGAATTCAAATTGCTTTTGTATCTATGTGAGCGCCCCGGTAAGCCACAGGATCGGAATGATCTTTTGCGCACGGTTTGGGGATATTGTGACGAGGTTCACAGTAGGACGCTGGATACGCACATGAAACGTTTGCGACAAAAGCTTGGGGAGCATGGAGCATTGATTGAAACCGTCAGGGGAGTAGGTTATCAGGTGGTGAGTTCAATTTCATGACTGATTACCTCGCCATTATTGCATCGCTCTGCGTGATCGTCGGTTTTGTGGTTTACACGTGCCGACTTCGAAGACTCAAGAGTGTTAGTGAAAAGCAGTTCAGCGATTTAAAGAAGAAGCATGAAAATGATCTGAGGCAGGCGCAGGATGAGCGAAATCATTTATTAGATGCGCTTGGGGATGCATTTCTTATCGTGGATCCTGATGCGAACATCCGATTTGCAAATGCAATAGCGCGGGATCTATTCAGTGGTCGAGAGCTAGTGGGTAGACAGGTTCGTGAGGCGTTTCTCGATCCTCGTTTGGCGGAGGCTTTATTGCAATGTCTTGAAACGGGAGAACCTGTGCAATCGCGTGTGGTTTTGCCTCAGCAGACATCACCGTTGGGAGATCTTGAGACTCGAGGGATTAATGCATGGATTATCGATGCCGCGCAACTCATGGATACTTCGGGAAATACTCCCAATACCCGCGTTGTGATTCGTGATGTGACATCCGAGTATCAGCTCGACCAGATACGCAAAGACTTCGTTGCTAACGCATCACATGAGCTCCGGACACCGCTGGCGATCATCAGTGGTTATTTGGAAAATCTTTTAGATGAAGGAATGTTAGATGAGCCAGAAATGGCGAAGCGGTTTTTGTCTATCATGAAAAAACATGCGGAGAGAATCTCGCGTATCGTTGAAGATATGTTGGTGATTTCAAAATTAGAGTCGGGAGAGGCTTCCGCAATTAACATTGAGCCATTTAAAATCCATTCATGCATCAAAGATGTCTTAGAGCGTTTGGAATCGGTTATTCAAAATCAGAAAGCGATCGTGAGTGTAAATCTGAAACAAGATAACCTGATCATGAACGGAGATCGTTTTTATTGGACGCAAGTGCTTTTTAATCTCGTTGAAAACGCGCTGAAGCAAAACCCATATAAAGATCTTAAGATCGAGGTGGGAGCGGAGGAGACAGATAAGTGCGTCCGGATTTGGGTGAGTGATAATGGAGTTGGAATTCCCAGTGCGGATCTTCCACATATTTTCCGTCGTTTTTATCGCGTGGAGAAACATCACTCGCAGATGGAAATCAAAGGCACCGGATTGGGCTTATCGATTGTGAAACGTGCGGTTGAGGCACATCACGGAAACATAACTGTCACCTCAACTCCGGGGCGTGAGACGAAATTCTTGATGACCATTCCGAAAGAAGAGGTGTAAGTTGTCTTCATGAATGAGGAAAATCATCCGAATCAAGTTTCGGCATCACGCCGCAAACGGATCGGGATTTTCGGAGGTTCGTTCGATCCGGTTCACGAGGGTCATATCTATGTTGCAACTCTGGCGAAGGATGCGGCAGAACTTGATGAGGTTTGGTTTTTACCCTGTCAGATTTCCCCACACAAACTCGCGACCCCGCCATCATCCGGGCGTGTGCGGGTGGAAGCTCTCCAATTGGCGATTCGAGATTTGCCATGGGCGCGGGTAGATCGGACAGAGATCGAAATCGATGGTCCATCATATTCCTACCAAACGTTGGCGAAGCTGGATGATAAGTTTCCAGATCATGATTGGTTTTGGATCATGGGAGGGGATCAGTGGACGATGTTGTCGAAATGGATGCATCCCGAGAAACTGGCTAAGTTGGCGAGTTTCATTGTGATGGCGAGAAATGGCGCAGCTGTTTACCCTGTGCAGGGGTATCGCATGCAGGTGGTGACTGGGCAACATCCGGCATCTGCGACTAAGATCCGTGAGTCACTTGCTAAAAATGAG
>JANPJY010000034.1:0-3179 GCA_031425735.1 Akkermansiaceae bacterium | reverse complement strand
TCCAGTCGCGCCCTCTCAACTGATCACTAGGCACTTTCCACTCTCATCCACCATGCCCTCCCGCGGTCGCCATCAATCCACCTCCAAAGAATGCCAGCGGGTCATCGCGAAAATCGAGGCCATGAAGGGAGTGATCGGCGTCATCATCGGCCGATCCTACGGTGGTAAATCTCTAGGCCAGGAAAAATTCACAGGGTCGATCCGTATCCAACGCCCCGTTTCCGGTGGATTAAAAGCGGTCACTCAAACCGAGAAAGGCCTGCAGGAACTTTTCATCCGCACCGAAGCAGGCATGGAAGATGAAATCACCAAGGCCATCAATCAGCTCGGCTGATTAGCGGCGCTTCGTGCTGCGACTCGCTCTCGGCGGTCTTTTCTTCTCTTCAGATTTGTCTGATCTGTCATATCGGTCGGATCTGCCCGATCTATCAGATCTTTCCGGCTGAATCACTTTAGGACTCTTCTTCGAAACCGTGGAACTCGCTGCACGTTTCACGCGCAGGATGGAATCGCCTAGTTTCTTCCCATTCAGCTCTTCAATCGCTTTCATCGCTTCATCCAGCTTAGGCATCTCGGCAAAGCCGAAACCTTTGGAAAGCCCCGTCTTCTCGTCTTTGACGATCACACAAGTCGTCACCCGCCCATGTTTTCTGAACAAACAAACAATCTCAGGCTGGGTAAGATTACGGTCGATATTGCGGATGAGGATTTGCACAGTGTCAGGTTGGTTAAAAATGGAAGCTAACCAAAGATCAGCTCCGAATCCAGCGGATTATCGGTGATCATTATACCAAATGAGCGAAGTGTGAGGTAATTTCATGCATTCTTCTACATGAGGGAGGAGAAAAAGGAGGGAATGAGAACAAGAAGCTACTAGCATCAGAGATATTTCCTCCTCTACTCCCATACCTCCTCTCTCCTGTAAAATAAGCTCGAATAGCCGAGCTAAGCCCTATCCACGACGGATCTTCGAACCCGTGAAAAAGACTGTCATCCGATACACTTTCTTCTGACGCGTGCTGATAATACCGGTTTGCAGATCCACTTTTTCAGGAATCTCTTGCCGGTGAATGTCCACCATCGCTTGAAATCCGCGCTCAGAATACACATCGATCAAGATCGCAATCGCGACCGGATCATGGAAAAGCGCATCCTCGGTGTTAACGGTCGCGCGACCCGTTACGGCGTATCGTTTGATGACGGGCATCATCTTTTCTTGGATGAAATTCACCACGTTTTGCAACGTTTCCGTATGCTCGACCTGATAACTATCCAATCGATTCACCAGCTCTTGCCGCGCTTTGATGACGATCTCATCCGCCAAAGGAATGTGACGCAGTGTATCGTAAGTGCGCGGATCTAACTCCAATGAGCTTTGATACTCTAACTCACGAATGATGTTTTTCTGCACCACTTGAATCGGCGCTTGAGCGTTGATGAAGTGATAATGGAAAATTTGTTTCAACGAAACCAACGCATCGTAGGTCTTTTCCTTAAATGTCCGGTAACGATTCCGCGCCAGTTCGGGATCGAAATCCGTTGCGCGCTCTTCTTCTAACACACCCACACCGGATTGCCTGACCTCGGCATTGTGCTCCAGCGTTTCCTGACCGCGTTTGAGCTGACGGGCGATACTTTCCGCCTCGTCCACAAACAACACCATGATGTGAAACACTGGCTGACGGAAAAAATGCGCTTTCGGCGTTTCGGAAAACTCTTTCCGCAAATTCACCATCTCATCGTAAAACATTTTCAAACATTCCACCTGCACCTTCGTGCGAGGGAATCCATCTAACACCGCACTGTCGCGGAATTTCGGCTTCAACAGCTCGTGAAACAACAACCGCAATACCTCTTCATCCCCCACCATGCCGCCGCGCGCCTTGATATCTTGAGCTTCCGGCGAGCTCAGTAACTGACTCACCACAATCGGCTCTGCCAAGATTCCGCGAACCTGCCGAATGAAATCCGTGTTCGTTCCTTTACCCGATCCCGGTGCTCCGCCCAACAAAATCAATTCTTTAGGGAAACGCAAATTCTCCCGCCCGATGCTCTCTTCCAGCTCTTTCCACACACGATAGAAAATCAACTGCGCATCTTTAATCTCCAGATCAGCTCTGGGCTCGGTTATTAAGTTTTTACTCACGGCCAGCGATCAAAGGGCAAGCCGCTCCATCCGTCCAGCTCCAGAAACATTTTCTATCTTATTAAAGGGTAGCAATAACCCACCAGCCCATGCCAAAGAAAAGCCATCTCCAGTCAAGCGTCTTCAAGTCTTGTGTCTTGTGTCTTATTTCTATCCTGAGCCCGTCGAAGGATCTCTTCTTGCCTTGCGTCTTTAAATCATCTCCGTAGTTTCTTTCCATGCTCTCCAAAGCTCTTTCCCTTCTCCAAGAACTCACCGATGCCCATTCAATCTCCGGCTTCGAAGACGAAGTTCGCGCGATTTTTATCGATGAACTCCAAGAGGTCGGCCCACTCGCCTCCGATAAATCCGGCTCGGTCATCTGCGCACACACCAACGAAGGCCCACGTGTCATCATCGCCGGCCACATGGATGAGGTTGGTTTCATGGTCCAAAACATCACGTTTGACGGCTTCATCCAGTTCGTCACCATCGGTGGCTGGTGGAATCAGGTCATGCTCGGCCAACGCGTCCAAATCCTGAATCGCGATGGCGAAAAAATCCCCGGCCTCATCGGCAGCAAACCCGTCCATTTTCTCCCTCCCTCCCAGCGCGATACCCCAGTCCCCGTCGAAGCCATGTACATCGACATCGGTGCAAACTCCCGCCGGGAAGTCGTCGACACATACCGCATCCAACTCGGTGCGCCGATCGCCCCGCTCTCCGCTTTCACCCCCATGGCCAATCCCAATTTGTTCATGGCCAAAGCCTTCGATAACCGGGTCGGCATGGCCGCTGTCATCCAATCCGCCCAAATCCTCGCCGAAATGGATCACCCGAACGAACTCATCTTCGCCGGAACCGTTCAAGAAGAGGTCGGCCTCCGCGGCGCGAAAACCCTCGCCCATTTAACCAAACCCGACGTCGCCATCGTCCTCGAGGGCCCGCCCGCCGATGACACACCCGGTTTCAATCTATCCGAATCCCAGGGAAAACTTGGCGGCGGCGTCCAGATCCGACTTTACGATCCAAGCGCCATCGCCAACCCACGCCT
>JANPJY010000033.1:0-84696 GCA_031425735.1 Akkermansiaceae bacterium | reverse complement strand
GGACCGCGCGACTCCAGTCGCGCTCTTCACACTGATCACTGACCTGTCCGCCATAGCTTTCTTGGCCTTCCTAGCTTTAGCGAAGTAGGCAGCGACGGCGGATCACTCGGCACTTTTCCCCCTCCTCATCAACGCCGCCATACCCCACAACACCGCCGGCACTCCGATAGAAAACGCCAAACCCCAAGCCGGCTGATCACGCCCGACAGTCCCAATCCACGCGAACAGAAAACCCATCGGCACAGAACCGCAGGCGAGTGCGATCACAAACTTCCCAAACGGCATCCTTAACAACCCCGCCATGCAAGCGAGCACTTCGGGTAAAATCGGCACCGCCCGACTCATCGCCACCACCCACGCACCGCTCTTAGCGAACAGGCTCCTGCCCTTTTCAAAATCCTTTTCACCCAACCATCGCTTGACAAATTTCTCATCAAAAAATCTCCCGACCCCGTAGCCTAACATTCCAGCCAGCATAGAGCCAATCGCCGACAGCAAACCCCCGATCCAAAATCCATAAACCATCCCCAAAGCCGACATCACTACGGTTCCAGGGATCGGCAATAAAAGATCTGCTATCAATAAAACAATCCCTAACAACCAAGCCCAGCTCTTCGCTCGTTCAAAATGTCCGGCGAGCCTTTCCACATTCCATGCCTCTTCCAAGCCCTGGCCAAATAAGCCCCAGCTAAGCAGGAACAGCGCGGCGATTGCGATCATTAACCAAATCAATCTCATCGCTTATCCTTCAGGTAACAATTTCCACCGGCGCATCCGGCAAGGCTTTCATGAACATGCTTCCATAGCGTTTCGTCACGATTCGATTGTCCAAAATACATACCAAGCCGCGGTCTTTTTTCGTCCGGATCAACCGACCCACTCCCTGCCTCAATTTCAAAATTGCCTCGGGTAACGAATAGTCCATGAAAGGATTTCCGCCAGCTTCTTGGATCGCTTCCAAGCGCGAAGCGGTCAACGGATGATCCGGTACGGCAAATGGCAGACGCGTTATGATCACATTCGATAAAGCCTCACCCGGCACATCCACACCTGTCCAAAAACTATCTGTCCCAAACAACACGCTGCTTACATCCTCCCGAAATTCTTCTAACATCTTATGCCGCGGCATGCCATCGCCTTGCTTGAACAAGCGCCAACCTTTCTTTCTGAAAAAGCTCTCGCACCGCTTCGCCGCGTCCTGCATCGTCCGATAACTCGTGAACAACACAAACGCCCGCCCATCACTCTCACTCACCGCATCCATAATCCCCTTCGCTAACAACTCATCATATTTCGGCGTGTTCGGTTCAGGAATGGATTTGTAAATCTTCACCTTCATCTGCTTTTGGTAATCAAACGGACTACCGATACTCAACGCCCGTGCCGTTTCGGCGCCGACCCGTTTCCTAAAATACCCTAACTCCGGATCGCCAACTCCAAGAGTCGCGCTGGTCATCACCATACATTTCTTTCCCGAAAACAACAAAGGCCGCAACCGATCCGCCACGTTCACTGGCGCGGCGTGACAACTGAACTGCGTTTCTTCACGCCCGCTTTTCTCCACCCAATAGACACTACCCTCATCGCGTTGATCGAGAAATTCTCCGACCGATGCATGCGTATCCCGAAACTTGCGCGCCAAATCCATCAGCTCATTTTTCGAAGTTTCGTTGCCCGTATCTTCCGCTAACTCCGACAACTCCTCCCACAAATCTCGCAACGGCGATGCCAAACAATTTCCCACCAACTCCGGCCTTCTCACCCGAAATTCTTTCGACCACTCACCGAACTTCGCCGCATTTCCGATGTCGTTGAAAAATTGATCCACCGCCGCCAAGCTACGCTCCACCGCCAACATCGGAGCTGCTTTACGATACGTTTTCAACAAACCTTTGCGCGTCTTCGGATTGTAAAGCCGCTGCAAATCAAAGCGCAAACCGGCTTGAGTGATTCGCAAGCCAAGCTGCACCGCAGCCACCTGCTCCACGGTGTGCGCCTCATCCATCACCGCAAAATCATTTGGGAAAAGAAATCCACCCATTTTATCGGGTTCGTTTTCATCCGACAACTCGTTGGTTTCTAACAAAGCAAAGAACAAGGTGTGATTCACCACCACCAGCTTCGCATCCGCTGCTGCTTTCCGCGCCTCTTGGAAATAACAATTTCCCTTCGGTCCACAATATCGCTGCGTGCAAGAATGAGCCTCGCTGCAAACTTGCATCCAAACCTTCATCGATGGCTGAAACGGAATTCCACTCAACGTCCCATCCCGCGTCTGATCCGCCCAATCTCGTATCCGAGCAAGCTCTTCACTTTCCGTCGATGTGAATAAATCACCCGATTGCTCCCATGCCCTTCTCAACCTCGCCGGACACAAATAATTTCCCCGGCCTTTTAATAAAACCGCCGGCAGATCCTCACCCAAAATCTTGCGTACTAACGGAATATCTTTCCGCACCAACTGCTCCTGCAAATTGATTGTGTGCGTGGAGATCACGCCCTTGCGCCCAGTCGCCAACGCAAACTTCGCCGCTGGAATCAGATACGCTAAAGATTTCCCCACACCCGTCCCCGCCTCCGCCACCAATGGCTGCGCCGATAAAAAACTCTCAGCCACCGCCCCCGCAAGTTCCTCTTGCTCAGCACGATATTCAAAATCCTTTGACTGAGATAGCAAACCCGTCATCGAAAACACATCACGCACCTCCTCCACCAAATTCACTCCACCTGCGTTTTCCGTAATCGAAATCATCTGCCGACATTCTCAGCACTCACTCACATTTCTGCAAGACCGTAGCACGGCCCGGGAAGCTAATTAGGTAGGGCGCCCTCGTTATAAAGCCTGAGCCAGTCGAAGGGCCGAGGGCGCCGCATGAAATAAAGATGCATTCGATGTTTTAATGGAAAATCAAATGCGATCCGCTACGCGCTGCCCCTCGGCGAGGGCTCCCTACCATTAGTTAAACGATCAAAAAGTAGCCGTTATCCCGGTGAAAAATCCCAATCCAGCTCCGTTAACCGGAGTCGCGAAATTCGCTAATTGGTAATCCTCATCGGCAATATTTTCCACTCTCGCATGCAGAGTCACGTTTTCATTCAGTTCATAACTCGCATGAGCTCTGAGCAACAAATATTGTTCCAAAGGGGCACCACCATAGGATCGGTTATCGACGTAGCTTGCTCCGAAACCAAGCAAGAGTTTTTCCATCGGTCGATACTGAATCGAAGCCGTCGCCGTGTTCTCAGGCTGATCTTGAAGTGCATCACCCAACCAGGTCCAAGAGACATGGTAATCGACTCTTTCAGAGATTTTACCATTAGCAGCGAATTCCACTCCTCGAGTCCGCGTTGCACCAGCCAAGTTTACAGGTGGCGGCGAGAGCGGAAATGCAAACGTCGTCTGAATTTGATTCTCGATAGAGTTCTCGAAATACGTGGCTGATAACCGATGGTTGGCGGTCAATTCCTGTTCTACTCCAAAATCCCAACCTAAGCTCTGCTCAGCTTCCAGATTGGGATTCCCCAAGCCGAATGTTGTGCCGTAGAGATCTAACAAGGTCGGTGTCCGAAATGCTTCTCCACCACCTGCTCGGAATTTAGTTTTCTGTAATGCCTGCCACCCACCGCCCAAACGCCAAGTGACTTGGTCGCTGTAATCCACATAGTCTTCCCAGCGCACCACGGCATCAGTAGTGATGCTATCCGTTGGGGTCCATTTCATGCCGAGGTGACCTCCATATCGATATTCATCTGAAACAGTATTAATCGTGTTTTGATAATCGCTGTGTTCCACGAATCCACCAAAAAGAAGAGTGTGTGTTTCAGATAATTCAATACTTTGATCGTTCGATAAAACGACTCGTTCAAGGTCTGCCCCGTAATTTCCAAACGCGGTATCGTTATCGAAACTTTCTTTATACAAACCCATCACAACACTCGAAAGCCATCCGGGCGCCAATCGTGCATTGGCATAAGCGGTGACTAAATTCGAATCGACATGATCGAGATTGGTTCCGAAAAATTCATACTGAAATTCCGAGGCTTGACCACGATACGTCATTCCAAGTGTTAGATCTTTGGTTTGTGCCCATTCCAATCTCATCGAGCTACGGATCAGATCGTAAGACTCGTTGGGAGCGTCGTTGTCCGTATGTTCATGGCCGCCACCAACATACCACGAAAATCCATTTTTTTCACCGGAGTGAGATCCAAAAACTTGATGAGTATCAAAAGATCCTACTTCGGTGCGTAAATATGTTTCAGGCTCTCCACTGCCTCTGGCTGTTTCCATCCAGATGACACCGCCAACCGATTCTCCACCATGGATCGCGGCTTGTGGTCCACGAATGACTTCGATCCGACTGAAATCATTCACGCGCCCACCTGAGAGAAAGTTTCCCATAGGTGAAGTGGAATCACTTACGCGGATACCGTCGATGACCAGTTGCGAATACGATGAAGTCGTCCCGCGAATTAGCACAGTACCAGAGGCTCCGGTCTGACCTCCCAATGAAGTCGCGATCACACCGGGAATCCGATTCAACGCATCCTTGATATCCAGAAGCCCCATCTTTTCCATCTCCTCCGGATCAAGAACCGTAAGCGCCGAAGTCGTCCGAGAAATATCTCCCGGAAGCCTCCACGCAGAAACGATCAACTTATCCAGTTCGTCTTCTACCTCCGCCGTCAATGAACTGCAGAGCACTACCGCTGCCAACCCTAAGGTGCAGCCCGTCCGTATCGTCCGCTTTTGCGCGAACGTTTTATGTTTTATCATTTATATATTTTATCTCCGTGAACCTGTTTTCCGCAGGTTCGTTCAGAAACTCCCAAGGCTGGCGATCTGACTCAGCTTTCCGTTTTCACGCAAAACCATACAGTGGCGGTACCGCTCCGGATTCTCACCGGATTCCCCATCAATTGACTGCCCGTGCGACGGACTTCCAAAGGAGTGCCGCTGCTATTTCAACAACGACGGGGTGGTCTTAACTGTTGAGAGGTTAATCTCCAAGCATAAATCCGCTGATCTTTGGTAGGGTCGTTTTGACAAAACGACCGCCTTCTCGCTTCCCATCTAACCCCAACGGTCATTTTATCAAAATGACCCTACCATGCATCTTCTTTTTTCATTTTAAATTTCGTGCTTAAACTTTCTGATTTGAGACCTAGGCTTCGCCGCATGAACCAACCTCGCATCATCGACGGCAAGGCCGTTGCCTCCGCCGTTCTCGAAGAATGCCGCATCGAAACCGCTGCACTCAAAGCAAAGGGTATCACTCCCGGCTTGGCAGTTGTGTTAGTTGGAAACGATCCCGCTTCCGCTGTATACGTCGGATCCAAAGCCCGCACCTGCGCCGATCTCGGTTTCCACTCAGTCAAAATCGAACTACCCGATACCACCACTCAAGAAGAACTCCTCAAAGTCGTCGCCGATCTCAATGCCGATCCAGCCGTGCACGGCATCCTCGTCCAATCTCCTCCACCGAAACACATTGATGAAGAAACCGTCATCCGCGCCATCGATCCACGCAAAGATGTCGATGGCTTCCATCCAGAAAACGTCGCGAAACTCGTTCTAGAAGATCCCTCCGGATTCGTTCCCTGCACTCCGGCTGGCTGCATGAAATTGTTAGAAATTTCCGGCATCGATACCAACGGCGCAGAAGCCGTCGTCATCGGCCGATCCATGATCGTCGGCAAACCGATGGCGATGTTGTTAGTCGCTAAAAACTCCAACGCCACTGTCACGATCGCTCACTCGCGTTCCAAAGATCTCCCCGCCATCTGCCGCCGCGCTGATATACTCATCGCCGCTGTCGGCCGACCCGAAATGGTCAAAGCCGATTGGGTAAAACCCGGCGCAGTCGTCATCGATGTCGGCATCAACCGCATCGCCGATCCATCAAAAAAATCCGGAGCCCGCCTCACCGGCGACGTTGCTTACGATGAAGTCGCCCCAAGATGCGCCGCCATCACACCTGTTCCCGGTGGAGTAGGCCCGATGACCATTGCGATGTTGATGAAAAATACTCTGCAAGCTGCGAGGCAGTTGGGATGAACGGGTGGCATACTCGGCAGAGCTTCCAAGCATTCAGAAATCTCTATTATTCCGACTTCGTTACGCTGGATTGGAGACCGAATTCGTGGCGCTTTATTAGAGCTACTGAGAGAAAGACCACTCCGATGACAGTGCCAAGCGGAAAGTATAGAAGATAGAGAACACCAAGGATGATCAGTAGTCTAAACATCCAAGACTCTCGATAACGGTATCCGAATACAGCTACGAGCATGAAAATAGCTCCGATCAACGCGACCAACATTCCGACAAATGAGGCAATTAAAGCCTCTCCGATGACAGCACCCAGCTGTGAAGGATCGCCAATTCCGCTAGCACCGAGAACCTGAAAGGCCCGTGACATCGCCAGAACTGTTCCGATCATACCAAAAGCTATAGAAACCTGCATCCAGGCTCCGATAATGGCCAACCAGTGACCTCTTGGTCGTACGAATTTAGGTAGTGTTTCGTGAATCATAAGTGATGTATTTTGTTAGAGGAAAGATATTCGTCTCTGATAAGGTTAAAAATTGAGTTGTGAGTGATTACAATAAAAGATTGCGCAGCCTTCAACCTCAAAGCCCGAGACAATTCGCCGTAGGCTCTGGACTGCTGTGATTATTCACAGCTTTTGGGTTTCGTATTGGTGATCGGCCCGATGGGTTTTTACCAAGAAACTCCGTTTAAAATTATCCACCTTGAGAGCTTCGGATCACCGCAGCAGTCCAGAGCCTGCGGCGCAATAACCTACCCCTTCTTTCCTCCACTGCCGGAACAACTCCAGAAACGCCGATGAAAAATCCTCTGGCTGGCTCTCGCTCCAAGCTTCGATTTCCTCTATGGGAAACGGCATCATCGAATCAATTTCCGCTGCGGGGAAATTCACGGCTCCTTCGTGTTGTGTGGTGAAAAGCTGGATATGTTCCCAGCCAGTGGCTTCGCAGGGTTTTGCGGAAACGGCGTATTTCAGATCTTCCGCTTTCTTCTCAACCCCGATTTCTTCGCCCAGCTCACGGATCGCTGCTGTTAAATAATCTTCGCCAGCATCGAGATGACCGGAAACACTGGAATCCCACACACCCGGATTCTTGTCTTTGCGTAGCGATCTCTTCTGCAACCACAGATCGCCATTGCGATTGAACACCAACACATGCACCGCGCGATGGATGAGATTTTTCGCATGCACCTCTGCACGCGTGGCTTTGCCGACCGGAACATCGTTTTCATCCACCAGATCGAAAATTTCATCGTCGCTCTGAGGCTTGTCTTTCAGTGAATGCGTGTCGTAGGCACGTGTCAGCTCTATCCATTTTTTCAAATCTAACTCTTCGCCCCTGACTGTGGTCGACAAGCCGAGTTGTTCGGCGATCTCTTTCCAATCATGCGTGTCGGGAAGCTGCTTGCCCATTTGCTTGCGGCGTTGCGCGAATCCCCTGCGAACCAATTCATCAAACAAACGTGCATCAAACACCGGCTCACCTTTTTCTTCTCGCGGAGTCAGCACCGCCACTGACGAATCAATTGATGGCCGTGGATGAAACGCTTCTGGCGGCACGACTTTCAATGGCTGGATTTTCCAATTCACCTGCATCCGCAAACTCAAAATCCCGTAATCTTTCGTCCCCGGCTGCGCGCCCAAGCGATCGATCACTTCTTTCTGCAACATGATCACCGCCCGCGAAAACGGATGCGGCCGACTCATCAAATTCTTCATGATCGCCCCACCCGATGAATAGGGCAGGTTTCCCAGAAATTTTACGGGACGATGTTTGAACAAAAATCGTCGGTCAAACTTCGCGCCGTCTGCTAGATGCACCTCCACATCATCGCGATCCTTGAAACGCTTGCGCAAATCTTCCGCCAGTCGCGCATCGAACTCGATCAGAATCACCCGCCGCGCTTTTCCTAACAAATGTTCCGTCAGCGATCCCGCACCCGGTCCCACTTCCACCACCGCCTCATCCGGTTTCAACTCCAACTGAGAAACGATCCAACGCGAGATATTCGCATCGATCAAAAAGTTCTGCCCGAGCTGCTTACTAGGAAGCACTCCCGCTCTATCCAATACCTCGCGAATTTCCTGACCATTCATCTACGCAAAACCTGTATCACCATCCCCCGCATGACCAGATTAGATTATCCTTCTCGCTTAGATGGCTTTGCGTTCCTCTGCGACCTCTGCGCCTTTGCGTTGAAAATTAAACCCCAACGCCCCGCCATCCTCAAACATCCTGACTAGCATTCACCGCTTTTCCGTCTATTTTTCCCCCATCCATGGTTTCCCAAGAGCTCAAAGCTAAACTCCGTGATGTCCCACACCAACCCGGTGTCTACATCATGAAAGATCGTTTGGGCTCGATTATCTACGTAGGAAAAGCCATCGATCTCAAACGCCGACTCTCCTCGTATTTCATCCTCTCCGGGAAAAACCGCGCCAGCCTTAAAACCCGAGCTCTGATGGATTCGATCCATGATTTTGAATTTCACATCGTCCGCAACGACGAGGAATCGCTGATCCTCGAAGGCAAACTCATCAAAGACTACCGCCCGCGTTATAACGTCGCATTCAAAGACGACAAACGTTTCCTCCACGCCCGCGTTCGCCTGACCGATCCCATCCCGAGATTTTCCTACGTCCGTTCTAAAAAAGAAGACAACGCCCGCTACTTCGGACCATTTCCGCATTCCAGCGCACTCATCGAAACCATCAACTGGCTGAACCGCCGACTCGGCCTCCGCGTCTGCCGTGCAGCCATTCCCGGCGAGAAAGAATACAAACATTGCAACGCCGATATCATCCGCAACTGCTCTGCTCCCTGCATCGGCCGCATTTCTAAAGAGGACTATTTGGAAAAAATCCAAGAAGCCTGCCTGATCCTTGAGGGAAAAGGTAAGAAGGCCCTCTTCGATGAACTCGAAGACGAAATGCAAGCCGCCTCCGAAGTGTTGGATTTCGAAAAGGCCGCGACGTTTCGTGACATCATCGCCAACCTCAAAAAAACCCTCACCCCCACTCGACAATTTGCACGCGGTCGGGGCGTCCCGACCACGGTGAAACCCACCGAAGACCTCGCCGATCTAGCAGAAGCTCTCGGCCTCGGTGCCCCACCGCGCGTCATGGAGTGCTTTGATATTTCCAACGTCTCATCCAATCACATCGTCGCTTCCATGGTGCGTTTCACCAACGGCCATCCCGATAACCAAAACTACCGCCGCTACCGCATCCGAACCGTTTCGGGACAAGATGATTTCGCATCGATGGCCGAAGTCGTTTTCCGCCGCTACTCACGCATCCTTCGTGAAAATATTTTAGAGGAAAACGAACATTCACAAGAATCCCTCATCGATGTCCAACGCCGACTCGCCAAAGACGGCAAAGCCAAAATCATCTTGCCGGATCTCATCATCGTCGACGGCGGAAAAGGCCAGCTCTCCAGCGCGTTGAAACAGCTCCGCCAGCTCGGCCTGCAAGAACTTCCCATCATCGGCCTCGCCAAACAACGCGAGGAAGTCTTTTTCCCCGGCGAATCCGAACCCCTCCTTATTCCACACGACCGTGGCGCGCTCAAACTCCTCCAACGCATCCGCGACGAAGCCCACCGCTTTGCCAACGGCTACAACGAACTCCTCTACCGCCGCCGCATGAAAGAAAGCGCCCTCGACGACTGCCCCGGCATGTCCCCCCGACGCAAAGCCCTGCTCCTAGAAAAATTCGGCTCCGTCGCCCGCATCCGCAAAGCCACCCCCCAAGAAATCGCCAAAATCCCCGGGATCTCAGAAAATTTCGCAATGAACATTCTCAAGCACCTGAGTTAGGCCCGTGGCGGCGGATTGTATCCGCCATGCCAATCCATTCATAATCTATGGCATGGCGGATGAAATTTGAGGGATAAATGATTAAATGATTCTGTCCCTCCATCTACGCTTAGCTACGATTGCCGCCACCTCAACTTCCCACCCTTGACCTCACATCCTCAAAGCATTACCCACAGCCCATGGAAAACGATCTCAACTTGGCCGTCGAAGCCGCTCTGGAAGCCGGAAAACTCCTCCGCAAACATTTCGGCAAATCCCTCACGGTCGATGAAGCGCATCATCACGACATTAAACTCGCGCTCGACAAAGAATCCCAAGATCTCATCACTCAAATTCTCCTCACCGCACGTCCCACCGACGCGCTTTACGGAGAGGAAGGCATTGCCGGAAACCAAGATTCGAACCGCCAATGGATCGTCGATCCCATCGATGGCACCGTGAATTTCTACTACGGCATCCCCCACTTCTGCGTCTCCATCGCCCTACGGGTCGATGACGTGGTCGTGCTGGGCGTCATCCACGATCCCATGGTTGGCGAAACATGGACCATAGAAAAAGGCGGCCAACCCATGTTGAACGGCGAACCTGTTAGAGTTTCCTCCCGCGAGAAACTCGAAGAGTCCATCCTCTTCGTCGGTTGCGGAAAAGACACCGAAGCGCTCAACACCGGAATCGAGCGATTCCATAAAGCCTCACTCCGCGCCCGCAAAATGCGCATGATGGGCTCCGCTGCCCTCGGTATGGCCTACATCTGCTGCGGCCGACTAGATGCCTACGTCGAATCCACCATCTCTCTCTGGGACATCGCCGCCGGCCAACTCCTCGTCGAAGCCGCCGGAGGAAAAGTCACCCTCACCCAAAAACCCGGAAAATCCGATTCCTACTCCATCGTCGCCACCAACGGCAAAATCCCGATTGAAGAGATTCTTTAAAAATTATTATCCAAGCTCTGCGTCCCTCCGCGACCTCTGCGTCTCTGCGGTGAAAAATTCTAACAACCTACTGAACCATGATCGGCACCGGCTACGACGTCCACCAATTCGCGGAAAACCGCCCGCTCATCCTCGGCGGCGTCCACATCCCTCACACCCACGGCCTAGCAGGTCACTCCGATGCGGATGTCCTCTGCCACGCCATCGCCGATGCCGTCCTCGGCGCGATGGGAAAACCCGATATCGGCTTCTATTTCCCTCCCGGTGATCCGTCCTGCAAAGACATCTCCTCGCTCAAAATTCTCGAAAAATGCCGCGAGCTTATCGCTGAGGAAAATCTAACATTGGTAAACGTCGATTCCACCCTCATCGCCGAAGCCCCGAAAATCCTCCCCCACCGCGAAGCCATGCAACAAAACATCGGCAACGCCTTGGGCATCTCACCAAAAAGAGTCGGCATCAAAGCCACCACCAACGAAAACATGGGCTTCATAGGCCGCAAAGAAGGCATAGCGGCGATGGCTGTGGCGCAGGTCAGGTAGGGTCGTTTTGATAAAACGACCGCCATAACACGCGCCCAACCAACCCAAACGGTCATTTCATCGAAATGACCCTACCAACCAATATCCCTCTTATTTGTCTACCCTCGATTTTTCTTTCTAAGACCTAACATAAATCACACTCAACCCTTCACCATAATCTCCACCCCATACTTCGGCGCTGCCTGAATCAACTTCTCAATATCCTCAGCAGTCGGCGGAATCGGCTCGTCATCTTTACTGCCGAGTTCAATCCCAATCTCAGCAAAAAATCCCTCGAAACCCGCGGGCGTGACCGTGATCAGCATTCTGCCTGGCAACATCCCAACATTCTTAAAATTGTGCGGCACCCCTCGCTGACCCAGCAAAAAATCACCTGCACCCAGACGCTTCGGCTCACCCGCAACGTTAAACTCGAATTCACCTTCGATGACATAAAACATCTCGTCCTCACGATGATGAACATGCGGCGGCGACCCATTCCCGGCAGGCACGTAGGCCTCGAACATCGCGAAGGCACCGTTAGTCTCCACACCCGTCACAAGATAGGTGTAACGATCTCCAACTACCGAATAGGAAGGATAGATAGGATTGGCTGGGCTCATGATATTTGTGAACGATTAAGAGTATCTTGTTCAATGCACTTCGATGAAATATCCGATGTTGTAATGAGAGTGAGAAGCCTAAGGCTCCTTAGGACTTACGACTTCTGCTCTTCGTTTCTCGTCGGCAAGGCGCATTTGGGTGACTAGTTCATGTCCTTGAAAAAATAGCGGGGAAAACTGATCACGCTTATTGCCGAGATCGTCTTCCTTAGCCGCGTAGGTAAATACTCCATCGCTCGTCACAACGTAGAAGATCGTCTCTCCAAGCTTCGGGACTGGAAACTTCTCTGTCTTCTTCATAAGTTTCAGATAAGGGGCAGCTTCTCGAACCAGTGCTAACGAGACAGGGCGTACATTGGCATGTTCACCTAAGCCGATCATCCCTCCACCATTCGAAAAATACAGGCTGGCCGTTCCTTCCGCTATCGCCACGAGAGTGACGACTGCTCCATCATGCCCCGTCTCCATCAAGACGGCCCAAACGGGCTTACCGTTCAGCTCGCCAATCTGCTTGTCATCGAGTTTCAATACCATCTCTCGCATGCCAGTATAGACTTCTGCGAGTTCATAAGGAGGCTTTTCGTCCCCTCCAAAGAGCCGTCCGATTGTTGTGAGAAAAGAGGCCATAATGATTAATTTGTTCACGGGGAAAATCTTGCAGAAAGGTATTAAAAGAACGATCAATCGGATTTCAGCGACCTCGTCATGACATGTTATTAAACGTGTGCATGTTGGAGAGCCAAGCCATAAATGAGTGATGCTTAAAATTAGAACTTGTTCAGCAACCACTCAATCCGCTGCTTCAGCTTTCTCATTCTCTCCTCTGACGGAGAAGGATAAAGAATTGGATACCACGCGCTCATCACTGCGGCACGGGCGATCAAGCACTGCTCTAAAACCGATTTATCATATCGACCTCCTGCGTTCTGGTAGGATTCCAAAATCCCCTTCACCAACGCATGATCGTTTTCTAACAATTTCACATTCCAAATGATCGAAGCTAGATCCCATTCCACGGGGCCGCTGAACGCATCCTCCCAGTCGGTCCACAACATCCCTTGTGTCGTCATCAGGAGATTACCCATGTGCGCATCTCCATGCAGAGCTTGGGCGGGCAAAGGCGCGAGCACATCGATGGATTGCTGCAGATGACGTTTCAACAACTCAACTGTCGCGGCATCGAAATAGGATTTCTCTATAGAAGTCTCTAGAATCGCCAGCGTCTCATGCAAAATGGCAAGCGAGGGAAGCGGTTCGGGAAAATGACGCAGAATCTCATGACATTGATACAGCGTTGATCCAATCTCACGAGGATCAGGCTCCGCCTCTGTCGCGGTTACGAATTGCCAGAAATTCATCGCGTAACCTTCATGCTGATGTGCCGTGGCAGGAAAATCAGGATGCAGTGGAATCACTGGAGCGTGATGATGTGTTAGATGCGCAGCGACCGCCGTCTCACGTTTAAACCAATCCAAACCCTGCCGAGGTCCATCGATATCCGTGACCACTCGCGCGACAAGTGTTTCAGTCAACCGAACCACCAAGGTATGTCCGTCTTGCAAAATTTGGCAGCGGTCTGGAACCACGCCATAGCAATTCGCAACAGCGACAGCAGCTTCAATACAGGGATTCATGGCTTCAGTTATCAACTGACTTGCGTATTTGGAACCACGAAAACTATCAAAATAGATCAATCAGGTAATTATAAGCCTTAGCGCGAAGCCCCTCCGTTTCCTCTGTTACCTCCTGTTCAGAAAATATTTTACAGGAGCAAACGGAGATCACGGAGGGCTGGAATAACCTAGCTATAGCACCCCATTTACCAAACCTCTGTGTTCTCCGAGTCTCTGTGGTAAAGAACTCTGACTCATAATTTCGACCGAGGATTTCGGATAAAACGCCGTGGGATATTTCGCTTGCGAGGTCGCGATTGAAAATCGCGGTTCCTTTCGATCAATTCCGTCTTCTCGCCAAGATCCCGTATTTCGGCGCGATCACCAAACTCAGCACAAACAACAACGCCTGCGCTAGAACAATGCAGCCACTGGTTGATGCGTCTGCGTGAAAGCTCACTAAAATCCCAATCACCGTCGCGATCACGGAAGATATAACTGCGATGAGCAACATCCGATCAAACCGATCCGTCCATAGATATGCCACGCAACCCGGTGTGATCAGCATCGCCACGACGAGGATGATCCCGACCGCCTGCATCGCAACCACGATCGCCAATGCCAACAAGCCGAGTAGCAGATAAGTCAGAAACTGATCCGGCAATGCCATCACTCTGGCTTGAACGGGATCGAAACAAATCAGCAGTAAATCTCTTCGCAACACCAAGCTTACCACCAACACACAGCCACCTAACAACAAAGTCTGTTTCACCTGCGCATCACTGATTCCCAAAATATTTCCCACCAAGATATGATCCAAATGCATGTGGGATGGCATTTTGCTAAACAGCACCAAACCAAGAGCAAACAAACCCGTGTATACCACACCCATTGCGGTGTCTTCTTTCAATCGGCTGTTGCGTTTCAAAAATCCGCTTCCTGTTGCGCAACACAATCCCGCTACAAACGCGCCCAAGGTCAGAGGCAGCCCAAAAATATACGCCAACACAATCCCCGGCAAAACCGCATGCGACACCGCATCGCCCATCAGCGACCAACCTTTTAAAATCAGGAAACACGACAGCACCGCGCACATCGCGCCCACCAACACGCCCACCAACAACGCATCCTGCATGAATGCATATCTAAATGGTTCCAAGAACTCATTCATGAAACGCCCTCCTTCACGATGATTTCATTTTTCAATCGAGCCCGTCGATTCGCGATCATTCCATGCTTGGGCGCGAACACGAACACGCCGATGAAAATCAATGTCTGCAAACAGACAATGCATCCACCGGTTTGGCCGTTGACGAAATAACTCACATACGCCCCTAACGACGAAGTGACGATTCCTAACCCGGACGAAATCCAAAGCATTTTTCCAAACCGATCCGTCAGCAGATAAGCCGTCGCACCCGGCGTCACCAACATCGCCAGCACAAGGATCGCACCCACCGCCTGCAAAGCTGCAACCGCAACCGCCGCGAGCGAGGCTAATAAAATCATATGCAGAACCATAGGCTTGAGCCCGAGCGCACGGACTTGGGTCACATCGAAACAATACAACATCAAATCCCGCCATTTGAATAACAGCATACCCAACACCACCACCGCGATCACCACCACCTGCAACACATCGCCCGGAGCGATTCCCAAAATATTCCCATACAAAATCACTTTGAGATCCACCCCAGACGGAAACGCCGTGATCAACACCAAACCCAGCGCAAAAAACGAAGTGAACACGATCCCTATTGTAGCATCTTCCCGAATCCGGCTTTGCGCGCGAATGAACGCCATCGCACCCGTTGCCAAGATCGCCGCTACAAACGCGCCCAACGCGAACGGCAAACCTAACAGATAAGCCACCGCCACACCCGGCACGACCGCATGGGAAAGCGCGTCTCCCATCAGCGACCAACCTTTCAGCGTGACGAATGAGGATAAAAATCCACACACCCCACCCACCAGAGCACTCACCCAAATCGCCCGCAGCATGTATTCATACTGCAAGGGATGAAGCAGATTTTGAAGCACCTCACTCATCGTCTTCTTCGGATCGTTGCTTTAACAACTCCTCATGGTCTGTCCTATCACGGTATTCCAAATGCCCGTCCTTACCAAAGACCAGAGGACGTTCATCATCTGAGAACACCCGAACTTTCCTGCCATCGTGCGCTTGAATGGTCGATTGCTCGAATTGAAACTCCCTGAGCAATCCACCAAATGCCACAGTCAGATTTTGTTCCGTGAAAACATCAGCGGTCGGCCCATACGCCAGCACCGTCCGATTCATCAACACCACCTGATCACAAAACTCCGGCACGCTACCTAAGTTATGGGTGGAAACCAAAATGATGCAGCCCGCTCTTTTCAACTCCTGCAACAAACCAATGATCGCTTGCTCGGTGCTGACATCGACGCCCGTGAACGGCTCATCTAACAGAATCACCCTTCCCTCCTGCGCCAATGCCCGCGCCAAAAACACCCGCTTCTTCTGTCCCCCACTGAGCTCGCCGATCTGCCGATCCCGATATTCCCACATCGAAACACGTTTCAAGCTTTCCTCCACTTTCTGGCGGTCGATTCCACGCGAGATCCGCATGAAATTCATCGCGCCATACCGACCCATCATCACCACGTCCCAAACACTAACTGGAAACTGCCAATCAACCTCTTCAGATTGCGGCACATAAGCCACCAATCGACGCTTCAAAATTTCCTTCACCGGCAGACTGTTGATCGAAATTGAGCCAGCAGTCGGTTTCAGGAAACCCATGATACTTTTAAACAAAGTCGATTTTCCACTACCGTTCACGCCCACCAACGCGCAGATCGTCCCGCCTTCGAGTTCGAAACTCGCATCGCGCAACGCTTGATGACCATTGGAATAGGCCACGGAAACGCCCTGCACCGTGAGGGTTGGCGCACTAGCTACTTTTTCGGGTTGCTCGGGATAGCTCATTTCGTATCGAGAAATCCTTTCACGATAGTTTCGGCATTGTGCTCTAACAATTTCAGGTAAGTAGGTGCTGGACCATCTGCTGCAGTCAGTGAATCTACATACAGCACACCGCCATATCGCACATTGGTTTCACTCGCCACTTGCATGGCTGGCTTGGGACTGATCGTGCTCTCGGAAAACACCACAGGAATACGATGTTTGAAAACCTCATCGATCACGTGACTCACCTGCTGCGGAGTTCCCTGCGCATCGGCATTGATTGGCCAGAGATACAACTGCCGCAATCCGTAATCCCGACACAAATACGAAAATGCGCCTTCCGATGTGACTAACCAACGTTTCTCCTCAGGAATCGACGCGAGCTTTTCTCTAACAGGTGCATCTAATGCCACGATGCGCTCTGTAAATGAAGCGGCATTTGCATTGTAGATGACTGCATTTTCGGGATCTACTTCCACCAAGGCACGACGGATATTTTCCACATAGATCTTCGCATTCGCAGGCGACATCCATGCATGTGGATTTGGTTTTCCTGTGTATGGTCCTTCTGTGATTCCCATTGGCTCGATTCCTTCGGTCAGCACCGCCGATGGCACATTCTCAACCTTCTCGAAAAATTTCTCGAACCACAGCTCAAGATTCATTCCGTTCCAAAGCACCAAATCCGCTTGCTGCACTTTGACGATATCTTTCGGCGTCGGTTCATATCCGTGCACTTCACTGCCGGGCTTGGTGATCGATTCGACGATCGCCGCATCGCCCGCTACTTCACGCGCCATGTCGGCGATGATCGTGAAACTCGTAACGATGCGTTTCTTTCCTGACTGATCGACTTTCTCTGCAGGCTTGTTGCAGCCAGTTAGAACGAGTCCTAGAATTACCGCGCCAAACATCGACCAACCACGCCGCCTCATTCTACCCCCAACCTTCTTGTTCCCTTGTTGCTTCATCTTATGTGTCTATTTAGAAATAACGTAATTTATTAGTCTAGGCTAAATTCTGGATCAAAATTTTGCGCTTATACCAACAAAAGGAGTGAAATCGTCTGAATCATTCGTGAGCCCGACCCGCACCCCGCCGTCCAACTGCACTTGCTCAGCCACCGCGCATGTCAGGCCGGTGTTGAAATAAGCTTCGGTTCCAGCTTCAGCGCCTTCACCGACAATTCCGACCAACTCGAAAAAGCACCCGAGAGTTTCCGTCAGATCATGCGCTGCGGTCGCGGATGCGAGGAACTCGAAATGATTGCCATCCGATAACTCATCAGCCACGAGATCGACTTCTGCTTGCAGGCCATAGCCCCAGCCATGCGAGCCCTCGATGCCGTAGGGTAAAATGATTCCCCCTTCAACTTCACCGCTCGTGATCCCACTGCTGCCGGTCGGAATCTGGATGAAAGGCATGATCGTCAGTGCCGTTTCTCCACCATCATTTCCCCAGAGATTCTGTTTCAAACGGATCTGCATATCGCCAAAACCCTCAGCTCCACCTGCTTCGTGCTCGTACGAACTCAGTACCCACTGCAGATCGGTGTTTGTTCCTAAGCCGTATTTCAAATTCATTTCACCCAGCGCATAAGACTCTCCACTGCCATCTCGGGTCGTCGATGCCATTTCCAACTCCACTTGAAAATGCCCTCTATCCACCGTGAAAGGACTCTCCGTCGTATCCGGCCGATCCGTGCTCAGTGGCCTCAAATTCACTTCCTCAGCCACAACTCCCTGTAACCCAGCAGCTATCATGACCGCGCTAACTCGTGTATTGATGTGTTTCAACATGGCGGGAATACACTATAGCTAATAAACTTAGTCTAGGCTTATTTTAAGAAAATGCGCTTGTTGATGCTTGTTAGTGGGAATTACAAAATTTAAAACTCAGTGATTCTTAGCAGTCAGAAAGTAACGACCATGCTCGACATCATAGAAATTATTTTAGATATCGCTTGGGAACTTTGTTCTTGGAGGGTCTGGCTATGCATTATCATCGCTGTAGTGCTCGTTGCATGGTTGCATTACCAATACCCCGAACATGACGGCTTCTGCTCTATATCCTATCCGGCTGCATTTATGATCGTCGCCTTCGGATTCTGGTGGCAACACCGCGCCAACAGATGAATTAACCCCCAATCTTCTTAATCGGTGCCATCAGTGGTGCCACAGCATCGCCATCTGCTGGAATACGCAACATCCGCCGGCATGAGGGGCAGACGATGCCGACCCCATCATGATCACCTGGCACACGAAACACGAAGCGACAATCCGGGCAGACAAATGCGCCCCATCGCCTTGATTTTTCGTTTGTTGATTCAGTGCCTGACACGGCCTGAACTTGGGTGAAAGTGAGGTAGCATTGCAAGCCTTGGGTTTAAGCGCCGCAGGCTTTGGACTGCTGGGATTCTTATTCCCAGCTTTTAGGGGTATGCGCTATCCACGGCATGCGAGGTAACTACCTGCGACTTCAGATAAACGCACGAACTCTGAGAGCTGCAAATGATTGCAGCAGTCCAGAGCCTCCGGCGGTTTTCATCTCTCCTAAAGCTCTTCAACAAAAATCCTACCCGCTTTTCTTCTCAACCGCTTACCCCCAGGCAGATTCACGCTCGCAGGTTTTTCAACGTCCAGCAGCTCCACGCAACGTTCCAGCAGCCGCCAATCCACATTTTCGATCTGCTTTTTCTTCAAATAATCCGCAATCACCGCTCGGGATAAAACTACTGGTAAATTCTTCATCGCACCCGTGTGCAAGCGACCTTGTGGATCGCTCACAGCTGCAGCGGCAATATTCCAATCTAACAACTCACGCCATTCGCTATCAATTTCTGCGGCGCGGATGAGGTTCGGCGTGATGTCACGCTTGGTGATTTCGTCGAGCAGTGGGATTGCTTCATTTCTCAAACGATTCCGCACCACATCGTTCACTGCATTCGTTGCGTCTTCGCGCCAAGGAAACTTACGCTCATTCATCCACTCCGCGAGCTCGATTTTGCGCACACCTAACAGCGGACGCACCACCGTCATTTCTCGACCGTCCATTCTGAGTTCGTTGGTTTCGCTCATCCCTCGGCAGCCGAAAGAGCCACGCATAAGATTCCATAGAATCGTCTCCGCCTGATCGTCTGCGTGATGCGCCAGCAAAAGCAGCTTACAGCGTTGTTCTTTTCCACACTTCGCAAAAAACGCATGCCTTGCCGCCCGGCCAGCCGTCTCCAATGAATCCCCTGTTAACTTCATCTGTGCCAAGAGATCCACTTTTTCAGAAATCACTTCATAACCCAAACGCTTCCCTAACAGTTTAACAAACTTCGCATCACCTGTGGACTCTTCCCTTCTCAACCCATGATTCAAATGGCAAACCACCACTTTTTGAAAACCTTCAGCCTTGAGTAGATGCAGCAGCGCAGTCGAATCCAAACCACCGGAAACCCCGATCATCAATTTCTTCTGCCGCGAAGCATGCTCAAGCCACGGGATATTCACGACTGCAAGGGTTCGCCGTTTTCAAACATCATACGTTTGCCCCTCAGAGGATGCGTGAAACTCAATTTCCATGCTTCCAGCTCCATCGGCGAATCACCCACTTCCAGAGTCTGCTTGTTGCTCATTTGCTTGTTAGAGAGGTAACATGGATCACCCACCACAGGAAAACCGAGATCCCAAAGATGTACACGAATCTGATTGGTCCGACCGCTTCCCAGCTTCGCTTCCAGCCATGCTGTGCCATCTGCACAACGCTCTTTGACAACAAATTCCGTCCGCGCTTCCAATCCATCTTCTTCATCCACGCTGCGACCGCCGGGTCCTTCTACTTCTTTGGAAATTGCAAACTCGCATACTTTCTCATTCCACTCAGGGCAGCCTTGCACCTTCACGCGATAGATTTTCTCTATCGTTCCATCGAGAAACTGACGTTGCAGCAACCGACAACAATGCCGCGTTCTCGCAAACAACACCAAACCTCTGGTATTCGCATCTAAGCGATGCACCGCACGCAGAAACTTCGGTGCGTAAACCTCATTCATCAAATACTGCAGGGTGTTGCGATGATACCTACCGCTCGCATGCATCGGCAAGGGAGCAGGCTTTTCAACCAAGACCAAAGCCTCGTCATCCCAGATAATTCGAATCCCAGTCGCAACCGCAGGCTCCACGGCTGGTGGAAACACCTGCAAAATCCTCTCACCCGCACGAACCACATGATCCACTCCGCGCGCTTTTCCACCGTAACTCACAAATCGACCTTCCGCGCATCTTTGCTCCCAATCCTCCCGTGAAATCTGTGGAAACTGCTCCACCAATAAATCGATGAGTGTCCACTTGTCATACTTCGCCGCCACATTCACTGGCCTGCGGTTTTCCTGTGGAATTGATCCCGGCAACACACGGCAGACTTCATCGAGCTTCGCCTGTGCTTCCACGATACGCTCCGCCATTTTTTCCGGCTCTGCTTTGAAACAATGGGGACAACTCACGCCTCCGACATAGCGCACGTCTTCTTGATCCTGTGCATCGAGCGGAGCTAGGCATGCATAACAAATCGCAGAATCCGTCTCCTGCAACGCCGGATCCACTCCAACGCGTTGATCGAATACAAAACATTCACCGTCGTAGTGATCGCCACCGCATTCCTCAAAGTATTTCAAAATCCCACCATCGAGTTGATAGATATTTTTGAAACCTTCCATCTCCATAAACGGACCCGCCTTCTCGCAGCGAATCCCACCCGTGCAGAACATGACGATGGTTTCATCCTTCATCTCCTGTGGTAGCTCTCTCACTGCGTTAGGAAACTCACGGAACGTCCGGATATCTGGCACGACTGCACCTGTGAAAGTTCCGAGCTTCACCTCGTAATCATTCCGCGTATCTAGCAGCGTAATTTTCCGACCCTCGTCCAACCACTGCTTCAGCTCCTTCGCTGAAAGTTTTGGCGAAGTCCGCTTGCCCGGCGCAATTCCCTCGATCCCAAACGAAATGATCTCCTTCTTGATCCGCACCAACATCCGTCGAAACGGTTGGTCATCGCTCACGCTGATTTTCCCAACAAAATCCTCCAACCCTGGAATTTGCCGCAGCCTTCCCATCAATCGATCAATCCCCTGCTCCGCTCCTGCGACAAAAAGATTCACGCCCTCCACACTCAACAAAATCGTCCCCTTCAAACCCGCATCCTTGCAAAGCCCAAGCAACTCCTCCCGAAGCTCTTTCAGCCCCGACAACTCCACAAAGCGATAAGCCGCCAAATTCGTTACCTTTTCTCCAATCATACTCACCCAAAAAATCTGCCAATCGTGGCGGCGGTTTGCAACCGCCCAGCCAAAAAAATCAATTTTTAATGGGTTTTGGGTGATAAAACTCAAGTTATACGTTCGGGCTTAAACCAGAAAAAGCCTCTACCCACCATTGACCTGCCCTTCATTCGAATGTTAGTCATCTGGGCATTGGAAGCACCTGCCAACGATAGACTGATGGCAAACATCCTGGCCTTTGAGCTGGATGAAGAAGGAGCTCAGCTACCCTTCACTGCCCGACTCGCAAGAGAACAAGGTTGTACCCACTTTTACGCAGGAAGAGTCGTCGAGGAATACAAACGCTTTGTCGTAATGGTCATGCTTGCTGGGCATCCTGTGACCCCCTCGGAACAGGTCGATCAAGCATGGCACTTGCACATGGTTTACACCAAAAACTACTGGCATCAGTTCTGTCGCGATACATTAGGCCGTGATCTCCATCACCAGCCCACGCAAGGCGGAACTGATGAAAACGATAAGTTTTTTGATTGGTATTCGAAAACCTTGGAGAGTTATCGCCGAGTCTTCGGTACCGAACCTCCGAATGATATATGGCCAAGCCCTAAGGATCGCTTTGCCGAAGCCGCCTCTGGCCGCTGGGTCAATACTTCAAATTTTTGGCTCTTACCTAAACCTGCGTTCATAAAACGTTTATTCAAAAAATGATGATTTCAGCCTCACTATCTGTATTCGATCTTAATGGTCCGGTATTTCTGGGTGTATATATCGCAGGCTTCTTCTTCACTCTAGTATGGACTCTAAAGAGACGATCAAGCGCCGAGAGAAAGCTATCTCTTTCAGGGACTAATGAAGTCATATTAACAGATTCCTATGAAATAGCTTACTTAGCCGGAGGAATACCGCGTTGCGCTGAGGTAGCTATGGTCAAGCTGGTCACCGCTTGTACTGTTTACCTCGATCGAACAGGGTTTTTCAAAGAACGCCGTTTAATTTCAAACGGACCTGCGCACGCTAATTTTCACACTCTTGAACGAGCACTTCATAGCTCTATATCCAGCTATGGCTCGAAGGGGATGCCGATACCTCAAATTTCCGAATTACTTGCCACGAAACTCAGTGGGATTGAGTCCAAACTAGCAAGATTAGGTTTGCGTCCAACAGCTTCAGAGCTGAACTCGCTTAAGTGGAGTATCATGTTGCCTATGTTGCTGTGGGTTGCTTTTGGTTTGGTAAAATTGTTCGTGGGAATCTCACGCGATAAACCTATCGGTTTTCTGGTAATTCTGATTTTTATTACCTTTGCGACTGCAGCCATCATTGCCTCTCTGTCAAATAAGCTCACTCCTAACGGCGAAAAATTACTGAAGAAAATGAGATCTAGCCGAGAATACGAAGATAACGCTCTTCATTCAGTCGCTCTCTTTGGAGCTGCAAGTATTGTAAGTCACTACATACCAGGACTTGATCCCATGCTGCTCAGGGAGATATCTCAAACGGGAAGAAGGACAAGCCAATCAGCCTCATCTGGTTGTTCTTCCGGCGGTTCGTCCGGTTGCTCCTCAGGTTGTGGAGGAGGTTGCGGAGGCTGTGGTGGCGATTAGCCTTCCATATAGCTGTGGCGTCTCGCCGCAGGCCGTGAAAGGAGAGTCTCGCTACGCTCTCTTCCTTGCAGTTTGAAATTTAAAATTTAGAGTTTCCTCCATGCTGCTCCAAGAACTCGTTCAAATCCCATCGGTGAATCCCGATCATGCCTCGCCGGCTCAAGCGGAGCTTGCGGGTGAACAGCGAATGGCGGATTTCCTGAAAATCTGGCTGGAGGGTATTGGCGCGGAGGTCACGCTTGAGGAAATCGAACCCGGTAGACCCAACCTGATCGCCCGCTTCGCTCCACTGGATGGCCGCCCTCGTATCTTGCTTGGCCCACATCTTGATACAGTTGGGATCGATAACATGACCATCCCTCCATTCTCAGGTGAAATCCGTGATGGGAAAATCTGGGGTCGTGGTGCTTCAGACACCAAAGGCCCGATGGCGGCGATGTTGATGGGTTTGAAAAACAACCAAAACATTCTCAAAGATCTTCCGGTAGCGGTCGATTTTGTGGCATTCATGGGTGAGGAGGCCTCGCAACATGGCTCCAAACATTTCGCCAAACATCACGCAGCGGAATATGCATTCGCCATCGTGGGTGAGCCGACATCGATGCAGGTTGTGCGCATCACCAAAGGTTCCGTATGGGCGACCCTGACAGCGAGCGGTATTTCCGTGCATTCCTCCCAACCTGAAAAAGGCGATAATGCGATTCTGAAACTCGCGCGCGCGCTACTGGATCTTCAGGAAAACCTCGCGCCAAAACTTGCTGCATACACCGATGAAATACTCGGTCACTCAACCATGAACATCGGAGTAATCTCCGGAGGCCTAGCGGCAAACATCGTTCCAAATCTAGCCACCGCTCAGATCGACATCCGCCAAACTCCATCACTCTACTGCGCTGGCGGTGCGCTTCAACTTCTGCGCGAGACGATTGCAGAACTGAGACTTCCGTTAGATATTATTTACTCCCATGAGAATCCTCCGATGGAAACGGATGCAGAAAATTTATACATCCAAAAACTACTCGCCACTGATTCGAAGACCCAGCTTACAGGTGCACCATGGTTTTCTGATGCAGCTCACCTCTCAGCAGCGGGACTTCGATCGATTTGTATTGGACCTGGATCGATTGCTCAGGCGCATACGAAAGATGAGTTTATTGAGATTGATAGGCTGTTAGAAGGTGAGGCTTTCTTTACGGATTTTATTCGGGGGTTGGGGTAGAGCAAAAAAAGATTGCCATCATCCGGAGTGCGGGAGCTTGCTCCCGCCATGCGGTGGACGGAGCTTGCTCCGTTGTGGGCAGGATTTCTACTCTTGCTCTCCTACCTACCGCGCGGAGCAAGCTCCGCTCCTGCCTCGGCGGAGGCAAGCCACCGCACTCCTGTTGCCTCCGCATTTCGGACTTGTCATTTCTGATAGAAATTCTCTAACTCTTTCCGTGACACCTTGGCCACATTCTCCCCCACATCACCTCGGATCTACTGGCGCGTATATGGTTACTGCCGCCACCTATCAAAAGATACACTATTTCAAATCAGCTGATCGACTGAAGTTTTTGCACGAGCTTCTCTTGAAGACCGCTGAAGAATCAGGATGGAAGCTTCATGCGTGGGCTGTATTTCCCAATCACTATCACTTTATCGGTCGCCATGAGGACGGTAATTCGGAATCACTTAAAGCAATGATTCGTAAATTGCATTCGCTTAGTGCTCGGGAGATGAATCGTCTTGATGAAACCCAAGGTCGTAAGATCTGGCACAACTATCGCGATAGCCATATTCAATCGGAAAAATCCTATCTTGCTCGTCTTCACTATGTGCACGCAAATGCTGTCCACCACGGACTTGTCCTAAAAGCCGATCAATACCCTTGGTGCTCCGCACGTTGGTTCGAACAGATAGAAAATTCTGCGCGGGTGAATACGATCTACAGTTTTCCTATTTCAAAACTCATCGAACGCGACGAAACACTGTGAGCGATCCGGAGTGCGGGAGCTTGCTCCCGCCTTGTGGTAAACGGAGCTTGCTCCGTCGTCGGTGGGATTTCTTCTCTTGATATCCTGCCTACTACGCGGAGCAAGCTCCGCTCCACCTTCGGCGGAGGCAAGCCTCCGCACTCAAAAAAAACCCCGGTCACCTTGCGATGAACCGGGGTTACTTTGAGTATTATTAGAATTAAGCGGAAACCACGTCTTCTTCGTCTTCGAAGATTTCTGGTGCTTCGACGATGGGTTCTGGTTCTTCGACAGTGAACTCGAACTCCGAATCACGGTGGTGATGGAAGCCTGTGCCCGCTGGGATGAGGTGACCCATGATGACGTTTTCTTTGAATCCGGTGAGGTAATCGATACGACCAAGGGTCGCAGCTTCGGTGAGGACACGGGTGGTGTCTTGGAAGGAAGCGGCGGAGATGAACGAATCGGTTTCCAGAGAGGCTTTGGTGATACCAAGCAGAACCGGCTCGCCTTCGGCAGGTTTACCACCGTTGGCGACGATCTCGGCATTGACCTTTTTGAAGGTGGTGCGCTCGACTTGGTCACCCCAGAGGAATTGATCGGCATCGCCCGGATCGGTGATTTTCACCTTACGGAGCATCTGACGAACGATGACCTCAATGTGCTTGTCGTTGATTTCCACGCCTTGGACGCGGTAAACCGATTGGACTTCGTTCACAAGGTGTTCCTGGAGTTCGGTTGCGCCGCAAGCTTCGAGAAGATCTTCCGGAGAAACAGGGCCTTCGGTGATTTGATCGCCGCGTTTCACTTTGTCGCCTTCAGTAACGATGATGTGTTTGCCCATCGGTACGAGGTGGTCGACTTGCTCGCCAGTGGTTGGATCGGTAACGATGACCTTTTTCTTACCGCGGACATTTCCACCGAAGGAAACGTCGCCTTCGATTTTAGCGATGACGCAAGACTCTTTCGGTTTGCGAGCTTCGAAGAGTTCAGCAACACGTGGGAGACCACCGGTGATGTCTTTGGTGCGAGCCACCTTACGTGGGGTTTTCGCAAGCTGAGTTCCGCCAGTGACGACTTCGCCTTCTTTAACAGAAAGGTGAGCGCCGACAGGGATGGAGTAGCTGATGATGACTTCGCCGGTTTTCGGATTGGTGATGCAAACCTGAGGATGGAGATCCTCTTTGTGCTCGGTAACCATGGTTCCTTTTTTGCCAGTTTCTTTATCAACTTCAGCAGCAACGGTGATGCCGAGAATCATGTCGCGGAATTCAACTCTACCGGGTTTCTCGGTGAGAATCGGCACGTTGTATGGATCCCATGTTACGATCGTATCGCCTTTTTTCGCATCTTCACCATCTTTGACGGAAATGATGGAACCGATGATGATGCTGTGGCTCTCGAGTTCTAGGCCGCCTTTGTCGCGGATCGAAACCGAACCGTTTTTGTTGAGCGCAACCCAGTTACCATCCGAGTCTTGCACGACGCGGAGGTCTTTGTAAACGAGGCGTCCAGCGTTCTTGGTTTTGATGATCGGTTGTTTGAAGGTTGCAGCAGCAACACCACCAACGTGGAAGGTCCGCATGGTAAGCTGTGTTCCTGGCTCACCGATCGACTGTGCAGCGATGATGCCGACAGCTTCACCGATCTTGACTGGATGGCCGGTCGCGAGGTTGAGGCCGTAGCAGTTTGCACAGCAACCGCGATCGGCTTCACAAGTGAGGACCGAACGGATTTTGAGTTTCTCGTGACCGATCTTCTCAAGCGCGTTGGCTTGGGATTCGGAGATGACGTCGTCGATTTTGACGAGGATGTCACCCGTGATCGGATCTTTGATTTGTTCGCAAGAAACGCGACCGTAGATACGAGTGGAAAGTGAGGCGACTTCTTCGTCACCGTCGTAGATTGCTTCGACTGCGATGCCGTTGGCGGTGCCGCAATCCTGTTGGAAAACGATCACGTCTTGGGCGACGTCGACGAGCTTACGAGTCATGTATCCGGAGTCCGCAGTTTTCAGAGCAGTATCGGAGAGACCTTTACGGGCACCGTGAGTGGAGATGAAATACTCCAACACCGAGAGACCTTCGCGGAAGTTAGAAATAATCGGGCGTTCGATAATTTCGCCGGATGGTTTGGCCATCAGACCACGCATACCACCGAGCTGTTTGATCTGGGATTTGTTACCCCGCGCACCGGAATCGACCATCATGAAAAGAGGCGATGCCTTTTTCTTGCCTTCGTTATACTCGATCTTGCGATAGAGGGCGTTGGCAATGGTGTCGGTTGCTTGAGTCCAGATGTCGACGACTTTCTGATAGCGCTCGCCGTTGGTGATGACACCGTTGCGGTATTGCTTCGAAACTTTTTCGACCTCTGCGTATGCATTGGCGATGACTTCTGGTTTCTCTTCAGGAATGAGCATGTCGACGATACCGATAGAGATACCGGAACGCATTGCTTCCATGAAGCCAAGGGATTTCAGTTTATCGAGAACCAGGACGGTCTCCTTCTTACCAGCGGCTTGAGTGCAACGCCAGATGATGTCACCGATTTGTTTCTTGCCGACGGTTTTGTTATAGAAACCGAGTTCAAGTGGCCAGATTTCGTTGAAACGAACGCGACCTGGTGTGGTCTCGATGATTTTGAGATCGGGTTCACCGTAAACGGTTTTCTTACCGAAGTCTTGGTTACGGATACGAATCCATGAGTGGTAATCGAGCTTGCGTGAAGCGATGGCGAACTCGACTTCCGAGGAGTTTTCAAACAATGGCAGGTGCTCTTGTTTGTCGCGATCGACTTGGGTGCGGATGCCCGCCCATGTTAGATAGTAAGTTCCAAGAATGATGTCCTGGGAAGGAACTGTGATCGGGCGACCAGACGCAGGTGAGAAGATGTTGTTAGGTGCAAGCATCAACTGACGGCACTCCATCTGTGCTTCGATCGAAAGTGGAACGTGGACCGCCATTTGGTCACCGTCGAAGTCCGCGTTGTATGCGGTACAGACGAGTGGGTGAACGCGAATCGCGGAGCCTTCGATGAGTTTCGGTTCGAAAGCTTGGATCGAGAGGCGGTGAAGCGTTGGAGCGCGGTTCAGAAGGATCGGGTGACCTTTGGTAACTTCCGCGAGAATGTCCCAGACTTCCGTGGTCTTGCGATCGATCATCTTCTTGGCCGAGCGAACTGTGTGGCAGTAGCCAAGTTCTTTCAGGCGGCGGATGATGAAAGGCTCGAACAAGGTGAGAGCCATTTTCTTCGGAAGACCGCACTGACCGAGCTTGAGATCGGGACCGATAACGATGACCGAACGTCCGGAGTAGTCGACGCGTTTTCCGAGAAGGTTCTGACGGAAACGACCGCCTTTACCTTTGAGCATGTCGCTGAGGGATTTTAGTGGGCGGTTGCCTGCACCGGTGACGGCGCGGCCGTGACGACCGTTGTCGAAGAGTGCATCGACAGCCTCTTGAAGCATGCGTTTCTCGTTCCGGATAATGACTTCCGGAGTTTTGAGAAGGAGCAGGTTTTTCAGACGGTTGTTACGGTTGATGACGCGGCGATAGAGATCGTTAAGATCGGAGGTCGCGAAACGTCCACCTTCGAGAGGCACGAGCGGACGAAGGTCCGGAGGAATGACTGGAAGAACCGTTTGAATCATCCACTCAGGACGAGTCTTGGAGGCTGCGAAGCCTTGAGTGATTTTCAAACGCTTCGAGAGCTTCTTCTTGTTCTGCTTGGACTTGGTGGTGCCGAGTTCTTCTTCGAGCTTGGCAGCAAGTGGAGCGAGATCGATCTGCCTGAGCAGTTCCATGATTGCTTCCGCACCCATCATTGCTTTGAAGGATCCGTCACCGTAGGTGTCTTCAGCTTCGCGCATTTCGATTTCTGTTAGTAGCTGACCAACTTCGAGAGCGGTGTTGCCCTGATCGGTGACGACGTAATCTTCATAGTAGATCACGCGCTCAAGTTGACGTGCGCTCATGTCGAGCATGAGGCCGATGCGGGAAGGCATGCACTTGTAGAACCAGATGTGGGAAACTGGAACGGCGAGTTCGATGTGGCCCATGCGCTCGCGACGGACGCGGCTGAGGGTAACTTCGACACCGCAACGATCGCAGACGACGCCTTTGTGTTTGATGCGTTTGTATTTTCCACAAGCACACTCCCAGTCACGGGTTGGTCCGAAAATGCGCTCACAGAAGAGGCCGCCTTTTTCTGGCTTGAAGGTTCGGTAGTTGATGGTTTCAGGATTTTTCACTTCACCTTTAGACCAGCCACGGATGGTCTCCGGGGATGCTACAGTGATGGAAACTTGATCGAAGGCTTCTGGACGTTCGTCCACGCCAAAGATTTCGCGAAGGTTATTGTCGACACTCATAATAGGTAATTGTTAGGGATGTGGGGTTGGTTTCGCGTTTCTAATTAGAGGGTGAGGTCATCAAGGGAGAAATCATCGACTCCACCGCTCGAGAGAGGTGAACCATGATTCGATTGACCTTGGCGTCCAGGGCGGACATCCAAGCCAAGCGATTGCATCTCTTTGATGAGAACGTTGAACGACTCCGGAGTTCCGGCTTCGAGGTTGTTATCGCCTTTGACGATTGCTTCGTAGATTCTGGTACGGCCTTGGACGTCGTCGGATTTGACGGTGAGGATTTCCTGAAGGGTATAAGCGGCGCCGTATGCTTCGAGCGCCCAGACTTCCATCTCTCCGAAACGCTGACCACCGTATTGCGCTTTACCACCGAGCGGCTGCTGGGTGACGAGCGAGTATGGACCAACGGCACGAGCGTGGATCTTATCGGCAACAAGGTGACCGAGTTTGAGCATGTAGATCATTCCGACCACGACCGGGTTGTGGAAGGCTTCACCGGTGCGGCCGTCATAGAGGGTCGATTTACCAGCGATGCTGCCGTCTTTGCCATCACCGATCCAAGTGTAACCTGGGGTTTCTGGCTCATTGGCTTTGCGCTCGCGGGCTTTTTCGCCACCACCGATGATTTTCACACCGTCGACTTTTTTAGCCTCGGACATGAAGTTCCAAATGATGTCTTCTTTGATGCCGTCGAAAATCGGGGTCGCGACTTTGAAGCCGAGAGCTTTTGCAGCGACGCCGAGGTGAGTTTCGAGAACCTGACCGACGTTCATCCGTGAAGGCACGCCGAGTGGGTTGAGGCAGATGTCAACCGGAGTTCCGTCGTGAAGATAAGGCATATCTTCTTCAGGAACGATGATTGCAACCACACCTTTGTTACCGTGGCGTCCGGCCATTTTGTCACCGACGGAGAGCTTGCGCTTGGCGGCGATGAAAACTTTGACTTCTTTGATCACGCCAGGATCGACGTCGTCGCCGGACTCGAGTGAATCGAGTTTGCGTTCGCGGTCGGTGTCGAGTTCTTGGAAACGGCTTTCGAAGGAATTGATGATTTCGACGATCTTGTTACGGATCGGGGAAGGATCGATTTCGATATGGTCATGAACCGAAGCAAGTTTGCGGAGCAGAGTCTTGGTGATCTTGCGGTTGGCAGGGATGATGATTTCACCGGTCTGCGCATTGACGACGTCGAGTGGGATTTTCTCACCTAACAGAATGTCGGAAAGTTTTTCCGTGAGGTCATCGGTAAGTTTGTCTGCCTTTTTCTTGTGCTCGTCGTTGATCTTTTTGAGCTGTTTCTTGAGCTCAACAGGATCGACTTTTTCCGCACGTTTCTTGGCGAGGCCGTGTGAGGAAACGCGGACATCTTGAACGATGCCGGTGCAACCCGAAGGAACGCGGAGCGAGGTGTCTTTCACGTCAGCTGCTTTCTCACCGAAGATGGCGCGAAGCAGGCGCTCTTCTGGAGCGAGCTCGGTTTCGGATTTCGGAGTGATTTTTCCGACGAGGATGTCGCCAGGTTTCACTTCTGCACCGATGCGGATGATGCCGTCGTGGTCGAGGTTACGGAGAGCTTCTTCACCGACGTTCGGGATATCACGAGTGATTTCTTCTGGTCCGAGTTTGGTATCGCGTGCTGCAACATCGAATTCAGAAATGTGGATCGAGGTGTAGACATCGTCTTTCACTACGCGCTCGGAGATGACGATAGCATCTTCGAAGTTGTAGCCGTTCCAAGGCATGAATGCGACAAGGACGTTACGGCCGATGGCGAGCTCTCCATTTTCGGTGTTAGGTCCGTCAGCAAGGACATGTCCTTTTTTGATTTTCTGACCGAGTTTAACGATAGGCTTCTGGTTGATGCAGGTTCCTGCGTTAGAACGCATAAACTTACGCAGCGGGTAAGCGAAGATACCTTTGGCAACGTTGGTTTTGACCGACTCAGGTTCGCTGAGGAATTTCTCATCGGAAACTGGAAGTTTACCATCGCTGGTGGTGATGATCATTTCTGCAGTGGCTGCGGCGATGATACCGTCGGCTTCAGCAACGATCACTGCGCGGGAGTCGCGAGCGGCTTTGCCTTCGAGACCGGTTCCGACGAGCGGAGCTTCGGAAACGAGAAGCGGCACACCTTGGCGCTGCATGTTAGAACCCATGAGTGCGCGGTTCGCGTCATCGTGCTCAAGGAAAGGAATCAAACCAGCGGCAACGGAAACGAGTTGTTTCGGCGAGACGTCCATGTAGTGAACTTCCGCAGGAGTGGATTCGATGAATTCGCCACGCTCACGAGCATCGATACGATCGTTTTCGAACTGGCCGGCCTTGGTGATGACGTTGGACGCCTGAGCGATAAGGTAGTTTTCTTCTTGGTCAGCTGTTAGATATTCGATTTCGTTGGTGACTTTACCATTTTTAACTTTGCGGTAAGGAGTCTCGATGAAACCGAACTCGTTGATACGTGCATAGGTGCACATCGAGTTGATCAGACCGATGTTTGGACCCTCGGGAGTTTCAATCGGGCAGATACGGCCGTAGTGGGAAGGATGAACGTCGCGGACTTCGAAGCCTGCGCGATCGCGGTTCAGACCACCTGGTCCGAGAGCGGAAAGACGACGTTTGTGAGTCAGCTCGGCCAGAGGGTTGGTCTGGTCCATGAACTGGGAAAGTTGTGAACGTCCGAAGAAATCACGCACGACAGCGGAAAGCGCTTTCGGGTTGATGAGTTTCTGTGGGGTCATGCCTTCGATGTTTACATCAAACAAGGTCATGCGCTCTTTGACCAAACGCTCGGTGCGGGCAAGACCGACACGGCACTGGTTGGCAAGAAGCTCACCGACGGCACGCACGCGGCGTGAGCCAAGGTGATCGATGTCGTCGATGACGCCCTCACCTTTTTTCAGTTTGAGGATGTAACGAACAGCGGCGAGGAAATCCTCAGGAACCATGATGCGTTGATCGGAATCCACGGAGATGCCGAGCTTCTGGTTGATTTTGTAACGGCCGACGCGGGTGAGGTCATATTTCTTCGCATCGAAGAAGAGACGCTTGAGCAAGGCACGAGCATTGGAAGCTGTTGGTGGATCACCTGGGCGAAGTTTGCGATAGATGTCTTTGAGAGCCGATTCCTCGTCTTTCGCAGGATCTTTGCGTAGGGATTTGAGAAGGATCTCGTCTTCGCGTCCGTCGATGACCTCAAGTTTTTTATGACCGAGGCTGACGAGTTGTTTCACGATGCCAGCGGTAAGCGGCTCGTAAGCTTTGGCGATGACGAGTTCTCCATCGAGGATGTCTTCGAAAGGAACTTTATGGCCGAGTTCTGCTTCGTCGATCTTGCTGCCGAGAGCGAGATTTTCGATGGAATAGAAGTGGCTGACGATATCGCGGTCAGTTGGATAACCGAGAACGCGAAGGAAAGTGGTGGCGAGGAATTTACGACGACGGCGACGGCGGTCGAGGTAAACGTAAAGAAGATCGTTCGTATCGAACTGCACTTCCAACCATGAACCACGGTCAGGAATGATGCGGAAGCTGTGCAGCATTTTTCCGTTAAGGTGCTGGGAAGTCTCGAAACAGATACCAGGTGAACGATGGAGCTGAGAAACGATGACGCGCTCGGCACCGTTGATGATGAAAGTACCACGGCGGGTCATCATTGGCAGTTCGCCCATGTAAACGCGCTCTTTTTTGGTGCCGGTTTCGTCCTTCAATTTGAAGGTCACGTAAAGCGCAGCGGAGAAGGATTCGCTGTTGCGAAGGGAATCGAGCGAAGTGATTTTTGGATCTTCGATGTCGTAAGAGACGAAATCTAATTCGATCGCTTCGTCATAAGATTTGATCGGGAAAACTTCGCGAAAGACTGCTTGCAGGCCTGCGTCGGAGCGATCTCCTGGAGCGACATCTTTTTGTAAGAAATCGTCGTAAGACCTGCTCTGGACTTCAATGAGGTTAGGTGGGTCAATGACCTCTTCAAATTTACCAAAATAGAGACGTTCAGCCATGGTGTGCGGTGGTGTGGGAGTTACGAGTTTGAGCCCGAGCCGGTTACGGTTCGAGCGGAGTTGGGATCAGGAGATGTGAGAAGGATACAAATGGTCGAAAGCGACGCGTAATGCCGCGGTTTTGAGTGGAGTCACGCGTCGGTTCCGGTTTTGCAAAGTATGAATGATTTTTTTGAGGAAAATGCCCGGAGCGGCAGAACCGCTCCGGGTAAAATCCGTAACGAATTACTTGAGCTCGATTTTCGCGCCAGCTTCTTCAAGCTTTTTCTTGGCGGCTTCGGCAGCGTCCTTGGAAACACCTTCGAGGATGTTAGCAGGTGCGCTTTCGACGAGTTTTTTGGCGTCAGCAAGGCCGAGACCAGGAGCAACTTCACGAACTGCCTTAATGACAGCGATCTTGTTAGCACCACAGTCGGTGATGACGACATTGAACTCAGTTTTTTCTTCTGCGGCTTCAACCGGACCGGCGGCGGCAGGGCCAGCGGCCACAGCTGCTGCGGCGGAGACGCCCCAGGTTTCTTCGAGTTGTTTAACGAGGTCGACAGCTTCCAGAACGGTAAGCTTGCCGAGTTCTTCTACGAGGTTTGCAATATTTGACATGTTATTTTCTCCTTTGCGGTATCGTCGCCCCCGGAGCTTCCGGAGATTTCAATTTCCCTGCTGGGAAACCGACGAGGAACCATTTTAATCAGGTCATTGCGTGGAGACGCGACAGACCATCCATTCAGATTGTTTGTTATTCGGCAGCTGCCGCTTCTTCAGTTGGTTCGGTTTTAGGCTCTTCAGCAGAATCTTTCGATCCTTCCGATTTGAAATGCGCGCGCTCTGGATCGAATTTCTCGAGCAAGATACGTGCGATGCGAGTTGCCGGCTCGTTGATGAGGCCGAGAAGTTGTGAGAGAACCGCTTCGCGAGAAGGGATATCGGCAAGCATTTTGAGCTTAGCAGAATCGAGGATATCGGTTCCGAGGATGCCGACCTTCATCTCAGGTTTCTTGAATTCCTTTTCGAAATTCTTGAGAACTTTTGCAGCGGAGAACACTTCGGAATTTCCGGTCACGAAAGCGGTTTGACCGACGAGATCGGCACCGACATCCGGAAGACCAGCTTCGGAAAGGGCTTTGCGCATGTAGCTATTTTTGGCAACGGTGCACTTGGCGCCGTTGTCACCCAAGCGATTGCGAAGCTCGCTGAACTGAGGAACGGTGAGGCCAGTGTAATCGATGACGATCACATAAGGAGAGTCGTTGACGCGTGACAGCAGGCCATTGATGATGATTTGTTTGTCTGGATTCATGGTCGTTGGTTGCTGGGGTTATGCGGTTGCTTTGGCGGTGTAGGAGGCTGCCTCAAGTGGCAGACCCGGAAGCATCGAGGCAGCGAGAGTCACGGCCTGGACGAAGTTTCCTTTTGCGGATGGTGGTTTGGAACGAACCACGCTGTCGAGGAACGCACGAGCGTTTTCTTCGAGTTGTTTGTCGTCGAAGCTGGCTTTGCCGATGGCTCCGGAGATGTTGCCGTTTTTGTCGAGTTTGTAATCGATACGACCTGCTTTGACTTCTTTGACGGCTTTCGCAACGTCATCGGTAACGGTTCCGGTTTTCGGGTTAGGCATCAAACCGCGAGGTCCGAGGACACGAGCGATTTTACGGACTTCGGCCATGGCATCTGGAGTGGCGATGGCGGAATCGAAGTCGACGAAACCTTCTTGAATTTTCTTGATGAGATCTTCGTAACCAACGTGTTCTGCACCGGCAGCAATGGCGGCCTCAGCGGGAGCACCTTGTGCGAATACGACGACGCGGACGTTTTTACCTGTTCCGTGAGGAAGGGCGACGGAACCACGAACCATTTGGTCGCTTTTCCGTGGGTCGACACCAAGCTTGAACGAAAGTGTCACTGTAGGAATGAACTTCGGTGCTGGTAGATTCTTCATGGTGCTGATCGCATCCTTGAGAGAATAGGATTTATCGGAGCCAACCTGTTCGGCGGCCTTTCTGTAGCGTTTGCTGCGTTTAATTGACATGTGTTTTGTTGGTTTGCAGTGATAACGGATGAGTCGGGTGACTCACCCTCTTGCGGTGTCCGATGACCGATTTGAAACGGCCAGCGGACTGAGAGTATTACATTCCTTCGACTTCGAGGCCCATCTGACGAGCGGTGCCTGCAAGGATGCGGGCTGCTGCTTCTGGATCTTTGGTGTTAAGGTCAGGCATTTTGATGTTCACGACTTCCATCAGTTTTGCTTTGGAAATTTTGCCGACTTTTTTCTTGTTCGGCTCGCTGGAACCGGAAGCGAGTCCTGCTGCTTTCTTGAGCAAGTTGCCTGCGGGTGGACGCTTGGTGATGAAGGTGAAGGATTTGTCTTTGTAGACAGAGATCACGACTGGAAGGATGTCGCCAGACTGGGATTGAGTCGCAGCATTGAACTCTTTGCAGAATCCCATGATGTTTACGCCTGCTTGACCGAGAGCTGGTCCGACTGGTGGTGATGGGTTGGCTGCTCCAGCAGGGATCTGGAGTTTGATGATTTTGATAACTTCCTTGGCCATGGTATTAGTATTTAAAAAGTGGGTAGCAGATTGTCTTAAAAGGTGATTTGAAATTCAAAGAGATCATTCGCGCTCGACCTGCCAGTATTCGAGTTCGACTGGGGTGGTGCGTCCGAAGATATCAACGGCCACACGAAGTTTTCCGCGCTCTGGGTCGATTTCCTCAACCACGCCGTTTTGGGATTGGAATGGACCGTCGGCAACTTTGACCGTGTCTCCGACTTCGAAAGAAATCGCAGGGCGAACGGTTTCTTCGCGCTCTTGGATTTGGGAAAGCATGGCCTCAACTTCGCGCGGACGCATCGGAGCTGGGCGGTCTTTGGTGCCGGCGAAGCCGATCACGCCTTCGATCTCCTTGATGAAGAACCAAGTTTTTTCAACGAGTTGGTTATCCGCCGTAGCGAGATACATGTTAACGATGATGTAACCGGGGAAGAATTTCTTCTTAGTTTCGGTTTTTTTGCCGCGCTTAATTTCAGAGACGATCTCAGTCGGAACTAGCACCTCGCGGATGTAGTCTTGCATTTCCTCAGCTTCAACCTGACGAGCGATGCGCTCACGCACCTTGCCTTCCATGCCTGAAAGCACTTGGACAACATACCATTGGTCTTTATATTCTTTGGAATTTGGCATTGGGGAAAAGGAGTTAAGCGGAAAGAGTGAAAATTAAACGAAAAGTTTGGTCAGGACGCCGACCACGTAAACTTGCACGAAGTCCCAAAACTGAACGAAACCTGCGAGTAGAATAACGGCGATGAGAACGACGATGGTGGAGTCGATGAGCTCCTTGTATTTTTTGAAGCCGCGCGCTTTAGGATCGGAATCCCATGGCCAGCTTGCTTTACGAAGTTCTCCTTTAACCTCACCGATGAAGTTCGAGACTTTAGCAAGATTGCGGATCAACAGGATGAGCAGGCCAATCAGGATCGCATAAACGATTCCGGTGGCGATCCAACTATCGTTGATCTTGATGTATTCTAGAAATTTCATTCGCTGTGAAGGGGTAACGGAAAGTGGCACGCCAGGAGGGACTCGAACCCCCAACATTCGGTTTTGGAGACCGACGCTCTACCAATTGAACTACTGACGCGTTAGATTGAGAAAATGTTAGGTTTTGAGGCGACTTTAGGGCACCCCGGTTTAGCGGGGTGCCCCAAGTGCTTGGCTCACCTGTTAGTTTTCACTAACCGATGCACCGTTGATTTGTATTACTTGATGATCTCACCAACGCGACCTGCACCGACGGTGCGACCACCTTCGCGGATAGCGAAGCGCATGGTTGGTTCCATGGCGATTGGGTTGATGAGTTCAACTTCCAAGTTGATGTTGTCACCAGGCATCACCATTTCGACTCCTTCTGGGAGTGTGTTGCTGCCGGTCACGTCGGTCGTGCGGAAGTAGAATTGTGGGCGATAGTTCGAGAAGAACGGGGTGTGGCGGCCACCTTCTTCTTTGGAAAGAACGTAGATCTCGGATTTGAAGATCGTGTGACCTTTCACGGTGCCTGGCTTGGCCATAACTTGACCACGCTCAACATCGGTTTTCTTGAGACCACGGACGAGAAGTCCGACGTTGTCACCTGCACGACCTTCGTCGAGAAGTTTACGGAACATTTCGATGTCGGTAACGGTGGTTTTCTGTGTGTCACGGATACCAACGATTTCTACTTCTTCCATTTTCTTGACGATACCACGCTCAACACGACCGGTGCAGACAGTGCCGCGACCTTCAATGGAGAACACGTCTTCGATAGGCATGAGGAAAGTTTTGTCGATTGGACGCTCTGGCTCAGGGATGTAGGAATCTACAGCGTCCATAAGTTTGTAAACGTTTGCCATGTGCACTGGATCGCCTTCGAGGGCTTTCACAGCGGAACCAGCAACGATTGGAATGTCGTCACCTGGATAATCGTATGAGGAAAGAAGATCGCGGATCTCCATTTCGACGAGTTCGATGAGTTCTGCATCATCAACAAGGTCAACCTTGTTCATGAAAACCACGAGAGCAGGAACACCCACTTGGCGAGCAAGAAGGATGTGCTCACGTGTTTGAGGCATTGGGCCGTCAGCAGCGGAAACTACGAGGATGGCGCCGTCCATTTGAGCAGCACCGGTGATCATGTTTTTCACATAGTCGGCGTGTCCTGGGCAGTCAACGTGTGCATAGTGACGCTTTTCGGTTTCGTATTCAACGTGTGCAGTGTTGATCGTGATACCGCGCTCACGTTCTTCGGGAGCAGCATCGATGTCCGCATAGGATTGCTTCTTGGCTAGACCTTTTTCAGCAAGCGTATTTGTGATCGCTGCGGTGAGGGTGGTTTTGCCGTGGTCGACGTGACCGATGGTGCCGATGTTAACGTGCGGCTTGTTGCGTTGGAATTGTTCTTTGGCCATTTTCGTATTGGTTTCGCTGAGAAGTTTCTGAGAAGTTTTTTGCTAGTGTATCATGGAGCTCGTGGGGGGAATTGAACCCCCGACCTCATCCTTACCAAGGATGCGCTCTACCCCTGAGCTACACGAGCAATATGGATTGTTGTGAGCTCGTCCTTTCTAGCGACAAAAGAACCGCGTCCTGTCACATGTTGAGTGAGACTGGGCGCGGGACCCCTGCTGCTGTGGGGATGAGCGGGCGGAGACTAGCAAAGAGTTGCACTCTGTCAAAAAAAATGTGGTTGTTTCGCACTTTTCTCTCAAACCCTTTATTTTACGGGATTTCGATCATTCAATAAACCGGTAATAAACCGCGAAATCGAGATAAATGCTCGAAATTTCACCCGAGCGCTCGTTTCGCCTTTCGCTATTTAGAAAGGATCGTCGTCCACCCACTCATTTCCGACGTTCCAAACCTCGACAAGGTGTTTCGGGAAATCGTCCAGGAAACGCGAGGGTCTGCAAAGAATATCCCCCGTGTAACTTTTTGGATTCATCATCGGGTAAGATAAATAAAGCTGATCCTTCGCCCGGGTCAGCGCGACGTAGAATAAGCGACGTTCTTCTTCAAATGCCGCATCGTCATCCGCTTCCAGAATCCGGCCGTTCGGAAACTGCCCGTCCACCAACCAGATCAAAAACACCACTTTCCACTCTAAGCCTTTCGCCTGATGGATGGATGACAGGGTGACTTTATCGTCGTCATTGTCGGCTTTTTCACCAGTCGGCTCGCCATCCGTAGTGCTCATTAATGAGAGTTGAGCTAAAAATTCCAAGATATCCTCAAACGTACCACTGTATTGAATAAGCTGCTCAATATCACCACGCCGACCCTCGTAATTCTCAAAGCTCTCCTTCAAATACTCGTCGTAAACCCCTTCGAGCACGCTGAAAATCATTTCCGCCGGACTTGCGAAAGCCCCGTTCGGAGTCAATTCGTTGAGGGTGTAGCAAAACTGCTGCCAATGCTTCGCCGCCTTTTTGGGGACGTGGTAGCCAGAGAAAACATCCGACCACATGACAGGAGGCTCGGGATTATCGGATAACGGATCGCGCAACCATTTCTGCCACAGCTTTTCCGCCGCGCCCGGTCCGCAACCCGGCAACAGCTCCACCATTCTTTTAAAACTCACCTCGTCCTTGCGGTTCGTCACGAAACGCAAAAACGCCGCCACATCTTTAATGTGTGCCTGCTCGAAAAATCTCAGTCCGCTGGTGATCGAAAAGGGTATCCCGCGTCGGGTGAGCTCCATCTGAATTTCCAAACTCTGGAAATGCGCGCGGTAAAGCACCGCCATTTCTGTTAGCTCTATCCCCTCTTCTTCTCTCAACTCCAACATCCGCTGCGCGACAAACGCCGCTTGGCTCGTCGGATCCTCCACCGGCACCAACGCCGGCCTCGCCCCAACTTCCGACCTCGACGATTTCAGGTTTTTCTCAAACCGCATCTTGTTCGCCGCGATTGCCGCGTTCGATAAATCCAAAATCTCCGACACGCTTCGGTAATTGGTCTCGATCGTATGGATCACCGATTCCGGATAACGTTTCTGGAAATTCAAAATGTGATCCACCTCCGCCCCACGCCATGAATAGATCGATTGCGAATCATCACCTACCGCCATCAAGCTATTCGACTCGCCGGCCAGTAGATCAATCAACTCGCTCTGCACCGCATTGGTATCTTGATACTCATCGACCAATATATTGCGGAAGCGTTTCCGATAAATCTCCAGCACCTGCGGATGGTTTTTCAGCAGCTCAACCGTCAGTTGCAACATGTCGTCGAAATCCACCGAGTTCGTCGTGCGCTTCTTCTTCACATACGCTGCGCGGACTTTTTCAAGTTCATCCATCCATTCGAGAAAATACGGATACCTTGCGACCAACACTTGTTCCAGAGTCGCTCCGGTGTTCGCGATCAAACTGTATAACGAAATCAACACATCCGGTTTTGGAAAACGACGTTGCTTCGTATCGATATCGCAACCCGCGACCACGCCTTTCATCAGCGATTTCTGATCATCGCGATCCAAGATCGAAAACGATTTCGTAAAACCGATCTCCTCCGCATGCCTGCGTAAAATCCGATTACAAATCGAGTGGAACGTCCCCGCCCATAAATCCGCCACATCCCCCGCAACCAAGCTCTTCACCCGCTCCACCATTTCACGAGCGGCTTTGTTCGTGAACGTCAGCAGCAAAATATTCCGCGCATACTCGCCTCGATCTAACAACCACGAAACCCGATACGTCAGCGTCCGGGTTTTTCCCGATCCCGCACCAGCGATCACCAACACCTTGCCCGGCGGCGAACTCACTGCACGATACTGCTCTTCATTCAGAGCACGCTCATAATCAATTCCAGAAACCGAAGACGATGCCTTGCGCTGAATTTTATAATCTCGTGCCATGCTGATTACACCTGTTGCTTGCGATTGATCACGTCGGACACTTTCATTGTTCTCATTGAATAGGAACTCGCTTAGCAATCTGCAAGCCGCAAAGCCAATTTGATTCACACCCGCAAGTTTACCCATTACAACCAAGCCATGCCCTCACTCAAATCCCTCCTCCTCGCAATCTTTCATGGGCTACTTCTGTGCTCCGCAGCTTCCGCAGAACCTCTGAAAGCGATGTCATGGAACATCAAATGGTTTCCCGGCGGATTTCAAGAAGCCACCAAAGCCGACAAAATAGAACACATCAAATCCGCAAGCCTCATCGTTGAAAAAGCAGATCCCGAGATCTTTCTCGCCCAGGAAATCCGCGACGAAAAAGCATTCAAGGCCCTCATCAAATCCTCCCCGGAAATAAAATTGAACGTGATTACCAAGTTCATGGAGTACGATGGAAAAACTCCAGCCGCTCAGCAATGTGCCATCGCATCCAAACTCGAACTCCACTCCGCATGGCAGGAAAATTTTAAACCTGTTAGAAATATTCCTAGCCTACCACGAGGTTTCGCTTTCGCCGCTCTCAAACATCCCGATGGTGGCTTGATCATGGTTTATTGTATTCACCTGAAAAGCAATCGCGGCAGTGAAACTCGCGAAGACGAAAAAAACATCGCTGCAACCCGCGCTGAATCCGTCCGTCAAATCATCGCCCATAAAAATGAAATGACCAAAAAGTTCGCTGGTGAAAAAATCATCGGTTGGGTCATGGGCGGAGATTTCAACAGCAACCACGACGGACAATTCCCCCTCTGCACCGCCATCCAAAATATGGTCAATGCCGGTTTTCATAACACATGGAAAGATACCCCTCTGAAAGACCGACTTACCTGGCGCAACAACCCACGCTTCGAAGATTTCAAACCCACCACCTTCGATTACATTTTCACTTCTGGCTTCGCCAAAAACCAAGCCACGCTGATCCCAAAAGTTCCGCTGAAAGTTTCAGACCACGCACCGGTGATGCTGAATTTGAGTGCTCCCTGAAACTTCATTTTTTTGGTAGGGCTCTGAGTGAAATAGAAAGTCATTCAGTGGTTCGGGCTTTTAAAAAAACGGAGGGAAGGAGGGAAGGAGGGAACGGATGACACTGAGAAATTGAAATCAAAATTGAACTCTGCGTTCCTCCGCGACCTCTGCGTCTCCGCGGTGAAAATATTTTAATCATTCACTACTCAAAACTCATCTTCAGCCACAGATCGATTCTATCCACGATGGCTCCATAAGTTTCAGCATCAAACGAATGACCTGCGCCGGGAATCTCGATGAGTTTTTTTTCGCAGCGCGCAGCTTCAAATGCCTGTCGACTATCTGCAATCGGCACCACATCGTCTTCGGTTCCGTGGATGAGCAACCACGGACAAACGATCCTTGCCGCATCGGGCAACACACTGCCGATTTCTTTTAAATTATTCACATAACTCTCGGAAAGCGGGCAATCCTCATCATCCCACATGAAACCTTTTCCAGGCACCACATCGCCAAACTCGCGATCCACAAAACCCGCCGTGTCCACCATTCCCGCCAGAGAAATCAAACACTGAATCAACATCCCGCGCGCTGCCATTTTCACACCCACCGCCGCGCCCATGCTGTGGCCAATGTAAGCGATCCGTTTTTCCTGCGGCACCGTGTTTAGAATCGACCACAAATCCTCAACCTCTTTGGTGATGTTAGAATCTTCAAACTTTCCTTCAGAGTCGCCGTTTCCGGAAAAAGAAAATCGAATACACGGCCAACCTTTTTCAGCTAAACCTTCTGCAATCGCAATAAGCAGCGGCCTGTCTTTATTTCCCGTCACGCCATGGCCTAATACAACCATCGCACCCAAATGAGTTCCCTGATGAAAATCGACATCCAGACGTTCACCTTCGCTATTTAAAATGCGGCTGCTGGTTTCCATGGTTTAGAGATTTTGTCCGTTTCTTCCTGGGAAAGTCAGCTCAGCGACCACGGATTTATCCAAGTCTCCCAAACCGAGTTCCATGAGTTTCCGATACTGAGCTTCGGTCGCACGCGAGAGCGGCGTGTCCACACCGGCCGCATTCGCGATCGCGTTGGCAATTCCGCTATCCTTCGCGGCATGCGATGCGGAAAAATAACAATCATGCTCGCGCGCTACCATATCATCGCCGTCCGTTTCCAAGACGCGTGAGTTCGCACCTGTTTGAGCAAAAATTTCTCTGAGCATGTTCAAATCTAAACCAAGTGCAGCACCCAAGCCAAGTCCTTCGGCGAGACCCGCGGTGTTGATGTTCATCACCATATTTACCAACGCCTTGATCCGCGCCGCATTCTCCACGGGTCCGACATAGCGTAGTGAAATCGACATATCTTTAAGCAACGCTTCATGCGCTTTGAACGTTTCCTCTTCCCCGCCAATCATCAGATACAACGTTCCCTGACGCGCTTGCGTGATCGACGATGCCATACTCGCCGCCAAGGTTTTCGCTCCCGCTTTTGCCGCTGCCTGCGCAGCTTTCAAGTGAGCTTCTGGGCTCACGGTTGCGCAGTGAATAAACGTTTTTCCCTCGGCTCCCTTGAGCAAGGAATGCTCGCCTGCAAAAATTTCTTCCATCGCCGCATCATCGGTCACCACCGTGAAAATCACATCCGCTGCCGCCGTAACATCCGCCAAACAAGTCATCGCCTTCGCCCCGAGCTCATCAGCTATTGATTCCGCAACCTGATGAAAATGATCAAAAATCGCAGTCACCTCATAATCCTTATCCGCCAGATGACGCGCCATGTTCGCACCCATCCGTCCAACCCCCACAAATCCTACTTTCACTTTAATCATTACCACACCATTAAAACCTCATCGCAAAAGCCGCAATCTCAAAAGCGATGCTAAAATAGATCACGCCATGAAATGCTTGATCGCACCTGTCTGAGCCAGCTTCTTACGCGACATCTCAAGATCGAGATCACCGTAATGCTCGATTGGATTTCCGTGAGCATTGAGCAAGGTGGTGTACCAGTTGCCGAGGGTTTTATGACCTTCATTGCCGAGGAAAGGCAGGCGGATGTAGCGACCCGCCATGTCCAAGTTGCAGTTCTTACCGGACATGATTACGAAGGGCGATTCTACGCCAATGCCGTGGTGGGTTTCTCCATTTTCTGGGAAATACATGACCATCGTGTTGTCAAACATCGTGCCTTTTCCTTCTGGTGTTTGTTTGAGTTTTTCGACGATGGTTTTGACCTGATTCATGTGACTGATGCGGATCTGTTCACGCGTCATCCAAGCTGGAACTCCGCCGAAAGCTTCGTCGTGTCCCAGTGGGTGAATCCCGACGCGATCCGTTTCATTTCCAGGAAGGCCGGTGATGGGTGTGCCGAGGTCATCAATGGTGTAAGTGACAACGTTAGTTAAACCGGCTTTCAGTGCTGCGACTAACACATCGGTCATGGCAGCTTGCTTTTCAGGGGTGCTCGCGTTCTCACCGCCGTTGGCGTGGACTGCATCGAGTTTAGGCAAATGTTGTGCAAGCGTTCCCGAGATCGCGATGAGTTTTTTGTTTCGCTCACGAATCGCATCGATCGATTCGATCTGAGCTTCTTGGCGCATTTTTTCGTGACCCGCTATCCCCGCAGCTTTCATGCCTTCTTTGCTCTGCAAGAATGATAGCATGTCGTTATCCGAGTTCACGGCTTCTGGGTTTAGGACGGATTTAAATAGTTCGCTGCGTGCGGTATCTGGATCCGCGTAGCAGTAATTTCTCGTTTGCGGTGCAGGCGCGGAATAGCCGGATACAATCCCCGTTCGACCTGCGGCAAATGACAACTCAACGTGTCCAAATGGGGATGGAAAAAGTTTGGCGAGTTCGAAATCAATCGTGGTCCTTTTGATCGCGCTAAGAGAATTTCTGTTAGACTTGAAGCAACCCATCACGGATGAGAAGGAGTAGTGAACGTTTTCACTCATCTTGGCGGAGAGACCCTGCAAGATGGTCATGTTCTCCTTGTGCTCATCTAAGCCACGCAGCCATTTCGGAAGTTCGTGTTTATCCAGATCCACTTCGAGAGCTTGCTTGCTTTCATCGAGCGCTTTGTCTTTTGCGGAAAAATTCACAAGAGCCGTTTCCAAAGGACTGATGCCGCTGGATTTACGAATGAAAATGAAACGCTTGGGAACCCCTGTGCTGCCGGTAGCAGCGAACAGCTGATTGAATGACGGCGCCAAAGCCATGGCGCCGGCTCCTAGCACGGATGTTTTTAAGAAATCTCTTCTGCTGTTCATGGTTCTAGTTCTCTATGGTTTTTCGGTAAATAAATGAATCTGACGTAAGCAATGACACAATCACCGCATCGAAGCTACCTTCGTTTTCGATGTAGGCCTGCTCGGCATCGATCAGGGTTTTGGAATCTGAAAGAAACTCATTGCGACCCATGAAATATCGGAACGCATATCGGATAATAGACTGACGCATGCGTCGTGATTTCGCCAAGCGCTCGGTAAGATCAATCGCATCTTTTACTTCGCCATCTAAGGTCGTGTCTCCTGTTCCTTCTAAGAATCCAGTCGAGTTAACGGGCAACGTTTTATAAATATCACGGGTATCGGTCAGGAGAGTCGAGGCATCTGGGTTTTTCTTAATCAAGTTGCTTGGATGCTCAATCGATTCTTGGGCACGGAATCGGCCAAAGTCGTCATAGCTTTCAAAGGTGTAGCCGAGCGGATTCATTTTTACGTGGCAACCCCAGCAGGACTTCGTCTCGGTTACACTCACCAATCGATCTCGGAGGGTTTTGTTATGATCTTCAGGAATGACCGCATCGACGGTGATCGGCACATCAGGGATTGTGCCTGCGAGGAGTTTTTCACGCACCCATTTGCCGCGGTGGATGGGATCGGTTTCGGTGTTCTTGGCATGAGCGATCAACCACGCAGGATGAGTGAGTAAACCTTTTCGGTTAGAAACTTTGGCTGGCTGTTGGGTTTGGTAGTCCCAGTTGTTCAGATCGATGTTAAAAAAGTTCGCGACATTGTAGGCGTCCATGAAATCGTAGCCGTAGCCACGAAAAAGATCGAAAGGCGCGGCTTCTTTTTGTCCTTTGTCCAAGCGAGCGGTGATCGACTCCATGGAGATCTTGAACAATTGGAGGGTGTTACCTTGGCGAGTTCTGGCTTCCATATTATCCGGGTTGACGCCGCGCATTTTCACTTGCCTCAAGAACTCCGCATGCTTGAGGAGATCCTCGTTTTTGAATTTTTTCCAATCTTGATCTTTGAAATAGGCGTAAATGCTTTTGATACGATCTGAAGCCTCCTGCATCCGTTTGTTATCGCCGTCGTGGTAAACGTAAAATTTATCGGTAGTCAGCAATTCTTCGAACACATGTTTATCATTTTTTGAGATAAATTCGACCGTGCGATCTGTCTCATTCAGCAAGCGCGTTGTCGCATCTCCTAGCCTGTCCAAGCCGAAACGTTTTTCATCTTTGAAAATCGTGATCGCCGCAGGATATCCGAAGAACTCTCGGAAAAACCGCAGTTTTCGTATAGCGAGATTAGTGGTGTTATCCTGATAATTATTATCCGCTAAGATTGGATCGATAAGATAATGCGTATCTCTTTTTACCAAGATGCGCAGAACTTCCCGCTTATAATCCTCTCGGGTATTTAGCCCGCCACTTTGTGCTGCTTGTTTCAGCTCTAGGTCGGGACTTTGATCTGTTAGCGCGTAGGCGATCGCATAACTCGCATCGCGCGGAGAGAGCATTTTCCGTCCATGTTCATCCGCTTGTCCGGTGCCAAATTCTTGGCGATAGGCGAACTCAGTGGTGAGGATGAAAGTTTGGATCAGCTTTTGAATGGCTTTGCGGCGACCGAGTTTGGCGATATAGGATTTGGAAATTTCCAGATATTCATCAACTTCCGATGAAGTAGGTGAACGTTCGAGAATTTGCACCGAGAGTTGGCCGATAATATCTGTTAGAAGTTTATCCGCAGGCAAACCGGCAGCGATGCGCTCTTGCTCAAATGATTGTTTCCAATCAGTCAGGCATTTTTCAATGATCTCACCATAGGGATCGCCAGACTTGCGGTGTTTCTTGATTGATGCGCGGATCACTTCCAATTCAGCATCACTGAGCGGAGGTTGAACCGCGGGTTTGTATTTCTTTACATCTTTGGCCGCGAGTTCGCGAAACTCCGGCATGTAGTCGCGAAGAAGAGTCATGCGTCCTTGGATCGTCCGCTCATGATCACCGAAATAAAACCATGTGCGCTCTGAGAAATTTCTAAACTCTTCGTCAGTTTTTTTTGCGTGCTGAGGATCAGATAGAGCTAGGTAAACGAAACTATCGGCCTCAAGATCTTTCAACATGTTCTGCGCAACATGGATAGGGGCCTTTTTGTAGACCTGCCCTTTCGCTAGCGCCTCTATGGGTTTGAGCTCAACGGGTTTGAAAGTTGGTAATAGAGCCGCGTTTTTCTCTGCGTAAATTTCCTCACAGAGTTTTGCGATGTTGCTTTGCAGAAAGGTGCGGCGAGCGGTGAAAGTCGCTTGATGGCTATCTTCGAGTGCCATGATCTGATTGATCGCAGGAACGTATTTACTGCCTTTGCGCTTTACCAAATCCTCGGTGATGAACTCCGATGTTTTCTGCGCGTTGGTCAACATGCTCGATAAATGACCTCCTGTTAGATCTTCGTTGGCGTAATACCTGACACCCGAAATGTTCGGCAGAAGAAATGGATTGGTCAGGCTCAAGTTTGTAATCTTGCTGGCACCTAATACGGTGATTTTTTGCTGATTCCGTTTTCCTTGAGTGGTCTGCTCCAGCATGCGCTGAAATTTCGCGTTGAAGATATACTCGCTGATCAACCAGCGCCGGTCATACGTGTATCCGGGGAGATTTTTGAATTCTCCCGAGAACAGCTTTTCATGATCCACGTAATTCCCGAACTCCGGCTTTTGGAGTTTTTCTTCCAGAGTCGATGCATCATGAAGGCCGAGCTCTCTCGATATGACTGCCAAAACTTCTTTTCCCTCATCCTCGGTCGGCTGCCTTTTTTCTTTCGGTGGCATGTGCCGAAAGTGGATTTGCTCCTGAATTCGGTTCAGAAGATCCAAACGCTTTGGAGTATCCAGATCCGCGAGGTTATCCAAACGGATATTCCCCTTCTGCATGTCCTCGTCGTGGCAGGCGAAGCAGTAACGGTCCAAAATCACCTCTGTCTTTTCAGGAATTTTAAATGTAGCCGCTGAACTCGATTTAACCTCTGCTGCCACCGATCCAATGAGGCAGATTTGCAGCAAGGCAGTGAAACCAATAGCGATGGTTCGAGCGGCTTTCATTTGAAATGACGTGGGTTTTTCATGCGTGATGGGTTTTATCCACTCCACTGGTAACGGACCTCCCTCCTACGCCGAGGATTCCAAGCACTTATCAAAGACCTGAAAAAATTGACCCAGTGATCAACCCATGTCCCGCACAGAAAACTCCGCCAATCCCTCAACAGCAGCGACCGAATCCACTTGGCAGAGTTTTTGCCTGAGATCTTTTGCGCCGGGAAATCCTTTGCAATACGCCATCAAACGACCACGCATAGCGGTCAGAGTTTGGCGTTCATTGCCATAGCGGTTGCTCTCCACCGCCATGCGGCAATGTCGCAAAATCAGTTCCCATCTTTCATCCAACGGAACAGCTTCCATCACCTCGCCGGTTTGTAAAAAATGCTTCGCCTCACGAAACACCCATGGGTTTTGCATCGCGGCTCGACCTATCATCACGCCGCTCACTGCGGTCTCGCGTTTGCGTTTCGCTAGATCTTCCCCACAGGAAATATCGCCGTTGCCGATTACAGGAATCGTCACCGCACGCGCCACGGCATCGATGGTTTCCCAATCGGCCTCGCCAGAATATCCTTGGGCACGAGTCCGACCGTGCACCGCAATCGCTTGCATCCCACAATCCTCCAAAGTCTTCGCGACTTCCACCGCGTTAACCGAATCCGCATCCCAGCCGATCCTAATTTTGGCAGTCACCGGAACATCCTGACCCACGGCTTTCGCAACGCCCAACGCCACGCTCGCCAGCAACGGACAATCCCGCAGCAGCGACGATCCACCATTTCGTGAAACCACTTTATTCACCGGACAACCGAAATTGATATCGATGAAATCCGGAATCCTTCCCGCTAAACCTTTATCAATAATCTTCCGCGCCGCCTCGCCCATGCGCTCGCCATCCGCACCAAAAAGCTGCACACCCACCGGCCGCTGGCCCTCATCGAACTCCGTGTATTTCCGCGTACGGTCATCTGCCTGCATGATACCCTCCGCGCTAACAAACTCCGTCACCATCACATCAGCACCCATTTCCTTACAGATCCTGCGAAAAATAAGATCCGTCACTCCCGCCATCGGCGCGAGATACAAGGGGAATTTTCCGTCTGAGAACCAGTGAAGCACGTCGGGACTCTAGCACCCGCGTCAATCTCTTTGAAAATCCTTACTTACTTCCGCTTGCATGCCACCCGCTTCTCATCTACCGCAGCTCACCCCTATGAGCAATTACCGCGTCCTCGTCTCCGATCCCATTTCTGAAAAAGGTGTAGAAGCTCTGCGCTCCACCCCTGACATTTCTGTCGATGTTAATACCGGCCTCTCTCCAGATGAGCTGAAAAAAATCATCGGTAAATATCACGGCCTCGTGGTTCGTTCGCAAACCAAAGTCACCCGCGACGTACTAGCTGCCGCCACCAACCTCAAAGCTATCGGACGCGCTGGTGTGGGAGTCGACAATATCGACCGTGAAGCAGCCACCGATCACGGTGTCATCGTGATGAACACGCCGTCGGGTAACACCATCTCCACTGCCGAACACGCTTTCACTCTCATGCTTTCCGCCGCACGAAACATCGGCCCCGCCCACGCAGGCGTTCTCGCTGGTGACTTCAACGCAGCCCGCAAAGCCTTTCAAGGTATCGAACTCAATGGCAAACGCCTCGCCGTTCTTGGCATGGGCCGTATCGGTAGCGAGTTCACCAAACGCGCCCAAGCATTCAATATGGAAGTCGTTGCCTACGATCCTTTCCTAACAGAATCCCGCGCCCGCGAGCTCAAAGTGACCCTCGCAGAATCACCTGACATCGCCCTCACCGGAGCCGATGTTGTTACCCTCCACGTTCCACTCACCGACGATACTAAACACATCATGAACAAAGAGCGCATCGCTCTCATGAACAAAGGCGCTCTCATTATCAACTGCGCCCGCGGCGGACTCATCGATGAAGCGGCTCTCAAAGACGCAATCGATTCCGGCCACATCGCCGGTTGCGGCCTCGACGTGTTCGAAACCGAGCCACCTGCCGCGGACCATCCGCTTTTTGGCCTCAAAAAACACATCGCCTTCACCCCTCACCTCGGTGCCTCCACCAATGAAGCCCAGGAAAACGTCGGCATCGAAGTCGCCATCCAAATCCGCGATTTCCTAACCACCGGAGAAATTCGCAACGCAATCAACATGCCTTCGCTCGATGCCGCAGCCCTTGCCGCAATCGGACCTTACCTTGAACTCGCCGGCGCGCTCGGCACCTTGCTCGCCAAGCTCGGCCCCGCCAACCCAGATTCGATCCGCGTTTCCTACCACGGCGACCTCGCCACTAAAGACACCGGCCTCATTTCTCGCACAGCCCTCTTCCGCTTGCTCGCTTGTTCCCGCGACGATGGGCAAGTCAACTTGGTCAACGCGCCCGCCATCGCAAAATCGATGGGTCTCGATCTCGTGGAATCCACCATCAGCGCCCAAACCGAATTCAATGACCTACTCGTCGTCGAACTCCGCAAGGGAGATGAAAAATTCCGTGTCGCCGGCACCATCATCGGACGTCGGCCACGAATCGTGGAAATCGATCGCCTCTTCGTCGACACGCCGATCAAAGGTCATTTCCTCATCGTCCGCAACGACGACCGCCCCGGTATCGTCGGAGCCGTCGGAACCATTCTTGGAAACTCTGGCCAGAACATTGCCAACCTTTCCTTGGCTCGCAACAAATCGGAACGCAATGCCCTTTCGATCATCGAGTTGGACGACACTTTACCCGCCGACGTCATGGCAGCCATTCGTGCCATCCCAGGCGTCACCTCCGCAACTGGAGTCAGCCTTTAATTTCATCTAAAAAAACTGTCACGTATCGTTCGCAAAATTCCCAAACTTCTCCTTGCCAACAGACACCCCATCTTTCTAACCTATCTTCAGTATGAAAAAACTCCTGTTCATCGCCGCCAGTGTTATTGCCCTCTCAGGCTTCGCAGCTGCTGACATCCATTCTCCTCCTGGTTCTCATTACACCTCAACCCGCAAGCTAGGTCGTGCAATCGGCAACATCCTCTACGGTATCGTTGAAATTCCCGAAATGATTGTTCGCAGATCCGATACCTACGGTGCAAAAGCAGGCTGGAGCTACGGAGCTGTCGATGGCACCAACCGCGCATTCAAACGCCTCGGATACGGTTTCTACGAGCTCTTCACATTCACTTGCCCAACCTATCGCGGCACATTCAAACCCCCTTACGAAAAATGCGGCCAAGACAATAACATCGGGATGAACGTCCACGAAGGCCTCTCAGAATTCCCACCTGAACTCGGTGCCGAAAGCTACTACAGTCACGTTCGTAGCAATTCCTACTAACCTCGGTTGAGCTAATTTTTAGAAACCTAGCCGATTCACTTCGGCTGGGTTTTTTATTTTAGCCACAGCCATTTCATCATTTTCACGAAAAACTCACATTCTTCGCAAAATTCGCTTGTCCTGCCCTACAAATTCCACCAACCTCCGCGCCCGCCCGAAAAGGGGCAACCCCAAAACGTCACACCATGTCAGTCTCTCTCCGTCTCAACCGCAAGGGCACCAAAGATCGCCCTTACTACAAAATCGTAGCCGTCGACAGCCGCAAGCGTCGCGATGGTCGCTATATCGAACAGATCGGAACTTATAATCCACTCGTCGAAGGCACCAACTACGAAATCGATCTCGAAAAAGCAGACAAATGGCTCGCCGTTGGTGCAAAACCTTCCGAGACCGTTAACAGCTTCATCCGCAAAGCGCGCACAGCTGCAACCAAGTAATCCAAGGATTATTTCATCTTTCAAAGACCGCACCCTTCATCGGGATGCGGTCTTTTTTTATTTCCTATCAAACCTAAACCGAATCTCTAGGAATTCATGATCTCACTCATGCCTCACGAAACGTTCGAGCAATTCATGCAGCGGTGCCTCCATGATCCGCAACGTGGCTACTATGCTAAAAACATCCGCGCCATCGGCTCACGCGGTGATTTCACCACAGCCCCCCAGCTTGCCGAGGCGCCCGCGAAAGCCATTGCTGCCTGGGCAGCGAAGGCAATGCGCTTTCACAAAACTAGCCACCTCATCGAGATCGGCCCAGGCATGGGAACCCTTTCCAAACAAATCCTTCGCTACCTTCCGCTGACCCTGCGCTTCACCACCAAGCTACACTTGGTCGATTCCTCGCCTACCCTTCTAACCCATCAAAAGAACACCCTCGGAAAACGCGCTTCATTTTACTCAAGTATTCACGAAGCCCTGAAATCCTGCGACGGCCATGCTGTGATATACTCCAACGAACTAGTCGATGCCTTTCCTGTCCGCCTATTTCAAAAAACGCAAACCGACTGGAAAGAAATCGCCCTTGTCCACACCGACAAGCAGACCCAAGAAATTTTCATCAATCCCCCATCCTTGCCGCAATCTTCCATATTCAACGGAGATTTCCCTGTCGGTCAACGTGTCGAAGTTCACGAATCCTATCAAAAATGGCTGCAATCTTGGTTATCTCTGTGGCAAGGCGGAGAAATGCTGACGATCGATTACGGAAGCCTAGTGAAAGCTCTCTACCATCGCCGTCCACAAGGTTCGTTACGTGGATATCTTCTTCAGCAACGAATCGACGGCTCTGCGATTTACCAAAATCCCGGACTCCAAGATCTCACTGCAGATGTGAATTTCACCGATTTGATCGAGTGGGGAGAGCCATTACTGCAGCACGAAACCCCACAAAACTTCGCCGAGTTCATCCTTCCCTTCACTCAAAACCACGACTCCAAACTTCTCACCGCGTGCGAATATTTCATGGTTCTTCGCCAATCTCCGCGCCATCTCGTAAATCTAAATAAACATTGAACAGTTTCGATTGATTGACAGCGCCAACTCACTTGACCATCTTGTCATTCTACTCATCCGTTAGCATGAAATTTGCTAGCCTTCACTAAAACTTCTTTTCCCAAAAAAACAGTGTTCTCAAACGAAGATTATCTCGCAGATCTCCTCGTCGATGCCGACGTCCTAACAGCAGAACAATTGCAGGAAGCCCGTTCCGCACTTCCTCGCGGTGAAACCATCATCAGGCATCTCATCGCCACTGGAATCATTACCGAAGAGCAGGCCAGCGAAACCCTCGCCAGCAATGCCGGCGTTCCATTTGTAATCATCCATCAACTCAATCTAGATCCCTCGATCATCACCTCGATCTCAGATGATATCGTCCGCCGTTACCGTGCTATTCCGATCGCCGATGATGGCATGTTTCTCACCGTCGCTGTTGCCGATCCACTGAACTTTGAAACCCTTGATAGCTTACCTCATGTCACAGGCAGAGAACTCAACTTTGCTTGCGCGACGGAAACCGACATCAAGAATCACCTACGGCACTTTTACCATGTTGAAGAAGAAACAAAGAAACCCACAAACGATGGATTTCAAATTTCAACCGGAGATTCCGAAGCAGGAGTTGAAGCCAATGACGCGCCCATCATTCGCCTCGTCCAACAAACTCTAACTGAAGCATTTCGCCTCAGAGCGTCAGACATCCACATCGAGCCTCTCGAGACTTCTGTCCGCATCCGCTATCGCCTCGATGGTAAATTGGTGCATGTCGATTCCCACCCGAAAAAACTTCTCCCCGCCATCATCGCTCGCCTCAAAGTGATGAGCGGAACGATGTCGATTGCTGAAAAACGACTTCCTCAAGACGGTCGTATCCAACTCAAAATGGGAGAAAAAGAAGTCGATCTCCGGGTTTCCTCCGTCCCATCCAATCACGGCGAATCCATCGTCATGCGTATCCTCGATAAGACCGCTTTGTTACTCGGCTTGCCGGAACTCGGATTCTTCTCGGATGACCAAGCCCAGTTTGAACAACTACTCGGCCTACCCGACGGCATCATCCTCGTCACCGGGCCGACTGGTTCTGGTAAAACCACTACCCTCTACGCCTGTCTCAACGTCATCAACCGACCCGATAAAAAAATCATCACGGTTGAGGATCCTGTCGAATACGAGCTTCCCGGTATCAATCAAGTCATGGTCAAAGCCGAGATCGGCATGACCTTCGCCGCCGCCCTGCGCGCCATGCTTCGCCAGGCCCCTAACATCATCATGATCGGAGAAATTCGTGATGCAGAAACCGCGAACATCGCGATCAACGCATCTCTAACAGGTCACTTAGTGTTCTCCACCCTCCACACGAACGACGCCCCATCCGCCGTCGCTCGTCTTGCCGATATTGGAGTCAAACCCTTCCTCATCGCCTCTGCCGTCCGCTCTATTCTCGCCCAACGCCTTGTCCGTAAACTCTGCCCCATCTGCAAAGCTCCGGCAGAACTCACTGAGAAACAAATGCGCGCCCTCCACATTGATGCCTCACGGGTCACTGAGTCGTCCATCTTCGGCCCCACCGGATGTGAGAAATGCCGCGGAAATGGCTACCGCGGACGTATGGGTATTTTCGAACTTTTCAACATCGATGATGAAGTTCGCTCACTCATCAATACGGAACAATCCACCAACCAACTTCGCAGACGCGCACGCGAACTCGGAATGCGCACCCTTCGCGAAGACGGTATCAGAAAAATCCTTGCCGGAATCACCTCCGCTGAAGAAGTCGTCCACGCCACCATGGGCGACCTCGATTAACTACCCTTTTCAAAAAATACTCACCGTCCTGCCTACACCCAACCATGGATAATCGCCAACTTCTAGAATTGTTCCAATCGAGAGGCCTCATCGATGCTTCACTTTCCGAGGAAATCCTCGCCGAAATCGATAACAGCGGAAAAACCGTACCCGAGCTCTTGGCTGACTTTGGCGTCATTCAATACCGTGACGATGTCTGGCCGGTCGTGGCATCAGAACTCAGTGCGAATATCATCGATCTCAAAAATTGGACTCCTCCCCAAGCTTTACTCGACCTCGTACCTGCAGGAACAGCTCGCCTCCACGGCGCGCTTCCAGTCAATTTCGATGATCAAGGCCTACACATCGCCCTCGTCGATCCGCTTAACCCTCAAACTGTCGAAGATTTACGTTTCACTCTTGGCCGCGAAATCATCGTCGTTGTCGCTCCTGACTATCTCGTAGAAGCAAAAATCAACGAATGCTACGGTGGCGAAGGTAGAGCCATGGATGATATTCTCAGCCAGCTCGACATTTCTGCTGACGAGATCGATCCCGCTAATGCCGAAGCCGAGGCCAACTCCGCGCCCATCATCCGCTACGTCGATCTTGTTCTCTATCAGGCCATTAAAGAAAAAGCCTCCGACATCCATTTCGAGCCCTTCGAGAAAGACTTCAAGATCCGTTACCGTGTCGATGGTGCACTTTACGAAATGGCACCGCCTCCAGTGCACTTGGCTCTACCCATCATCTCGCGGGTCAAAGTCATGGCGAACATGAACATTGCCGAGCGCCGCATCCCGCAAGACGGACGTATCGTCAAACAAATCGGAGAAAAACAAGTCGATATGCGGGTTTCCACTCTACCCACCCACCACGGTGAATCCGTCGTGCTCAGGGTTCTCGATCGCTCATCCGTTAACCTCAGTCTCGAAAATCTTGGCCTGCCTGCCAGCATCTACGAATACATCGGAGATACCATCGAAAAGCCTAACGGAATCTTCATCGTCACAGGCCCCACAGGTGCCGGAAAAACCACCACTCTTTACGCCGGACTTCGCCGGATCAATACCATCGATGCGAAACTACTCACCGCGGAAGATCCCGTTGAATATGACATCGATGGCATCATCCAGATTCCCATTAACGAAGGAATCGGTTTGGACTTTCCACGCGTGCTCCGTGCCTTCCTTCGTCAAGATCCAGACCGCATCATGATCGGGGAAATGCGGGACAAAGAAACCGCCACCATTGCTATCCAAGCCGCGCTCACCGGACATTTAGTGCTCTCGACCCTTCACACCAACGACTCGGCAGGAGCCGTCACGCGTCTGATCGATATGGGTTGCGAACCTTTCCTCGTCGCGGCTTCATTGGAAGGCGTTCTCGCACAACGTCTGGTCAGAACCATTTGCCGTGACTGCATCAGCCCTTATGAACCTAGTGAAGCTATTCTCAACCAGCTTGGCGTTTCTGCGCACGAGCTGGGAGATAAACAGTTCTACACGGGTGCAGGTTGTGAAATCTGCGGCCAATCCGGTTACCGCGGCCGCGCCGGGCTTTACGAACTCCTCAATATAACCGAACCCATCCGAGAACTTATCACCAATCGCGCTCCTTCGGTGGTGATCAAACAAAAGGCTATCGAGCTCGGCATGAATACCCTGCGTGAAGATGGCCTGCGTAATATCTATCTGGGAAAAACCACTATTGAAGAAGTTTTGAAATACACCTAGATTGTCATCTCTTCCACGCCAAACCACCCTTCAACTTTCTGCTTCTGATCACGAAAAAAATGTTTATGATTTTCCTAAATCATATCTAATTTAAAAAAATCCTATGCCCAACTTCATTTATTCCGCACTCGATGCAAAAGGCGAGCAAACCGATGGCGTGCTGTCTGCCTCGTCTGAAGCCGAAGCCATTCAAATGCTCAGGGCACAGCATTTATTCCCAACCCAAGTCTACGAAGAAGGAACTGCTAAAGGCGTTGCCGTTTCAAAATCCGCAAAAAAATCCAAAGTGAGCAAGGGTAGTTCGATGAATATAACCATCGGCAAAGCCAAGAGCACCGTGAAGCCAAAGGTTTTGATGGTTTTCACGAGGCAGCTCGCGACCCTTATCGATGCAGGTCTGCCGTTACTGCGCTCCCTAACTGTTCTCGGAAAACAAGAGCCCAACCCAGCACTCAAAGCGACCATTTCTGCCCTAGCAGATTCCGTCCAAGGTGGTTCCACCTTCTCTGAATCTCTCGCGCAACACCCGAAAATGTTCAACAAGCTCTTTGTGAACATGGTCAAAGCGGGTGAACTAGGCGGTGTTCTTGAAGTCGTTCTCAGCCGTCTCGCGGACTACCAAGAAAAGGCACATAAACTAAAAAACAAAATTGTTTCTGCCATGGTCTATCCGGCCATCGTTATGTTCATCGCCATAGCGATTCTGGTTTTCCTCATGGTCTTCATCGTTCCGAAGTTCAAAGAGATGTTTAACGACAACGATTCTGAACTCCCCATGATTTCTCAGGTCGTTTTCGGATTCTCTGGATTCTGCATTGCAACCGATATCTGGATCATTCCCAACGTCGTTTGGATCTTCATCGCCGGTTTCCTAGCCTACATGGGCTTTGGCGCTATGGGTAAAACCAAAGGTGGACGTGAATTCATTGATAAACTCAAACTGCACATGCCAGTTTTCGGAGACATGCAAAGAAAATCTGCTGTTTCTCGTTTCGCAAGAACGCTCGGAACGCTCGTCACTTCTGGTGTTCCTATCCTCCAAGCACTTAACATCACCCGTGATACAGCCGGAAACGTCGTCATTTCGAACGCCATTTCTAAAGTCCACGAAGCTGTCAAAGAAGGTGAATCCATCGTAACTCCACTCACTGCAAGTGGCGTGTTTCCTAACATGCTGATTTCCATGGTCGATGTGGGTGAGGAAACCGGACAGCTCCCCGAAATGCTCCTAAAAGTCGCCGATGTCTATGATGATGAAGTGGATAATGCCGTGACCGCACTGACCTCTATCTTAGAGCCTATTATGATCGTGTTTCTTGCTCTGATGGTTGGAGCGGTGGTCTTCGCCCTTTTCCTCCCACTAATCAAGATGATCTCCACGATGAGTGAGCAGCAGTAACCACCCCTCTCCATGAAACAATCATCTCGGATTCAGCAACTACGCGGCTTCACACTTATGGAGATTCTCGTCGTGATGACGATCATCATCCTCCTGGCTGCCCTTACTACTGGCGGAATGCAATTCGTCAAAACCAAACAAAAAAACAACCAAGCTGAAATCCAAATCAACCTTCTCGCCAAAGGCATCGAAGATTACAAACTCGATAATGGTAATTACCCTGGAGATGAAGATGCCGGAGGTTCTGCAGGCACTGGTGAATCAAATATGCTGTACCAGAAACTCTATTATGAAGGTTTCTTAGCTGGTGATGACGGTAATGCCTCGATTTATCTCTCCGAACTGGATCCCGCCAATGACGCGCAAAAATGGACCGAAGGATCAGGCTCCTCTGCAGAAATTATCGATCCATGGGAAAACGAATACCGCTACCGTCGCGGAACGGGTGCCCTGAATCCTGACTACGATCTCTGGTCCATGGGCAAAGATGAAGATACTGAGGGTGATGGGACCGATGATAAGGACAAAGATGATATCCGGAATTTCTGACCCAGCTTACTTTTTCACCGGAAAGTAAAAAGGCTTACTTTTTGCAAAGAGCTCTTTCAATTCGGGAAATTGCTTGATGATGATTTCTTGCTCGTGCGGACCTTTCACCGCGACTTGTAATTGCATGGCTGTAAAAAACAGCACGATCAAAGTAATGATTCTGCAGGCCTTCATCGGCACCACAGAGACTTTATGTTTTCCCATATGATCCCACAGCGACTTGCCAACGACTCGCGTAACGAACCAACTTATCGCCTGGCATAAAATCGTTAATCCGCCCCAGCCAAATCCCAGCCCGGCCATATAAACTAAAAGTGACCTTACCATGGATGATTTCAAAGTCAGTGGCGTGTCGTCATCATTGACCACGCGAATTCCTAACAGCCATTTACCCAGTGTCGTTCCGAAGCGATAAATTAAAAATGCCTCAATCGCAAACCACGGGATATAAATCGTAAAATATATCCAAGGATTTAGAATCATTGCACCAATGTCACGCCCTGCTGCGTACATCAATAACCACCAGACTGCCGTGTAAATTGTCAAATCTAACCACCTCGCCCAAAATCTTCTGCCCAAATAGCGCTTTCCAGATAATGGAACTACGACTGGGGTATCGATATGATCAAACGGTCTAATGACTTCCTGATTTTCCTTACTTTCGAGTTTTGATCGCTCAAGATCATCGCGAAATAATTCAATCTCCTGCAACTTCACCCAGCCAGGCAAACCTTCATGCCACGCAAACTGATCCGCCTCGATCTGCCCGTCCGAGATCCGATTACGGATTTCATAATCTTGAAACGGTCCGGTTTTTTTGCCGTTTTGAATAAGCCAAATTTGCATAATTAAAGATTTCTCAACGACTTCGCCGCATCGCTCTGCGCCGCAAAAAATGCAGGCACTAACGCTGCAAGCGAACACAGTAGAAATGCCATCAAACCAATCACTAATTGTTCAGAAGGATTATTGTGAGCTGGCAATACACCAAAACCAGTCAGAGAGGCCGAAAATGGATCGAATCCTAACGCCCGCATTCCTTCCTGCACACTGCCGCGGAAATAAATCACCAGGCGGCCTAGCCCGACCCCAAGCATCGCTCCTAAAACCCCTAGGATCATTCCCTGATATAAAAACACCCTGACAATTTGACCCGGTGCAGCACCGAGGGCTTTCATCACTCCGATCTCACGACGTTTCTGAATCGTTACTGTGAACATCACCGCCATCATCGAGAAAGCCGAAATCAACACGATAAAAGATAGTGCGAAATACATCATCATTCGCTGTTGATTGATCAGAGTGAAAAACGCCTGATACTGATCACCCCAAGTTTCCACATATTCACCAGCACCTAAATGCCGACGCACCTTCACGGCCACTTGCTCTGCATCGTAAGGATCGTCTAAGCGCAGTGCGATACCCTGCACCTCGCCATTCAATCCAGCTAAATCCTGAGCTAGAGGCAACGGCACGAATAAATCTGGAGTTACCGCCATCTGCGAAGCCGCATAAATTCCAATCACCTGGACCTCTTTGGGAAGCACCAAGCTCTTGATGCCTTTCAAAATTTCGCCGTCCATTTCCGCCGCATCGGTTTTAGCTAACGCTTCATAGGCTTCGATCAGTTTCGTTTGGTTCTCAGCAGAAAAACGAAAAAGCTCTTTATCATCGATGAGCTTCCCATTTTCCATCGCTTTCAAAAGCTCATGAATCATGTCTTTTTCAGGCTCACGAATTTGCTCTGATTGAATTTCATTCAGAAAATCGTAGGCCTCACTCAGTTTATTTGCCGAAACCTCGAAACTTTCTCCCACTTGCTTTAAATCCTTCTTCAGAACATTTGTGACCACTTCCCAAGCTTCCGTATGCGCCTCACGGATCACCGGCTTTTCGGTCACGCGATAGGCCTGCATCACACCCTCGAAATTTCGGGTCGAATACAAGCGCATGATATCGCCCACCTTAAGTTGAAATTGTTCGGCGACAATCGAGGATACCACCGCGCGATCATCCAGCCCCAGATCCGCACTCGACTCTGGATATTTTTTCAGATCTAACATTTTTTTAATACCTTCAACTTGCGAGGTATCGCTGGTATCGATCCCACGGAACGCCACGGGTTTTTGCCATGAACCCACATCCAAAATCACGTTATCTGAAACAAAAGCAGTCGCCGCAGACACGCCTTCTACTTCTGCCGCTTTCTTAGCGAGTAACTGCCAACCTGGAATTTCAGGCGCCTCAGCATCTGGATCGGTAGGTGGCGCTAACGGTGATCTCACCAAAATATGCGGCGTAAACCCGAGCAAGCGTCCTTTGACGTCTCTTTCCAAACCCGCATAGACAGCCATCACCACCACCAAGACCAAAACTCCCAGCAACACGCCAATGAGTGAAATCAAAGTGAAAGAAGACAAAACGGCGCGGCGAGGATTGAGATACCGCTTGGCCAACATGAAACTGAAAGATCGCTTTTTGATACGCAGACCTAGCCCCATACTAGCGCCAGAATCAACCTCGTTCTTCATCGAATCAAGATTCGGGTGAAATACTTGCCATCAATACTCACGCGCCAGCATCCATTCGGCGATCTCACGCAGCCTCGCGCCGCGCTCGCCAAAAATTTCCAGCGCATCCATCGCAACGCCAGTTAGGCGCGCCGCTTCTTTCCTAGATTCTTCCAAGCCCCAAACTGAAGGATAGGTCGACTTATTCGCCGCCACATCTTTCCCCGCTGTTTTGCCGAGGCTTTTAGTGGTTTGGGTCACATCTAAAATGTCATCAATGACCTGAAACGCCAGACCGAGAGAATAACCGAAATCGCTCAGAGCCGCCAATTGTTCAGCGCTGGCATTCGCAGTCATTCCACCCAAACGCAGTGAACTCACTAACAGCGCGCCGGTTTTCGCCTCATGGATCGCAAGCAATTGCTCTTTACTCAGTTTCTGACCTTCTCCTTCAAGATCCAACACCTGACCGCCAATCAATTTCCGACTTCCCCCTGCAGTGGCCAATTCTGAAATCATTTCACCAACCGTGTAACGCTCGCGCGGCTCAGATTTAGCTAACAGCGCAAACGATTCAGTCAGTAAAGCATCTCCGCAAAGCACTGCCATCCCCTCGCCGTAAACCTTGTGACAGGTCGGTCGACCACGACGCAAATCATCGTCGTCCATGCATGGTAAATCATCATGTACTAACGAATAAGTATGCATCAGCTCCATCGCGCACGCCGCCTTGAGAGCCGATGTCTCAGTTCCGCCGCAAGCCTCAGCCGCTGCAATACAAAGCACCGGACGTAGGCGTTTACCGCCCGCGAAAATGGTATAACGCATCGCCTCATGAATCGCTCCTGGAGCCTCGCCAGGAATCGGCAGGTAATCATCCAACGCCGTATCCACATGAGAAACCAAGGTTTTCAAATAGTCTTTAAGATCAACGTTCATCAGAGGAGTGCTTAGAGAATTTCTGCAATCTGCACCGCGTTAAGCGCCGCACCTTTGCGTACCTGATCACCAACCACCCACAAATCCAAGGCATTTTCTAACACCAAGCTTTTGCGAATGCGGCCAACCAAGCAATCGTCTTTGCCCGTTGTATCTAACGGAACAGGGAAAAGTTTCTGCGAAGGATCGTCCATCACTTTGATGCCCGGTTTACCGTCATAGGCATTTCTCGCTGCTTCCACGCTTGGCTCTTTGGTAAACTTCGCCGTGATCGAAACCGAATGCGAACGATAAACCGGCACGCGCACGCAGGTGCACGAAACTTTTAAATTCGGATGACCGAGAATTTTCCGACCCTCGTTGGCCATTTTCATCTCTTCTTTGGTGTAACCATTTTCCGTGAACACATCCACCTGCGGAATCACGTTGAACGCGATTTGACGTGGATAAACTTTCGGCGTGAAAGGCTGACCCGTCGCGATGGCTTTCACTTGCTCTTCGAGTTCAATGATTCCCTGCGCTCCCGATCCAGATACAGCTTGGTAGCTCGATGCGATCACGCTCTCCAAACCAAATTGCTCATGCAACGGCGCCAGTGCCATCAGTGAAATAATCGTCGTGCAGTTTGGGTTCGCGATAATCCCTTTCGGGCGGTTTTTCGCAGCTTCTGGATTGATTTCAGGAACCACCAAAGGCACGCCTTCATCCATGCGGAACGCCGATGAATTATCAATCACCACCGCACCAGCCGCTGCGGCCGAGGGTGCAAACTCTTTAGAAATATCTCCGCCTGCACTGAACAGGGCGATGTCGACGCCTTGAAACGAATCATGCGTGAGCTCCTTGATCACAATTTCCTTACCCCGAAAAGTCGCAGTCTTCCCCGCTGAACGTGCCGATGCCAAAAGCGTCAGTTCGCTCAATCCAAAGTTCCTTTGCTCAAGGCAAAGAAGCATTTCCACGCCGACGGCACCCGTCGCCCCGACAATCGCCACATGAGGTAATTTCATTGTTTCTAATTTCACCGGCTGCGCCGGGGGGCAGACGCTAGGCGCAAGTTTTCTCGCATGCAATCCCTAAGCTACCTTCGAGAAAGTTAAGCTTGCTTGACAATCAACCTCGAATCGCGTTCAACCATAAGCACTTCGGAAATGGCCAAGACCAAGTACACACCACAAAAACTTGCACACCTGGAGTCGAGAGTCCGCTTTATCAAAGGGACAAATCGACTGCTCTATCTTTTCACGGCCATATCCTTCGGTTTACTCATCGTTGCATCTGCATATCCCTACAAGCGCGAGAACGATAAACTCCAAGCCAAATTGCTCAGTACACAAGAGCGCGAACAAGCCGCCTTGGACATCAAAGAACATCGGGAAATCGAGCTACATGCCCTCCGTGAAGACCAAGCTTACTTGGAAGTCCATGCCCGGGACCGCCTCAATTATTACCGCGAGGGCGAAAAAGTCCTGCGCTTCGAGCGTGATCGTTAACCCTACCATCGAATCGCAGATTCTGCGATACCGGTTGACCCCAACTCACCACTAGGCTTACAACCCTCACATGTCTCACGTGAAGAAAGCTATTTTTCTATCTATCCTGCTTCTCTCACAGGTTGCTCCAGCAGAACATGTCATCGTCTGCGGTGGACCCGCTCTGCGCGCATGGGAGGATTATAGAACGAATGAAGACCGCCATGATCGCTGGTGGGCTAACTTCGTTCGCGCATCCACCCTGCGGATGGCAGAAGTGCGTCAGACTTATGGAAAAGATGCCCCACTCGTCTGGATGGTTTACAAACCCGGTTACGACACAAGAGGACGTGAAGACGGCAAACCCTACACCACATGGATCGCAGAGCAGGCCGCCAAACGCAACGCCACCTTGATCTGGTTCAACTCATCCTCCGACTACATTTCCAAAATCAACTCCCGCCCTCGCAAGTCCGTCGTTACTTACGATTACTTCGGCCATTCTAACAAATTCGCATTCATGTTTGATTACGGCAACGACATCATGGCAGTTTCCACCGCTTGGCTGCATGAAAACGATATTTCAAGACTGAATTCCTCCATCTTCGCCCGCGATGCCGTCTGCAAATCATGGGGGTGCCATACCGGAGCCTCCATGTCTTCCGTTTGGAAGAAAAAACTCGGCCATCCACTCATCGGAGCTAAAGGCAAAACTCTTTACACTATGGTTGGCCAAGGCCAGATGCCAACAGGTGATGGCGGGTGGACTCGATAATTCATCATCCTGCTTCATAATCTAACAGACGTTTATTTTATTTTTACCATGACTCTCAAAGAACTCCAAGAACTCCACTCTCTTCCCTTTTTTGAACTGATCCAAAAATCCAGAAAAGTGCATCAAGCCAACTGGGATAAACCCGAAGTCCAACTCTGCACTCTCCTTTCCATCAAAACCGGTGGTTGCTCAGAGGATTGCTCCTACTGCGCCCAATCCGCCCGCTATAAGTCCGGCGTCGAAAGCGAACGTCTCATGTCAAAATGCGATGTGTTAGAACGCGCAAAAGTTGCCGCAGATACCGGTTCCACACGTTTTTGCATGGGAGCTGCATGGCGCGGAGTCCGCGGAGGAACCCAACGTTTCGAACAAGTGCTCGATATCATCCAGGACGTTTCCAAACTCGGCATGGAAGTTTGTGTCACCCTCGGCGAGCTCGGCCCCGATGAAGCCAAGCAACTCAAACAAGCCGGCGTCACCGCATACAATCACAATCTCGATACTTCACCCGAGCATTATCCAAACATCGTTACTTCGCACACCTACGAAGACCGACTACGCACCATCCAAAACGTCCAAGACGCAGGCATGTCCGTTTGCTGCGGCGGCATCCTCGGCCTTGGTGAAACCATCACCGACCGTTTGCGGATGTTAGAAATCATTTCTAACTTCGATCCACAACCCGAGTCTGTGCCGATCAATTCACTCATGCCTATGCCAGGCACACCGCTTGCCGAGAACCCACAAGTCGATACCTTCGATATCGTTCGCATGATCGCCGTCACTAGGATCGCCGTCCCAAAAGCAAAAGTCCGCCTCTCCGCTGGCCGCACTCGCCTTTCCGATGAAGCGCAGGCGCTCTGCTTCTTTGCCGGTGCGAACTCCATTTTCTATGGAGATAAACTTCTAACCGCGGAAAATCCCTCAGTAAAAAAAGATCAGATCCTGCTCGCGAAGCTAGGTCTTTCTCCCCTCGCACCCGTCCTTCCTCAGTGTGCACCTGAGATCGCGACCGCTTGAAATATTTCTTCCCGCCAGAAAAAATTGTTCGAATAGATTTTATTACTACGCAGTCACACCCGATCGTGAAGTCAAAGGGGGTAGGGAAAAATCCCATTCATATTCCTTGAACTTCATCCGAAATCGCCTATTTGTTTAACCACTCCTAATTAAATTATGAAAAAACTATCCCTTCTTATCATCGCTGCAGTCTCCAGCATCGCCCTCAGCAACTGCACTGCTCCTACCGGCCCTAACACCCAACGCGGCGCGCTCGGTGGTGGACTTCTCGGTGCAGCAGCAGGTGGCATCATCGGTCACCAATCCGGCAACGCACTTGAAGGTGCAGCTGTCGGTGGAGCCCTCGGTGCAGGCGCAGGCGCGGTTTACGGCAACTCCCAAGACGAAAACCAACGCCGTTGGTAAAATTTAACGGCTTTCAAAACCGACTCACTAAACCGCAAGGCTCAAACCTTGCGGTTTTTTTCGTTTCTGAATTCGGAGAGAAATGCTTTGCCATTCCGAAATATCCGACTATGACAGCCGCCGGAAGGCATGGCCTTCTAGCTTGCAAGTTCCTTGCCAGCGCTTTTTCCGGTCTACTTCGATGAGAGATTGCAAGAGGCTAACTCCATCTCATCGATCCCTGCCAGCAGCCGAAATCGGCACCCGCTGGCTTTTAGAAATAAGAAATGACCACTACATTTGAAGCGATGGCTCTTGCCGCGCCCTTGAAACAAGTTCTCAACGAACTCAACTACACCACTCCATCACCCGTCCAAGCTCAAGCGATCCCGCTGCTCTTGGAAGGCCGCGACCTCCTCGGTTGCGCTCAGACCGGAACCGGTAAAACCGCCTCGTTCGCATTGCCCATCCTCAATGCCCTCCATAACGATCCCCGCCCAATCCGTTCCAAGCAGTGCCGCGTCCTCGTGCTTGCACCCACTCGCGAGCTCGCCGGCCAAGTCGCGAAAAGCTTCTCCACCTACGGAGAAAAAGTCCGTTTTCGCCTCACCACCATCTGGGGTGGCGTCGGCCAGCGCCCACAAGTCAACGCTATGCGCGCCGGTGTCGATGTCCTCGTCGCCACACCGGGTCGTTTGCTCGATCTCATCGATCAAAACTGCGTCGATCTCTCAGCCGTCGATTTCTTCGTCCTCGATGAAGTCGATCGCATGCTCGACATGGGTTTCCTCCGCGACGTGAATCGCATCGTCGATCTCCTTCCGAAGAAAAAACAATCCCTGTTTTTCTCCGCAACACTGGCACCAAACATCGTTGCCCTCGCACAAAAAATCCTGCGTGATCCGGCTCGTGTCACCATCACACCCGAAGTTACCACCGCAGAACGCATCGAGCAAAAACTCTGCTTCGTGGATCGTGGCAACAAAATGTATCTCCTTCAGCAACTCCTAGAAAAACAGAGCCAAGCGAAAGAAGCCAAACTGACCATCGTGTTCGGTCGCACCAAACACGGTTCCAACAAACTCGCCGTTGCCCTCACCGCTGCTGGCTACGAAGCCGAAGCCATTCACGGCAATAAATCCCAAGCCCAACGGGAAAAAGCCCTCGCTAAATTCAAACAGGGCCTCGTTCCCGTCCTCGTCGCAACCGACGTCGCCGCTCGCGGAGTCGATGTGAAAGACATAGGCCTCGTTGTGAACTACGATCTCCCGAATGAACCGGAAGCCTACGTCCACCGCATCGGCCGCACCGGCCGCGCTGGTGCCGAGGGGCTCGCCGTCTCCTTCTGCGCTGAGGACGAAATCGATTTCCTGCGCGACATCGAGAAACTCATCAAAAATCAGATCCCTCGCGACACCTCCCATCAGTGGCACAGCGAAAACCTCCAAGAAAAACACCGCACCGGCTTCAAACCCCCGAAAGTCAAACAAGGCGGCGGTGGTGGCGGCGGACGTGGTGGCCAACAAAACTCCGTCGGCGGACGCCGTGGCCAATCCACCTCCCAAGCAACCCCAAGCCGCACCAGCGGAGCAGCACGCCGCCGCACGAGAAGATAATAGAACCCAGAGCCCAGAATCGTAAATTAACTCAATTTAAAATTCTTCCTCTGCGTCCCTCTCCGACCTCCGCGCCTCCGCGGTGAAAATTCATTTCCCCTATTTTAACAGGAAAATGCTTGCCAATTTCACGCCCAAACCCTAAGAACCGCGCCCCTTCAGCCACCTCACAACAACGAAGACCCAAGGGAAACCAAGTGGCAGGTCTTCAAAATCGCTCGCTCTGATTTAAGACGGGACAAACATTACATATATCATGATTAACGAACTCATCACTGAAATGGTGGACGCTGGCGTTCACTACGGTCACCAAACGAAAAAGTGGAATCCACGCATGAAGCCCTTCCTTATGAAGGACAAAGGCGGAATCTACATCATCAACCTCGAGAAAACTGTCCAACAGCTCGATAAAGCTTCCGAGTTCCTCGCCGACCTCGTCAGCAAAAACAAACAAATCCTTTTCGTCGGCTGCAAACGCCAAGCACAAGACGCGATCCGCGAAGCTGCAGAAGCTACCGGTCAACATTACGTCAACCACCGTTGGCTCGGCGGCATGCTCACCAACGCGACCACCGTTCGCAAATCCGTTGAGCGCCTTCGTTACCTCGAAAACATCGAGAAACAACCGGAGTTCAAATCCATGTCCAAAAAGGAACTCGCCGCCCTCGGCCGCGAGCGCGAAAAACTCCTCCGCAACCTTCGCGGTGTTCGCAACCTTGAGAAAAAACCTGACGCCATCGTCATCGTCGACTCCGCTCGCGAGACCATCGCCGTCGCCGAAGCTCGTCGCCTTAGCATCCCTATCATCGCCATCGTCGATACCAACGCCGATCCTGCCAAAGTCGATTTCCCGATTCCTGGCAACGACGACGCCATCCGCTCGATCCGTATCATCCTCCAAAACTTGGTCGATGGCATGCTCGCTGCGAAAAAGAACTAATTTCGAATCTCCAATTTCCCAACAAGCATGATCACCGCATCAATCGTTAAAGAACTCCGCGATAAAACCAACGCCGGCATGATGGACTGCAAAAAAGTCCTCACCGAGACCAATGGTGATATCGAGGCTTCCATCAAACTCCTCCGTGAGCGTGGCATCGCCAAAGCCGGCGCCAAAGCCGACCGCGAAGCCAACGAAGGCATCATCACCGCACGCGTTAATGCCGCTGCATCCACCGGCATCCTCCTCGAAGTAAACTGCGAAACCGATTTCGTTTCCAAAAACGAAAACTTCCAAATCTTCGTAGCCGCCATCGCTGACAAACTCGCAGGCGCCAACGCCGCAGACCACGCAGCCGCCCTCGCCGTTCCTCTCGGCGAAAGCACGCTTGAAGACTTCGTGAAAGTTAAAGTCGTAGAGCTCGGAGAAAACCTCCAGTTCCGCAAGTATGTTCGTTTCGACGCTGCTCCTGGTGGCGTAGTTGCTTCCTACATTCACCTCGGCGGCAAAGTCGGCGTGTTGCTTGAAGTCGGCACCAGCAACTCCGCAGTTGCTTCCCAACCTGCCTTCCAAGAGCTCATCAAGGACCTCACCCTTCACATCGCGGCCTGCGCACCCAAAGGTCTTTCCCGCAATGACATCCCTGAGGACATTGTCAACGCCGAGAAAGATATCTTCCGCGTCCGTCTCCTCGAACAAGGCAAACCCGAGAATATCATCGAAAATATCCTCAAAGGTCAAATCGCCAAGTTCTTCGCAGAGTCCTGCTTCCTTGAGCAAGGCTTCGTGAAAGACCCCGAAGTCACCATTACCCAACTCCTCGAGCAAAAAGGCAAAGAACTCGGCGACACCCTCAGTGTCACTCGCTTCGTCCGCTTTGGCCTCGGTGAATAACCATTAGGCGGTGTTTCCTGCTTGACTCATCCGATCAACCAGCCCATACACCGCGCCCCAAGAACGATTTTAAAGATACAACCAACGAAAAACATCAGCACATGCGTGGAGTGAACGTCAAAAAAGGAGAGCCCGTAGATCGCGCCCTCAAACGCCTCAAAACCAAACTCGATTCCGAGGGAATCCTTGAGGAAATGCGCCGTCGTCGCGCTTTCGAAACCCCAACTGAACGCAAACAGCGTAAACTTCGTACCGCCTCCAAGCGTAACAAAGTCAGATGGCGTTTCTCAACCGGCGCATCGCCCGCCGAAATGGAAACCGTCGACCTCACCAACGGTTAATCTCCTCTCCTGACCCAAAAAGTCAGTTAGATCATCTCAAAGCGAGCACCCCACCAGGTGCTCGCTTTTTTTGTGATTTAAAAAATAAACCACGGAATGCACGGAATACACAGAGTGTTTGCTGGCGCGCCTCTTTTAGGGAAGTTTATCAACTCTTCATTCCGTGTATTCCGTGCATTCCGTGGTTAAATTTCTTACATTCCCAACAATCTTAATGCCAACCCAAGCCTTGAGGTTTAAGATTTAAAATCTAGAATTCCCCCATGCCTCAGCGGATCTACCTCTGTTACTCAGCACCTTTTCTCGGTAGCCTAACCACTTATCTTCTTCAAGACACCGAGGCATTGACCGAAAGCTTAGTCGTCGTCCCCACATCCCAAAGCGGACGTATCCTCCGCGAAAATCTCGCAGCGGAGGCTGGAGCTCTGCTAGCACCAACCGTCACCACTCCCGGCGCGTTGTTGCATTTAGAAGATTCCAACATCGCACCACGATGGTTGGAAAAGATTGCGTGGATGGATGTTTTAGAAAACCTCAAGCAAAGCGATTGGGAAAACTATTCGGGCTTATTTCCCACACCTCCGGATCTGGAAATTCTTTCATCGGATTGGGCGACCGCGCTTGCTGCGGAAATTGTCTCACTTCGCGCCACGCTGGAAGAATCCCTGCACAATCTTTTCTCCGCCTCGAAATTCCTACAAGGCACCACCGAAGGCGATCGCTGGGAAAACCTCGCTCAGCTCGAATCGCTGATGGAAAAAAAACTGTATGCATGGGGTTATCAATCGCGCTCCCAAACCCTGCGCACCAGCTTCCAACTTCCCACCCATTTCAAAAAAATCATTCTCGCAGGCATCACCGAAATGCCGGTTTGCATCTCTCAAGCCCTGAAAACTTTCTCAGGCGAAGTCATTGTTCTCATCCCAGCCCCAGAATCCGACGCCGCGCATTTCGACGAACTCGGAATTCCCCTCTCCACATGGACGGATAGAAACTTACCGGAATCCGCCACCGCGTCATTGGTCGCCGATCCCGCAAGCCAGGCACAAGCAGCCTTGAACACGATCGCCACACTCGGCGCGTCCTCCCAGGAAATCGCAATCGGCAGCGCGGACGACGAGGCGGGATCCGCCCTCGCACATCTTCTAACACATCAAGGTTGGCCAGCATTTCATCCTGCATCGCAACAGCCGCTTCCGCCGCTTCAGCGTTGGTTGTTAGCTTGGAAAAACTGGCTGACCCAAGCAAGCAGCCGCAACCTCGCTGCGTTGCTAACTTTTCCGGAATGCGCGAATCTCATTTCCGAAAATCGCGCTAAGCTTCTGTTAGCACTCAATCAATATCGGGATCGCCACCCCATCATCGAGCCGGACGCGATTGCTGAGCGTCTCGTCACCACCGAACGCCCCGAACTCCGCATACTCCGCGATGACATCGCCAGCCTACTGTCTCATCGCGAAGCTTTTCTCAAACAGCCCTTCCCGCAGGCTCTGAGTCAGCACTTGGATCTCATCGAAATCGATACCGAAACCTCTGCCAACACCCTGTCCGGCATCGCCGATTTCATCGAAGCCGCCACACCGCTTTTCACCTCATTGAAGCGCAGTCATTTGTTCTGGTTGCAGATGGTCATCTCGGAAATTCCGCGACCCACCGCACAGCCACCAACAGATCGAGCCATCGATATTCAGGGTTGGTTAGAGCTGCTGTATGAACCGGGGAAACATTTGTTGATCACCGGCATGAACGAAGCCTTCGTCCCAGCCCGACCCGGCGGCGAGCCATGGCTTTCCGAAAAAATCCGCAACGCTCTCAAGCTTAACAGTCTTACAGATCGTCAGGCGCGCGATGCCTTTCTCCTCCATGCCATGATTCGTATGCGCGAGGAAACCGGCACCACCCATCTGTTCTGCGGGAAAAACGGCACGAACGGCGAAACCTACCTTCCCTCCAGCTTGTTGCTGCAAGTCCCGAAAAAACGGCTCGTCACCACCGTCAACAACCTCTTCCGCGAGATTGAACCACCCGAAGCCAATCTCATCTGGACCCGCGATCTCATTTGGCAAACCCCGAAAGTCGAGCTTCCAGAAAAACTCAGCGTCACCTCGTTCAGCGATTACCTCGCCTGCCCGTTTCGCTTTTACCTGAAACACATCGTAAGAGCCTCACAACCTGAGCCGGATCGCAGAGAAATGAACCACCGCGATTTTGGTTCGATCACGCACAAAGTGTTAGAAATCTGGGGCAAGGATCCCGAAGCCCGAAAACTCTCCGATCCCAAAGCCCTCGTCGCCTATCTCGATGCAGCACTCGACCGAACCATTTTCGGCCAATTTGGAAATCAACCTCCGCTCGCCGTCCGCATCCAAGTACACTCAATCCAGCAACGCCTCGCATGGTTCGCTTCCAAACAAGTAGTGAGCATTGCCGAAGGTTGGGAGGTCATCGATACGGAACGCAAAATTTCCTTCGACTCTGCTGGTCTCAAAATCAACGGTACCATCGACCGGATCGACCGTCATCGCGAAACAGGCCAACTCCGCGTGATCGATTACAAAACCGGCAAGGTCGAGAAAACGGAATCGGAGCATCGCAAAAAAATCACCGCGAAAACCCAGATCCCGCCTCACATCACCGAAACCTCCCCAGCCCGCCACACGGCACTCGACGGGAAAGGAATTAGCGAGTTCCTCTGGAAAAACCTCCAACTCCCCCTCTACGCCCTTGCCGAGAGCGAAAATTCCATCGGCGTCCCCATCCCCTGCTACATCAAACTGGGATCGACCGAAAAAGAGGTCGATTTCATCGAGTGGAGCTCATTCTCTGAGGAAGACCTGCAATCCGCCAAATCCTGCATGGACTGGATCACCACCTCCATCCATCAAAAAGTCTTCTGGCCCCCAGCCCCCAAAGTCAAATACGACGACTATGCCCTCCTCTCCCAAAGTGCTCATTTAGAAGACGCGTTTTCCTCGCCCTGAGGGGCGGGAAAGTTCTTGGTTCCTAGTTCTTAGTTCTTGGTTTGAGAAGTGCAGCGCGAAGCCCAACTAAGAACCAGGAACTAAGAACTAGGAACTGACATCAAAGATCTCCTTGCCAAACCAAAAATCATCCCTACCTTGCCGCGCGAGCAGGAGTCTCCTTATCTCCGATGTCCGCATCCGGCACCCTTTTTCTCCAAACATTCGTTTTTCTTCGTGAAACTCGAATCTTGAGGGTCTGCCAGGAAATCCGGGACCTCCTTGCTTACGGATGGCGGCGCAGATTGCCGGCAATCGATCCTATCAAGACCCCTTCCGCAACAGTTGCGGGGGCTTGTCCCAGCACCAAAAAGCTGGCGATCGGTGGCTATGGTAATTGCGCGCAGGTCCGTTCCTGCAATGCCGGGGATACAAACCACCCGACGCGCCGGGCCGTCCGTAAAACACTGACCCATGCGAAAACATGTCAACTGATACACATAACTCCCAGAATCAGGGAGAAAGCCGTCGCCGCCGCTCACGCGGAGGGCAAAACCGTAATAAAAACAACTCAAACCGTGGAAACAACGAAGGACGCCAGTCCAACGGTGGTAGCAACGAAGGACGACAGTCCGGCGGTGGAAATCGCTCAGGCCGCCAAGGCTCGGGTCATTCCCAGCAACAACGCCGCGCCATGCCCGCTCCTAAACTGAGCTGGTGGCAGAAACTCCTCAAAGCCCTCGGTTTCGGTGGCAAAGAGGCCGTCAGACCGCCCCGCCCAGAGCGTCGCCCGAGTGTTGTTGAAACCAAGCAACAAACCCGCGAACCACACCGCAACAAGACCCGCGATGTACGCACGGATCAAGGCAACACCAACGAAGCTCGTCAGAACTCCGAAGGCAAACCGCAAAACCGTGGCGAGCGCACCAACAAAAATGGCAATCGTCCACGGGGCGGTGACCCATCGACCGTCGAGAACCGTCGCGTTTATGTTGGCAACCTGTCCTACGACACCACTGAGAGCGATCTAGAAGAGCTCTTCAAAGGTGTTGGAGCCGTCCGCAGAGTCGAGATCGTTTACAATCGCAGCACCCATCGCTCCAAAGGCTATGGCTTCATTGAAATGCTCGATATCGACGAAGCAAAACGCACCGTGGAAGTCCTTCATGATCAATTTTTCATGGGACGTCAAATCACCGTGTCCGGCGCGAAATCGAAAGATTACGACGATGCAGAGAAAGAAGAAGGCGGCTACGCAAAAGCGGACACCACCATCCCACAACTCGCACCCATCAATCCGGAGAAAGAACAAGTCATCAACTTGATCGATGAACCTGCAGTCGTAGCGGCAGTTGCCGAAGCTGCACCTGAGAACGCCAATCCGGAAGTTCCCATGGAAGAGTTCACTTCAGAGGCAGCCGCTCCAGAAGCAGCCACCGAAGAGGCAAAAGCCTAATCATCTCATCTCAAACCAAGAGGCTCTCCTGAACGGGGAGCCTCTTTTTTGTAATCTAAGCAAACTGAGGCGGCTCCAACTTAAACTCAGGAATGCGCGTAAAAATCCATTCCCCACTCGCCATTTCTGCAAAGAACGCACCATTCACCAAGGCAGATTTTCCGATCACGTGATAGCTGTTGTAGGAAAAATGTTCGCCGGGTTTGATCGTCGGCTGCTGCCCAACCACTCCATCGCCTTCCACCACAGTCGTTTCACCCCCCTCTTCCGTCACCACCCATTTCCGCGCACGTATCGTGATCGGCTCAGACGAATCGTTAAAAATTGAAATGAAATAAACGAAGGGATGTGGCTTATTGGGCGGCGCGTCCAAGCTTGGCATGTAGATAACATCATCCACCTTCACACGGAGGTCGTGAAATTCCTTGATGTCATCTTGCATGTGGAAACCATTGGAAGCCTGAGGCAAAGAATCAAGAAGCAATGAAACCAATTGATCCATCCATCCATACCGTTCGCGCGATCCTAACCATCGCCGGATCGGATTGCTCAGCCGGTGCCGGCATGCAAGCGGATCTCAAAACCTTCCAACACTTCGGCCTGCACGGTCTAACCGCTGTGACCTGCATCGTTTCTGAAACCGCGAACATCGTCCGCAGGGTCGATCTCGTGGATCCTGCGATGTTGCAAGATCAGATCCTTCTTATGCTAGATGCGTTTCCACTCACCGTGGTCAAAACCGGAATGCTCGGTTCGGCAAAACAAGTTTCTTGCGTCGCAGAAATTTTCAAAAATCATCCCGAGATCAAACTCGTGGTCGATCCCGTGATGATCGCCTCCACAGGCGCGAGCTTGATCGAAGCAGATGCTATCGCGGCTTACCGGGAGAAACTTTTGCCGCTCGCCTATCTGGTGACCCCGAATCTTCCCGAGGCAGAAAAATTGCTCGGAAAAAAGATTTCGTCTATCGATGAAATGAGCCACGCCGCGAAATACCTAACAGAAATTTACGGTTGCGCGGTGTTAATCAAAGGAGGTCACCTAGAATCACAAGATTGCACGGATCTTCTTTACGACGGTAAAAAAGAACACCGCTTCACGTCACCACGCCTCGCCGTCAATGCCTCCCACGGCACCGGCTGCACCCTCGCCGCTGCGATTGCTGCGAACCTCGCGAACGGAAAAGATTTACCCAGTGCGGTTTCAACTGCTAAGGAATTTCTCAATGACTGCTTGAAAACTTCTTATCGTTTTGTGAATCGGAGTGGTGAGGTGATTGATGCGCTGAATCAGGGCACGAGTTTTTAGTATAATAAGTCGTATAAGTCCTATACGACCTATTCCTCAAGCCACCTGCCTATCCACATCTTCTCGCAAGTTCTCGATGATATATTCTTGGCGGCTCGGGGTGTTTTTACCCATGTAGAAAGCTAACAACTCTTTCACGCCTTTACCTTCTTCATATTCCACCGGATCCAAGCGCATGTCATTACCGATCATGAATTTGAACTCATCGGGTGAAATTTCGCCCAGACCTTTGAAGCGCGTGATCTCGGCATTTTTGCCGAGTTTCGCGATCGCTTTCACGCGAGATTCTTCATCATAGCAATAGATCGTCTCTTTTTTACTGCGCACGCGGAACAAGGGCGTTTGCAAAATGAAAAGATGACCATCGCGTATCATCTCGGGGAAAAATTGCAGGAAGAAGGTCAGCAACAACAAGCGAATGTGCATGCCGTCGACGTCAGCATCGGTTGCGATGACCACTTTGTTGTAACGCAGGGCTTCGATACCGTCTTCGATGTTTAATGCCGCCTGCAACAACGCAAACTCTTCGTTTTCATATACGATCTTACGCGGCAGGCCATACGTGTTCAGCGGTTTACCGCGGAGCGAGAAAACGGCCTGAGTCTCGACATCACGGCTCTTGGTGATCGAGCCCGATGCGGAGTCACCCTCGGTGATGAACAAGGTACTTTCTTCCCGGCGCTTGTGCTTGGAATCGAAACGTACCCGGCAATCGCGTAACTTTTTGTTATGCACTTTCGCCTGACGCGCGCGCTCGCGAGCTATTTTCTGAATCCCTTTCAAATCTTTGCGCTCGCGCTCAGCGGCGAGGATACGTTTCTGGATCGCTTCCGCCACTTGCGGATGCTTATGAAGATAGTTATCCAAAGATGATTTGAGGAAATTTAAGATAAACGTTCTCAGTGATTCTCCCTCAGGAGCAATTGTAGAGGAACCTAGCTTGGTCTTCGTTTGTGATTCGAAAACTGGCTCGATGATGCGGACGCAGATCGCCGCTTCTATACCTGCACGAATGTCTGAGGGATCGTATTGTTTTTTGTAAAACCCACGGATCACTTGGACGAGAGCTTCACGGAAGGCCGCCAAGTGCGTACCGCCCTGCGAAGTGTTCTGGCCGTTGACGAAGGTGTAATAATCCTCACTGCTCTCCGCGCAATGCGTGAAAGCGATTTCAATATCTTTACCGATGAGATGGATAGGCGGATAGAGCGCCTCGGTTTCCATTTCCTCGCGCAGCAGATCTAACAAACCATCTTTCGAGCGAAATTTCTTATCGTTGAAAATGACCGTGAGCGATGGATTCAGGTAAGAGTAATACCGGCACATCTTCTCCACGAACGGATCGCGGAAACGGGTTTTTGCAGGAAAGATCGAGCGGTCGATTTCAAACGACAAACGCGTTCCGTTTACCTCGTTATCCTTGCGTGGCTTCTTCATGTCCACGGTCAGCTGGCCTTTAGAAAATTCCAGGGCTTTGGTTTCACCATCTCGCCATGATTGGATTTCGAAAAACGATGACAAGGCGTTGACTGCCTTGATACCAACCCCGTTCAAGCCTACCGATTTTTTGAACGCCTCGCTGTCATACTTCGCACCGGTGTTGATTTGTGCGGCGCAGTCAAAAAGTTTCCCAAGCGGAATACCGCGTCCGAAGTCGCGCACCTCGACCCGACCTTCATCGTCGATCTCGATCTTCACTTCTTTGCCGTGACCCATGATGTGCTCATCGATCGAGTTATCCACGGCCTCTTTGAGCAAAATGTAAATTCCGTCTTCAGGCGCAGAGCCGTCGCCTAGCTTTCCGATATACATACCGGGGCGGAGCCGAATGTGCTCGCGCCAGTCCAAACTCTTGATGTCGTCTTCGGTGTATCCTGCTGCCATAATTGCTTCGGATTTCTAAAAGATCTGCCCCACGGGCGCAAGCACCCAAAATCGAAACTCAAAAATGAGCCATGAACCCTTATCAAGACTTAGATAGGTTCAGGCTTTTTTCAAAAATGAGGGAAGGAGAAAGAAATGAGGCGAGGAGCCGATTCTATGAAAAATAATGGAATTCATGAATGATCTTCCCTCCTCATCTCCATTTTCTCTTCTCTCCTTGTAAAGAAATGCCTGAACTTACCTAAACTGCTTCTGTTCGGCTCGGTAATCATACCCCGCGGCACTGAGTTTTTCGATCAATGCAGACTCAGAAATATCATGGGTCTTAACCAAATCATCTAGGGATTCCGAGTGGTTACGCAGCTCGGTATTGACTAGTCCGACGAGTAGATGCGGATCCCTGTTCTGCCATTTAGAAAAGTCCATAGAGCGAGCTTATTTCCCTTTGAGCTTCGTGAGTATTGCCTGATCCAAGACGAAATTAGCTGAACCGTGAGGCGCGGCTGCCTGCTTTTCTGCTACCTGGTATTCAAAAATCTTGATCGGTTTCACACCAGCCACTTCAGAGAGAAGGTAAACACGGATAGTCAGGGCCTCTTCACCAGTTCCCTCTTCCAATTTTTTGATCGCATACTGAACTTCATTAACACCGTCTCGCGCACCACCAATCACTATCTCAGCTTCTTTCCCATTAATGAACTTATGCCTACTCACCTTGTTGACCATCACCTCTACTTCCCTCCCAGGACAAAACACATAAACCTTAGCGATCGTCGTCGCAGGTAGCACCGATACAGGTGGGATAGGCACGACACCTGATGGCTGCGCCTCAGGAACGCCTTTCAGATAAGCCAAATCACCCGCCGCTAGCTCTTTACGGACATCTGGCAAAGCAGTTAGATTTACGAAATCTGCTTTATCATAAAGAAAGTGATTTTCTCCCTTAACAAATGACAGAACGAGAAGGTTATCAGTTGGCTCACCACCTACCCCGAAATCAATCTTGCCGAAATATGCAGCCTTGGCGGTTCGTCCATTTTGACTAGCTGTTAGAAATTTCAAACCATTCAGCAGTGGGGGTGGCGTAGGTAAATTAAAGAGTGATCCAGGGAATGGAAGTTTCTCAGAAATAATTCGGTTCTTAACTTCAACCTGGCGATGTTGAGCGGTTACCTGCTGCCACATCCGATAATCTTTTTTGATTAATGAATTGCTCCAAACGGTATATATTTTCTCCAAATCGATTCGCAGCGCTTCATCCGCCATTAAAATACTGGGGAAAATCAAAATAAAACTGAGAATTAAACCTTTCATAGACGAAACGATTGGACAAACCCCCTGAAATCACAACAAACAAATCCACGCGTTTTGGAACTCTCCCAAAATCGCCTTACGAATCATGAGTCATATTTTACATAAGATCGCTCCGATCGGTGAATCACGGGATAAAGAGCTCCTGAAATCCGCGACCACCTACGTCTATGTGAACCACAATGGCTTCGATCTCATTGCTCATGTATTTTTTCCGGAAACTCCGAGCGCGACTCCGCGTCCCGCGATCGTATTCTTTCACGGTGGGTTCTGGGATGTATCGATGGTGCCGCAATTCGTTCCTCACTCGCATCACTTCACCTCGCGCGGAATGGTCTCGATTTGTTTCGAGTATCGGATTAGCTCGAAACATCAATCCACTCCTCTTGACTCCATCGACGACTCAATTTTCGCATTGAACTGGCTCAATGCGAGCGCGGGAGAACTGGGAATCGATCTTACCAGAATGGTTTTTAGCGGTGCGGCTGGAGGCGCGTATCTTTCGCTACTGCTCGGCATGCGTAAGGATAAGGATTTATCTCCACCGTTTCGCCCGAAAGCACTGATCCTGTTCAGCGCATTGGTCAACACCACTTCAAAAGGCCAACTCTCAGATCGTTTCCCCACGACCAAACTCAGCACGAAACTAAGCCCGAGCCGACTCGTTCGCAGAAAGCTTCCACCGATGATGTTCTTCCATGGAACATCAGATCGGGTAACCCCGTTTTCAGAAATCGCCACTTTCTGCCGCCGCATGAGATGGCGTGGGAATCGTTGTCAATTGATCGACTTCAATTCGTCTGAGCATAGCTTCTTTAACTTCAATGTAAGCCACTCGAATTTCGAACTGACTATCAACACCGCAGATCGTTTTCTTGTAGATCTCGGGGTCATCGAAGAACAGCCAGAGGAAACCTACGAAGTCCGCGAGGTTTGATCATTTAAAAGTGACCACAAAAAACGGCCGGAATTTCTTCCGACCGTTTTTCAAAGTGAATCAGTGATTCTTACCCAATGACCTCAGGCCAATCGGTATGGAACATTTCGCCGCGTGGCTTGTCGGTGCGCTCGTAGGTGTGTGCACCGAAGAAGTCGCGCTGGGCTTGCAGTAGGTTCGCTGGAAGCACGGCGCTGCGGTAACTGTCGTAGTAACCAAGCGATGCGCTGAACGCTGGAACCGGAATACCAGCAAGCGTGGCGAGCGAGACGACTTCACGCCAGTTTTGTTGGAACTCGTTGAGGAGTTTGGTAAAGAACGGCGCAAGCATCAGGTTGGTGAGCTTAGGATCTTTGCGGTATGCATCGGTGATATCGTTGAGGAAACGCGCACGGATGATGCAACCCCCACGCCAGATCGCAGCAATCTTACCGAGGTCGAGTCCCCAGGCTTTTTCCTCACCCATCGCGGCGATGAGATCGAGGCCTTGGGCGTAGGAAATGATTTTCGAGGCGAACAATGCGTCGTGAACTTTTTTGACCAACTCGGACTTCTCGGTGGAAATTTTCACTTCCGGACCTTTGAGGAAAGCACTGGCAGCGACACGCTTGTCTTTCATCGAGGAAAGAATGCGGGCTTCGACAGCGGCGTTGACGGTGGAGATCACGACAGCGTTTTCGACGGCGTTGATGAGCGTCCATTTGCCCGTGCCTTTTTGACCTGCGGTGTCGAGGATGACATCGACGAGTGCCTTGCCGGTTTCAGGATCGTTTTGTTCGAAAATTTTCGCGGTGATCTGGATCAGGTAACTTTCAAGATCGCCGTTGTTCCAATCGGTGAAGACTTTCGCAAGTTCCGCAGGAGTGAAGCCCGCTGCTTTGAAGATGTTGTAAGCTTCGCAGATCAACTGCATATCACCGTACTCGATGCCGTTGTGGATCATTTTCACGTAGTGACCTGCACCACCCGTGCCGATGTGCGTGACGCATGGCTCGCCGTCGACTTTTGCGGAAATGCTTTCGAAGATGGGCTTCATCACATCCCAGGTCGATGTCGGGCCGCCGGGCATGATCGATGGGCCTTTGCGTGCACCTTCTTCACCACCGGAAACACCGGCACCGATGAAACGGAAACCAAGATCGCCAAGCCATTGGTCGCGACGCTCGGTGTCGGTGTAGAGAGAATTTCCGCCGTCGATGATGATGTCGCCTTTGTCGAGAAGTGGGATGAGCGATTCGATCACCGCGTCCACCGGACCACCGGCTTTCACCATAATCATGACCTTGCGTGGCGATGCCAAGGACTTCACGAAACCTTCGAGAGTTTCTTCACCAACGATTTTTTTGTCAGGATGTTTAGAAACAAACTCCTGCATCGCGCTGGTCGTGCGGTTGTATACCGAGACTTGAAAGCCTCTTGATTCCACGTTCAACACAAGATTCTGACCCATGACGGCCAGTCCGATTAGTCCAAAGTCACTGTTGCTCATAATTGTTTGCGGATGTCCCGCGCGCGGGAAATAAGAGACAGGACGATTCAGTGCAACACCTTGTTGCCTTTTCTCCATCAATTTCGCACATTCGTCGCGTGAACCTCCCAAATGCGATCACCCTATCACGCTTAGTCTTGACGGCTGCGTTCGTCATTTTCGTAGCTTGGGAGAGCACTTGGGGCCACGTCACCGCCCTTATTCTGTTCATCATCGCTGCCGCTACTGATTTCGTCGATGGCTGGCTGGCGCGTAAAATGAACCTCGTCACGCCTCTGGGAAAACTCCTCGATCCCCTCGCCGATAAAATTCTCGTCTGCGCGGCCTTCGTGTTTCTTACCGCAAAAGGCATCTGCCCTGTCTGGATCACGGCACTCATCATCGGCAGAGAATTCCTTGTTACCGGCCTCCGCCAAATCGCCATCGAAGCCGGCCAAGTCCTCGCTGCTGACAACCTAGGTAAATGGAAAACCACCTTCCAACTCACCTACCTCATCGCCGGCTTAATCTGGCTGACTTTTGAAACGATGACCACCGTCCCCTCTTCGCTTAAATTTTTCCATACCCTCACCACACCATGGGGTGAAAATGCGTGGCTGATGCCGATCACTCTCGGCATCGCCGTTGCACTCACCGTCATTTCCGGATGGAACTATATCTGGTCTTCGCGGTATTTGCTGAAGGGCTGATTATTTCACTCCTAACAGGTAAGCGAATAGATCTTTGAGCTCATCCGCATTCAACCGGTTGATCATCGCAGGCGGCATCGGCGACACTTTCGATGGCGAAGTGCTCTTGATGTCACTGCGGCTGATTTCGATTTGTTGGGTGAAATCAAACGGATTGATTCCCACAATAAGAATCTCGTCTTTTTCGTTGAGCACGCGTCCGGTGATGGTGGTGCCATCGTGTTTCAAGATTTCCGTGAATTCGTATTGATCGGAAATGACTTGGCTGGGATCAACGATAGAATGTGCGAGGTCTTCGATTTTGAATCGCCCTGAAAGGTTGGTAAGGTCGGGACCTTGGGCTCCACCTTCGTTACCGAACTTGTGGCATGCAGAGCAAAGGGAAGCTTCAAACATGGCCTTGCCGTTTTCCAGATTGCGATTGGTTAGACCTTCGGCTGTGACTTTTTTGATTTCTTCCACTGTCCAATCGCGACCTGGGCCTTTGACTGGCGGCAGGGCTTTCGGTTTTTTTTCAGGAGCTTTCGCCTCGGCAGCGAAGAGCTTTTGTTCTTCAGGAGTGCCGTTTTCATAGATCTGTTTGCGGATCATGGCGATAAATTTGGCGTAGCTATTGCCACCGCTTCGGCTATCGATTTCACGGAACCAGTTGAATACGCGACGTCTCTCATCGCCTTTCCAAGGGCCTTTGACCGCTCTCAAGCAATAGATGTAATGAATCTGAGCGGTAGGTGGATGATTCTTAATCACTGCATTGATATCTTTGCCGTAGTTAGAGTTCCGCTCAACCAACACTTTCCAATCTTCCGCATCGGCTGCCGGTGCTTCGTCCATCAACTTCAAGGTTCTGGAAACCACGTTGGGTGCCTGAAGATAGCAAAGCATGCGTGCGAGTTCGAAGTTAATTTCGCGCTCTTTCGCCGGATAGGAGGCATCGATTTTCGCGATGACAGCAGTTTTCTCTTCTGCAGTTGGCTCACCACCGCGGATGAATACCAAACCAGCCGCTCTCAACCAGTTGATCTGTTGTTGTTGGGAAAGGGTTTTCCAATCGACCTTTAACAAACCGTCCAACGCCGCAGTGCGATGTTTTTTTCCATCCAAGCGTGCCAAGGCCATGGCTCCATGGATCTGCGACCATGCGGTTTTCTGTGCGGAAATTTTAGCGATCCAACCAGCATCCGGCGAACGCTCCAACGCGGTGCGTGACATGAAACGCAAGGTGCGCTCCTCGGAGCTCAACTGCTTGATTACGAAATCCGCATCGAATTTTTTCGGATCCAGAATCATTTCCGCGAGCTTGTCTCTGTCCGCATGTTTCACACCTGTCGCTAGTTTCGGTGCGGTCGATTCTTTACCGGTGTAAACCACTCTCCAGAGATGGGATTTCCCTTTGCGTCCACCAGTTGCGAAATACATCGATCCATCTTTTGCAATCACTGCATCTGTTAGAGGCAATCCTGCGCCGGCGACGAATTCTTCTTTCTCCGCCTTGAACGAAGACCCATCAGGAGTAAGATGCACGGCGTATATCGTGGCGAAGGTCCAGTCCAAGGCGTAAATTGCCTGTTGATATTTCGCAGGTGCTTTGAAGCCACGGCCTGCAACTACACCAGTCGGCGATCCCGGACCGATATTAAGAACCGAGGCCATGCTATCTTCATAATAGGCTGGCCATTTTCCGGTACCGTTGCGCCATCCAAGCTCGGTACCCGGTACGATGTGAGAAATCCTTGTGGGACGATACCATGGCATTCCGAAATCCCATTCCATATCCGCATCGTATGCGAACAACTCGCCGTTATCATGGAACGCGGCATCGTAAGTATTTCGTTGTCCCATGGAAACCAACTGCCAATTCGATCCGTCAGGTTGGAATCGAGCGATAAATCCACCGGGAGCCCAGACGTTTGCCGCATGCCCATTACCATCAGGGTTGCGCAACAAGAGTTGATCCTCATTCCAAATTTTAGGAGCGAATGAATCCGCAACTTCTGGCACATGAGCGAAATTTCCAGTGATCAAATAAATCCATTTTTGATCTGGAGAGAGGACCAATGAATGAACGCCGTGCTCTCCACCCGCTTTGATCGCTTTGACGAGTTCTGGTTTCTCGTAACCCGTAGCCGTTTCTTTTGCCATCCAAACTCCGGTCTCAACTGGGTTTGTTTGCGCGCGCTCATTAATCACAATGTAAAGCACACCCTTATGCCAAAGCAGTCCGTGCGCACCACCAATCGGAATATCCAAGGCTTCAACTTTAGTTTCACCACCCGCGAGTGGCGGAACTGTGATGCGAAAAAGTCCGCCGTATTGATCAGCAGCAATCAATCGTCCTTGCCCATCTTCGGTCAACGCCACCCAACTTCCCTCTTCTTTCTTAACTTCGTAAAGTTGTTCCAGTTTGAAACCTGCAGCGACTTTGAAATTAGCGGTGCGGTCGGTCACTTGAGCGCAGATAACTCCTGGGAGTAACGCCGCTGTAAGTAGAAGGATTATGGTGGTTTTTTTCATCGGTGAGGAATACTGAGCGGTGTAAGCTCCAGCTTTCAAATAGATTCGTATTTATCCACAAACTAAACTTTTTCCGTGAACCTCCCCTCTCCAGACAAAATCACCGCCCTCGATCAGCGGATGCTGTCGCTTGGGATCGAACCGGCGGATTTATTAGAAAAGTTTGTCCGGGGCTCTGGGGCAGGCGGCCAGAAGATCAACAAAACCTCGAACTGCGTCTTCCTGAAACACCTCCCCAGCGGCATAGCGATCAAATGCCAGATGGATCGTTCTCGTGAAATGAACCGTTTCCTCGCCCGCCGCGAACTCTGTGATCAATTCGACGCCATCGCTAATGGCAAGGCCTCTGCGAAAACTCAAGCGATCGAAAAAATGCGCCGCCAAAAACGTCGGCGCTCGCGTCGATCCAAACAACAATCCGTCGCCGACAAGCGGATTCTCTCTCAGAAAAAATCCCTGCGCAAACCGCCGAGTGAATGATCGTGGCGGCGGATTGCATCCGCCCAGCCAAGCATAC
>JANPJY010000032.1:0-21242 GCA_031425735.1 Akkermansiaceae bacterium | reverse complement strand
CTACCTTTGATTTCGTTTTTGCAAAGTAGCGTGGAACCTTACACCTTTGTGAAAGATTGAGCGCACCATTACATATTCTCATTATCAGCGATGGAAAAGCGGGTCACGAGAACCAATCACTTGGGCTTGCTGAGGCATTGGCGCGGCGGGTTCCGGTAGAGACGCATGTGATAAGGCTTGAGATGGATCGCAATCCCATCATGCGGATAGTGAAAGCGCTGACTTCCAGTCGAAAACTTCCGATTCCAGATTATGTGATCGGTGCAGGTCACAGCACGCATTTCGCGTTGTTGGCCATCGCGCGAACAGCAGGTGCACGCAGTATCGTGTTGATGAAGCCGGGGTTACCGATGAGTTGGTTCGATTATTGTGTCGCTCCTGAACACGATTTCCAAAAAGTTCCCAACAAGTCTCATCTGATTCTGAGTAAAGGTGCATTGAATCGTGTGATTCCTGCGGAAGGCGAGAGAACGGAGAAATGGTTTTTGATCGGCGGACCATCTAAGATTCACGGCTTTGATGAAGCGGGATTGATTTTGCAAATTCGTGAGTTAGCCCTAGATGGGAATTGGCAGGTTGCAGATTCGAGACGGACGCCGACTGATTTTCTAAAGAAGTTAAAACATGAAATTCCGACCCTTTCCATTTTTCCGCATCAGCAGACGGGGCATGGTTGGTTGGCTGAGAAACTCTCGAGCGCGGCAGAAGTGTGGGTGACCGAGGATTCGGTCTCGATGGTTTACGAGGCGCTCACCGGCGGGGCAAAAGTTGGCGTGTTGAAAATGCCGCGACTCAAGCCGGACGCACGGTTGATACGGGGTCTTAAAAAACTGCAGGCTGAGGGATATTTGATGGGCGAGGGAATGAGAAACATGGAGAGATTAGCCGAGGCGGATCGTTGTGCTGCGGTGATTTTGGACTTTTAGAAAGCATCGCTCTTGCGCGGATGAGATTTCCAGCTAACCAAGGGCTGTGGAGGTAAAAGAGTATAAGAAGGGAACGTTTCCGCTATTGTGGTTGGCATTCTTTTTTCATGGCATGGCGCCCGGTTTTTGGGTGCCTTCACTAACGAATGTGCTGAAAGCTGAAGGGCTTCAGGGTTGGCAAGCATGGGCTTTCGCAATGCCACCCATCGCCTCTCTGTTTTCGCCTCTGGTGGGCGGTGCGCTGGCGGATGAGAGAATGTCGGCTCAAAAATTAATGGCATGGAGCTCTTTGCTCGGAGCATTGACCATCGTGTTCGCCTTCTTGGCTTTGGATCTTGGTTGGAGTCCAGTTTGGTTTTTGTTCGGCCTTGGATTGTACGCTTTGGTTTCAGGACCTACGTGGGGTTTGATGGCGACGATCAGTCTGACTCATCTCACACATGGTGAGCGTCATTATCCGATGGTGCGAGTGGGTGCGACTTTTGGATGGATGGCTGCGGGTTTCCTCATCAGCTATGTTCTTCACTCGGATATGTCGGTGATTTCCGGCTATGCAGCAGGGATCGCGCGGGTGGCTGCGGGGATATTGGCGTTTTACCTGCCAAACACACCACCTCTGGGAGAGGGTAAATCATGGAAAAGTGCACTGGGTTTAGATAGCTTTAAACTTTTCAAAAATCGCGACCATGCAGTGCTCTTCACGGTGACCGGTTTGTATTCGGTGCCCTTAATCGCGTTCTACATGTATTCTGCGGAGATGTTTAAAGCTCTGGGTAATGACGCTCCGACAGCATCGGTCAGTGTGGCGCAGTTCACTGAAATTGCCGCGATGTTTTTGTTAGGAGCGATGATGGTGAAATACAGGTTAAAAACCTTGTTGATGTGGGGACTAGGTCTATCCGTTATACGATACGGCATGAGCGGCTATGCTGGGTTAAGCCATGTGATTAGCTGGCACTTCGCGGGAGTTGCGCTGCACGGAGTGTGCTACACGATTTATTTTGTGAGCGCTCAAGTGTATCTAGATAAGCGCGTCGATCCCGCGTTGCGTGGTCAGGCACAAGGTTTATTTGGTCTGATGTCATCTGGAATAGGGCCGTTACTTGGAGCTTACTTTTGCGCATGGCTGCGATCCGTCTGTGTCGATGATGCGGGTAACGGTTGGGAAATCTTTTGGTGGGTGCTGGCCGGTATCATTGCACTCTGCTGGGGCATTTTAGGTACGCTCTATAAAGGCATGAAGGCAGGTCAATGAGTTGGTAGGTGTTTCACTCAAAAATACCGATCTGTGCCCGGTCTTGCAGTGAGACGTTGAACCTGAAACATTGAACGCGATGAAATTAAACCCATGTCTTGTAACGGTGACGTTCGCCTTATTGCTTCAATTAAATGCAGCGCCAGTGCCGCTCCAATTAGAGCGTCCCGATGGTCAGCCTGGTAATCCCACTAAGCCGGTCAAAGTTTACATCCTAGCCGGTCAATCAAACATGGTCGGCATGGGTGATATTACCGGAGCAAGCCCACCATATCCAAGCGTTTACCTCTCTGCAGACCCTGCTGTCATTCCAGGTGAAATGCCTGTTGGCACGAGTCGCACTAGGTCTACCTGCAAGTGGGTTTGGAAAGGCATCCCAGCGCTTAAAGCTCACGGTGTTTTTCAATCGGCCGATCCCGCAGCGCCGAAAGGCGCCGGAGTCGCGATTCACAAGGGCACCTATGATCCGAAGGCAGACTATTCAAAACTCACTCCCGCAGAAAGCGTAACGATGCCCCTCGGCACATTTGCGGCAGCGATTCCAACGATCGATGGCCCCTGCACGCCTGTGGCTAACGCCTTTATCGATGTTCCGGAAAGCGGCAATTATCTCGTTCACGTGGGATTTGGCGAAAGCACTCACGCACTCGCGCTAATCGACGGTAAACAAGTTTATTTGAAAGATCCCAGCGGGAAGCCGGTGTTGACGAAAGTCGCCTTAGAGGCGGGCAAGCGATATCCTCTCCAAATCACTTACTTTCAGAGTGGTTCAGCAGCACTTTGGTTGGAGCAGGTCGATCTCGTAGGTAAGAGCGATCTCGTCACCTTGACCAAGAAAGATAAAAAATTTCCCTATCTCATCGACGATGCTGGAAACTGGACGGTACGCAACGATGTCTATTTCCAAGAGGCGCGTTTAACCGAAGGTGGCAAGGGCGCACCGTTGAGTGCCGAATCTAACAAAAAATGTTTACCGAAGTGCAATGCGATTGGGCCGGAAGTTGGATTTGGTTTCGTGATGGGGACGTATCACGATGAACAAGTTTTGTTAATCAAGACAGCGCAAGGCAATCGATCCCTGTGTTACGATTTCCGTCCACCATCGAGTGGAAAAACCGGCGACAGTGATTTCGAGGGATTTGAATATCGTGCGATGATTAAGGGAGTTCACGAGACACTCGCTAACATCGATAAAGTGGTTCCAGGTTACAAAGGTCAGGGCTATGAGATCGCAGGCTTTGGTTGGTTCCAAGGTCACAAGGACAGTGGTTCCACCAAAGAGGATTACGAAAAGTGCTTGGTCAACTTGATCAGCGATCTGCGCAAAGAGTTCAAAGCACCAAACATGAAAGCAGTAGTGGCTACCGTTGGATTCCATGGCTATCGCCTCGCTGCCGGTCCATGGCAAGGTGTCTGGGAAGCGCAGATGGCGGTTGGCGATCCCAAGCAGCATCCAGAACTTACGAAAACGGTTGCCTCAGTGGATACGCGAGATTTTTGGCGTGAGATCGAGGAGTCACCACGTGGCCAAGACTATCATTACAACCGCAATCCTGAAACTTATCTGTTAGTTGGCGAATCGATGGCTCGTGCGATGGTGCGCCTTCATGGTGGCGAGGCGGAGGCGATTCCTAAATCGGATCGTGAGGCCAAAGTGGCTGCGGAAATAGCAGCCGAAGCAGCAAAAGCAGCACCTACTCAAGAACAGCTAGCAGCATCGCTTGCAGCCATCAAACCGATGCTGATTGATGGTGCGCTTGCGGGCTTTGTGGGTGATCCGCGTAACAAAGCCGCGCTCAGTGGAGCGCTTGTGGTGGCGCAGGCAAAACCTGCGAAAACTCCGCCTTATCTGGATGATGCGATTGATGATGCGGTCGCTTATCTACAAACCGCAGGAATTCATGATTATGACTGGAAGCCAGTGATTGCGGATATGAACCACGCGACATGGGATTATATCGGTTTCGATTTACCTAACAGCCCATACAAGGAAAGACCCGCTGCAGCTCCGGTCAATGAGGACGAAGAGGGTAAAGAAAATCTGGAGACACCATCGGAAAAAACCAAACCGGCAAAGGAGATCAAAGCAGAAAAGGGAGGCAAAGCAACCGAGCCGCTAGAAATTAAACCTCCAGCGGGCATGGAAAACTGGTTTGCAGCAGAGTTTGACGCGAAGAAAGCCGGATGGAAAAGCGGGAAGGCACCATTTGGTATGAAGATGGAAGAAACCGTTCCAGAGAGTCAGGCATGGATTTCCAAATATGTCTTATATCCACCGAAGCGCACCATGCCCACGACCATCGTCGGTAATGACGTGGTGTTGATGCGTGGCACTTTTGAACTCCCGTCAGTCAAAGAAGGCCATCGCTATCGGATTCGGTTGGATGGAAGTATTCATGACAACTCGGGTGAAGGTTATGCAGTATACATCAACGGCAAACTGCTCACTCAGATTGATAATGGAGTGACCGGTTGGCGCAAACAAAGCTTACGCGGTAGTCATGTTTGGAAAGAAGCTCTTGATGATTTGAGAGGCGGCAAGGTGACCATAGCTGTGGCCAACTACCCGATGAACGACTGGAATCCTGAACATTTCATACCAGCCATCGGACCCTTGAGTGTCTGGGTTGAGGAACAGAAACTTCCGCCACTCGAAGTAGCGCCGTAGAAATTGGCTAAGCTAATTCACAAGCCAGACGAATCGCAGCGATCATGGATGCGGGGTTAGCAATGCCTTGGCCAGCGATGGCGAAGGCGGTGCCGTGATCCGGGCTGGTGCGGGGTTTCGGTAGGCCGAGCGTGACGTTGACGGCTTCATCGAAATCTAACAATTTTAGCGGGATCAGGCCTTGGTCGTGATACATGGCGAGAACGGCGTGGTATTTGCCTTGCGCGGCATCGCGGAAAATAGCGTCGGGCACGTGTGGTCCGGTGAAGGTGGCGATCCCGAGTGAGTTGAGCGCTGCGATGGCGGGAGCGATGATGGTTTTTTCCTCGTCGCCAAATGCACCGTTCTCACCTGCGTGGGGATTGAGTCCGCAGACAGCGATGCGTGGCGTGGCTATCCCTCGTTTTCTAACATAATCCGCCGTGAGTTGGCCGATGGAGACGATGCTTTCCTGAGTGAGTAAACGTGGGACATCGGCAAGTGCGATGTGGATCGTGGCGAGGCCGACGGTCAGGGTCGGCCCAGTGAGGAGCATGCCGGTTTTCGTTAGGCCAAAGGCATGGCTGTAAAATTCTGTCTGGCCGGGAAATGGAAATCCAACGGACTGGAGTCCTTCTTTAGAAACTGGCCCAGTGACAACCGCAGCGGCATCTGTTTCGTGCAGTCGGCGTGCGGATTCTTCCAGCGCATCCAGTGCGGCTTGCGCGGACTCGCAGGTGGGTTTTCCTGGGATGCCGGCGTCGCGATTTCCGATCACCTGAAAATCGAAACCAGCGGGAAGCTGGCCGGAAGCGAGCGCAGCATCGATCACTTCTGGACCGATTCCAGCGGGGTCACCAAGGGTAATGAGAATTTCGGGCACGGAATAGAGATGGACGTTGAAACGCGCGGCTGCAAGTTGGAAGCTTCGAGCAGGATGTTAAGTGAGGAAACTAAAAATCGTTTTGGAGGAATCGCGCGCCTTTACGGAGAGCGGGCGTTGGAGAGGTTTTCGCAGGCACGCGTGGTCGTGGTTGGGATTGGCGGGGTGGGCTCATGGACGGTCGAGGCGCTGGCGAGGTCGGGCATCGGCAAAATCCGCATGGTGGATCTCGATGAAATTTGCATCACCAATGTAAATCGCCAGCTCCACGCGATGGATGGCCAGATCGGCCGGCAGAAAACTGCCGCGATGGCGGAACGCGTGCGCGCGATCCATCCGGAATGTGTGATCGAAGTGATCGAAGGTTTTTTCACCGAGCGCTCGGTCGAGGACGTGTTAGGCGGAGAGGTCGATGGCGTGATCGATGCGATTGATTCGATGCAGCACAAAGCCTTGCTCCTCGCAGAGTGTCGGAAACGCGGTTTGCCGGTGGTGACTTGCGGCGGCGCTGGAGGACGGCGCGATGCAACTCGGATCAGCGTGCGGGATCTCGCATTTTCAGGAAAGGACGCCCTACTTCATCAGTTGCGAAAACGCCTGCGCCAAGATCATGGGTTCGATGCGGTGCGGATGGGATCGAAGCCCGAGGAGATGGGAATTCGTGCGGTGTTCTCGGACGAGCCACCCATTTATCCCAGTGGCGATGGTGAGGTTTCCTGCGAGAAACCCGAGAGTGCGGATATGCGTTTAAACTGCGCCACCGGCTATGGAACCGCAACCCACGTCACCGCCACTTTCGGCGTAGTTGCTGCGGGAGCGATGCTGGATTTGTTGAGCGAGTGACATTTTAGTTAGACAGTGATTTCGGGATTGGAATTTTGAATGTATGTGTCTTGGATGCGCTATGGAAGATAACTCCCACCAAACACCAGCACAGAAATTCGCAGGAATTCCCGCCACAGATGATATCGCGAAGCAGTTACTAGGTTTGCAATATCCGCTCACGATGAGCTTTAAACTCTTTGCTTTGGCGCGCCAAGCAACGGTTACGGATGCATCGGGTCGGGTGGTGCTCTATACCAAACAAAAAATGTTCAAATTCCGTGAGCATGTGGAAATTTTCACCGACAAAACTCGGGCGACACGTTTGGCGGATATCAAAGCGAACAAGATGATCGATTGGTCAGCGCGCTATGAATCGACCGATGCGAAGGGTGAGTCGATTGGTTCTGTCGGACGTAAGGGTTGGCGTTCGATATGGCGTGCACATTACGAGACCTTCAATCCCGGCGATAATATCCCAGACTTTTCTATCCATGAGGAAAACCCCGGCGCGAAGGTGATGGACAGTATTTTTGGTGAGATACCGATCTTGGGTTTTTTCACGGGGTTTCTGTTTCATCCCAAATATCTCGCCACGAGTTCATCAGGCCAGCCAACGATGCGGATTACCAAGCAAGCGGCAGTTTTCGAAGGTCGATTTTCGATCGAGAAATTGACCGAGCTTACACCGCGCCAAGAACTCAATCTCATGCTCTCCTTCCTTATGCTGGTGATGCTTGAGAAACAGCGTGGGTGATAGATTTTAACCTCGGAATCTCTTTCGCATATTAGACTGGTTGCGAAAAGTTCATGCGCAAAACCGAGATTTTTAAGGTTTTGCTTTATGCCGCTATCGCGGGTGGCTTGCCTTCATTTGTTTGCGCTCCGCTCCGTCCAATTAAAATGCGCCCTCATCACGCCTTGAACTCGTCACTCACTCTCGTCTCGCTTTTCTTTTTCTTCGAGGCGCCCGATGTAGTTTTCTGGATAACTTTGTTTTAGGAATACTTCGCCGCCCACACTCAAGGTGACGATGATGCCCTCGACTGTTTCAGACTTGCGTGTGGTTGGTTTGTTTCCGCCGGACTCGGAAATGTCTTCACAAGGCACTTTATCGGTTTCGAAATCAGCTGTGCCCATAGCCTCTATGAATCTGATTTCTTTGGTGCCATCGATTTCATCGACGTCTGATTTTAAACCGTCTTTATCGCGTGTAGACACACGTTTGTAGATCGTGTATTCGGCTGTGATCTCGGAAATATCGTTCTTTGCATAGCTTTTTAATACACAGTTGAAAGTCACTTCATCCTTTGTCATTTTCTTAACAACTTGGGCAACCTGATTTTTTCCAGAATGACCTGAGCCACCCGTTTTAGTGACCTTACGATCAATTTGTTTTACGTTTTTAAGGATTGAGAAGCGTAAGTTCTTTGCTCCGACCTTGTTTTTATTCTCCTCCCACCATGCCTTGATTTGGGTAACGTCGGCATCGGATAGAGTATTTAATGGTACCTCGACAGTGCTTAGATTGGTAAGCTTTAGGAATACCTTTTCACCATCTAGTCGCACTAGTTCAGCTTCGATTTTTTTGCCCTCCTTATTCGTGAGAGTAATTGGAGCCGCTTGCGAAACGGTAGCGAGGAGTAACGCGGATAACAAAATGAAGGTCTGAGTTTTCACGGGCTTAGCGTAATATTCTAAAGCAGAAATGCAACTTGGAACTCTTGATGGATATAGGACCTCCCATCTCGCGATCGTCCTCAAAACAAGATGGACGCAGGACAAGGTGGCAAATAGATTTTTGAGCGATTGATGATAGCGGCACTGAAAAAGTTTTTGGAGGAGGCGGGTTGGGTGGATCGGTTTGGGGATGAGGCGCGGATGATAGGTGGGCGTTTGGTTTCGAAAGTTCAGGAATTGCAGTTGCTGGGGGAGGGTGAAATCCAAGCACGGGCGCGGGTGTTGGGGGAAAAGGTTGAGGTGGCTTTTTGGCAGCAAGGCGGACAGGTCTTATTTGAGACGGATTGCAGTTGCGAGGTGGGCGCGTTTTGTGAGCACGGCTTTGCGCTGTTGGGAAAAATGACAAAGAAGAAACATTTGGAAAAAAGCTTCGGTCGGTCGGCGGCGGAGGCGGTGGCTATGGCGATTGAGGAGAAGCCGAAAGCGATGGCAGGAGAGAATTTGACAGCGCCGAAATTTGAATTGGTAGTGCGAAAGGATGCGGTGGATCGAGCGACCCAGATGTTGCTGAAATCGATGGGGCAAGCGGAGCAGAAGGAATGGATTTTCGCGGAGGCGTTTGTGAGCTACGGGGATCAGCGCAAGTCATTATCTACGGCTCGCGAGGAGGGCAGGACGCCGCGAGAACAGCAGGCGATACGTGAGCTGCGGGATGTCGGGCTTTCCTCGATGCAAACGAATCCTGCATGGCGATTTCTGCTCAGCATGAGATCGCGCACGGTCGATGCGGCGGGTGAAAATGATAAATGGTTTCCTGATCCAGGTCGGGTGCCGGTAGATACCTTCTGGCATCAGTTTCGGGGTGAGTTCGCGGAATTGTTAGAAAATGCGGGCTGGAAGGTGAAATATGAGGAAGGGGTCGGCCATCAAGTACACGATGCTGCTCCAGAAAAATGGCAAACGCGTCTAACCGGTGAGAACGATGATGAACCTTACGCTGGGGATTTTTCAGATGGTGGTTGGTTTAGTTTATCCGTCGGATTCGATGTCGATGGCGAGCGCTACGATTTGATGCCGATTCTCGCGGGCTTGTTGAAACAGGATTTTTTGGATGAAACTTTAGATAGGCCGAATCAGGGATTTGTGTATGCGCCGTTGCCGAATGGCGATGCGTTGAAGCTTCCGATTGGAAGAGTGCGGCGTTTGCTCCAGCATTTATCGGCTTTGGTGGATCCTAAGTTTTTCGGAAAGGCGCGCGTGCATGCCTTGGATGCGGCGGCGTTGGCTGGGTTGGAGGGTTTGGGAATAGCGACTCCAAAAGGTTTGGCGAAGCTGAAAGAGCGGTTAGAAAATTTCTCGAAAGTTGAGGAAGTGGAAACGCCCGGCGAGATCAAGGCGACTTTAAGAGATTATCAGAAGTCGGGTTTTCAATGGATGCAGTTTTTAGCGAGTCATGGGCTTCATGGGATTTTGGCGGATGACATGGGTTTGGGAAAAACTCTGCAGACACTTGCGCATTTGATGGCAGAGAAAACCAGTGGACGAAGTGGCGGTAGGCCATCGCTTGTGATTGCGCCAACCTCAGTGGTTCCCAACTGGCGAGCGGAGGCGATCAAGTTCGCACCTGGCTTGCGAGTGCTGGTGTTGAATGGGGCGGATCGGAAAAAATATTATCGCTCCATTCCACATGCGGATTTGGTGATCACTTCGTTTGCTCTATTGCAGCGGGACATTGAAAAACTACTCGGTTTCCAGTATCACATGTTGGTCTTAGATGAGGCGCAGTATATCAAGAATCCCCGCGCAAAAGTTGCGCAGGCCGCGTGTCGGGTGGTGGCGAGGCATCGTTTGTGTTTGTCCGGAACACCGATTGAAAACCATCTCGGCGAGTTATGGAGTCTCATGCATTTTCTCATTCCTGGATTCCTCGGGACAGAGGACGCATTCAATCGAAATTTCCGCAAGCCGATTGAAGAAGAAGGCGATACGGAAAAGAACTCGATGTTGAAAAAGCGAATCGCGCCTCTGGTGTTGCGGAGGACGAAAGATCAGGTGGCCAAAGAGCTACCGCCAAAAACCGAGATGGTGCATTTGATTGAGTTATCGAGTGATCAAAAAGATCTCTACGAAACCGTGCGCGCGACCATGGACAAGCGGGTGAGAGAAGCGATTGCCGCACGCGGAATCGAGCAATCTCAGATCGTGTTTTTGGATGCGTTGTTGAAGCTACGGCAGATTTGTTGCGATCCCAGATTGTTGCCTGAGGACTTCGCAGCGGGGATACGTAGTTCGGCGAAGTTGGAGTATTTGAAGGAAATGCTAGAAACCTTAGTAGAGGAGGGTCGGAAAATACTCATTTTCTCACAGTTCACCACCATGCTTGGTTTGATTGAAGAGCATTTAGTGAAAACCCAAGTTCCGTATCTCAAATTGACGGGTGGATCGAAAGACCGTGGAAAACTGGTAGAGCAATTTCAGTCTGGAAAATTTCCCGTATTCCTCATTTCGCTCAAAGCTGGCGGCACCGGATTGAACCTCACAGCGGCGGATACCGTCATCCACTACGATCCGTGGTGGAACCCAGCCGCCGAGGCGCAGGCGACGGATCGCGCTTATCGGATTGGCCAAGACAAGCCGGTGTTTGTTCACAAACTACTCTGTCAGGAGACTGTCGAAGAGCGGATTCACCGCTTGCAGCTAGAAAAAGCCAAGCTAGCAGAAGGGTTGTTAGCGGATGCGGATGTGGTTAGGAAGCTCGACGCGACGATGATTCGGGAGTTACTTAGCTAAACTAAGGTAGTATTAATACTTATTGTAGTTTTCTGATAGCCTGCCGATACTGGTCTCTATGAAAAATTTATTGAATAGCAGATTTTCGAAAAGCCTGCTTTGTACAGGCTGCGCACTGTTGATCGTCGGAGTGGCAAATGCAAAATCCGATAAAGGCAAAGGTGACAAGGGCGGCAAAGGTGGTGGTTCGGATCACTCGGAAAAACATAGTTCCGAAAAAGGTGGCGGCAAAGATCATAAAGAAGACAAAGGCAACGATAAGGATCACAAAGAATACAAAGATCATAAAAACGACGACAAAGGCAAAGGGGCGAAGCATGATGATAAATCAGAGCCATGGCGCGCACATCGTTTTGAAGATAACGAGCGCACTCAGTTTTTAGATTATTTCAGAGGTTACGAATCACAACCCCAAGGATTGCCCCCGGGTTTGGCGAAAAACCTGAGACGCGGAAAACCCTTGCCACCCGGTTGGCAGAAAAAAGTCAATGAGGGATACATTGTTGATGATGAAACCTACGGACTCTTCGATGCACTGGAAGATTCTCTTTTTCCGAACCTGAGACCAAAGCCAGATACAAGATTGTATTTGTATGGAGATCGCGTGGTTCGGGTTTATGAACCGAAGCGTCAGGTCATTGATATTTTCCAAATCCCCGGCATCAAACTGAACTAGGTTTAATTTTCAATCATCCGCTACTGCTTGGATATTCCAGGGGGTAGCGGATTTTCTTTTGATGTCTGGATGGTTGGAGTCGGCGTTGCTGGCGAACTGAGTTTTGCAGGCGCAACTGATCGTGCGGGTGCCGTTGAATCTGCAGGTAAAGATGGTGGTGTTATCTTTTCAGCATCCACTGGGGTGAGATTTTTGGAGTGTTTGGCAATGATTTGTTCAATGTGCTCTTTCGATGCAGCAACAGAGAATTTATCAACGAGTTTGCCATCAATATAAAATCGAACATCAGGAATTCCTCTAACACCTTGTTGAGTCGCTAGACTGTTTTCCGTGTCTATATCGACCACTCCGAGTCTGACCGTGTCAGAATATTTATCCGAAATTGACGAGAGGGTAGGGTTGAGCTGCTGACACACTGGGCACCACGTGGCTGAAAAATTGACGATGTTAAGCGTGCCCCGATTAGCGATGAAGGTTGGAAAATCTGCGATTTTTAATGCGTGTGATGATGACGAAGACGCAGCTTTTTTCGTGCAAGAGCTGAGCGATCCAAGTGCAAGGAGGGGAAGCAATAAATAGATTTTCACCCAATGAAGATAAGGGGGATTGCTGGGGTGTCGAGGTCTAGATTATGAGAAATTATAAGCGTCCATATCGAAGACGACAGTGACGTCTTCTGGGAGGGTAGTTTTTTGGAGAATGTTTTGGACGTGGTTGGTGAGAGGGCGGGCTTTGTGAGAGCGGAGGGTGATTTGGAAACGGAATTGATCGTGGGAGCGGATCAGGGGGCTAGGTAAAACTTCGCCTAATGAGATTCCGGGAGGGAGGGCTTCTTTCAAGCGGAGGTGGAGAGTTTGCAGGGTAAATTCTGCCCGGCGCTCATGAGTGGAGCGAGCTGTTAGAACGGCGCAGTGCGCAAAGGGTGGAAAGCGGAATTGGCGACGCATTTCCATTTCCTGTTCCGCATAACCATCGAAATCATGTTTGCGCGCAAACTGGATACTGGGGGAGTGAGGGGTGAATGTTTGGACAATGACTTCGCCTTCAAGTTCGCCGCGTCCGGCGCGTCCGGCGACTTGGGTGATGAGCTGAAATGTGCGTTCACCAGCACGAAAATCTGGAACATGAAGTCCGAGATCCGCATTGAGAATTCCAACCAAAGTAACGTTAGGAAAATGCAATCCTTTGGCGATCATCTGCGTGCCGATCAGGACATCGATCTTTTTGGATTTGAATTTTCTCAGGATATCTTTGAGCGCGTTCTTGCGGCGCATCGCATCGGCATCGATGCGAGCGAAGCGGGCTTCGGGGAGAATTTTCTGCAGGACTTCCTCAACTTTCTGAGTGCCGTAACCTTGCAGGGCGATGCCGGGATTTTGGCATTCCGGGCATTTTTTAGGAACGATGGATTGGTGTCCGCAAACATGGCAGACGAGTCGTTCATCGGTGCGATGATAAGTTAGAGCAACCGCGCAGTGCGGGCATTGGCAAACGTAGCCGCAGCCATGGCATTGCAGGGATCGAGCGAAGCCGCGGCGATTGAGAAACAAGATGGATTGTTCGCCTTTGGCGAGGCGTTGTTCGAGAGCGGTGCGGAGTCGATCTGATAGAATCGCGACCTGACCTTTTTGTTTTTGTTTCTCCAAACGCATATCGATCACGCGAACCAGTGGCATGGAATGAGCGTCGGCGCGTTGATCGAGACGGAGGAGATGGTATTTTTCTGTTAGAGTGTTTTGCCAGCTTTCGAGAGAAGGTGTGGCTGAGCCGAGGACGATGGTGCAGGGCTCAAAAGCGGCGCGGAGAACCGCGACGTCGCGCGCGTGGTAGCGAGGAGGGTTTTCTTGTTTGTAAGAAGTTTCATGCTCTTCATCGACGATGATCAGTCCGAGGTTTGGCAGCGGCGCGAACACGGCAGAGCGCGCACCGATGACGATGCGGGCGTGGCCTTTGCGGATGCGATGCCATTCGTCAAATCGTTCGCCTTGCGAGAGGTTCGAGTGGAGGACGGCGACCTGGTCATCAAGTTGAGAAAAGCGTGCTTTGAAACGACGGACCGTTTGTGGGGTGAGAGCGATTTCAGGAACGAGGACGAGAACGGTTTTTCCGAGATCGAGAGTGGCTTGAGCGGATTGGAGATAGACTTCCGTTTTGCCGCTGCCGGTGACGCCGAGGAGGAGAAAAGGTTTTACCACAGAGGCACGGAGATCACAGAGGGAAGAGCTGATGGAATCGAAAGCCTCCTGTTGTTGGTCGTTGAGGACTAGGGGTTCGGAGGGGACGATGGTTTCGGTGGCTTCGGGGTCGCGGCGGATTTCCTCGGTGGAAATTTTGATGAAGCCTTTTGCTGCGAGACTTTTTAGAGAAGGCGCGGAATTTTCGCCGAGATCAATTACAGGGAGGGTGCGCTCGGGGGCTTGGAGGAGAAGGAAGAGAATTGCGTGTTGTTTTGCTGCACGTTTTTCAAGTTTCGCGAGTTCGGTGGGATCAAGGTTATCGATCGCGGTAGCGATGCGGCGGGTTTTCGCGGAGTTGTCCTCGGTACGGACAGCCTCCGGTAAGATGGAGCGGATCACACTTTCAATACTGGATCCGTAGTAGTTAGCGATCCAGCGGGCGACTTTGAGCAGGGTCGGTGTGATGAGTGGTTCGGGATCGATGAGAGAATGAATTTCCCGCATCGCGAATTCGCTTTGAGTCGGCGGCTCAAGAATGGCGAGGACAGTTCCCGAGGTGGTCTTCTGACGGATCGGCACACGCACACGGCAGCCCTCGACGACGGGAAGTTCGGCGGGGATGGCGTAGTCAAAAACGAGCTCCGAAGGGCCGTCGATAAGGACGCGGGCGATCAAGGTGGGGAATTTTAAATTTTAATAAAGAGGTCACCGCAGAGGCGCAGAGGTCGCTGAGGGACGCGGAGCTGGGGCAAATAAACATTTTAAAGGAAGACCTAAAACTCATTTATCTTTTCTACTCTGCTATCCTTTGCGACCTCCGCGCCTCTGCGGTGAAGAAATTCTGTCTTACATTTCTGGGGTTGTCGAGTAGTCGGCTAATGACCATGCTATCTGCAGATGTTACCGAAAATTTTCACGAATGTGCCGGGGGAGAAGTCGTTGGCTTGGGGTCGGCGGTTGGGGGAGGTGGAGTCTCGGAACACGACGTTTCTAGCGGCGGACTGGCCGATTTTTTGGGAGCGCGCTGAGGGCGTGAATGTTTGGGATGTGGATGGGAATCGGTTTCTCGATATGACGAGTGGGTTTGGTGTGGCGGGATTGGGTTATGGATTTACGGCTGAGGCGTTGAGGAAGCAGAGCGATGTGTTGCTGCATGCGATGGGCGATGTGCATCCAGCTCGGGTGAAAGTGGAGTTGTGTGAAGCGCTTTCGGAGATCACTTATGAAAAGTGGGAGGGGAAGAAGGGGAAATGTTTGTTTGGAAATTCTGGTTTCGAGGCGGTGGAGGCGGCGTTGAAAACGGCGGTGCTGGCGACGGGTCGGGTTGGGATTTTATCGTTTGAGGGAGGCTATCATGGTTTGGGTTACGGGGCGTTGTTAGGTCAGGGAATTGGTTGGTTTCGTGAGCCATTTGAGGGACAGATCGCGCAAGTGACTGAGAGAATTCATTTTCCGAAGGAGTCGGAGGGTTTGGCAAAATTTCGTGAGGAGTTGGGTCGGGTGGATGGGAGTAAGATCGGGGCGGTGTTGGTGGAGCCGATCCAAGGTCGGGGTGGGATTGTGGTTCCGCCGGAGGGATTTCTCGGGGAGCTCAAGGCGTGGTGTGATGAGGTTGGGGCGATGTTGATTTTCGATGAGATTTACACGGGGTTTTGGCGGACGGGAAAAATGTTTGCGTGTGAGTGGGAGGGAGTGGTGCCGGATTTGATTTGTTTGGGGAAGGCGTTGAGCGGGGGCTTTCCGATATCGGTTTGTGTGGGGCGGGCGGAGGTGATGGATGCTTGGCCGGAAAGCGGTGGCGAGGCGTTGCATACCAGCACGTTTTTGGGGAACCCGATGGGTTGTGCGATGGCGCTGGAGGCGATCCGTCGGTATCGCGCGCCGGAGATGGAGGATTTGGCGCGGGAGGCTGCGGGCAAACTGGAAAGTGAGCTACGGAAGCTGGAGAGTTTGGATATGGTTAGTGAGGTCAGGGGCAGAGGACTGATGAAGGGAGTAGAGATGGATAGCGGCGATCGGGTGCTGGATTTGACCAAAGCGATGCTAAGAGCGGGTGTAGTCGTTCTACCAGATGGCCCAAAAGGCGATGTGCTGGCCATGACTCCACCGCTGGGGATTTCTAGTGAGGAGATTTGTTTTTCCGTCGATACGATGAAGGCGGCATTGCTCAATTTTTGAAGAATGTTTGGTGTCGTCCCTTGCTCTCGTGGAAAGTATCGTTTAGCACATACGAAACCTTTTTTTACCTCAAACCTCTTTGTTACTTTTTAACCCGACATCACTCACTCTTTGGATCGGCATTTTTGTGCTGATCGGGGTTGCTTATTTATGCATCCTTTCTTGGAAGCGTAGCCCGCATCGCGTTCGCACGGCTGTATTGGAAAGCCTGCGGTTTTTCATCACGCTTTTAGTGGTGATGTTGTTGTGGCAACCGGAGTGGCGGACGGTGGTGAATCCCACGAGCAAGCCGAAGATCGCCATCATGTGGGACGATTCTCGCTCGATGACGACTTTGGATGCGGTGTTGCCAACGGCGCTCGCTGAGGAGGGAAAAGCCGGGGTGATTGTTTCTCGTGCGGACTGGGTGAAAAGAGTTTTGGATTCCGCGATGTGGGAGCCGCTGCGCGTGGGTGGTGCGAATGATCTCACGACCCAATCTTTCGCGACCCCGGGCAAAGAAGGTCTCTCGGGCACTGATATCAATGCTCCGCTGACGAATCTTTTGGAAAACGAAAACAACCTCCGTGCGGTGGTGATGTTGAGCGATGGCGATTTCAACATAGGTTCGCCTCCAGTGGCTGCGGCGCAGAAATACCGGATTCGTGGCGTGCCGATTTTTACGATTCCTGTCGGCAGCGATAAACGTCTTCCGGATTTGGATTTGCTGACCGTGACTGCTCCGACATACGGGATTGTTGGTGAAAATGTGCAGATCCCTTTCACGATTCGTTCATCGCTGGACAGGCAAGTTCGCACGATCGTGCGTTTGCGTGATGAGTCAGGGCATGAGCGGACGAAGAACATCATCATCGCGCCAAATGTTGAGACGTATGATTCGATTTTGTGGAAGTTAGAAAAAGAGGGCACAACCAAGCTGACCTTGTCGATCCCGGTTGAGGACGGCGAGCTCATCGCATCTAACAACACTCATGACTTCACCATTGCCGGCAAGCCTGAGCGAATCCGAGTTTTGGTCATCGAGACTTTGCCGCGTTGGGAATATCGATTTTTGAGAAACGCACTTTCGCGCGATCCGGGTGTGGAGCTTTCCTGTTTGCTGTTGCGTCCTGAACTGGGTGCCGGCGGCGGTGCGGATTACATCGATAAATTTCCGGCGACATTGGATGAGTTATCAAAGTTTGATGTAGTGGTGTTAGGTGATGTCGGGATTGCTGAAAATCAACTGACAGAGGAGCAGGCGAAACAGATTCGTGGCTTGGTGGAGAATCAGGCATCCGGTGTGGTGTTTTTGCCAGGGCCGCAAGGTAACCAAATGACTTTAGTAAATTCCGTGTTGTCGGATTTGTTGCCTGTGACGTTGGATGAGAAAACCCCGAAAGGTTTATCTGAAACTGTAGCGACTCCATTGAATTTGACGTCGGAAGGTCGCGCATCGTTGCTGACGATGTTAGGCGAATCCGAAGAAGAAAATCCTGAGATCTGGCGTCGCCTTCCCGGCTTTTACTGGCATGCGCCAGTGCTTCGTGCGAAGGCTGGAACAGAAGTGTTGGCGGTGCATGCGAATCGTCGCGGTGCTTTCGGGCCGACACCACTGATGGTCACCAAAGCGGCAGGCAGCGGAAAAGTTTTGTTCATGGGCATCGATTCCGCGTGGCGTTGGCGTCGTGGAGTGGAAGATTTGTATCACTACCGTTTCTGGGGCCAAGTGGCGCGTTGGATGAGTTACCAGCGCAACATGGCGGCGGGTCAGCGTGTGAGAATGTTCTTCACGCCAGAACGTCCGCAGCCGGGAGCGACCGTGACTTTAAACGCGAATGCGTTTGATCAAAATGGCGCGCCTCTGAAAGAAGGTGCGGTCAGCGTGGACATCACTTCACCGAGCGGCGATGTGCGACGCATCGAGCTGCAGAAAAACGAATCTGAGTGGGGCGCTTACTCGGGACGTTTCAAAATCGATTTTCCCGGTGAATGGAAACTGCGCGCGATCACCGCAGCATCGCCTGATATCCCGACAGAAACCACTATCATCGCGCAAGGCGTCGATATCGAAAAGACCGGTCAGCCCGCACGGGTCGATGTGTTAGAAGAAATTTCCCGTGTTTCAAGAGGACGCAGCATTTTGCCGGAACAACTCGCTGAATTGATTTCTGAAATCGATGCCTTGCCGGAGCCGAAACCTTTGGAAAACCGCATTCCGCTTTGGTCGCATTGGGCGACGTTGATGGTGCTGGTGATCTTGCTCGGCCTATTTTGGGCGGGTCGGAAATTGAATGGAGCGTTTTAGCGGCTCAGTCCCCACTGCCCTTCCCACGGCGATCAAGCTAGGGAAAATGAAACCGCGAATGCACGCGAATCTTGGGTTTTGGTGGGTGAATGGGATGCGATAGTTTGGTTGTTACACCCTTCGTTATCTTCGTTTGCTTCTGTGAAATAATTTCTGCACAGAAGGTAACAAAGGAAACGAAGGAGCGTCGCGCTTAGCTTTCGATTTAGCATCTGTTTGAAGATTTTGAAAGTCATGAATGATGGCTTAGGCTGATCATGACCTTGAAATTTCGAAATCGATTCCGAAATTTCAAGGTAAAATAAGTTTCAGGCTTATGTCTTCCCATCATCTCATCGGAAACTTTTACTTAGGCATTTGGAATCTGGATCGCCGAAACGCCACATCAGATCGGTGGCTTTTGAAATGCCTATCCTTGGACCCGCGATGACATTGGAGTTTTTCGCCAGAGTAATACTGCAGGTTTTCGAAGAGAGAAAGTTCGCCCCGTGGTCGTCGCCGTTTATACCGAAGGCTTTGGTAAAACGTCCGGGGCCGGCGGCAAGAAGTTTGTCTTGAACGGATCCACGGCGCTCACGCATCGCTTCGATTCCCGCACTGGGCTCCACCGCACGAATCAAAACAAAGCCGTTTCCTGACGGACCTTTGACGAGAATATTGAACAGCCAATGCATGCCGTAGTTGATGTAAACGTAGGCATCGCCCGCTTGATGTTGATCGACAAAAACGCGCGCTGACGGACGAAAAAATGTGTGACAAGCCTCATCGCCCTCTGCGTGGTAGGCCTCGGTCTCGACGATTTTTCCTGCACAGCCTTTCCACTCGAGCGTCGCGCCAATGAGTTTTCTTGCGCATTCGACGGAATCTGCGGTGAAGAAATTGGCTTTGAGCATTTGCACGCTTTCAAGCTACCGCAAATGCGGATTGCGTCCATTCCAACCAGATTTCGCCTAGAATCCCGCATTCCCGCCTTGCCATTCACTGGAAAAGGCTGCATAGCCCCGCCCCCAAAGCCTCTTATCGCCTCATTTTATGTCATTGAAAATTCGCAACCTCGCTATCATCGCCCACGTTGACCATGGGAAAACCACCCTCGTCGACCAACTCCTTCAAGCCGGCGGCACTTATCGTGAAAACCAAGCCACTCAAGAGCGTGCGATGGATTCCATGGATCTTGAGAAAGAGAAAGGCATTACCATCAAGGCGAAGAACACCGCGATTCTTTGGGAAGGTTACACGATCAACATCGTCGACACCCCAGGCCACGCCGACTTCGGAGCCGAAGTTGAGCGCGTGATGAAAATGGTGGACGGCGTTTTGCTTGTTGTTGATGCAGCAGGTGGCCCACAAGCTCAGACACGTTTCGTGCTTCGTAAAGCTCTTCAAGAAGGCCTTAAGCCGATTGTTGTGGTTAACAAAGTTGACCGCCCACTTTCCAATCCGCTCAAAGTGCACGACCAAGTGCTTGAGCTTTTCCTCGACCTCGATGCCACCGAAGAGCAGTTCGAAGCTCCTTTCTGCTACGGTTCCGCTCGCGATGGTTATTTCATGGATCATCCAGATGATGAGCGTAAAGATTGCATCCCGCTCCTGAAAAAAATCATCGAGTTCATCCCTGAGCCAGCAGCCGATCCTGCGGCTCCTTTCCACATGCTAGTTTCTAACATCGAGTGGGACAGCTTCGTCGGCCGTGTGGCTGTCGGAAAAGTTCTCGGCGGTGCAGTGAAAAAAGGCGACACCATCTGGCTTCATCGCAAAGACGGCACCAAGCAACAATCCAAGGTGATGAAAACCTTCACCTACTCCGGCCTTGCTACCGAGGACTCGGAAGGTTGCGGCGCAGGCGGTATCGTCGGCATCGCGGCTGGTATTGAAAACATCGATATCGGTGAAACTCTCGCCGCTTCCGCTGATCAAGCTGCACTCCCTTTCGTAGAGATCGATCCACCGACTGTTTCCATGGAGTTCTCCATCAACGACGGCCCGCTCGGCGGCAAAGAAGGCAAGCACGTGACTTCCCGCGCCATCCGTGAGCGCTTGATGCACGAAATAAAAACCAACGTTTCTCTCCAAGTCGAAGACACCGATCAAGCGGGCGTGTTCAACGTCTCCGCTCGTGGCGCGATGCAGATAGCTGTTCTTGTGGAGCAAATGCGCCGTGAAGGTTTCGAAGTCTGCGTTTCCCGTCCGACCGTGATTTATCGTCGCGATGATAACGGTAAGTTGTTAGAACCATTCGAGACTCTCTACATCGAGTCTCCAGGTGAATACACCCAAGGTATTTTGAAATTACTCATCAACCGCAAAGGAATGATGGAAAACATGGAGACCGAGCCGTCTGGCGAAACTCTCATCACCGCTCTCATCCCAACCCGTGGCCTGATTGGTTTCGAAACTGAAATCGTCAACCTCACTTCGGGTCACGGTATCATGTCGCACCTTTTCCGTGAATACGGCCCACACGCTGGTGAGATCGTCACCCGCACCACCGGCACATTGGTTTCTATGGAAGCAGGCGTTGCCACCACTTACTCGCTTCAAGCACTTGAAGATCGCGGAGTGCTCTTCGTCGGAGCGAACGATGCGATTTACGGCGGCATGTTGGTTGGTGAAAACCCACGCGTTGGCGATATGCCTGTTAACCCTGTTAAAGAGAAACACCTCGATAACATGCGTTCTTCCGGTAAGGACAAAACCTCCAAACTCACTCCACCGATCCGGTTCTCACTTGAACGCGCCATCGAATACATCGATGCCGACGAACTCGTAGAAGCCACTCCGCTGAACATCCGCCTCCGCAAACGCATCCTCGATGAAGGTGCGCGCAAGCGTGCGGCAAAAGGAGTCAAAGGCGAAGATCGCAGTAAGAGGTAAGTTTCGTGGCGGCGGATTGCATCCGCCATGCCAAATAATTAATTTCA
>JANPJY010000031.1:0-2950 GCA_031425735.1 Akkermansiaceae bacterium | reverse complement strand
ATAAAACGACCGCTGTGGTATTCGCAAGCAGGCGGTCATTTCATCGAAATGACCCTACCATGGTTATGCTTAATTCATTTACAACCGTTACGACATGGGCCCCATTGCCCAGTTTTTCTGTAAAACTTGCTGTCATTTTCGGCAGGCTTTGTCATGTTCGGTCGTTCAATCTGAATATGACTCCCAAAGATATTTCTATCAGTAGCCAAGCAGTCGCGAAACCATCAGCGAAGGTCGAGATGGCGACCTTGGATGACCTGCCAGCATTGACGGAATTAGTGATGGATTTGTTCTCGATGTCGGCTGGAGATTTTATCCCGGATCGCGCGTTACAAGAGCGTGGCTTGCGGTTGATTCTTGAGCAACCGAATCGGGGTCGGATCGCGGTGATCCGGAATGAAGATAAAATTTTTGGCATGGTAAACATGCTGTTCACGATTTCCACCGCGCGCGGAGGTTTCGTGATCTTGATGGAAGATGTGGTGATTCATCCACATCATCGCGGCCAAGGTTACGGGACGATGTTAGTGAATCACGTCATTGAGTTTGCGAAGCAGAAAAAATTTCTACGCATCACGTTGTTGACAGATAAAATCAGCGCAGAGTCTCAAGAGTTTTTCCAGAAGCAGGGATTCAAATACTCCAACATGATCCCGATGCGGTATTTGATCGAAACGGATCAGTAGCTAGCCAAGTGCTTTGTGAGGACTGGAGTGAGAGCGTCCTCGATGGCGGAGTTTTTGATCACGTGGAGCAGCGATCTCATCGCGGTCGGAACGTGCTGGCGATACCATTCGTCGTGACGATTTTCCAAGATGTTTCCAAATGCACCGAGCGCTTGCATGAGACGCTGAGCAGCGCATTTGTGGAATAAAGAAGTTTCCGGTCTTTCATCGGAAATATCTTCCCATAAATCTAGCAGTTGATCGCGTTCGTCTGCGGAGTGATCCATGTAGGGATCGAAAATCAGCGATGCGAGATCGTATTCTTGTCGACCCCGGCGCAGGCCTTGGAAATCGATCATGTAAACTTTGCCATCTTTGATGAGCAGGTTCTGCGATTGGAAATCGCGATGCACCAGATGTTTGTGAGTTGCGCCAAGCGCCTCCGCCATTTCGACGAACGCTTCATTTTTTTCAAAAGCGACCGGGCTTTCTTTAAGGAAATCCTCGATGAAATAATCGAAGAAATATTTCTGCTCCCAACGGTAAAGATCGGCATCGAAGGGCGGCATCAGCTCCAAGTCTTTAGGGACTTTCGTGAAAAATAAGCGGTCGACCTGTTCCAATGCAGAGCGGTAAAACGGTAAGCGAGCTTTGAACGGCTGATCTTTCATCGAATGCAGATCGACATCGCCGAGGTCTTCGACAAGCGCGACGTTGTGCTGTGATCGATCATAGAGAATTTCCGGGACATTGAATTTCGCTTCTTTAAGGAATTCCGCGATCGGCACGAACTGCGCGTTGTCCTCACGCTCGTCGGTCCAATGCACACCGATAAAGTCATCGTGCACAGGAGTTTTCACCCTAGCGATGGTGCGGCCGGACGCGCCACGTTTGATCGGAACCATCGTGATCGGGGTGGTGGGATCGACCGCAAGGAATTGGCGGGCGGTGGAGAGGATGGCTTCGGTAGACATGAGGAACGGAACAAAGGGGTTTTCTAATCGGTCGCTTTTTTAAGAGCGGCGGCGACGAAGCCGGAGAAAAGGGGGTGTGGGTGGTTGGGTTTGGAGAGAAATTCTGGGTGGAACTGCGCACCGACGTAGAATGGATGATCGGGGAGTTCGACGATTTCTACTAATCCTTCTTTGGCAGAGACCGATGAGATGACGAGGCCGCCTTCTTGGAGTCGATCTTGGTAATCGGAATTTACTTCGTAGCGATGGCGGTGGCGCTCTTTGATGCGATCGACGTTGCCATAGAGGTCGGCAGCTCTGGTTCCAGTGAAGAGAATGGATTCACATGAGCCGAGGCGCATGGTGGCGCCCATATCGGTGACGCCTTTTTGTTCTTCTTGGAGGCAGATGACGGGATGCGGGGTGGCTTTATCAAACTCGGTGGAGTTCGCGCCTTTGAGTCCGCATTTGTTGCGTGCGTATTCGATGGTGGCGATTTGCATGCCGAGGCAGATGCCGAAGTAAGGAATATTGTTTTCGCGAGCGTATTTAGCAGCGAGGATTTTGCCTTCGATTCCGCGATCTCCGAATCCACCGGGAACGAGGATGCCATCGACATCGCCGATGACGGCTTTCGCGCCCTGATCTTCGATGGCTTCTGCTTCGACGCGGACGATATGCACTTTGGTGTCGTGATGCGCACCGGCGTGGATGAGGGATTCGTAAATGGATTTATAAGCGTCCTGCAGTTCGATGTATTTTCCGGCAACTGCGATGGTGACTTTATGTTTCGGATGAATGACGCGTTGGACAAAGCCTTCCCATTTTTCGAGGTTCGGTGAAGGTGTGTGACCGAGGCCGATTTTATCGACGACGAGTCGGTCGATTTTATCTCTACGGAGATTGAGCGGGCATTCGTAAATCGTGTGAGCGACATCGCGGAAAGCGACGACGTTCTTTTTTTCGATGTTGCAGAACATCGCGATTTTTTTGCGGTTGTCTTCGTCGAGATCGGTTTCTGTGCGGCAGATGATGATATCGGGTTGGATACCGAGTTCGCGGAGTTTGGCGACGGATTGTTGGGTGGGTTTGGTTTTCGCTTCGCCTGCGGCTTTGATGTAAGGCAGCAAGGTGACGTGGATGAAGCAGACATTTTCTTTACCAACTTCTAATGCGAACTGGCGCAGAGCTTCGATGAAAAGCAGGCCTTCCATGTCGCCGACTGTGCCGCCGATTTCGGTGATGAGGACATCGACATCGGGATTGTTATTCGTGACCGAGTGCATGCGGTCTTTGATTTCATCGGTGACGTGAGGAATGAACTGAACCGTT
>JANPJY010000030.1:0-13324 GCA_031425735.1 Akkermansiaceae bacterium | reverse complement strand
TAGATCCTGGTGCAACGCATTCGCTTCGTGTGAATTTAGAATCATTTCAAATCTCTCATTTGTTAGGTGGTGGTTTGGGTCGTTTCTTTCATGGCGCGACGATTACTAATCAGGACGAAAATTCAAATGTGCTTAAATTTGCACCGGGTTCAGGGCAAGAAGCCTTGCTCAAACTGAATATGTCCAACGCTTTCGAGTCACAAATCTCTCTTACGCAATTTAAATTTATGGGTCAGTTGGCGATTGCCTTGGATGACCGTTGGTATGAGCTTCCGAGTTTTGATGACGATGTAAATTTGTTGATGAAAAGAAGGGGGGAGCTAGTTGATCTTGAAGGTATACAAATGGAGCAACGCGGCAGAATGGCATTGAAAGGTTCCATTTCGATAAAAGATAAAGTCGGCAATATTTCGGGAAAACTAGAAGTTGGAATTCCTGAAACTATTATCGCTGCCTCTCAAAACCGTCGACTCGATGCTATTTTCAGTCCTGTTAGAGATGGTTATCGATGGGTTAATCTTGAGATGACGGGAACAGGTTCTGCACCAATTGATAACTTTAAGACTATTTATCAAGCGGTCGCAGTTAAGAATCAACCGGAAGTCAAACCGGTTCCAAAACCCAATGGCGTCGATTCGTTTGAGAGTTTGATTAAGCCTGAATAAGTCAGCTTGGTTTGACAATATGTAGTCCGAGAAGGCAGACATCGTCGTCGAAGTGATGAGAGTCTGAAAAATCCAGTACAGTTTCGATGATAGACTCTAACCATTCCTCGATATCTTTCTGTGGATCTTGGCTGGCGATTTGCAAGAGCCGCTGATCCATGAATTGTTCGCCTTCGTCATTTTCAGCTTCAAGAACACCGTCTGTGAAAAGTAGTAAGCGCGTCACATCCGTGAGATCCAAAGTGTGGATGGGATAGGTGAGGTTGTTCATTAGTCCGAGCGCTGGACCTTTTTCTCCGCGTCCCGTGCAGAGTTGTTGGCTGGATTTGTTCCCAACCAAAATGGGGCCTGGATGGCCGGCACAAGAATACGTCATGGACAATTCATTGAGGTCGATAATGCCATAGAACGCGGTAGCGAACATCGTTACATCGGCACGCTTCAAAATAGATGAAAGACCGGAATTGAGTTTTCCGAGAAATTGTGAGGAATCGTGCTTGCTGTTGGCTTGGGTGGCTAGGAGGCCTCTGAGCATCGCCACCACCAGTGCCGCACGAACGCCGTGGCCCATCACGTCGCAGATAAAAATACCGTAACGGTTGTTGCTGAGTTTGATGATCTCGTAGAAATCACCCGCGAGACCAGATATCGGGAGGTAACGAGAGCCGAAGAAAATCTGGTTGCCGTTTTGAGCGAGAGCGGGTGGGTAGCCGGAGGTTGCAAGCGCTTGCTGAATCTCGTGCGCGAGTTTGACCTCTTCCTCATACGCAATATTTTTTTGCTGAAGTTCATTCGCTAACTCGGTTGCTTGGCGCTGTGCCATGACCAGTGAAGTCACATCACTGGAAACACCAAATGTGCCTTTGATGGTTCCGCTTTTATCCCGCCACGGAAATTTCGAGGTCACTACGAAAGTCTCGGTTCCTTCTTGCCAAGTTTCACATTCAAGCTGGCCCGTCATGGGAATCCCCGTTTTGATGATCCGTTGTTCATCGGCCTCAGCTTTTTCCCAATGGGTGTTGGAAAATAAATCTCGATCGTGTTTTCCAATCAGACTCACGGTCGTGTCAAACCCGTGGTATTCGGTCATGCCGCGATTCACCATGACGAACTTCGATTCGAGATCTTTAAAATAGATCTGCAGTGGAACATGATCGATCAATGTGCGTAAAAGGTGGCGTTCCTCTTCGATCTGAGCCTCGGCGTTTTTCCGGAGGCTGATGTCGATCATGGAACCGGCAATTCGGTTGGCCTCACCTTGGCGGTTGCGAACGACCGTTCCGCGGATTCGCAGCCAACGCCACTCGTTGCCGCCGGTTTGGATCCGGGCATCGATGGCGAGAGTTTCGGGTCCACCAATTTCGAGGGCGCGATTGACGGCGTTGACGAAAGCCGGGCGATCATGCTGATTGACGTTGAGGTAAGGGGCGAGAAAAAGGTTGGGTGCGCTAGAATCCGTGCATTCGAGAAACTCGATGATGCGCCTTGAGTAGTAAATTTTCTTCTCGCCGACGATCCAATCCCAGATGCCCTCGTTGGATGCTCTCAAGGCGAGCTCGAGCCGATCATTATTTTGGACTTCTTGGGGAAATGACTCTGACATATCTGGGTATTTTAAAGAGGTTACCTTTTGAGGTGGTTATCTAGTCGTAGCCGGCGGGGCGTTTCAAGGAAGATCGCCGAACTGAGTGTGAGAATTGCGCAATTTTTGACCAGTTCTGGGGTTGCTTTTGGAGAGGGAGCGTTTAGAACGACGGCGATGAAACGTCTCGCTTTACTCATTCTTGTGGTTGGTTTTGGTCTCGGTGCCTGTGAAAGGCATGATTTTAAAGAGACTAGGAAATTGCACGATCATCACGGGCACGAGCACGTCGATCATTCAGAGAAGAACGTAGAGCATGCTGAGAAGCATTGAAATGCCTGATTTCCTCATGTTTCCCCTTCTGTAGCGATTTTTATCCTGATCCTATGCTTGTCAAAAGCTCGGAGCTACTTCAGAGACGCCCTGCTTTAGGCAATCCATGAATCAAGAAATTGCATTAACTCTCATCGTAATTGGGATCACCTTGGTCGCGTTCATTCGCGAGTGGGCTGCACCTGATGTGTTGGCATTAACCATTCTGTGTCTTCTGGTGGCGCTGGGTTTGATCGACATGGACAGCATGACGAAGGTTTTCAGCAACGAGGCTCCGCTTACGATTGCTGCTTTATTTGTGATTGGAGGGGCATTGGAAAAATCGGGAGCCGTCAATCAGATCGGGCGGCTATTGGAGCGGAGAGTGAATGGTGGGGTGAGAACTTCCATCTTTGCATTCACACTAGTCACAGCATTTTTCAGCGCATGGATGAACAATACGGCCATTGTTGCGATTCTGATGCCGGTTGTTTTAGGTTTCGCTAGGACGAAAAACATCGCCCCTTCCAAATTACTTATTCCGTTGTCTTATTCCGCGATCTTGGGTGGATGCTGCACTTTGATCGGCACATCTACCAACCTGCTGGTGAACGGCACCCTTAGAGATATGGGTCTAGAGCCGATGAGCATGTTTGAACTGACGCCAGTGGGCGTGCCATTGGCGCTTGCGGGTATTATTTATATGGTGATTTTTGGGCCTAAATTATTGCCTTCGCGGTCATCGATTACGGGAAGTTTAGAGATCGATTTAAGGGTGGTTCCGCTGCATCATTTGCTCATTTCGGATGGTTCCGAGCTCATTGGCCATAAGCTTCTCGATACGCCCCTTGGGAGTAGAGACGCGGGAATTCATGTTTTGGAAATTCGTCGACGCGGCACGCGCCTCATGTTGCCTCTTAGTGATGTGACGGTTGAGAAAAACGATCGTTTTCTCGTGGCTCTGCATCGCCGTAAAGGTGGTGCGGCAAAAGCGCAGGAGTTATTTGTTAAAATCGGTGCGCAGGAACTCTCCACGGTGGATGGTATTGTTTCTGAGCTAGTCGTTCCGGGTGAATCCTCGCTCGTTGGGAAAACCTTGGCGGCAGCGGATTTTCGTCAGCGCTACAACTGCGTGGTGCTGGCGGTGCATCGCAATGGTTTGAACATCACCAGTCGTATGGCGGATATTGCCTTGGATCGTGGTGATACGTTGTTGGTGATCACAGCGGTCAATAACTTAACGAGTTTGAAAGAGACTCGTGATTTCGTTCTTACAGACACGCCAGAACCAAAAATCGAAACGCCAGAAGCGAATATCGAATGTATTAAGTCGATTAAAATTTCTTGGGCGATTCTTATTGGAGTGATTTTAGTTGTATCATTCACTGACTTTTTGAGTCGGATGAATCTCGGGATACCAGAGATTCCGATTCATTATGCCTCAGTGATTGGCGCGTTGAGTTTGTTATGGATGCGTATTCTGACGCCACGTGAAGCTTATGCGAGTATCGATTGGCAGGTGATGCTGATGCTGTATGGGTTACTTGGCCTTGGAATGGCGATGCAGAACTCTGGGACGGCGCAGTGGCTTGCTGGAGGATTGGTTGATTTGACGCGCCATCATGTTTCTCCCACGCATTTGCCGTATGTGATGCTCTGGCTGGTATATTTGTTCACTTTGTTGCTTACTGAGGTTTTGTCGAATAATGCCACCGCAGTTATGCTCGTGCCTCTCGTTGTCAAACTAGCGGAAGAGATGGGAGTCGATTTCCGGCCGTTTATTATTATCGTCACAATTGGAGCCTCATGTGCATTCGCGTTACCGATGGGATATCAGACCCACATGATGGTCTATGGTCCTGGTGGTTACAAGTTCAGGGATTATCTTCGTATAGGGATTCCCCTGAACCTATTAATCTGGGTGGTGACGTGTATTCTAGTGCCGCTAATTTGGCATTTCTAGGAGTTAAATTTTTTCTTCGCTCCTTTGCTAAATTCGATCTTACTAGATCGAGATGGATTTTGATTTTCCGGAAAGTTTTCTGCTGCTGCCTTTGCTAGCTTTGGTCGGATGGTTTTGGCAAAAGCTGGGATTGTTCCGTCCGCTTCGTTTGGTGATTCTGCTGTTATTGGTGGCGATGCTTTCAGGGCCAAAATTTGTGAAACAGCAAAATGCCCTAGAGCTGATTGTGTTATTGGATCGCTCTGACTCGACTGAGGATTTGATCGACAAAGGTCTGCCTGAATGGACGCGTTTGTTGGAGAGTTCTAAGCCGGGAAGAAAAGACAAGCTGCGCTTCGTGAATTATGCGGCGGAAGTTGCAGATGCGGGAATCGATGGATCTTCGTTTACGGGTTCGCGCCAACTGACGAGGACGGGTTTGGCGTTGTCGAATTTGATGGCACAGATGGATGAGAAAATGCCGACCCGGGTGTTGTTGTTTACCGATGGATATTCGACCGAGCCATTGACTGAAGCTGCGGAACAAATGAAAAAGCGGGGAGTGCCGTTGGATTATCGTTTGGTTCGTGAGGAAACAAACCAGGATGCGCGCTTAGCGCGACTTCAATTTCCGGAACGGGTGCAAGTTGGAGAGCCATTTTTGATTTCTCTATTGGTTAGATCTAACAAAGAAGAAGCCGTTCCGTTGGTGATCAAACGCAATGGCCAGACATTGGTTGAAACGGAAGTCACGGTGAAAGATGGAGTGGGGACAGTTGAATTCACGGATCGTTTGGGACAGGTCGGAGCATTTGAGTATGAGGCGGAGATTCGTCCGGTGGTCGATGCACATTTAGGAAATAACCGGATGAAGCGTTGGCTGGAAATCACTGGCGGACCGCGCCTGTTATTGGTTACGAAATATGAAAATGATCCTGTTGCACTCGCGATGGCTGACATGAATTTCGATGTGCAGGTGGTCAAAGATAGCTCGCAATTAAAACCGGGAATGCTGGGTGGAACAAAGGCAGTGATTTTCAACAATGTGCCAGCGCATGAAATTCCCAATGATTTTATGAAATCATTGGATTTCTTTGTTAGAGAGCAAGGTGGCGGATTTATGATGGCTGGTGGAAAGCACTCGTTCGGAGCGGGGGGGTATTTCCAGTCTGATATCGATGAGCTTTTGCCTATCTCCATGGAGTTAAAATCCGAGCATCGAAAACTTGCGGTGGCGTTGGCAATCGTGATGGATCGATCCGGCTCGATGGCTGTGGAAGTTGCTGGGGGAAAAACGAAAATGGATTTAGCAAACTCCGGTGCAATTGCAGCAGTCAATCTCTTGGGAGCCATGGATCAGGTGACGGTTTTTGCAGTCGATAGCGAACCGAATAAAACCGTTCCACTCAGTAAAGTGGGCCAAAATCAGGCAAATATTAACCAACGTATCTCGAAGATTTCATCTGGCGGTGGTGGTATTTATGCATACACCGGCTTGAAAGCGGGTTGGGAGGAATTACGGAAATCTCAGGCTGGGACGCGGCATGTCATTTTATTTACCGATACCCAAGATACCGAGGAACCCGGTGATTATAAGAAGCTATTAGAGGAAATGACCAAAGAAGGCGCGACGGTTTCAGTCATCGGCCTTGGGACGAATAAGGATGTAGATTCCGCGTTTTGTGAAGATATTGCGAAGCTTGGTAACGGACGGATGTTCTTCTCGGATCGGCCGATGGATATCCCGCAAATTTTTGCGCAGGAGACGGTTACCATCGCGAGATCGGCGTTCCTCGAAGATAGGGTAGAGGCACTCGCATCGGGGCGTTGGAGTGAAATTTCGCCGAAGCCAATAGACTGGATGCCAGCAGTGGGCGGATACAATTTGTCCTACGCTCGCAAAGACAGCACGGTTTCATTGGTTTCTAAAGATGAATATGTGGCTCCGCTCGTCGCGCATGCTCGCCGTGGTTTGGGCAGAACCGCAGCGGTATCGTTTCCGTTAGGTGGTGAATTTTCTGATGATGTTAGAAACTGGAAAGGATACGGAGATTTTGTGCAAACGATGGGTCGTTTCCTGATGGGGCAGCAATTACCTCCGGGTATAGCGATACGGCATCAGATGAAGGGGACTCGTTTGGAGCTAAGTTTGTATTATGATTCCGAGGAATGGGGTGAGCGCCTGAATCAGGATCCACCGGTCGTGAAATTACAGGATGAAGCGAGTGGGCCGATTTATGAAGTTCCATGGCGTCGTATCGCGCCGGGGCATTTTTCTCTGAGTCGTGATTTGAATGAAGGCAGTGTAGTAAAAGGAGCGATCCGGGTAGGAGATCACGCGTTGGCGTTCGGTCCGGTGAGTGTGGGATCAAGTGTGGAGTGGGCGTTCGAAGCAGAGCGATTGGAAGAGTTGCGTCAGGTTTCCCACCAAACCAATGGGCGAAAATTATTAAATCTTGAAGATGCATGGTTGAGGCCACCTTATCTCGCCGCGCATTCGCTCAGTCTACCGTTGGGCATTTCTCTGCTGCTCTTGATTATTTTGGAAGCATTGATCACCCGGACTGGCTGGAAAATACCTGAGTTTGTTCGGTTTAAGCGAGACAAGGTGAAACAGCCTAAACCACAAAAAGTGCGCACTCCAAAAGTTGCTAAGCCTGTGGTTGAAAAAGTCCTGGCTGAAGTTTCGGAGCCAGTCGCAGAAGAGGATTCTGAGCGCCGCTCTAGATTCCAAAGAGCGAAAGATAAGAAGTAATTTCAGAAAATACCTGGATGGTAATCGGGTGAATCAGGTCCTTCAAAATACATGGCGATAAACCGATTCCAAGTTTCCCGGCTCTCTGGCGATAGGCTCTCGGTGATTTGAGAAACGCAGTGACTGCAGAGCAATAACGGCAACGCACCTTCGATCAATGAGCCATCATTTCTGAATTGGGCGGAGATGGTGAATCCCAGCATCCACTCCCGAGGCATGGTGCACGCCACGCAGTGATCCATGCGCTGGATGGGTTTATCCAGTTTTGACCACTCGATGATGCGTTGTTCCCAATCAATCTTGGTTTCCAAGAAGTCTCTGATAGCGGTTTTTGATGACTCGCTGAAACTTCCCGCCACCTCATCCCTACAATGATCGCAGATCGCATATTCTAAAACGCATTCCTTGCGGTGGTAGTGCTTATTGACCACCCAACTCCCCCCAGATGTGGAGAGGGATTTCTGGCAAATTTTGCAGGAAACGAAGGGTTTTCCGGTTTCTATCGAGTCAAACCATTGTGCCAATTGCCGCATGGGTGGGATTGTAGCTAAAAAGATAATTTCGCAAAGACTCTAAATTGAGAGATAGGGTCTTGCAAACTTCGCTGCTGCCCAGTAATTCCTCCGCGCCATGTCTAAAGTAGGAGCAATTGATTTTCCAAAAACCGGTTACGAAGCAGTGATTTTTGATTGCGACGGGACGCTAGTCGATTCCATGCCAGCTCACTTCGATGCCTGGTGCGAAGCCCTCGCAGCTTATGGCGCAGGCGGAATTTTCAAGGAGGACGTGTTTTTTGCCATGGGCGGCAGACCCACCCGCGACATCGTGGTCGATCTCAACGAAGAATATGACCTGAAGCTTGATCCAGAAGCTGTTGCACTTGCGAAGCGAGATGCTTATTTGAAAAAACTTCATTTGGTCGAGTTCATTGATGAAGTGGCAGATTTCGCAAAATCGCTCAGAGGCAAAATGCCAATGGCGGTCGCTTCAGGTGGCTCACGCCATGTGGTTGAAAAGACATTGAGACTCTTGGATTGCTCGGATTGGTTCGATGAAGTTGTCACCGCCGACGACGTGGCCAACGGTAAACCCTCGCCTGACATTTTTCTAAAAGCTGCTGAATTGCTCGGCGTCGCTCCGGAAAAATGTCTCGTGATTGAAGACGCACCTCCAGGCGTGATCGCAGCCCAAGCAGCAGGCATGCAAGTCGTCACTGTGCCGATGCCGATGCTGGTAAAGATTTGATTAAAGATCTCTCTTCGTTTGAAGAATTCTCACAAGCGGGCTTGGTTTGTAATTTTAGTGTGCTAGTCTGCGCGCCGATGAGCCTCGGAAAGCGGGTGCGGGGGATTTGCTGTGCGGTTGATAATGATGTCGTTCTTGGTGGAACGCCGTGCTTGTAAGTGATGAGTTTCACCAACTGCACAAATACAAACTATGAAATTATTTATCGGAAATTTATCTTACGACACCACAGAACAAAAACTCGCAGAAGCACTCGCGGAAATCGGTACGATCACCGAGTTCCGTCGCCCAAAAGATTTTGATACAGGAAACCCACGTGGCTTCGCTTTCATCACTATGGACAGCATGGAATCTGGAGAAAAAGCGATTCAGTTGTTAGATGGAATGAAGATGGATGGCCGTGAGTTGAAAGTGAACGAGGCAGAAGAGCGCAGAAACGATCATCCGTCGGATCGCCCGGCAAAAGTTTCGATGAGTATCCCAAAACAACGCCCTGTGGATGACAGACCGATTGGAAAAGACGGCATGCGCGTTCGTTACAAAGGAATATGAGTTTCAGGGACTCGAAGAAATAACGCTTTTACACCAACTCAGCGCCATGAGGCTGTAGCCGGTACCGTAAGGTTGGTGGTAATCGTAGAGCGGATAATCCCACCATGATCCGTCTTTTTCTTGTTTGGAAATGATGAGGGCGGCGAGTTTTTCGGCGTAGGGTTTTTGTTTCTCTGCAGGGAGTAGTCTAACCGATTCGGTGAAATAGTAGACGCCGTAATAGTAGAAATAGCCGGAAATTCTGAAATGGATGTCGTGAGGTTTGGGGCGTTTGCGCGCGATGGAAAGCCAACCTTCGCGCGCGAGAAAGCGATCGGCCCATTCGATAATGACTTCGTCGGTGATACCCTCGCGACCAAATACACGGAGCGCGGCGTTGCAGGACTGGGAGCGTGCTAGGGAACCTGCGGGACGGTTGATATCGGCGCGTGGGCGCATGATATGTTTATGTGAATAGGCGTAGGATTTATCGGGAAATTGCTGGCGTTTGATGGAATCGAGCGTTGTACCGACGATCTTTTCTTTCAACGTAAGACCGAGTCTTTTACGACCCTCATCCATGGCAAGAAGCACGGTGGCAGAACTGAATGAAGTGGTAATGCCCGTGGGTTTTTGTGAGGTGAAATCGTCGAAATAATCGAGATAGCCGAAACCCCCGTTGATGTCTTCGTAGCGACCTACGAGATCGATTTGTTGCTGCGCGAGGGTTTTGTAGAGAGCCTGTTTTTCTGGGTTGGTTTCTCGTTGGTGAAGACGGACGAGAGATCGCAGGCCGTAAGCGTGACCCCAGACGTTGTAGGTAGTTGTCTGATCTGCGCGACGTAGCAATGGGAGGTTTTTCGCCGACCACGCCGCGCATTTCTCGATCGTGGCGAGGGTATCGGGACGGGCGTCTGCGGAATCGATGATTCCAGATAATGCTAACCCAGTTGCGCCGGAGCGGAAGGCGAGGTGTGCGCCTGGAAGCGGCGCGTAAATATTGATGTCTTTGGTGCGGGTCGCGCTACCCCATGAGCCATCGGCGTTTTGATCAGTGACTAAAAAATCGACTCCACGGGTGAGTGCGGCATTGATTTCAGCAAGCGTGACAGGTGGAGGCGTTGCGGTTTCTGCAGCAGAGAAAGTGAGCGACAGAAAAAATAAACCTGTGATGTGGGTAATTTTTTTGAGGTGGAACAGCTTACGCACGGCGGGATGATAAACGTGGGTTCCATTTTAACCAAAGAGAATTTCAACCGCGATGAACGCGGAATAGAAAACTACTGAGCAAAAAGCCGGAGGCGGGTGAGATGGGCTTTTAGTCTGAAGTTAAAGTGCGTGAATGCAGATTTTGTGTTGGGCGCAGAGTTGGATGACCTTTTCTTTTTCTAACAGAAGCGTTTTACTGGCTTCGATGCCGATGGCGATAATTCCCGCGGCGGCGCAGTTTTCGATGGTTTGGGGGCCGATGACCGGCACGTCGAAGCGGAAGTCTTGATGGGGTTTGGAAACCTTGACGAGCACGGCGTCTTTGTTGCGGCCGAGTTCGCCACCACGGCGGATGCAGGCATTGGTGCCTTCGAATGCTTCAACGGCTAGCACGGTGCCGTGTCTGACGACAACAGATTGGCCAATGTCGAGGGCTGAGGTTTTCTTGGCGATGTCGAAACCGTATTCGAGGTCTTCGAGCGTGCGAGGTTTGATGACTGGGCCTGTGACGTGACCGGCGGAGGGAAGGTGATCTTCGAGAAAGGTGGTCGCAGGTAGGAGGCCGATGCCGTCTTTTTCAAGTTCTCCGGCTATGGCTCCGAACAGGGTTTCGGCATTCCGTTTTTTGACCTTCGCTAACATCATCAGGATGCGGATGTCGGGGCGAAGATCGAAAAGATTTTTCGGGGAGATTTGCCCCATCATGACTGCCTCGGTGACGCCTTCGCTGACGAGAAATTTGATGAGTTTTGAAAGTTGCCCGACGCGCACCCAGCGGAAAGCTTCGACTTGGGCTTCGAGGTCGGTTCGGGTTTCGTTTTCAAAACCGACGACGACGAGGCGGGTATTGGGTTCGGCTTTACGAGCTGCCCGGACGAAGGTCTCCGGATAGATTCCGCTGCCTGCGATGATGCCGATGCTACGCGGAGATGACATGCTGCGATGGTTTGAACTCAGGGAAAGAAAGTAGCGGCTGTGGGAATCGAACCCACACTCACAAGGAACTCGATTTTGAGTCGAGCGCGTCTACCAATTCCGCCAAACCGCCGTTGCTGTAGAAGCATTGTTTGGGCTGCCGCGATGGGCAAGTTTTAAACGTTAAAAAATTTCGGAGGGGCAGAAGATTTTCACCGCAGAGCCGCAGAGGTCGCGGAGGGACGCAGAGAATGGAAAGAGTTGTTTTTCCTAGCTTCGCATAGTCTCCAATTGCTAGCTCGCGAAGCCAGAACTTCTAGTTTTTGTATAGATGGCTCAGCGTCCCTCTGCGACCTCTGCGCCTCCGCGGTGAAAAATTGATTACTCCTTAGCAGGCACAAACTTCAAACCGACTCCGTTGATGCAATAGCGTTTGTCAGTGGGGGTGTTGAAGCCTTCGCCCGCGAATACATGGCCAAGGTGTCCGTCGCATTTGGCGCAATTGACTTCGGTGCGGACGTAGCCGCCGGAGTTATCGACTTTGGTGGTGACGTTCTGAGCTTTCGCAGGATCGTAGAACGAAGGCCAGCCGCAGCGGGAGTCGAATTTCTCTTTTGAACTAAAAAGCAAAGCACCGCAGCCCGCGCAGTGGTAAGCTCCCTCGCCTTGTTTTTTAAACTCTTTGTAAACTTCACCGTGGCTGGGTTCAGTTCCTGACTTACGAAGGATGCGGTATTGCTCGGGAGTGAGGATTTTTTTCCATTCCTCATCGGTTTTCACAACTTTATCGGTGGGCTCTTGAGGTGCTTCGTTGGCAGTTTCCATAGCTTTTTCTTTGTTTTTTTCTTCGGCGCAAGCGGCACCGAAAACAAGAGTGATCGCCGCCAGAATGAGAGTGAACTTGGTTTTCATGACACGTGAGATGGGAATTATCGCGATTTATTCCAATCGCACTGAAACGGTTTACGCAAACTGCTCGGCGATGACGCCTATGCCGTAGTCACGGTTCATGCGTGCGATGTGATCCACAGAAATTTCTTTCGGGCAAGCTGCCTCGCACTCGTAGTGGTTGGTGCAGTTTCCGAAGCCTTCGTTGTCCATTTGGCGAACCATGGCGAGAGCGCGTTTTTGACGCTCTGGCTGACCTTGCGGAAGGTGGCCCAGGTGGGAAACTTTTGCAGAAGTGAAAAGCATAGCGGATCCGTTCGGGCAGGCGGCGACGCAAGCACCGCAACCGATACAAGCTGCTGCGTCGAAGGCGTTGTCAGCATCGCTTTTTGGGACAGGGATCGAGTTTGCATCGACGGCCGAACCGGTGCGGATGTCAATGTAACCGCCAGCGGCAATGATGCGATCAAGGGCGGTACGATCGACGATGAGGTCTTTGACAATAGGGAAAGGATTGGCGCGGAAAGGCTCGACCCAGAGGGTGTCTCCATCGCGAAATTTGCGCATGTGAACCTGGCAGGTGGTGATGCCTTTTTCCTTGGAGTGTGGAACGCCGTTGATGGTGAGTGAGCAAGAACCGCAAATTCCCTCGCGGCAGTCGTGGTCGAAATGGATGGGATCGTCGCCTTTTTCAATGATCCGCTCGTTGACGATGTCCAGCATTTCAAGGAACGACGCCTCTGGCGGGATATTTTCGGCAGCGTAGGTGTGGATACTGCCTTTGGATTTCGGTCCGGTTTGGCGCCAAACTTTTAGGGTGAGATTCATAGGGAATTAAGCTGTGGTTAGCTGACGTTCTTAAAGAAGATCAAGAATGCGGATAGAGCAAGTAGAAGATCAGCAGAAGATCGGTTCTTGTCATTTTAATGCATTTCACAAACCTAGGACTGTGCAACGAATTTTGAATCATTCCCTGACTGCGATTTTTCTGCCAGCAATCTTAGGATGGGGCGGTGCGGCATTATCCATTTCCGTGTCCGAGCAGTATGGCTGGAGTTTGTTTCTGTTTCTGCCCGTCATAGTCAGCTTCTTGTCGGCTTTTTGTTGGAACTACAAACGGGAGAAATCCTTCTCCAATACGTACGGGATTGCTTGTGGGAGTAATATAGTGCTCGGGGTGTGCATCATTATCTCGGCAATAGATGGTTTAATCTGCTTGTTGATGGCGTTTCCGCTGACGATGGCACTTGCTCTTATCGGCGCCCCACTCGGGCGTTTGG
>JANPJY010000029.1:0-79952 GCA_031425735.1 Akkermansiaceae bacterium | reverse complement strand
GGGCAGCAGGATGCAGCCCCTCCTTGGGTTTTAAAGAGCATTGCACACGCTCTCAGGCGCGCTTATGAATCCCGCGTGACGGGAAATGCACGAGGGGTAATGGCGGGGGTGGTGGCGTTTGGATTGTGGGGCGTGCTGCCGATTTATTGGAAGTTTTTAGAGTCGGTTCCGGCGATGAGTATTGTGGCGCAGCGGACTTGCTGGACGTGCTTGATGTTGTGGCCGCTGTTGTGGTGGAGAAAGGTGGGAATCCATGCCGACAAGCGGACGCTTTGGTGGCACGTGCTTTCCGGGGTGTTGATCGGGGGGAACTGGGTGCTGTATGTTTGGGCGACGATTAATGATCGAATGATCGAGGGGGCGCTGGGTTATTATATCAATCCGTTTCTTAACATGTTGTTCGGGGCGTTGTGGTTCGGTGAAAGGCAGAATCGGTTGCAAATGGTGGCGATTGTCACGGCGTTCGCTGGGGTGATGTTGCAGATTCCCGGCGTGGGACATTTTCCGTGGGTGGCGCTGGCGTTGGGGTTGAGTTTCTCATTGTATGGAGTTGTTAGAAAACGATCTTCCCTCGGTGCGCTGGATGGGTTGACGGTGGAGACGAGTCTGTTAGTGCCGGTGGCTTTGGGTTGGTTGTTATGGCAACACTCGAGCGTGGCGGATGCATTCGGGGGAAATTTGCAAAACGGTTTGATGTTGGCAGGAAGCGGTATCGTGACGGCGATCCCGCTGCTGGCGTTTGCTTTCGCGAGCCGGAACATCCGCCTCAGCACTTTGGGCATGCTTCAATTCATCGGGCCGACCATGCAGTTTTTTATCGGTTGGAAAATCTATGGAGAACCGATGACGGATGTCCGCTTGATGTCGTTCGGACTGATCTGGATCGCGATCGCGCTGTATGCGGCGAATGGGCTCAGGAAGACGCAAGACTTGGAGACATAGGACACAAGAGAAGACTTGGGTTGATAAAATTATTAACCACGAAAAACACAAAGTTCATGAAAGTATGAAATGAGTTTTTAAGCTACGCTTTTTGATCAAAAGCCATTTCGTGTCATTCGTGTTTTTCGTGGTTAAGCTCTTAAATTCATATCTTCCTCCGTCTCCTCCGTTATCTCCTCCCTCCTGTTGAAAAATGCAGGAGATAACTGAAAACATGGCTTAAGTGAAACATGAGCAAGATGAGTTTTTCAGTTTCACTTTTTATCGATTCGAGTAGTTTCCGAGGGTGATCGAATTTCTTCAAGACAGTGCGGTATGGTTGGTGACAGGAAGTTTGTTTGTCGTGGGTTTGATCGGCTGTGTGGTGCCGATTATACCGGGTCACTTGTTCATAATCTTAGGGGCGGCGGGTTATCGCTGGATGGTGGGTCCGAGTGCGGGGTTGGCTTGGTGGAGTTTTGGGATTTTGGTTTTATTGATGGCGATCGCGCAGGTTTTTGAAATCGTCAGTGGATCGCTGGGCACGCGGTGGTTCGGCGGGAGTAAATGGGGTGCGCTTGGAGCGCTGATCGGCGGCTTCGCGGGTTTGTTTTTTCTGCCGTTTGGATTGTTGCTCGGCCCACTGATCGGGGCGTTTGGTTTTGAAAAAGCTTTTGCGAAAAAAGAAACTCGTGAATCTGCTGTGTCCGGTGTGGGGAGTGTGGTCGGCACAGTGGCAGGGGTGATTTTCAAGGTGATCATCGGACTGATGATGATCGGCTGGTTCTTTTTGGATATTTGGCTGATCCGCTGAGTCTAATTTTCTAAAGCCTTGAAACTGGCCTCTATCACAATCTTGCCCTCAGAGTCGGCCTTAACGTTTAGCTGAACGCGAGTGATTCCGGGGTTGGGGGCGTCGTGGAGTTTAGGTGGCGGATCGGCTGGGGAAGCTAGGGATTTGCTTGATTGCGGGGATGATAAGTCGAGCTGCATTTTGGCTTTATCTTGGGTGAGGATAAAGCCGGTATCGGTTTTAATGAATGTAGCGGGGGTCAACAGGTTCCATGTGATTTGGTCTTTAGGATTCAATCCTGTTAGAGAATCGGTAATGGTGATGATACGCTTATCCGCATCCATTTTGAAATGGCGAGTGGCGGTCGCATTTGTGGGAAGCCCAAGCACCGGGGCGAGGTTGACTAGCGTTTCGTGTTGTGGGCTACCTTTTGATGAAATGATTTCTGATTTCTTATCAATCTGGTGAAGCTGATCGTTGTAGGTGAGGGTGTTGTGGGAGAAATTATTGAGTCGAAATACTGACCACCGTTCGCTGTCCTGCGTCATTTCGAAGAGGTTGATTCCAGTGGATTCGAGACCGTGATAACTCTGCATTCCAAGATCGCTGGCCCAGCGTTTGCCTGCCCAATCGATGACAAAAGATCCGGCATCCATGTGGCCGTGGCTGACTTGAGCTTTTCCGGCTTTGATGCCGAGATAGAGATCATTGGCTTCGAAGCCTGTGCGATGGATGGCGATCGGGCTCAAGCCCGCTCCGACGAAATGGAGTGCTTGGGGTTGCTCTTTTGGATCGGTTTTTTCAGGAACCCAAAAGGCGGAGAGAGCGAGAAAGCGATCTTGGGTTTTGGAGTCGATTTGATCAAACGTTGGCGCGATGAAATCGCTGAGTGCTTTGCTCTGATTTTGTTTCGCCATCCATATCATTGCGGGATTGAACGAAAATGGTCTTGGGTGATTATCGCCGTAGCTAAATAACAGGTCACTGGTGCCATACACTTGGCGGATGAAGTAGCCGCTCTGGAGAAAACCGGGATGAGAGAGGATTTTTTCAAATGGAATTCCAGCGGTGCGAAATGCCTCGATGGTGAGAATGGTGTAGATGGTTCCGTAGGACCAATAACCACCTCCCTCGGAATATGCGCCGTCGGCCGGATAACCTACGGCTAGTCCTTTGGGAATGGCTTTGGTTGCTGCTGCTAAAGCTTCGGTGGAAAGCTCAGGTTCGAGATCACTGAGAGCGATGGCGGATATAACCAATCCGCCCATGCAGACTTGGTTCCAGTTGTTATGCCAAGCCATGATTTTTTTCTGCGAGAGCGTGGATTTCAGTCCTTTTTCGAGCAAAGCGGTGGCGATGATCTTTTTATTGGCTTCTGTTAGATCTTCAAACAGCCAGTCATAACCGATGGCGAGAGCGGTTTGCATTTCCGCTGTGTCGAGGTGATGGTCTGGGTTCCAATCTGTGAATTTTGAAATCGCGAGCATTTCGTCGCGGCAGCGATCAAGGTATTTTTTCTTACCAGTGACTTTCCATGCGGTGGAGAGATCGAGCACGCGTTCGATGGCGTCACGGGAAACGGAAAGGATTCGGCGACCCTCGCGTTTGTAAGTGAGCAGCGGCTTCTCAAGGGTGAAATCGGCTCGCGCGATCGTTCCTGAAATGATTTTTTTAACCCGCGGATCGGCCTCCATGCGTGCGGGTAGATCTTTCCAATCGGCCTTTGTGACGAATAACCGTGGATGTTCGGGAGCTGCGTGAAGGGCTGACGGCAGGATAAGCCAAACTATCGTTAAAGTAAGAAGATAGAAGCTTTTCATGATGGAGGATTGCGGGTAGAGAAAGGAAATGCGCTTATTTGTGGGAATGATTTCAGCTTCGTGCGGCTTATTAAACGCGGGAAGCTTGTTGGATTTTTCATACGGAATTTTGGAGTCTGAGCGCGGCAATGAAAAGCGCGCGACGGAGTATTTTGAATCGGCTTACGCAGCTGATCCATTGGCGATGCCGCTCGTTAGGCGAATGGTGGAGATTAAGATGGAATCGGGCGATAAACTGGCTGCGCTGGGGCTTTATGAAAAAGTCATCGCTGCACGCCCTGATGAAATCGAAGTGCGGATCGAATACGGAGATTTTCTCGAAACGATAGGAAGGGGAGATGGACTGGCAGACCGGAAGCGCGAGGCTGAGTATCTCAAAGTGCTCGAAGCGATGCCGGGTCAGATTTTGCCGATTGAGCGACTGATTCGTTTTGCTCGGGATAAGGGAGATGACAATAGAGCTCGTGAGTTGTTAGAAACGCTCGCTATGGATTCTCAGGGAGCGGTGAACTATTACATCGCTACGACGAAAAGCCTTTACGACGGGAATGATGAGGAGGCGAAAAAGCGGATAACAGATCGGTTTCAAAAAGCGATGCAGGATCATCCGGAGTGGGCGGGCATTGCGAGGGCAGCGAGTGATTATTTTCGTGAGGCAGGAAACCTGAAAGAAGCGATCCGTATGTTGGAGCTACATACGGCGGCGGTTCCTTCTTCGTTAGATTTGAGAATACGCAAAGGGATTTTGCATTTCGCTGCGGGAGACAATGAGGTTGGAGTGAAAACCTTGAAAGATGTCTTGGCGATCCATTCTCGGAAAGTTCTGGCTCATGAGTCGTTGGCAAAATTTTACCGTAAGAAAGGACAGATTGATGACGCTCTCTATCATTCCGCAGAGGTATTGAAAATCCGTGGTGGAGCACCTGAAGAGTTCGAACAGCTCGCGGTTGAGTTGCTTGCGGCAGGAAAAAACCGTGAGGCTCGGTTGTTGTTAGAAAAAGCGGTTTTCAATCATCCGGAGAACGCTCGCTTAATGACCCAGTTGGCGGTTGCGGCCGTGCGCGATCCGGAATCGAAGAGCTCAGCGCTGAGATTGTTCCGCGAGGCTGAGAATATGATGAGTCATCCATCACAAATGGAGCCGAATTTCTTATTGGAATTCTCTCAAGAACTGGTGGCACAAGGTCAGAATAAAGCGGCTGAGGAGAGATTGAAGAATGCGATCAAAGCCTTTCCTAAGACTGCAACCAAGGAAACCGCCGCCGCACTGCGCGCACTGGCGGGGATATGGAACGCCGAGGGCCGCAACGCAGATGCAGCAAGGGCATTGATTTCCCGAGCAGAAGCACTGGAGAAGTGAGAAATTAAATTTTTCCTCCTCTTTTTACTTGTCAGCACCCCGAATCGAAAACAAACATCCCGCCCCGCACAAGCGGCACCGGGTAGGTGGCCGAGTGGTTAAAGGCGGCAGACTGTAAATCTGCTCTCATTGAGTACGCTGGTTCGAATCCAGCCCTGCCCACCATTCTTCGCTTCAGTTCCTGAAGCTACGAATGGCAAGCCATTGAATTGGCAAAGGAAGCGATGAATGCCACTGCGGCTGGTAGCCGCTCAGTTCATCCCCGTGAAACGGACAGTATCATGGCCGGAGAGTAACGCAGGCAATGCCCTTCGAATCGGGCAGATCAGACAGATTTTTTTGACTGGCGAAAGATGCATGGATCGAGTTCCGTAGTGTCCGAAATGCAAAAACCAAGTTTACCTCAATCAGACCGTCGTGAGTTTATGAAAGCCGGAGCTTTAGTCACTGCGGCGACCTTACTGCCAGGAATAGCCAGCGCCCAAGACGCGGGCGGCAAAGTCATCAAAGTCGCCTTGATCGGTTGCGGCGGACGCGGAACGGGTGCGGCGAGTCAATCGCTTAACGTTCCCGGAACCAAGCTAGTTGCAATGGCGGATGCCTTTGAAGACAATTTGACCAAGGCTCACGACACGTTGCTGAAGCAATACAAAGAGCGTGTGGATGTTCCTGCGGAGCGTCGCTTTGTGGGCTTTGATGCTTACAAAAAAGCGATCGATGCAGCGGATTTGGTTTTGTTGTGTTCGTCGCCGGGTTTCCGTCCTGCGCATTTTGAGTATGCGGTGCAGCAAGGAAAACACGTTTTCATGGAGAAACCCGTTGCGGTCGATGGCCCGGGGATTCGCAAGGTGATCGAAGCTGCGAAAGCAGCGGATCAGAAAAATCTCAAAGTGGTTTGCGGCCTTCAGCGTCATTATCAAAACACTTACCTAGAGACGCTGGAGAAAATCAAAGAAGGCATGATTGGTGAAATCATCAACGCGCAGGTTTACTGGTCAGGTGGTGGAGTTTGGACGCGTGAGCGCAAAGAGGGAATGACCGAGATGGAATATCAAATGCGCAACTGGTTCTATTTCAACTGGATCTGTGGCGATCATATTTGCGAGCAACACATCCACAACATCGACGTCGGCAACTGGTTCATGGGGCAGCATCCGGTGAAAGCGGTCGGCATGGGCGGACGCACCAAGCGTGTAGGTAAAGACTGGGGCGAAATTTACGACCATCACTACGTCGAATACACTTTCCCTAACGGCACCATCATGAACAGCCAGTGCAAGCATTGGGATAAAACATGGTCGAAAGTTTCAGAGACCATCATCGGCACCAAAGGCACGGCCACAGCGGGTGTGATCAAGGATCTTACTGGGAAAATCATCTGGCGTTTCAGTGGTCAGAACAACAATCCGTATCAGACAGAGCACGATGTGTTGGTGAAACACATCCTTGAGGACAAGCCGATCAACAACGCTCACTACACCGCTGAAGCAACTCTAACAGCTATCATGGGACGTATGGCGACCTATTCCGGTCAGGAAATCACATGGGAGCAGGCATTGAATTCCGATTTGGATACGATGCCAAAAGTCCTCGCATGGGATGCCGATCCGGGTCCGAAGATGGGTCCAGATGGACTCTATCCGGCACCGATTCCGGGTGTTACGAAGGTGTTTTAATTTTAGTGTCCTAGCTGTTTTTTCAAAACAGTGTGGCGTAAGCGATACCGAATCTCATTCGGTATCGCTTTATTATTCCTCGGACGTGATTGGAGTATTAAGGATATCATATCCGCTCCTCAAATTTGGCGGGCGATATAGCTAGACTGGTTTTTTATATATTCGCAAAAAATCCACCCCCTAGCAGATAAAAGTTGCGAAGCTGGATAGACCAGATAGTTCAAGAATTACCACAAGCCTATGATCTATCGTCGCGATCTTATCCAACGTCTTGCCGCCCTGGTTGCCATGGGTGCGCTCAGTGTGAATCTGCAAGCTGCAGAAGAAGAAAAATTCGATGTCGCATGGCTGCGTGCGGAGGCAAAGAAAATTTCCAGCGAACCTTACGTCGCTCCGCCATCGAAATTGCCTTCGTGGATCGATGGGTTGGATTACGATGCTTATCAGTCGATTAAATTTCGTAAGGAAAAAGCATTATGGCATGCAAAGGATAACAGTCTGGAAGTAAGACTGTTCCACCTAGGTCTGTTTTTCCGTCATCCAGTGAGTATTCATGAGGTGGACAATGGTAAAGTGACCACTATTTCGTATTCGAAAGATCTGTTTACCTATGGAGAAAAACTGAAAGTGCCTTCGAAAGTCGATAACCTTGGGTTCGCTGGTTTCCGCGTGGGTGTGTCACCGGATAAGAATGCCGATATGTTCGCGTTTTTGGGTGCGAGTTACTTCCGCGCGGTCGGTGAAACCAAGCAATACGGCCTTTCTGCGCGCGGCCTCGCGGTCGATACGGCTCTGCCACGTGCCGAGGAATTTCCGGACTTCCGTCAGTTTTGGTTAGAAAAGCCTGCAGCTGATTCCAAGACTCTCTGTGTCCATGCGTTGTTAGATAGTCCGTCTGTGGCGGGTGCTTATACCTTCGTAATCACTCCGGGCGAGGTGACGAAGATGGAAGTCGATGCGATGATCTATCCTCGGAAAAAAATTGAGCGGATCGGGATCGGTCCATTGACTTCGATGTTTCAGTGCGGTGAAAACGACAGACGGGTAGCAGATGACTGGCGTCCGGAAATCCATGATTCCGATGGACTATCGATGTGGAATGGCAGCGGAGAGTGGATTTGGCGTCCGTTAGTTAACCCTACCACCTTGCAGTTCAACTCATTCCTCGATGAGAATCCAAAAGGTTTCGGGCTCTTGCAGCGCGACCAAAATTTCGACCATTATTTGGATGACGGGGCGATGTATCACAAACGCCCTTCGCTCTGGGTTGAGCCGCTTGATGGATGGGGTAAGGGCCAGATTCAATTGGTTGAGATTCCGAGTCCGGATGAGACCTTCGACAACGTCGTCGCCTTCTGGAATCCCGAAGAATCTTTCGCACCCGGTCAGGAGCAACATTTCCGCTATCGCTTGCACTGGGGAGCGAAGCCACCTTTCGTGACTCCGATGGCACATGTCGTGGCGACCCGAGTGGGCGCCGGCGGTGTTCCCGGTGAAAAAAATCGCAGCACGGCCCGCAAGTTCGTGCTCGATTTCAAAGGGGGTCGGTTTGAAGATTTGCCATGGGAAACCAAGGTTGAGCCGGTTATTACCACTTCGCGTGGAGAAATTCTGCACCCAGCCGCGCGGCCTGTGGTCGGCGGCGATACATGGCGCTGCAACTTCGACCTGAAAGTGGATGGTAAAGGGCCGGTGAACCTTCGCCTGTTTCTGAAAGACGCAAAAGGGGCACTCACCGAGACTTGGATTTACCAATACACACCGTAGTCTTCGCCTGAAAATCAGGGTTAGTTTCCGTAGTGTTGCGCAAGGCCTTGAGCGAGGGCGTTGGCGTATTCTTGGAAAATCGAAGGAACGAACTTTCCATCGATTTCGCGAAGGCCGAGATAATCGCCGGCTTGGATGCGGTTGTAGTCGGGGATGGAGTTCATGACGTAGGGTTCCATAAAAATGACGGGGCAGTCATAGAGTCGGTTCGCCAGAAGGTTGCGGGCGTAAAGGTAAGGACTGGAGGGAATGGCTCGAAAAGTTCCGCCGCCGGGATGGTAGATGAACGGAGGTAGTCCTGAGATTTTGGCAAACGTTTCGGCGACGCTTCGGCCGACGATCAGTTCTTCTTCGTGAGTGCGCTGCAGGAGTTTTTTGAGCATGTCGAATCGCTGGTCGGCAAGCCGGATTTCATCGGGCGTGTAGGCACCATTGAGTAGGACGTGGAAGTGGTTATTGGGTACAAGTGTCGGAGTGGTGGGGTCGCCCCAAGCATCGGCATTGAAATGCAGGCAGAGCACGAGATCGGGTTTGAGCGTGTCGTTGACCAGATCTGCGCGGGCCCGGATTTCTGCGGTGCGATAGAAGAGTTTTTCGGTGAAACGTTGAATGGAGAGGGGATCGGTCAGGGTGTCATCATTTTCGGCAAGCTCGGTGAGATTTTCAGGACGGAGTGGGGTGACGGGGTCTGAATTTTTTCGAACGAGCGAGACTTTGGCGCCCATTTCTTCGAGCTGTGGTTTGAGGAGTTTGGCAACGTGGAGGGTCATATCGCCTTCGGTGACCGGTGATGCGTCGCCGATCTGGAACCAGCGACCCTCGATTTTTGCCCATTCACCGCCGATGTGGCCGGGGTCGATGGCAATGTGGAGGTTGGCGAGAGGTTTGCCGACGGGTCGGGCGGGGAGGCTTGCAGTGGACTTCCAGTGACGGGGGGTGGGACGAGTTTTATCGGGTTGGGCGAAGCGGAGGATAAAAGAGGGCTCGCTCAGATCACTGGAGGTGAGAATTTCAGCCGACTCGTCTTGGATGGCGATGAATTGCTGCCAAGTTGAGTCGGTGGTAAAGATATCGTTCAGGAGGATTTCGAACTCTGAACGGGTGATCGTATGTTGAAATTCGTCGAGCTCGGTCCAATCGGGGAGTTCTCCAAGAATGGAGAGAGCAGAGGGTAATTTTTTCTCAACGGGGGGAACGACCGGCTGTGGCGGCTTGCGTAAGATGAGGAAAAGCGTCAGCGCAGCAAGGAAGAGCGTGGCGATGATGGGGGCTGGGTTGCGCATATCGTGATTTAAGTCTCAAATTTCAAAATTCAAACTTCAAACGGTGGATACGGAAGATATGGTTGCCAACTTGCGGCGTAGGGATTTGACTTCCCGCCCATCCAACTTTTCTACCTGTGAAATCCCACGAAATTTTTACCACTATTGATCCTGCCGTTGTTGCTGAAATGCTCGATTGGTTCCGCGCCAATGACAAAGACGTCTACAAAACAGTGATCTCGACTCTGGCATCGGATCGCAAACTGCGCCCGGTGTTTGTGCAGAAGAAATCGCTGGCCGAGCAATACGCATGGGTTCAGAAAACGCTGCAACTCCGCGCGTGCGATGGAATCGGCGAGCAGTTGATGCAGGCCTACTTGATGGCGGCTCAGCAGAAAATGCTCGGAATGTTTTGCGATGGTTTAGGCATCGAACACGACGGTAAAGGATCGGTCTCCGGTGCTTTGCCTAAAGAGTTAGATAAAGCGAAGTTGGATGAGACCGTCGATAAATTGGTCGATGTGTTTGATCCGAAAATTTTCACGCTCTATCTGCTTTGCTTCAACATGCAGGTTGCAGGTGGTTATGCGGCGTTGACTGAAAAATTAGCGACCGATGATCGTTTGAAATTGGCGTAAACGTCATTTAGAAATGCCAAAAGTTTACCTAAAGACCTACGGGTGCCAGATGAACGAGCGCGACACCGAGCAGGTGGCGCGAATGTTCACTGAGGGTGGCTACACCTTGACGCCCACCGAGAAGGATGCGGATGCGATTTTGATCAACACCTGTTCGGTGCGTGATCAGGCGGAGCAGAAGGCGTTAGGAAAAATGGGCATCATGGGCGCGCAGCGGCAGAAGCGCTCGCATGTGGTTTATGGTTTCATGGGATGTATGGCGCAATCGCGCGGGCAGGAACTTTTCGACCGCATTCCGCATCTCGATGTGGTGGTGGGCACGCAAAAATATCACAAGGTATTTGAGTATGTGGATGATATTTTGAAACAGCGTTTAGAAGCGCGGATGGACAATCCTGCGCTTTCCCTGAGCGGGACGTCCGTCTGTGATATCGCAGAGGAAATCGATTCCCAAAACACCATCCGCGATCACATGCCGAAGGCGCGTAATGCATCGGCTTTTGTTTCCATCATGCAGGGCTGCAACATGCGCTGCTCGTTTTGCATTGTTCCAGATACGCGTGGAAAAGAACGGGGTCGGCCAATTTCTGATATCGTGAAAGAAGTCGAGTTTCTCGCCCGCCAAGGAGTGAAAGAAGTCACCTTGCTCGGACAGATCGTGAATCTCTACGGTCGGACGGAGTTTCCGAAAGTAGATGGCAAGTCGCCTTTTGTTCAGTTGTTAGAAGCGGTGCATCAAGTGGAAGGAATCGAGCGCATTCGTTTCACCTCGCCGCATCCGATTGGATACCGCGATGATCTGGTGGCAGCGTTTACGTATTTGCCAAAACTGATGTCGCATATCCATTTCCCGATGCAGAGTGGATCGGATCGGATTTTGAAAGCGATGCGACGTCCTTACAAAAGCGAAAAGTTCATCGAGATCTGCGAGAAGATGAAAGCCGCAAGACCAGATCTTGCGATCACCACGGATATCATCGTGGGCTTCCCTGGTGAAACCGAAGAAGATTTTCAAGCGACAATCCAAACCGTCGAGCGACTCGAATTCGACAACGCTTTCGTGTTCCGTTACTCGAAGCGCAAAGACACTCCGGCAGCGGAAATGGAAGATCAAATTCCAGAAACCGTGAAAGAACAACGCAATCAGCGTTTGTTAGAAGTGGTGGATCGTTTAGCGAGGGTGAAAAACGCGGCTATCGTCGGCACCGTGCAAAGCGTGCTCTGCGAAGGTCCATCGAAACATAATTCCAGCACTTTGTCGGGCAGGACACCTCAAAATAAGATCGTTATCTTTGAGGGCAATGTGGAGCGCTTAACTGGGGAGATCCTTGATATCGAGATCAAGGACTCGACCGGATTCACGACATACGGTGTTCCGGTGATTCGTTAGGTTTAAAATTACCGGGGACAGAACTCGAACTTATTAGCGGGGTAAAGGTTAAGTCCTTTTCTTTATTCTGTGGGTGGATACATGGTAAATGATCGAACTCATCCCAGAAACTCCATGGATAATATTTGCCACTGATATTCATTTCGATGAAGTTGACAGGGTGGGATTGGTTGAGTTAGAAAACTGGCAAATATGAAATCTTTTTTGATCTGCGCGGTATTGGGCTTAAGTGGGGTTTTGTTTGGTGAAGAAACAGTGATGAAATTACCCGAATTGTTGGAATACAAAGGGGTCACGGTGACTAAGATCGAGCCGGATGGTATTTCTATCATGCACGAAACAGGACTTGCCAAAGTGCCATACGAAAAACTCACTCCTGAGCTACAAGCGAAGTTTGGCGGGTTTGACGCGACTAAGGCCGCAGAGTTCCGCAATAAGCGTAACAAGAGTAATAGTACTTACATGCGGGCGATGGATGTAGAGAAAGCTATGATTGATGAGAAAAAAGCTGAGGAGAAGATCATCAAAGACAATAAGATGCCTACGAAGGTCGAGGTGATGCAGGCGACAGCTAACGGAGGAATGCTTTGTAAGGTATCGTTCATGGTCGATACAGAGACAAAAGTTCGGGGAAAAAATGCTTTTGGCGAAACGACCTACACACCCAAGAAAGGAACCGCTTGGGCGAGTATGGGTGACGATTGGTTTTTTGTGATAGGACTGCCGACTCATTTAGTCGATGGGTCTAATTGGGAAGGTTTTACTATGTTTGATGGCAATCACGCCTACAGTAACACTGCTGGAGCTGCGAAAACAGTGAGGAAGCTCAGAGTCGTTGAGTAAATGCTGATTCCTACGGCGAATCTGGCTTCGTGATATTGTATTTACACAAAACTGGTTTTCCACTGTGGAAATGCAGATGCATTCTCACTCAATGTCACTAGATTACGCCTTAAAGACCCTCGTTTCATCGGAACAGAATCGGAACAGAATCGGAACAGCTACTAGAAACCATATATTCAATATGGAAATAAAAGTACCGGGGACAGGACTCGAACCTGCACAGATGAATCCACCTGATCCTAAGTCAGGCGCGTCTACCAATTCCGCCACCCCGGCAACGCAGGGAAATTGGAGGATTTTTTTAGAGGCTGCAAGCGCGGATATTTGGTTATTGTTCTTGGTTCTTGGTTCTTGGTTCTTGGTTCTTGGTTCTTGGTTCTTGGTTCTTGGTTCTTGGTTCTTGGTTCTTGGTTCTTGGTTCTTGGTTCTTGGTTCGAAAAAATATAGCGCGAAGCACCAACCAAGAACCAAGAACTAGGAACTAAGAACTTCCTACCCCAAAGCCAGTCGATGAAGAACCACTGGAGTTGATTCATTGGATTTAGAGAATTCGATGACGTGGAAGCTTGCGCCTAGGTGGGCGGGGTGGGTGAGGGAGCGGAATTGGGCGATGGTTTTAGGATCGTTCATTTCGCCGGTCTGGATCATGGGTGCTGCTAGGTGGGTGAGGTAGCTGCCTTGGGAGGAGAAATGGGTGGGATGCCAACCGATGGTTATGGCCTCACGGGTGAGATCGGTGAAATCCACATGCGCAGTGATATCGCGTTTCCCCGGATCGGCTAATGGATCTTCTGCGGCTTGGTGTTTGGAAAAGGTGCGCAGGGTGCCGCTAGTGCGATGAGTGTCGTAGTATTCCGGAGCAGCGAAGCCGTAATCGATGAAAAGCAGTAAACCATCGCTGATGCTGTTAGAAATCTGAGAGAGTAACGCGAGGTAGTTGGTTCGGATCTCGGTCTGATAATCATCGGGAAATGCATCGCCGAGTGCGGCGGTTTTCTTTCCGAGGGCAGATGTGGAATCGATGCTTTGGGTGATGAATTCCCAAGTATTTGAGACATGGAGCTCTTGCCATTGGTTCTCATGGCGGCGGATGAGGTGGAACGGGAGAGCGTCGAGAATTTCGTTTCCGAAAGCGATGCCGGGTAGGGGATTTTCGGAGAGAGTTCGGAAATCGGTGGCGAGGTGAAGCTTTGCCGCGAGGGGAGCGAGGCGTTGTTGTTGAGCTTCTCTAAGCACGGGCAGAGGTTCGACCGTTGCGTATTCGAGATGTTGCCATGCTTCTGGCGATAGGACGGCGATGGTTTGTAAGATATCTGCGGCGAGTTTGCCATCGTGGGCACCGATTTCGAGGATGCGCCACGAGGTGGGCTTTTCCTGATCCTGCCACCAGCGGATGAAGCGACGGGCGAGTAATTGCCCGAAAAGTGGGCCTACGCTAACGCTGGTGTAAAAGTCCCCGTCACGCCCGACCTGGTTGGAGTTGCTGGCGTAATAGCCGTGTTCAGGATCGTAGAGAGCGAGATTGAGGTAATCGGGAAATGAGATGGAACCTCGTTTCGCCAGTTCAGCATCGATTTTTTCCCGGATGGAAGAACAGGAAGAGGTTGCGGGTGGCGCAGGATTCGGGTAATCCAAAGAACACCCGTCTGCGATATGCGGCGTAGTTGGATGGTTTTCAGACATGGCTAAATACAAGCAAAGCACCGAGAGAAAGAGCGGCAAGCGTCGTTTCTACAAGCGCAAAACATTTTGGTTTGTGCTGTTTATGTTTTGCGTGAGTGCGTGTTTGGTGGCGTATCTCTACGCCGAGCAGTATACGAGACCGTATCGGGAGCGGGCACTGACTTATGATCTAGAAAAGATCAATAAGCTTGAGATACCGAGTAGGATTTTAGACCGCAATGGTCAGGAGATCGGACGGATTTTTGTGCAGAATCGAAGCGTGATGTCGATCAATGACGTTCCAGATCTTTTCTTAAATGCTTTAAAAGCGGGTGAGGACTCAAGGTTCGAGACACACAACGGAGTAGATTACATCGGGATTGTCCGGGCTTTGAAGCTGAACTATCAGGCTGGGACGACGACTCAGGGCGCCAGTACGATCACGCAGCAGTTGGCGAGAAATGCCTATCCTCTGAAACAAGATGCTTTGGCGAAGGGCGAGGGCGGAATTCAGCGGAAAATGGTTGAGGCATTTTTGGCGATGCGAATTGAGGAGCGCTACGAGAAGCGTGAGATTTTGGAATTCTATCTGAACCGCATCTATTTCGGCAGCGGATTTTATGGGTTGAGGTCGGCCGCTCTGGGTTATTTCGGTAAAGAGCCAGTTGATCTCAATTTAGTAGAATGCGCGACGATTGTTGGCTTGATCAAAAATCCGACGAATAATTCTCCGCTGAATAATTTAGAGGCGAGTAAGGTTGCGAGAAACATGGTGCTCAAACGAATGAGAGAGGAGCACATGCTGAGTCGTTCCGAGTATGCGCAAGCGCAGCTTGAGTTGCTTGATCTTAATCCCAAGCCCTTGCAACGTGGAACATCGCATTTGTATGAGCGCATCGCGGATGCGGTAGGCGCTTCGCTTGGGCGGGATGCTCTTTCCGCAGGCGGGTTTACCATTCACACAACCATTCTCGCAGAAGCTCAGAATGCAGCTGAGAAATCCTTACGTGAGTCGTTAAATCAGGCTGAAAAACATCCAGATTACACGGCACAAAAACGAAGCGATTATAAAAAAAACCAAACCGATATTGCTCCTGAGTATCTCCAAGGCGCAGTGTTCATGATGGATCATGAAACAGGAGAAGTTTTGGTTCACGTCGGCGGCAGGGATTACGCGCAAGTGCCATATGATTTCATTGAGCAAGGACAGCGTCCGCTTGGAACCGCGTTTTATCCATTTATGTATGCGGTGGGTTTGGCGGGTAAACACACGCCTGTCTCGATTCTTGAGGATGAGCCGATGGATAACCGTGCGGTGATGGTCAGTGGACGAGAAGGAATTTTGGGCGAGTGGGGAATGGAAGTCAGTTCACCTGTTTACGAAGGCAAGATCACGTTGCGAAGGGCTTTTGAGAACTCCAAAGTAGCGGCAACTGTGCGCTTGGGATCAGAGATCGGAATCGAACGCATCATCGATGCTAGTAAAGTATTTGGGTTTCCCATGGAGGATACGGAAGTCTTACCGCGCGTGACTGTGGGTTGGGAGCCCGCTTCGCTGAAACAGGCAGTGACCGCCATCTCGACATTTCCACTGGGAGGTAAAAAAGGCCCGTCAAAGTTCACTTATGTATCACGCATTGAAAATTCGAATGGAGTTGTGGTCTTTAGAAAAACTCCGCCACTGAATTCATCCGCTCGTCTGTTAGATGACCGGGTGGCGTGGCAAGTTCATGATATGATGGCGGCGGGTATGGAGAGAGGTAGCGCGAGAGGTTTAAAAGATCAACTCGTCACCAAGCCATTTCACGGAGCGGGTAAGGGCGGAACGACACATGACTTTTCGGATACGTGGTTTTTGGGCTACAACGGCCGATTCAGCTGTGGAGTTTGGACAGGATTTCTGCAAGGCAACAGCAAGCCAATTTATCCCGGTGCATTCAGTCGCGATTTAGCAATGCCGGTATGGGCGGCGGCGATGAATGCAATCCCTACGACGCATTCGACTGGATCGCTCCCTCGTCCGGCCGGTTTAGTTGAAGTAAAAATTTGTGCGGTTTCTGGACAGCGCGTGACTGAGTATTGCCAAGAACTTAGAGAAGATTTGGCGACTGGTAAAACTAAGTCCATGAATACTGAAACGATCGAGTATATGAAAGACGGCACCCAAGGCCTGCCGTTTTGCACGACCCATTCCGGAGTTCATTCAACGGAGATTGATCCAGCCCACGCGCTTAGCAGTCTGCCTGCACTGAACACGATGCCGATCCGTCCCGTGCAAACGGTATTAGTCGGAGTGGATCCTTATCACACTGAATTACCCGGCGAAGTGGCAACTAACACCGGCAGCGGTCTAATGAATCGTTCCACGAATGTTCTCGATAGTTTGGATCTAGGAGAGATCGAGGAAACGATTCGTCTACGTAAGCCCCCGCGCTTGGAGATTTTTCCAGACTAGTAGATTACTTCTTTTTTGCTGGTGCAGTCTGCGGCTTGACTTGGCCAGCTTTACCGAGAGGAAAGCGAAGCACGATATTTTCATCAAGGAGACGATTACCTTCGGGAGAAACTTCCAGCGCGCGATAAATGACAATGCCGAATTCGCCTTTATCGAATTTACCGACCGCGAAGTTTTGTTTGGTTAGTCCCAGAAGACTTTTTTCTTGGAAACGCCATTCTTTTCCTGACCACGCACCAAGGATGTGTTTTTCGTCGGTTTTGATGTCCTCCAAGCGTTCCATAACTCCACTGGGAGAGCGGAAGGTGTTCTTGGTTGAATCGTAACGCAGTGTGGAAATAACACCGGCACTGCCGGTAGCAGTCAGGGTCCAAGTGTTGCCCAAGGTTTTGCGTAAAACGAGGAGGACTTCTTCTTTGGACTTAAACTCACGTTTTCCCCAGAGGGCGATGTAATCATCATATTCTTCTTTGGTCAGTCCGAGATTTTCATGGAAAGGAAGCGGGACTCCGGGTTTTGCAGCGACTGAGTATTCCTTAAACCATTCTGGATTTTTGCGAGCCGCGATTTCTACCTTGGCAATGAATTTATCAATATCCTTAGGTGGAGCGACCATGCCAATACTGGCTTTCACAGGAATTTCTTCTTCGAACAAACCTTTGAAAATTTCGGGAACTTCGGCGGAAAGAGAGGCGGTGAGAAGGATGAGCAGGGAAAAAATTTTCATAAAGCGGCGGTAGCGTGTGGTGCGCGTCCAAAGAACTCAAGCGGTAATCCTATGACGCTGGAATGACAATTTTTCGCTTCATTGGAAAAAGGGGTTGCGTAAATTGCGACTTTGACCCTAGTTTCCCCGCCCGCAGGAAAGCCTCGGAATGCGCGGTTAGCTCAGTGGTAGAGCACCTCCCTGACACGGAGGGGGTCACTGGTTCGAACCCAGTATCGCGCACCATTCTTCGCTTCCGTGCCGGAAGCTTCGAATGGCAAGCCATATTAAAAGTCGAAGGAAGCGAAGAATGCCCTTCGTAGCCTTCTTGACCACCATAGCCTCGGCGACGGTGGTGGCGAAGTAGGGCTGGCTTGAATTAGAATAAAGCCCGACTTCAGTTCTTGAAGCTACAAATGCCCCTCATTGCCATAGCTCGCAGAGCGGCGGCGGAAGCTTTAGCGAAGTAGGACTAGCTTAAAATAAGGACAAAGCGTGACTTCCTCGTCGAAAACTAAGATTGTCCTAAGACATGGACTTCTTCACTCTGTTTGCTGATATGGATGGCTGGCAGGTGTTTGCGTCGGGCCAGGCACAAGGAAAGGTATCGCGTGTTACGGCTGCGGATGGATCGTCCGGAGTTCGGCTGGAGTATGATTTCTACGGTGGCGGTGGATTTGTCGTCATGCGCCGTGTCATCGCTCTGCGACTGCCGCATACGTTTGAGATTGGATTCCAACTGCGCGGCGAGGGTCCGCCGAATCACCTGGAATTTAAGGTGGTGTCGCCCGGTGGGGTGAATGTCTGGCGGCATCTACGCAAGGACTACCAAGTGCCCGTGGACTGGACGGACTTCCGGTTTCATGAGCGCGAATTTCCCTTTGCCTGGGGTCCGGCGGGCGGTGGTGCGCCCTCTGAGGTGGAGGCTGTGGAAATTGTCATTGCCGCGGGTCCGGGAGGGAAGGGTAGCCTAGAGTTGTCGAGCGCGTTCTTGGAGGATCAGACGCTGCGCGCGCCGCACGCAGTAGTTGCATCTAGTTTTCTAACAGAGAATCCGCCACAAGCAGCGTGGTATGAGGGGCCGGATGAATGGCGTGCGGCGGCTGAGGATGTGGCACCGTGGTGGGCTATCGATTTTGGCCATAGCCTGCGCTTTGGCGGGTTGGTCATCCATTGGCCGGACGATTTGCCGCCGCGGGCTTGTGTGGTGGAGGTGTCCGATGATGGAGAAATATGGACGACTCTGCGCCGCATGACGCGCGTTTTCGGGAGCATGAGCCATATTTCCGCACACGGCGGCGAGGCTCGTCATTTGCGAGTGGTTTTTGATGATGCCTCGTGCGCTGCGATGTGTCGCGTGGAGATGAAGCCTGATGCATTTTCCAGTACACCGAACGAGTTCATGCATTCGGTAGCTGTGGATTATCCGCGTGGGTTTCATCCTCGTTACTGGCACCGAGAGCAGTCGTATTGGACAACGGTGGGGAGTCCCGAGGGTAAACGCCGCGCCTTGATCAACGAGGAGGGCTTGGTCGAGGTGGATGAAGGAGGGTTTGCGCTGGAACCCTTCATTCTAACAAACGAAGGAGTGATTTCTTGGGCGGATGTTAAAACCACCTGCGCCATGGCGAAGCACGGCGCGCCGATGCCATCAGTCGCATGGAAGAAGAGTGGTCTGCGCCTAGATATTCTGCCCTGGGTGGATGACGCGGGCGATGATCTAACATTGTGTGTCACTTATCGATTGAAAGTAACGAAGCCGCACGAGGGCATGCATCTGGCGTTGTTAATCCGGCCGTTCCAGGTAAATCCGCCTTGGCAGGCTTTCCGCAACCTCGGCGGTTGCAGTCCGATCACCACAATCGCATTTGGGGTTGATGGTATGTGTGTGAACAACCGGATGGTGTATTCTACGCCCGCTCCTCTTTCTAACGGAGCTGCGTTGTTTGAAGAAGGTGGTGTCTTGGGATTTCTCTCTCAAGGAGAGATACCCGCTGCGCAGCAAGTCGAGGATTCCACCGGTTTGGCTTCCGCCGCCCTGATGTGGGAACTCTCCGCAGGAGAAAAGTCGCTGGAGGTTACGATTTCTGTGCCGTTCTTCGGATCGAGAAAATCCTTCGCTCCATCGGGTCGATCCAAGGCGCTCGCGCGGTGGCGTAGGAAGCTTGGCTCTGTGAAATGGCAAGTGCCGAACTGTGCGAAGCCGGCCTTCGATTGCCTGCGCACTGCCGCCGGGCACATCCTCATCAACCGCGATCATGCGGCAATCCAACCTGGTCCGCGCCGCTATACTCGCTCGTGGGTCAGAGATTGCGTGATTATGGGGGCCGCCTTGGCTAAGGTCGGCTTGCCTCATGCGCTGGATGAATTCATCCGCTGGTATGCATCGTTTCAGCGTGCGGATGGCTTTGTGCCCTGCGTGGTGGATCGCGACGGCGTGGACTGGCTTGTCGAACACGATAGTCACGGACAGTTCCTGTGGGGTATCCGCGAGGTATTTCGGTCAGAACAAGATAAAGATTTTCTAACAAAGCTAATGCCACATGCCCGCAAGGCGGCGGATTATTTGATTGAGCTGCGCGCACAAAGGATGACTGCGGACTATCTTGCGGGAGATAGTACGGCAGGATTCGGGCTTTTGCCGGAATCGGTGAGTTTGGAAGATGAGGATACGCGGGACGCTCGCTCAGAGTTCTTTGGGTTGCTGCAGGAATCGGTGAGTCATGAGGGTTATCTCGCGCACCCGGTGCATTCGTATTGGGATGACTTCTGGGGCGTTCGCGGCTTGCAAGCTGCGGCGGATTTGGCGGAAGCGCTGGGTTATAAAGAGGAAATGTCACACTGGCGCAAGGAGGCGGACCGTTTCCAAGATGACCTTCTCAGGTCCTTGAACAAAGTGATCCGCGATAAAAATCTCAACTACATCCCAGGGTCGGTAGAGTGGGCGGACTTCGATCCCTCCGCGACCGCCAATGCGATTGCTTTGCTCGACTTTGTGGATGTGCTGCCTGCCGATGCTCTACATGCGACACTCGATGCCTACCTCATTGGACACCGAGGACGTCATGGTGGTGGCGTGCCATGGAACAACTACAGTGCTTATGAGATCCGCCTCATTGGGGCTTTCGTGCGGCTGGAAAAACGCGAGGTCGCCCAAGAGTTGTTAGATTTTTTCTTGTCGGATCGGCGCCCGTGCGAGTGGAACCAATGGCCGGAAATCAGCTGGTTTGATCCGCGATCTCCGGGGCATCTTGGCGATGTGCCGCACACTTGGATCGCCGCGGAATACATCTTGTCGCTGACATCGATGGTCGCGGATGAACGCGAGGCGTCTTCTGCGTTGGTACTGGCTCCCGGCATGCCGTGGAATTGGATTTCCGAGGGAGAAGGATTTTCTGTTAGTCAATTACCCACGCGGTATGGGCTGCTTGAATTCCACATCCGTGCGAGTGGCGAGTATCTCATTCATATTGAGATAGCCGATACGATTATCATACCTCCCGGAGGTTTGTGGGTGACTCCGCCGTTGCCCAAAGGCAGGTGTATGGGCGAGCTTAGGATGAAAAGTGGAAGTGGAGTTATTTCCGGTGGGGAGTTGCACATTCACCAACTTCCTTGCGTGACGGAGATTCACCTGTTTCGTGAACTAAGCACCTAACAAAGATCTGGATCTGCGAATTCGATTTTATTCCAGAGTGATGACGAGTCGGTTTTTGCTATCTTGTAGGTGTTTGTTCCAGGATTCAATCGGGATTCGCAGGCCGGCTGCGCGGTAGCGATTGGTGAGGTGGGAAAAGTTCAAGACGGTTCCGTTGAGTTCGACGCATTGTGGGCTGCGGCCGGTTTTTCCGGTGTGATAGATGACTTCAATGTCACGTCCGCTGAGGTTCACACGGGCGGTGAGACCGTCGAGTTCCGGTGGGATACAGGGATCAACGACGAGAGAGTCCGTGGCCACGCGGAGTCCGAGGAAACAATGCATGATGAGGCGCACGGCGAGTCCCGGGCCACTGGAATATACGCGCCATCCGCCTTCTAGGGGGATTTCGCCACGTAATGCTTTGTCGTATTCGGCGAATGCCTGGTAACGATCAGCGAAGGCGGGGTCGGAGCTGGAGTAGTAGCAGTTTGCTTGGCGTGTTGCGGCGGACGGAATGAGTTCGCGCATGGCGATAGGATTGATTTGGCAGAGTGCGTGGAAGAACTCGGTGGTGTTGCCATGGCGGGCGAGGGCTTCGGCGTAGCGGATGTGGGCATGGGTGTACATGATACCAATTTCGCGGCCGAAGTAGCTCGCGCTTTCGGCGCGTTGGAAGTTTTTCTGAATGCCCCCCTGATAAGCCATGGGCCTGTCGAACAAATGCGCACCATCCGGGCCGATGAGATGCTTGCGGATGAGGGTGAGGTGTTTGGCTGCCTGAGCAGGGGTGAGCATGTCATTGATGATCGCGTGAATCATCGGCAGCAGGCTGTAGGAGATTCCGGTGGTGTGGTCGCGTGGATGCAGGAGGGCTTCGTTATCACCGCCCGGGTGAAAATAGACGAGCCCGGCGATGACTTTGTCCACAATGAGAATGCGTTGGAAGGCTTCGAGAATACCTGCGGCTTCTGTTTCCAGTAATGTAGCGCGCGCGTCATGGCCGACTTTCCGGAAGGCGTTGGCCAAGGTTATGAATGTTTGGTAGTTCAGCGTTACCGTCCACGAACTGCATAGTTGTTTGCGCATTTCGGGTTTGGCGGGCTGGAGTGAGTCGTTCCAGTCACCATGTCCATAGGCGGCGAGCACCGTGCCGGGGATCACGCGGCGGCGGATCAGGTCGAGGGCACAATCGACATGGGCGAGCACGGTGGCGGTTTCGCCGTTACCGTCCTGTTGGAAAAACGGCAGGGGTTCCTCTAACAGCGACGTGTCGCCTGTGGTCTCGAGATACTGGGCGAGAGCGAGGATGGGCCAATAGACGATGTCGCCGTGCGAGTCGCCGGGGCGGATGTCGCGCTCACGTTCGAAGAACATGAACCACTGCGGCCAGTCACCTTCGGGGTTTTGTTGGCGGAAGACGCGGCAGAGTAGTTCTCTAATAGGATCGAAGTAACCTAGAGAAAGCAGCAGTTCGAATGGTCCTTGGCAGATGTCGCGGGTGCCCCAGCCGCCGCCGGAGTATTGTTCGAGTCCTCGGGGTGAGAGGTAGTGGACGAGCGAGTTCTGAACGAACCAAGGGAAGATTCCGGCGATACGTTGTGCGGCCAACGCGGACGCTTCGGATCCTGGCGTAGTAATGGAGAGAGTATTGGAAATTGACTGCCAGAAACCCGGGGATTGCGGAGCTTGGGAAGCCACCAAGTTTCCACGGATGGTCAGTGCGGCGCTGATGGATGGCGCGGTGAGGAAACAAACGAACGGTTCGTTGTTAGAGATTTTGTTTGGATGGAGTAGTTCATCGCCGCCGATCTCCTCGATGGTAGTTAGGGAGTCGGGTTCAATAACGAAACAGCCATCAGGAAAGCGCCGTCCGACGTCGCTGTCAGCCACGGCGCGGACGTGGATGGCATGGCCGATTTGTTCGGAAACAACCTTACCTGGGAGGAGACCGTCATCGCCGTTCATGGCGATGTGATGGGAAATCAGGAAGCGACACGGAGGACCGGAAAGAACTTTAAGTGAGAGTCGGAGTTCGTGGTGGGTTTCTGCGGCGGTGGATACCACCTCGATGGTGCCATTGTCATGTTGGTAAATCCAGCGGCAGGTATCGGCTTTCATCGAGAAGGCCGAGGGGAGTCCCAGCAATTGCCATTCGCCATCGATCTCTACGAAGATGCGTTGGCCATGGCTGCGGAACAGGCCGAGGTAGCTATGGCACGTGGAAAGGAAGCGGTTGATGCTGACGTGTCCTTGCGTGACCATCGAGTGGAACACGCCGCCCATCCATGCGGTGGATGTTAGGGATGCTTCGTCGGGGACGAGTGCGCTTCCGCTGCGCAGGATGTGTCCGTGCGGGCGCAGCACTTCCAGTTCCTTGGCTTTCAATACGACATGTCCGCCGTCATCTGTGAAAAATGACAGACATTTTCCATGGTCCGTCTCCTCATGTTGCAGATTTTTACCGAAGAACGCGCGGGTTTCCTTTTTTGTTAGATCTCGGGTTTCTAGCCATGGTGCGGTGGCAAACAAAGAGGGCGCGGCAGGTGAGTCGGGCGCAGTTTCCGACCATGACGGGCAGACTGCTTCGGGCAGTGCGAGCACGGCATCGATCTTTGCCAGATCTGTGTCCGATGTCGCTTCGGGATGATCGGCTTCGAACCAAGTAAAAAATCCACGGGTCGATTTCTGTCCCGGTTGCAAATCGATGGCCTCATCCTGAATGCAGACCATGGAGTGTTCATGTTGCAAACGGGTTCCGGGTAGTCCTTTAGTTAAGGCGGCGGGTGCTGAACCAGCGCGGTTGGAGAATACGTGAAATTGCAAGGCATCAGTGGCGTAAGACACGGCCGATCCGAGACTACCGATGAGTGTCCATGGATAATGTCCGCCCATCGATTGGTTCTGGCGGGATGCGATAGTCACGCCCTTTGCCGGATGTGTGAGTGGGGAGTGATCAATGTATTGGCTGACGTAGTATTCGTTGAGCCGTATCGCGCCGTAATGTGCGATGCCTAAATCCTGAGTGTGGATGAGATCGCAGCGGATGGATTCCGTGCCGGTGTTATTTAGTTCCACATGCCAGAACCACGCGTTCGCTCCTTTTGAAATTAGAAGGCGGATGCAGAAAGCGATGTTTCGCCATTGCCCTTGGCCGGTCATACCGCGATCGTCGAAGTGCCATGTGGCCGGGCTGCATGGGCCGAGGAGAGGAATACTTTCGACAGTTTCACCGAGTTGGCGCAGGTGGATGTTGGTCGGTCCGCCCTCGGCTTCGGTGCCGGGAAATAGGTTGATGTGGATGTCACCGCATTCCATCCGGCGGATCGACCCATTGCTGTTGAGTTGGAGCGACAGGCCTGCTGGACTGGATACCGAGAAAGGGAAACAGGGTTTCATGAGTTTGGGACTAGGTGATGGTGCCTATGATTCAATCTGTTATGTTAGGAATTTTAATTCCGCTGACAATACTCCGAAGCGTTCTTTTTTGGAAATGGTAAAAGGGGAGGCATTCCGGAACTGCGACCGTCAAGTAAACTTTCTGCATTACCTTTAGTTTCGTGATTGGAAGTATGCTATCTTCTGCGATAACCCTGAGAGATGAGCGCACTTTTACCTGATATTAAAGAACTGGCAGCGTTGTTGCGTTTGTTGGACGACGAGACCCCAGAAGTGCGTTCGGTGGTGGTGGATAAATTGAGTCACGTCGGAGGCGATCTCAGTGAAATTCTCCCGGATGTGGCGACAAATCTGAATACCAAGGAACTGGATATCTTGGAGGATATTTTGCGAACCGTGCGACGCAAGACGCTCAGGGAAGAATGGTTGACTCCACAATTTGGCTCCGCGGCGTTGGAAGATGATTGGGAATTGTTTGAAAGCCAACTGCGCTTGATATCGGATTTTCTGCACGACGGTATCTCGCTGCGCCAACCTTTGTCCGATGCCCTAGACCTACTCACCGAGGAATTTCAATCGACCTATCCCATCGGAGCTACGGAAAATGATTTGAGGATTTTCTTGTTTGAGGAGGGTCGGCTTCGCGGAAATCAAAAACATTACTATGATCCGAGAAACGGCGACCTCGCTTGGTGCATTTCTTCCGGCATCTCCAATCCCATCGGCCTTGGTGTGATTTACATGTTGCTGGGGCAACGCCTAGGCATGGACATCCAAGGGATTTCGTTTCCGGGCCATTTCCTATGCAGGATTTTTGAAAATGCGGAACCCATCGTAGTCGATTGCTTTGATCGCGGAAAAATGCACGCCCAACACATTTTGACCGATCCCATGAACGAGCTCACGCATGAACAACGGCTGCATCTTCAAGAGGCGGCCGATCTCGGGACGATTTTAATGAGGCTCCTCAATAACCTGATCGATGCCTTCCGGCGGGCGAATCGTGAGGAGGATATGGAGCTTCTCACTGAAATGCGCGATTCCATGGCGAAGCAGAAATAGTCGCGTGATGTTGGCTTTGGTGAGCTGTTTCATGCGTTTTATTTTGACCTCACGGGAGCGCATCCTTACTTAAGTGGCGGTCATGAAGTGTCCTCGATGTGTGCAGCAAATCCATAGAGCTGCAGCGGCATGTCCTCATTGTGGGTTTTCCCTGTCGGATGCGGATCAATTGTTCGGAAATGATGAAATCAAACTTCGCAGTTTAACCGACGCAGCCGGGATTTTCCGACGCCATGAACGCGATTTACTGGAAGAGGTGATGGATCGAATTTCGCACACGTTTCCTCAAATTTTCGTCGCGATTTACACCGGCAGTTTGGGCGAATCCGGTCAGCTACGACAGTTTGGATTTTGGCTGTTGAATCGTGGAGTGTTTGAAGATGTCCCAATGGAGAAGCCGAACGAAAACGGGATTCTGATAGTGATCGATCCTGATTCGAAAGCAGCGGGCATGACACATGGATATTTGTTAGATCCATATTTGGAAGAGCAAGATAGCTTCGAATGTTTGTCTAGGGCGCATGCTTATTGGTTGGAAGGCCGTTATGCGGAAGGTGCGCTGCGCAGTCTTCGTGCGCTGGAACAACTGCTCAAAAAGCGTTGTCGGCAAGCTAGACGTGATCCGGAGAAATACGAACGCAAGTATGGAAAATCTGCGGGCACACGTGATGTAGTGAAAAAACTTCGTGAGCGCGATCCCAAGCAAACACCTATTCGAACAGAAGCCGAAAAGGAGGTGAAGCGATGAAACGTTTGTTTTTCTTATTCTTATTAGGGATGCATGCGGCTCTGGCACTGCCGGTAAACGAGCCTGCTGTCGTGGAAGAAGCCGTCGCGGTGGAAGTCGTTCCTGAGGTGGATCCGCAATACCAAGAAATCGAACCTGCTCTGGTTGATAAGTATTTCGCAAAAAAGCCGAGCCAATTTCTTATCGATCCACAGGTATTCATTTCTGGAGAACAACGCAAGGGGATCGAAAAGTTACTCAACAACCACTCCGCTGATTCTACGATCGATCTCTATCTTTTCGTCTTGGGGGAGAATCAGAAACTTCCAATAGAGGGGATAAACAAAGACTTCATCGCGCGTCATTTTTCTCAGGGGAAACCCGTGGTGACTCTTTACTATTATATTGGAAATCCGAATCGCACAGAAATGCACCTTAGTCCGAGCATCGCGAATGCTGTATCGTCTTCAGAGCAACAAAGATCCGTGCAGAGTTCATTGATCCGGGCAATGCGTGCGAATGGATCGTTTGAGCAGTTAGAAGAATTTCTCATGCAGTTCTCGGTTCGCACTTATTGGATGGAACGCATGATGGATGAGGCTTCTGGTAAAGCGCCTGCGGATGTCTCTGTGGAGGAGACACCGGTCGTTCAGGCAAAGGTAAAAAAAATGAACCCACTGGAAATGATTCCAGAAAAGTTCAGAGGACCTGCGTTAATCGCTGCGGCTGGTTTGGGATCAATGGTGGTTTTGTGGGGTTTGATTTTATGGGTGAGATCGAGATCGCGATATAAATTTCCTGAGCTCGAGGTCGAAGCCCGCTTGGGCGGAAGCCACGCGGCCGGCATTGGCGCGGTGGTCAATTTTGCCAGCCCCGCGGTATCTCCAGCGCGTCAACGTGAACAAGTGCCGGAATATTTGAGGCGTGCTTGATTGTAGGTTGCTGCGCCTCGCCTTGTTCTCATTATTTTCTAGATTTGATGTCCCATACCGCAAATTGGTTTGCCTCCAGAGCCTTTTCCTCGCCGAGCTTGAATTTCTCCAAATAGACGTAGTAAAAAGTTTGATCAAAGAGACTTTGTGAAAGGCGGATCTTGAAATAATAGCCATTTTTCGGCTTGGTCGTAATCTCGCAACGGTGTCCATCATTGGGCACCTCTGACAGATGAATGTCGTCGAGAGCGAGCCGATCGCCGCCGATCTCGGCATAGTTTACTTGGATCGTTCCTATTCTTTTCGTTTCTTTGCGCTCCGCTATCAGCTTGCCCTCTTCAACTCTCTCCATCGGAAGAATCAACAACGGCCCGATTGCCAATTCGGAACTTCGGAGACCTTACCCAGATCTACAACATCGCCTGCGTAGGAGAGCGACACGAATGAGATAAGTATTGTGACTAAAACTCTGGGATAGGATTTCATTTTATTGCGAACGATATAGGAATGGCGTCGCCGGTAGGAAGCTCAAAATTAATCAGACGGCTTCCTCGGCTTCGCCATATCCGCCTTGTTAGCATTTTTGCGAGGCGGCTTCATAGCACCCGTTTTATACGGCTGACTCAATTACTTATTATGGAGTACGACAAGATTATCAAACACCCCATCAGTAGTCTGGATAATGTAGATAAAATATTCTTTATTCCCTTTCTTGATGATCTCTCTAATATGTATTTCAACAACTTTGATGCCGTTTAACGCATCGGCTCGTATCACATATTCATTTACAGTGGGTATGGAGGATGTTTCCCGACGCTTTCTTTCCTCTCGGACAACTAGGGATGGATTCGATATATCGTGAAGCAAACTGATTTGCTTTATATTCTCACGTGGATTCTGGAGGGTGAAAGTCAGGAATTCCTTGATTCCTTCCAACTTCAGCTTATTCATGTTTGTCGTGTCCCCAAGCTGCGGAGAAATGAAAAGATCGCTATTCCCTGCGAACTGAACAATTTTTAATTCCCGATCTCCGAATACAGGTAGCTGCAAATTCTCTTTTCCTAAATCGGCGCTTTTCGCAAGCGATAAGACCATAAGGAAAAGAACGAGCTGTGTAAGGATATTTTTCATTTGGCTAACGATGAGCGCATGCACCACTATCGAGGGCGCGTGTCAATCACGGGGTTGAGGTTGAATTTAGAAAAGGGCAGGAAAACACGGAGGCCGATAGGGGTTGCGTGTCTCGTCTTGTTCGCATTCTGGTTACTATTTTTTGGTGTTGATATTCACTGGGATGATTGCGCCCTTGCTCGTATCTACAACTTTCTTGAAAATAACATTCTCCATTCCTTGGCTGACTTCTACAAGAAGTGATCCAATGTCCGGAGTTGATGGAATGACAATACTTTCTATCTTATGCGCTCGAAACGAATAATTTCCGTTTATTAACTCAAAGTCAGCTTTGCCATAGCGTTCCAGAATAACCACAGATTCAGGCAAATAATCTCCGGCTTTCTCAGGCCGTATTATAATCTGGAAAGTTTCCATCTCTTCACCATCCCATTCGATCTTTTTTGATTTTGGAAGTGAGAATGAATAGGTTCCATCAGAATTCTTTTCGTATGAGACGACTTGCTTACTTTTATCAAGCTTGATCGAGATTTGTCCTGCTACCTCGGAATCTCGATAGAACATTTGCTTGTTCATAAAAAGAGGCTTATGGATGGCCTTGATCGGAGCAACAAGTGAAACCTCCGCATTTGTAAATCCCTGCTTTAGCGAAAATTCAATGTTATCGGTGATCGATTTTTTTAATGTTGGATCAAGATTCTCAATGCCTTTATAGAGTTTGATAATTTCGTTTGAGTTTTTGGAGTTCCATGCAGTTGACACGCGGTCTCGAAACTCGATTTCTGTTTCTGCTTTGAGAAATGAAGTGGCTATTAGAATGAGTATAGGTATGGCTTTCATATTTAGAGAAATTACTTTGCGAACGTCTAGCTCATCCACGGCGGGGATGGAAGCCCGAATTCAAACAGGAAGCTTACCCGTCGTTGAATGCAGAGTCTTGTTCGATTTCTTGTTTTAGTATCGTTCGCGGGTTGTCGAGGTCGTCGTCGTGAACCAAGAAAAGCGTTCCGTCCTCGAAGAAATGGAAGTCCACTGATCCTGGTGAGTATCGAAAAATGGCACTAAAGCCTCGACGCACTAACCCGTGCCCGACCTGTGAAGGCAAACCAACCTCCGAAATAACCGCGCCAACATCCATTCCGATCTTGATCGATCCGATGTCTCCACTTGCCGAGTAGCACATAATCCAAGCCTCATAACTTCCGCAATCGGGCACTGTCACTCGATAAGAAAGTTCTCGATAACTGACCCACGCTTCCGAATCAGGAGCGCGCAGCAAATACTGTACGATCTTCTCAATCGCATTAGACATGTCACAAGCGGATTCGGAGTATAGCACCTTGGCACCGGCTGCCATCGGCATGAGAAGATCGGTCGTCTCGGCGCGACGACCCTACCTTTTGAGGTTCACATTACCCCCCGAAGGATCGGGGTAGCCAATCAAAGCAGATCGTAGCTTCTGCCGCCGACGCCATCGAACCAGCGGATGTAGGCTTGGTTGACCATGTAGTATCCGCCGGGAGTTGGGTAATTGCCGGTGAAATACCAATCGCCGCATGGACCCTTGATGGAGGCGTGGAGGTTTTCGATGGTCTGATAGATGACTTCGACTTCGCCGTGCCAATCGATGTCTTCCGGATAAACCATGCGGCTGATTTCTTCGGAGACTTCCTCGGCGGTGAAGGCATCGTAAACGCCTTGGACGCGGTTGAGTCGATCGGCTGGAGCTTTTTTCAGCTCTTCTTTGCATTGATCGTAAATATCATCTAACAAATGCTGACGACCTGCGCGGCGGTGGAGGGCGACGGCGGCGTTGAACGCGATGAATTTGCCGAGTTCTGACATGTCGATGCCGTAGCAATCCGGGTAGCGGATCTGCGGAGCGGTTGAGCAGATTACGATTTTGGATGGATGCGTACGGGCGAGAATTTTGAGAATGGATTTCTTCAGGGTCGTGCCGCGGACGATGGAGTCGTCGATGACAACGAGATTATCGCCGCGTTTCACGGCGCCGTAAGTGATGTCGTAGACGTGGGATACGAGTTGATCACGGCCTTTTTCCTGAGAAATGAAGGTCCGCATTTTGATGTCCTTGTGGGCGATTTTTTCGCCACGCGGCCAGTTGCGGAGGATGAGTTCATCGACTTTCTCGGGAGTGAGTGTGCCGTTTTGGGAGGACTCGAGAATTTCCATGCGCACTTGTTGGCGACGATACAAACGAAGCCCGTCCATCATGCCGTGGTAAGCAGTTTCGGCGGTGTTAGGGATGAACGAGAAAACGGTTTTATCAAATGACTCGCCGATCGATTGGATGACTTGATCCACCAATGCGGAGCCCATGGCTTTGCGCTCACGGTAGATTTGTGGATCGTTGCCGCGTGAGAAATAAATTTTCTCGAAGGAGCACGGAGTGAATTTTTGTGGGGTGTGAAATTGGACGTCGGAGATCGAGCCGTCGGCTTTGATGGTGATGACCGAGCCGGGATCGAGGGCTTTGACTTGATCGGCTTCTGCTTCGAACACGGTCATCAAAGGCACACGCTCGGAAGCGAAGGCGATGACTTCATCGGTGATGAGCATGTGGCAGGGACGGATGCCACGAGGGTCGCGCATGACGAACATGTCGCCGTTGCCGATGGCGCCGCAAATCGCGTAGCCGCCGTCCCAAGGTTCGGCGGATTGGGCGATGAGGCTCGGGACATCGAGGGCGGCGGAAATGTGTTCAGGGATTTCCGCGCCGGGCATGCCTTGATCGCGGAGTTTGTGATAGAGATTGGTGTGTGCCTCGTCGAGGTGGTAGCCGATTTCTTCGAGAACCGTTTGGGTGTCCGTTCCGAAGACTGGGTGCTGACCGCGTTCGATGAGAGTTTTGTTCAGCTCCATCGCATTGGTCATGTTGAAATTGCCCATGACCATGAGCGTGCGAGTGGGCCAGTTGCTGCGGCGGAGGTAAGGATGGCAGGAGCCTTCGTCGAATTCTCCGCTGGTGCCGTAACGAAGGTGCCCCATCAAAATTTCACCACCGAAATCGAAATGCGTTTTCACGCTGTCGGGGTTGTTCTTATCGAGCGTGCCCTTGCGATCCATTTTGAAGAACGCTTTGACTTCTTTGCGGAAAATTTCCGCGAGCGCATCGGCCTCGATTCCACGGCGGCGATGCACGTAGGGTTTTCCGATAGGCATATCGAGCTTCACGCAGCCGATGCCGGTGCCGTCTTGGCCGCGGTTGTGTTGCTTTTCCATGAGTAGGAAAAGCTTGTTCATGCCCCATAAACAAGTGCCGTAGCGATCGTAGTAATAGGCCAAGGGTTTCCGCAACCGCACTGCTGCGATCCCACATTCATGCGTCAGAAAATCACTCATGCGTTGGTGTTATGTGCTGAAAAACTGAGTTGGCTTCGGCTCACGGCTTCACTTTCACCCTGACGCCTTCTTGTGCAACCATTTTCCCGAGAATAGTTCCTCCGGGACCGGCTTTGAGGGCTTGTTCGACTTTGTCTTCGCTGACGATGGCGACCCAACCAATGCCCATATTGAAAGTGTGGAAACGATCTTCTGCATCGACTTGAGCGAGCAGTTTTTCGATTCCCGGAAGATCCCATTGCGGGATTTCGAGATCCGCGCCCATGCCGACGAAGAGGCGCTCGAGGTTTTCTGGGAGGCCGCCGCCGGTGATGTGCGACATGGCTTTCGGTTTCACGCCGGATTTTTTGAGGTCGTTGACGACGTCGTCGTAGAGGCGAGTCGGCTGGAGCCATGCGGTGAGTTCTTCATCGGTGACTGTGCCGGGTGTCATTTCGGCAAGTGCGCGGCGGACGAGCGACCAACCGTTGGCGTGGATGCTGTTGGATTTGTAACCGATGAGCACATCGCCGATGGCGAGGGTGGTGGGATCGATGAGATCTTCTTTCTCAGCGCAACCAATGCAGAAACCGGAAAGCTCTAGGACATCGACAGGGACGATGCCGGGCATTTCTGCGGTTTCGCCGCCAGCGAGAATGCAGTTACAGGCTTCGAGGTAATCCGCCATGCCGCTGATGACGCGGGTGATTTTTTCTTCATCGAGCGCGGCGATGCCGATGTAGTCGAGGAAGAGCAGGGGGTCGCCGCCGGTGGTGAGGATGTCGTTGACGGACATGGCGACGAGATCTTTGCCGGCGATTTCAAGGAGATCTTTTTCTAACAGAACTTCGAGTTTTGTTCCAACTCCATCGCAGCCGGTGACGATGACCGGATGTTTGTAATCGGAAAGATCATAACAAGCGGCGAAGAGCCCGAATGCGCCGAGTAGTTTCCGCTGTTGTTGAGTGCGTTTAACGTGAGTTTTGATGTCACCGACGAGTGCCGCGGCTTTGCGCGTATCCACTCCTGCTTGCTGGTATGTGAGCTTTCCTGCCATTGCTGTGCAGCGGTTCTAGGTGGGTGCGGCGCGGCGGTCACGCAGAAAAGATTTCTTTTCATTTTTGGTCCGCGTTTTCCGAGAGTCACTGGTGATTTTTTATGTATTACGTGACTTACAGTTTCTCAGCTTGCTATACAGTTATAGCGGGTGTATCGATACGCCATGCTTGCTATTCGATTACAGCCTGAACTTGAAGAACGCCTCACCCGTTTGGCGACTATGACTGGGCGCACCAAGACGTTCTATGCCCGCGAGGCCATCGAACAACACCTTGAAGATATGGAGGATTATTACCTTGCCGTCGACGCCGTGAAGCGTGGGGGTCGCGTTTACACAGCTGAGGAGGCAAAACGTGAGCTGGGACTATAAGTTAACGGCTACTGCTCTCAAACAACTTCGCAAGCTGGGTCACGAACCCTCGCGGCGCATTTTTGCATACTTAGACAAGCGTATTGTTGGTAACAAAGATCCACGCAAGTTGGGTAAAGCACTTAAAGGAGATCTCGGCGATTTTTGGCGTTTCCGAGTGGATGATTACCGCATTCTATGCGAACTCAGAGACAAGGAGTTGGTAGTGTTAGTTGTGTGCATTGGCCACCGACGCGATGTTTACGATTGATACTCCTCATTTGACCGGAATCTCCACCCGCACGGTGGTGGGTCCTCCGGCTGCGGAGTCTACTTGGAAAGTTCCGTTCAACATCTCTGCGCGTTCTCTCATGCTGATCAGACCGAGTCGGCTTTTCTTTCTAGATCCGGCTTTTTTGGTTACTTGGAATCCCTTGCCGTCGTCCTTGATTGTCATGCGTATCAACTTTTCTAGGTACTCGATGGTGACTTCGACACGGCTGGCCTTGGAATGGCGGGCGACATTGGTGAGCGCTCCCTGAGCGATCCGATATAAAGCGGTGCGCACTGAGGATTCCAATTGGTCGGTCTTTGCGGAGGCTGTGAGGCTGGCACGGATACCGGTGTCTCGCATGAATTTTTCCATGTATGCTTGGAGTGCTGGGATTAGCCCCAGATCGTCGAGTGTTGTTGGACGCAGTTGTCGGGCGAAGTTATGAACGATAAATATCGCATGTTTAACTAGTTTCTGAGTCTTTGAAATTTGCTGCTTCATCGTTGCCGGATTGGCTTTGCTGCCCTGTTCGAGAACAGCCAAATGGACATTGATTCCCACCAAGGTCTGAGTAATGACATCATGCAACTCGCGGCTGATTCGTTTCCGCTCCTCTTCTTGTAACTCCTGGACGCGATGTGAAAAGTCACGCAACTGTTTTTGCTGAATGCGCGATTGTTTCAAAAGAATACTTTGTTCCTTACGCTGGGCTCGCAGGGCTTCCTCGACTTTTTCTCTGCGGACGATTTCCTTTTTTAGTTTCAGGTTCCGAGACGACATCTCCTCTGCTTGTTTGCGCAGGGTGATATCGCGGATGTTGCATTGGATGATTGGGTGGCCGTCTTCTTGATAGAGATTGGCAACAACTTCGACTTCCTGATGACGGCCCGACTTGCTTTTCAGTGGCAGATTTTCATAACGGACTTCGTGGTTCTTTTTCAGTTTGCGAAACATTTGGCGGCTGGCGATCTCGTCCTTGAGGAGACCGATTTCGAATAGTTCTTTCCCGATCAATTGATCGCGCGAATAGCCAAGCAGGTGGGTCATGAACGGGTTGGCATCGATGATGCGATTGGTAGTGGGATCGACGATAAGGACGCCGTCGTGCGCTGCTTCAAAAAGGCGGCGATAACGATTTTCTGAAACTCGCATTTGCTCTTGCGCCAGTGTGCGACTTGTAACGTCCAGAAGCATGGCACTGCATTCCAATCCGTTCGGAGAGCGCCGAGCCTCGATGCCGACGATGCGAGTCTTGAGTTTTGCATCGGCTAGTTCGAATTCTCCGGATTCTTTGTTTTCCGCTGAGAAAACCTTTTTCATAAAGATTCTGAACTCGGGGCGCTGCGCGGGGGCGATCAGCATCGCGAAGGAGCGCCCGATGAGGCTGGAGCGACCGCTGCCGACCATGGTTGCTCCCGTTAGATTTACGAGGCGGATCGTTCCGTCTGCAGCGAGAGTGAAATAACCAACTAATGCGAAATCATAGAGTTCCGTGTATTTATCCAGCAGGGCTTCCGACTCATCACGTGCATTGCGGAGTTCGGCATTCTGTAATTCAAGTTCGATTTGATATACATCCAGTTCGTGAAGCATGCGCCGTGCTTCGGCATCGGCAAAAACCTTGGCAGGTTTTGTGACGAGCTTTTCGGCACGGCGGCGTAACGCGGCGGCGCTTTCATCTGGCTTAGGTTTCGGGGGCATGATGGATGTGTTATTTTTTCCGTGGTTTAGCGGCCTTGTCTTGCTTTAGCTTTAGCTTGGGCTTGGCAAGCTTGCGCTCGGCAAGCTTGCGCTCGGCTTTTAGTTCCGTTTTTGCTTGAGTTAGTTCCGTGGATTTTCCGGCGAGGCGGTTTTCTAAGGCGACCTGCATGGCCTGCACTTTTGCTTCCAGTGCTTTGGAGACACTGATGTCCCAGTAAGAAATCACAACGCCATCGATGCGGTCGTCATCGGTGCGATAAGGCATGATGCGTGCACTATACCAAACTCCCTCGGTGGTGCAGATCGATTGCTCTATGAATCCGAGCTTGCGCAGAACTTCACGGGAATCCTCACACAGTTTGGGATAAATGAGATCGCACGCGATGTCGGAGATGGGTCGGCCTACATCTCCGGGGATCAGAGATGTGATCTTCGCGGCCTGCGTTGTGAAACGTCGGATCTTGAGTTGCTTGTCGAGGAATACGGTAGCGACTTCCGTGCTGTTGAGCAGGTTTCGCATGTCGTTGTTGGTGATGGAAAGCTCGTCGAGCCTGCCCTGCAACTCGGTGTTAACCGTTTGCAATTCTTCGTTGAGCGACTGCATTTCCTCTTTCGAGGTCGTGAGCTCCTCGTTGGTGGATTGCATTTCTTCGTTGGTAGACTGCATTTCTTCGTTAGAGGATCTGAGTTCCTCTTGCGTGGTTTGCATTTGTTCACGAGTGTTGCGTAGTTCTTCGCGGTTCTGGCGTATTTCTAACTCAAGCTCCTCAATGCGCGGATTTTTCCCGTTATCCCTGCTCTTGCCGCCTTTGGTTTTTGTTTCAACCGGCGGATCCATATCGCAGAAAACAATCATCACCAAGCCAGCGAGCGGTTCGGATGATTCAAGCCGTTCCACAATCAAATCCACGTGCTGGATACCGCCGTTGGTATCGATTCTCAAACCCCGAAGTTTCACGGGACCGGTTTGGCGCAGGGCTTTTTGAAAGACGGATGCTAGTTCATGTCGTAAACCATCGCGAGCCATCGCGAAAATATTGAGGTTGGCTTTGCCTGCTGCGGGTTCGAGGTATTTACCGGTCTTGCCGCTGATGTGGATAATATTTCCTAATTCATTGACTAGCACCGAAGGCGGCGCATAACGCCGAAGTATTAACTGGTCGGCTTGAGTCTGGAGATTCAGAATCGGTCTGCGACCTTCCTGCGCTTCGGCTTCTCCAGACATGGCGGGGGAGAAGGAGGACGGAAACTCGATGGGATCTGGCCGGACGGCGGAGACCAGCCGTTGGTAAATGCGTGCTTTTCCGCTGATAGTGGCAAACAGACCACTGAACTGCCCAATGGTTTCGGCATTTCCTAAGATCATGATGCCGCCAGGATTCAGGCTGTAATGGAACAGCGGAAAAAGTTTCTTCTGCATTTCCGGTGCGAGATAGATCAGCAGGTTGCGGCAGCTCAGAATGTCTAGCTTGGTGAAAGGCGGATCCATGATCACGCTGTGTGGCGAGAAGATCACCATCTCGCGAATCTCCGCACGCACGCGGTAGCCGTTTTCTTCTTGGGTGAAGTAACGACGCAATTGATCAGGTGTTAGATCATCGGAAATTTTATCGGAGAACACTCCAAGGCGTGCCTTGTCGATGGCATCCCGATCCAGATCTGTCGCGAAGATCTGGAGCTTGAAATTTTTCGCCGGCTTGAGCGCTTCCACGACTTCTCTGAAAACGATGGCAAGTGTGTAGGCTTCCTCGCCGGTTGAGCATCCGGCAACCCATGCCCGCAGCAGACGAGTGGGATGATTGGCGAGTAGTTCGGGCAGGGTTTTATCGTGCAGCATCTTCCATACCTCTGGGTCGCGGAAAAACCCCGTCACGCCGATGAGGAGTTCTTTGAAGAGCAAATCTAACTCTTCTGGATTCTCGCTGAGAAAACGCACGTAGGCTGAGATTTTTTCGATCTGGTGAATGCCCATGCGGCGTTCAATCCGCCGATACAGGGTATTTTTCTTATAGTAAGAAAAATCGTGAGTCGTGCGACTGCGCATCAGTATCATGATTTTTTCAACCGCGCTGCGCATGCTGGCTTCGCTACCTGATGTGGTCCCTGCCGCATGGGGCGCACCTTTTATGTAGGAGATGATTTGGCCGGGTAATTCTTCCGCCGTAGCCACGATGTCCGCTAATCCGGCATCGATCACGCTGCGCGGCATGCTGTCGAATTTTGCGTTGGCAGGTTCTTGGGCGACTGCGAGACCGCCTTGTTGTTTGATGTCACTCAAGCCCTGGGTGCCATCGGAGCACATGCCTGATAGAATCACGCCGATCGCTTTTTGCTGTTGATCTTGGGCGAGCGAGCTGAGGAAAAAATCGATAGGGAGGCGTTGTCCGCGTTTTTCTGATGGTTCAAACAAGTGCAGCACGCCATGCAGGATGGACATGTTTTTGTTAGGCGGAATGATGTAGACGCAGTTGGGTCGCACCACGGTTTGGTCTTTCACCTGCATCACCTTCATCTTGGTGCAGCGTTGTAAAAGTTCCGGCATGAGGCCTTTGCGCGTGGGATCGAGATGTTGAACGATCACAAACGCCATTCCGCAATTTTCAGGAACGTGCGCCATGAACTGTTCCAACGCCTCAAAACCTCCAGCAGACGCGCCGATTCCGATGATGGGAAACTCCACCGCAGGTTCTGAATCGCGTGAATCATCCTGAAGTGCCGTAACCGGCTTCTTGGCTCGCTTGGCAGGTAACGGTTTCTTTTTCATGATTTACTTTCCAATCGGATCGACGAAGCGGTCACGGTCCGAACGCTCGAAAATCTTCTTTCATTACAGGTCGGAGGTTATGTGAGTGGGAATAAGCTCACAACTTAATAATTGGCGGTAATCAGGTGGGTTTACACCACCGCGCGCCCAACGGGGTGCACGGCGCGTTATGATAGATATGGCGCGAGGATAGGCTCGAGATGCTGGCAAGTTTCCTCTGGCCACAGGTTTTTTGGGGTCAGAATGGCGTTGGCGAGGGATTAATGTTCTGGCCAGTTTGCTTCCGTGGGGATTTTCGGGACGATGCTGGAGATGATGGATTTCGCGAGCGCGGAATTGGCATGGAGCTTGGCAATCACGGCGGCGACATCGACCGCGGCTTCGTCGGTTTTCCAACAATCATAATCTGTGACCATGCAGAGCGATGCGAAGGCGATTTCCGCTTCGCGGCAGAGTCGGGCTTCGGGGGCGTTGGTCATACCGATGAGATCGAAGCCTAGACTTCGATACATGTTAGATTCGGCGCGGGTGGAGAAAGCCGGACCGTTCATCGAGACGTAGGTTCCGCTGTTGTGAAGTTCTGCGGTGTGATCGGTGGCGGCTTCGATGAGAAGTTTGCGCATTGGATCGCTGTAAGGATCGCCGAAGGAAACGTGGGCGGCGATACCGTTTCCGAAAAATGAAAATTCATGCGAGCGACCCGTGCGATCGACAAGCTGATCTGGGACGACGATATCCCGTGGCTTGATGTTTTCACGAAGTGAGCCGACGGCATTCACGGAAACGATCCAGCGCACATTTAAAGAACGCAGTGCCCAGATGTTCGCGCGGTGATTGATTTCATGGGCCAGCAGGCGATGTCCGCGGCCGTGGCGGGGGAGAAAGAACACGCTGCGGCCGGCTAGTTTGCCTTCGATGATTTCATCGGAGGGTGAACCGAAAGGAGTTTCGATCGCGTGGGTGCGGAGAACTTCTAAAGAATCGATTTCATAAAGGCCGGAGCCGCCGATGATGGCGAGGGAAGGTGCGTGCATGAAATGAAAAGACTACTTCGCTGCCAGCAGTGGACCGACTCGGGCGTGGCGGACGAGGAATTCGTCGGCGAGCTTGCCGTAGGAGAGGGAGCCGATACCTGAGGGATCGTGCTCGAAAATGGTTTTTCCGTGCGAAGGAGCTTCCCCGATGCGGATCGTTCTCGGAATGACCTGTTGGTAGATTTCCTCGGGGAAATATTTTGTGACCTCTTCCACAACCTGGCGGCACAGCAGGGTGCGGCTGTCATACATCGTCATGACGATGCCTTCGAGGGTCAGGTTGGGATTGGCACCCGAGCCACGGATTTCATCGAGGATACCGACGATTTTCGCGAGACCTTCGAGGCCGAACCATTCGCATTGGAGTGGGATGAGAACCTCATCGGCGGCAGCGAGGGCGGCAGTCATCAGAACGCCGAGAGATGGCGGGGTGTCGAGAATGCAATATTCGAAAAGGTCGTTTGGCTTGAGTCCTTGCAGGATTCCACGCAAGCGGGTCAGATGATCATCGGAGCGGGCGAGCTCGATTTCGATACCGGCGAGGTCCATTTCAGAGGGCAGGAAGGTAAGGTTCTCTCGGCCGGAATCGATGAATTTATCGCGGATATCGGCGTTGCCGAGGAGGACGGGATAGATGGAAGAAAGGGGTGGAGCTTCGATTCCTAGGCCGGAAGTGCAGTTCGCTTGTGAGTCGAGATCCATGAGCAGGACACGTTGGCCGCGCAATGCGAGGGCGTGCGAGAGGTTCATGGCGGTGGTGGTTTTACCGACTCCTCCCTTTTGGTTTCCGATGGCGATGACTTTCACGAGCCGGAAGAATGGCGGGAAACTTTAAGTTTTAAACTCTAAACTTCGATTTTCTGGGCCACGGCGATCAAGCTAGGGGTAACAAGTCAGACGAAACAAAATTTCAACCGCGAATGAACGCGAATGGACGCAAATCTTGGGTAGTGAGAACATATTGAGAGCAGAATCGAAATCATTTCATCAAAAACTCATTTTCCAAAGCCACATGCATCGGATTTGCGTTCATTCGCGTTCATTCGCGGTTAAATTTCCAGAAATCTGGACAGGGATCTCCCTAGCTTGACCGCCCTGCGAGACGGCGGACAAGTTGGAGATTGAAATTTGGAATTTGAAATTTGAAGCTTCTGTTGTGAGGAAAGACCGACTGGATGCTTTGATGTTTAATCGTGGGATGTGTGATTCTCGGGAGCAGGCGAAACGTCTAGTTTTGGCGGGTGAGGTCAAAGTGGATGGGCGGATGGTGGATAAACCGGCGGATAAATTTGGCGAGGATGTGGTGGTGGAAATCAAGGAAAAGCCTAAGTTTGTGGGGCGTGGCGGCTTGAAGCTGGAGGGCGCACTGGAGGCGTTTGGGATCGATGTGACCGGCTGGGTTTGCATTGATGTCGGAGCCTCGACCGGTGGATTTACTGATTGTTTGCTACAGCGGGGAGCGGTCCGGGTGCACGCGGTGGATGTGGGGACGAATCAATTGGTGTGGAAACTGAGAAATGATCCGCGGGTGATTTCGAAGGAAAAATTTAATGCCCGGCACATGGAGCCGAAAGATATTGGGGAAAAAGTCCGGCTCGCGGTGATGGATTTATCGTTTATTTCCCTGACCAAAGTCCTGCCCGCGGTTTTCGGGGTGTTGGAGGAGGGCGGGGAAGTGGTTTGTCTGATCAAACCTCAGTTTGAGTTGGATCGAGAAGACATCGGAAAAGGCGGGATCGTAAGGGACGAAGAGCTACGAGAGCGTGCGGTGGAGAAAATCCGCAAGTTCGTGACCGAGGAGCATGGCCGAACCTGGCGGGGCGTCATTCCAGCCAGTATTTCGGGCATGGATGGCAATCAGGAGTTCCTCGCTTGGATAGGCTGAGAATTTTATTTTGAATAAAATGCTCCAGAGTGTATCTAGTTAGGGAATCTCCCTGTCGGGATTTTTATCAGACCATCAACCAAACTAGAAAAAACGACCATGAAATTACTGTTAACCACATTCTGTGCAGCTCTGTTCATCTCTCCGCTCGCATTCGCTGAAGGCGAAGGCAAGAAGTGCGATAAGAAGTGCGACAAAGACAAAGAAGCCAAAGAAGAAACCATCGTCCATTGCGGTAAATGTGAAAAGTGCAAAGACGAAAAATGCGAGAAATGCAAAAAAGCGGGTGAAGAGAAAAAAGAAGGCACGATGATCGCCGAAGCCGATGGCAAGAAGTGCGACAAGAAGTGCGATAAAGAGAAAGAAGCTGAGAAAGAAGCAACCCTCGCTAAGTGCGGTAAGTGCGAAAAATGCAAAGACTGCAAAGAAGGCGAAAAATGCGAAAAATGCAAAAAGCACGATGAAGAACACAAAAAAGAAGGCACTCTGATGGCAGGTAAAGATTGCGATAAGAAGTGCAACAAAGACAAAGAAGCTGAGAAAGAAGCAACTCTCGCTTAATTCTTTATTCTAAGAAAATTTAAAAAGCCACTGGATCGATCCAGTGGCTTTTTTTGTGAGTTAGAATGTGTGGTTGTTTGATCTATTTACTTACAAAATTTTGGGTGTCGGCAGACAATCCAGTATTTAATAATTAGATCCAGCATGGCTGCCTGTTCTGAGATGGTGGTTGGTTTCTCGAAATACCCCTGAACTCGGTATTCGTAGGCTTCAGATACCTGCTTTTTGGTGGCTTTTTTTAGATCAAGTCCGCTCATCCCAGTCATGTTCATATCTGAAATAACAAGAAAGAGTTCATCCTTTGTGTTGAGCATATAGTCCAGAGCTTGCTGGATCATTGCTGAAATACTCCACATCCACAAACCAATGCTTTTTCTCCAGCGCCTGCACTAAGAGGTCTTTTTCACAGCGTTCGTCATCTACAAGAATGATTTTTCAGGACACTTTCGTGATCGAATCATTAGCTAGTTGTTTGGCGCTAATAGTAGGTTTCATGGCAGAAAGTAGGTCTGGCAATAGTGATGTCAAAAGATCATATCTCTTGCGGTCGCGTGTTGGTTCAACAAAGCATCAGAAAGATCTCACCTGCTTTCGAGTGATCGAGCGTTTGGGGTGGGAGTTACGGTCGAGCGAGGCCGCTCGACCCTACCTTTTCAGTTGTCATCACGGAACTTTCGGCAAGAGTGTGCCACATGATCAGTATTGAAGTTGTTGGGAGTGTGGTTTCGAAATGGGGCGAAGGTCCGATTTGGTGGGAGGGGGCGTTGTATTACGTCGATATCGAGGGGAAGAAAGTTCATAGCTACACACCGGAGACGGGAGCGGAGCTAAGCTGGGACGTGGGGCGTCGGGTTGGGACGGTGGTGCCGCGTAGTCAGGGCGGACTGGTAATTGCGGGGGATGATGGTTTTTTATTTTTAGATACGAAAACGGGTGAGTTGGTCCCAATTGACGATCCGGAACCGGATAAGGTGGACAATCGTTTTAACGATGGCAAATGCTCGCCGGACGGCAGGTTTTTTGCGGGGACGATCAGCTTGGTGAAAAAGTCGGGTGATGCGCGCTTGTATCGGCTCGATCCGGATTTGAGTTTGCATGAGGCGTTTGGTCCAGTGACGAATTCTAACGGAATCGTTTGGTCGCAGGATGGGAAAACGGTTTACTACATCGATACTCCGCGCAAAGAGGTTTTGGCGTTCGATTATTCCGACGGACAACTGCAAAATCTACGTTCTGTCGTCTCGACCCAGCATTATGAATCTTCGCCTGATGGAATGGCGATCGATGCGGATGACAATCTTTGGATCGCATTTTGCCATGGGGCTTGCGTGACGTGTTTCGATCCGCGCACGGGCGAGGAGTTGCGGAAAATCGATCTTCCGTGTTTGGAGACGACCGCATGTACCTTCGGCGGACCAAACCTAACAGATTTGTATGTGACGACGGGAATTCATAAATCCGAAGTGGAAGAGCATGCGGGTCGGCTTTTGAGGATTTGTGGTTTGGGTGTGAGGGGCTTGCCGGCGCATGCGTTTTTTGGGTAGTTATGAAAATCATTCTTGCTTCAGGTTCACCAAGGCGCAGCGAGTTACTTGCGGCGGCTGGTGTTGAGTTCGAGGTGATACCTTCGCCAGCGGAGGAAATTCATGATTCGTCGATGGGGATGGCTGGGCTTTGTGAGGAAAACGCGCGACTCAAAGCGAGTGCGGTTGCGATTGACCATCCAGATGCGGTGGTGATCGGAGCGGATACTTTGGTGTTTTTGGATGGTGAGCCGTTGGGAAAACCCAACGATATGGCCGAGGCGGAGAGCATGATGCGTAGATTATCGGGTAAGACGAATCAGGTCTGCACAGGGGTTTGCGTCATGGGGCCGGGGGAGAAAGTGACTTTGATGCATGTGGTGACGGATGTTTTTTTCCGAGAACTCGATGACGAAACTCTGTTTACCTATTTGGCGAAGACTCAACCACTGGACAAAGCCGGTGCGTATGGGATTCAGGATCATGGGGAAATGATCATTGAGCACATCGAGGGGCGCTTTGACAACGTGATGGGTTTGCCCGTGGAGCAGGTTTTACAGGCATTGGAGATGAGGAGTGCGGACATTCCTGTCCGCCATAACCATTGATACAGACTCGTGGACAGGAATGTCCACACTCCTTATTTGAGTTACACCCGAATCGAGTTGCCCATCGCGGGTAGATAGGCGAACAATCCCCGCATGTCTTTTCCGAGGCGATATCCGCTAATCTTTAATCCGAGAGCCCGTAGTCAAAAGGGCGCGCGGACGCGGCAGTTTTTGATGCAACACGCAAACCGGTTTGCGTTGTATGCGACCAACAGTGGCGAGGAAGCCACGGAGCTGGCGAAACGCTTTGCGCTCGATGGCGAGCCGGTGGTGATCGCAGCTGGCGGCGACGGCACATTGAACGCTGTGGTATCCGGACTTGCCGGAAGCCGAACCGCGATCGGCGTGATGCCGGCGGGGACGATGAATGTGTTTGCGCGCGAACTCGGGATTCCTTCTAACAGTTTGGATAAAGCTCTCGAAGTGATCGATCAGGGATTGATCCGCGAAATTGATTTATTTTCTGCAAACGATGCGCCTTTCGTCCAAATGGCTGGAGTGGGGTTTGATGCGATGGTGATCGAGGAAACCAAGTGGGAGACTAAAAAGCTGTTAGGCCCGCTGGCATATCTTTTGGCCGCCGTGAAAGTCTTGGGTGAAAAACCGCCGCTCATGGAAGTGGTTACCAACGATGGCCGCCGTGAACAAGGCGTGGCAGTGCTTTGCGGTAATGGATCGCTCTATGGCGGCCAGTTCAAATTGTTCAGAAATGCCAGCAACCTCGACTCCATGCTCGATGTGATCGTTTTCAAAGAATCCGGCTACCGGCTTGTGATTGATGCGCTCCACGGCATCGCGCAGGGTGGGATCGATCTCGCGGAATCCACGAGTTATTTTCAAACCGAAGAACTCACCGTGATATCGGATCGACCCGTTCCGGTGGAGATTGATGGTGAGTTGTTAGGTCGGTTTAACGAAGTGCATTTTCGCGAAACCGCGACGCGGCTTCGCGTGTTAGCGCCAGAGCTTCCGTGTGCGACTCCGTTCACCGATGCGGTGAAGTCACTCTTGCAATGGCCACCCCAAGGCTATGAAACTCCTGCGATCGAAATAAGGTGACAGAAAAAGTGAAATCAAAGTGGTTTATTTGGCTCAAGCGCATCTTGCTCACGGGCTTGGGAGGAGTGTTGTTAGGTGTCGCTTTGATTGCGTATGCGTATTACACCGCGAGCTGGGCGTCGCGCGGAAAACTTTTTGATGATGTCGCGAAACTCCCTGCTGCAAAAGTGGGTCTGGTTTTCGGGACATCTGATCGCTACAAGGGACGAGAGAATAAATATTTTCGCTATCGAATCGATGCTGCGGTGGCAGTTTGGAATGCAGGAAAAGTTGAGTCGCTGATTGTCTCTGGGGATAATCGTAGTGAGTATTACAACGAGCCTCAAAAGATGAAAGACGCCTTGATGGAAGAAGGCGTTCCTGATGATCGGATTGTGTGCGATTATGCAGGACTGAGAACCTTGGATTCGGTCGTGCGGGCGAAGAAAATTTTCGGTGCGAACACGATTTTAGTGATCAGCCAACAGTTTCAGAATGAACGCGCCATCTATCTCGCCAAGGCGAACGGAATGAATGCATACGGTTATAATGCGCAGGATGTGCAGTTTGAGGCAGGTTTCAAAACCAAGGTCCGCGAAGTCGGTGCACGGGTGAAAATGTGGTTAGACGTAAACTTTCTCGATACGAAACCGACCTACCTCGGGGAGAAGGTGGAGTTGCCGGAGTAAATAGCTCCCCGCTCTCTTCGCTTGCGGAATTTCTGGGATGGGTTTACACGGTTCTCGCTGTTTGGCAGCTGTTCATCACTTTTAAATCCTTATCACTATGTCTGAATTTCTGACCGTTTCCCGTGAAGCACACGACTCCCTTGTCATCGCCGCCTACAAATCCCGTGGTTTTACGGAAGAAGAAGCGGTGCTTGGAACCAAACTAGCTGCAGAGGCAGCGCGCCACGGGATTCGCACTCACCATGCGCTCAAAGCTCTTCACCTCGATCATTTGTTCGGTTCTGCAACCGGTGGCTGCGTGCCAGGTGCGGAAATCGAAGTTTTACCATCCCGTTTTCCTGCTTCTGAAATCTGGAACGCGAACAAAAAACTCGGCCAAGCCGTGGCTTATCGTGCGATCGATCGTGCGATTGAACTCGCGGATCAATACGGCATCGCTCAGATCGCCGTGGACAATTCCTTCCATTATCTCTGGGGCGGTGGCTACGTGATGGAAGCTGCGGAGCGCGGCTATTTTGCTTATACCAACTGCACCTCCACACTCGCGGAAGTGGTTCCCTTCGGTGGAAAATTTCCGACTCTCGGGACGAATCCACATTCATGGGGCATTCCTTCACAAGATGCCAACGGTTTCCCCATCGTGATGGACTGGGCGACATCAACTGTGGCGATGGGTCGTGTGCAAGCTCTCAAGCGCGAAGGCAAACAACTGCCTCCGGGTGCTGCGGTTGATAAAAACGGCCAACCCACCACCGATCCTCATGAGGTCGTGGCTCTGCTGCCTTTCGGGGGTCACAAAGGTTACGGGATGTCTTTGTTGAACGAAATTTTTGGCGGTTTGATCGGTGGATCGATTCCCACCATTCGCGGTCGGGAAATTTCCGATAAGTCCGAGAAAACTACTACGGTGTTTTATTTCCACGTGATCCATCCCGAAGCGCTATCTGTTAGAAACTTTGCGAAAGGTCGCAGCCAAATCGAGAACCTCAAGGCGGTGCTCGATGATATCCTTGGCCACGGCAACGACAAAGCGATGCTTCCCGGTGAGATCGAAGCAAACGCCCGCAAAGCATCCGATGCCGCAGGCGGCCTGCATTTCACCGCAGCAGAAATCGCAGAGTTCAACGAACTCGCCCGCGAATTAGGCGTGGCGGAGTTGGTTGGGAAGTGAGGAGTTATTTGCCGATCGCTTCGATAAAGTCCTCTGGGCTAACGCCTGCTTGTTTGAGGATTCCTGCCAGTGTGCCAGTCTTGATTTCTGAATGCATCGGGATCACGCAGCCACTTGAGTTTCGCTTCATGATCCCGTGGCTGCCACGTTGACGGATTCCTTCAAAGCCGAGTTTTGCCAATGCCTTTCGACATTCTTTTCCGCTAACAACCGGTAACTTAGGCATGAGATACCTCGAAACAGGTTAATACTGCTGGAGTCCTTGACTTCATCGGAAAGACCTCAAGATACAATTCTGTGGCCTCGCGAAGATTGCTCATCGCTTCGTCCATGGTCTCGCCTTGAGTGGTGGTTCCCGTTTCGGGATTCATGGCCACGTAGCCGCCTTCTTCGGCTTGTGTGATCACTGCGCTTAATATCATGCGAATAATGTGGATCAGTCTAGAGGATTTGTCGAGGTTTGGCTTTTTAGGAGATGCATGGCTAAAAAAAGCCCGACTCTATGGAAAGAGTCGGGCTTTTTGTTTGAAGAGCTACTTAATCGTTCGAGCGGCCTTGATAGCTGCCGTCTTCGGTTTTGACCAAGATGCGCTCGCCTTGGTTGATGAAGAGCGGAACGTTGACGTTCAGGCCGGTCGACATCGTGGCGGGTTTGTAAACGTTGTTTGCGGAATCGCCTTTCACGCCTTCTGAAGACTCAGCGACGGTCATGACCATGGTGAGCGGGAGCTCGATGCTGACCACGAGTCCATCGGCGATGAGCAGGGTGTAGAGCTGGCCTTCAATGAGGTAGTTTTTCATCGTGTCGATGAGGTCTTCATAAACGACCATGTCATCGTAGGTTTCTGGGTGAAGGAAGTGGTAGCCCTCGGTGTCTTTGTATGAATACTCGTGAGCGATTTTTTCAAGATGCACGCCTTCGACCGAGTCGTTGGACGTCAGACGGAGGTTGGAAACTTTCTTGGTAGCAACGCTACGGATCGACATCTGAACATAAGAAGCCATCCGAGGAGGGGTTTTGAGTTCGTGTTCGATAACGACGCATACTTCGTTGTTGTGACGGACTGCATGTCCTTTGCGGAGGGTGATTACATTGACGCTGGCCATAATTGTGTGGGCTTTCGGTAAGGGGTCGCGCGCAGCTTGGCAAGGGATTTCCAGTGGCGGAGGATTCCATCCGCCATGCTGGGCTCTATTTTATTGGATTTGGAAGGGGGATAGTGGGGCTTTTCAGTGGTTAATTCAAAAATCAACAATCAACAATCGGAAATCATCAATCGTCAATTAAACCGAAATACCTAGCTACACGGTTACAGAATGGATTTCCGATTGATGATTGTTGATTTTTGATTTTTGATTTTTGAATGAAGAGAACTTAGGCGCAAATCTTCGGCCCTATTTCGTGCTTTCACTAAGCGGCGGGTGCGGATTCACTGATGCTTTGCCATGAAAATCCAGCTAACGGTTCTCCTATACTTGATCACGAGGCAATTTGTCATGGCGGAGCTGGCCCCGAAACAAATAGAGGCAAAAAAGTCATTGGAGGTGGTCGCTGGTATGGAGGAAGGTTTGGGTAGCATTTTTGCTCAAGCGCGACTCGATAAGATCGATTACCGCCCCATTCTCAATCGCGCGATAAATTTGGAAAAGCCAGCGCTCATTTCACTCTTTGGAATGCAGTTCATGGGCGAAGGAGGAGAGACGCATTCCGCCATTCTCAAAGATTTGATGACGCTATGGGGAGACGAAAAGTTTGCTGAGTTGCTAAGCGCACAACCTAAAAAAATTCGAGAAATCGTCGTCAGCTCCATCGACTATGCTTGGGCTGATCCCGTTTGGGCTTCTTATTCAAAGACACTTGCGCTTTCACCGGAGAGTATTGAAGCGCGATGAGGTGTTGAGTGAGAGATGGGAATGATCCCAATAGTCAAAACCTCAGGCGGCTGAGATTAGACGACTATTCACTTTCAACTGATCACTTCTAACTAGTAACTACTGCGCGAAGCGCGGTTAGACTTCTGGTCGATCTACCAATCGGCTGAACGTTTCTTCTAGGGCGCGCAGGGTCTCTGGGTCTTCGATTTTTTTGTCGTCTTGGGTGGTGATGTAAAGGGTATCCATGGCGACGCCTTTTTCGGTGCAGATTCGGGCGTGGGTTGTATCGAGTCCGGCTTCGTTGATGGTGTGGAAAAGATCGTGGAGGAGGCCGATGCGGTCGAGAGCTTGGATCTCGACGGTGGTGCAGGTGGGGTGGAGCTCGTTGGAAACGCGCGCACGGACTGGGATGGAGACGCCGGTTTCCGAACGGGGTTTTAGGAAATTGATTTTCCGTTTAAGGTAGTCTTCGGGCTGATAGTTTTCGGCTTCGAAAATGGTTGTTAGAGTGTGGATGAAGCGATTCCGTGTGGAGGTGCTAGAAACGGGTTCGAAATTGGTGGTGCAGACGCGGAACATGTTGAGCACGATGTTATCGGTGCGAGTGAATAAGTCCGCTGAAAGGATGTTGATTTGTTCTGAAGCGAGGGCGCAGCAAAGTTTTTCGAGAAGGAGTGGACGGTCGCGAGATGCGAGGATGAGGGTGGAGTAACCTTTGTCTGGGTGGTCGGTCCATTTCACGCAATAAGGGTGAGAGGATTTCTCTTCTTGTTCGGCGAAGAGGAAATGTCTGACCGTGCGGACTTGGGTTTTGATTTCCGCTGCCTCGCGGTAGGCAAATGCGGCGGCGGGGGTGCGGTCGAAGTGTTGACGGATGTCCTCGTGGTAATCTTCGCGCATCATGGAGATAACTTCGTCGCGGAGTTGGATGCGGTTGGCATCGAGCTTGCGTTGGAAAGTTTCACGACCCTCCGTTAGAAATGCGTGGGTGGCGGTGTGGAGTTGGAGCATGAGCGAAGATTTCCATCCATTCCATGCATCAGGCGCGGTGCCGCTGGTGTCGCAATAGGTGAAGAGTAACATCGCATCGAGGTATTCCGTGGTTTTCATGATGGCCGCGAACTCAGCGATGACTTCCGGATCCTCAAGATTTTTGGTGGTGGCGAAACGCCAGAAGGTGAGGTGGTTATCGACCAAGAACATAATCAAGGCGCGGCGTGGACCTTTGATTTGCATGCGTGAGCAGAGTTTGATGGCAAGCATCGCGGAGCCATCGATGTGCTCACGGACATTTTCGGAACGTCCGGTATCGTGCAGAATGAGAGCGATGTAGAGTGCGTAGGGATCGACGATTTCTAGGAAGAATTTCCTGAAAACAGCGAGTTTAGGATCGGTGGTATCGATGAGTTTATCGAGTTCGTCGATGCAACGGAGGGTGTGTTCGTCTGCGGTGTAGCGGTGGAAGAACTCATGTTGAACGAGGCAATCGAGAGCTCCGAATTCTGGGAGGTAGCGGCCAAGGAAACCGATGCGGTGCATTTGGCGAAGGGTGCCAGCGACTTGGCCTTTGCGTTCGAGGATGGCTTGGAATGTTTCGCGATTGGCTTTGAGGTAGCGGAAGGGTTTGTCGATGTCTTCCCAGTGGCTCGCTAGGAGGCGTCGCATCTCAGGGGAGAGTCTGAGGTTGCGCAGTTGATTGTGCTGGAAGAGGCGCATCATGCGGTGAGGATCATCTTTGAAAATATCCTGGTTGGCTGGGTAGATACGGCCGTCGCGGGCGATGAATGCATCGAACTCTTCGCGTTTTTTTCTGCGGAAGGTGAGGTATGACGAGAGGCCGCTGTCCGCGATGGTTTCCTTCTGGATCTGGAAGGTTTCCATGATCGAGTTGGTGTGGTTGTAGAGGTGGCGGGTGTGGCGGTAGTAGTCCCGCATGAATGATTCTGTGCGCCGAAGGATGCTGCGTTCTGGATAACCGAAAGCGGTGGCGACGATGCCTTGCAACTGAAGTGTTAGAATATCCGTGGCTTTTCCAGTGTGGTAGTGGAGCTCGTTACGAACGCGCATCAGGAAATCGTGGGCTTCTTCGATTTCTTCGAGGGTGTTAGAAGTAATGATGCGGTCTTCGGAAAGTTTTTTAAGATCGCTGCTGCCAGTCTTTACACGAGCTATCCAAAGGATGTTCTGGTAATCGCGCAGGCCGCCGCAGGATTCTTTGACGTTGGGCTCTTGAAGGAAAACGGTGTAAGAGCTTTTTTTGTGGCGGGAGCGGAGGTCTTGGCTGCGGGTTTCAAAAAAGGCGTCCTGTCCTTTGCGAATGCAGTTTTTTTCGAAGGCGATAAGAAATTGTTTATAGAGAGCCGAATTTCCTGAGATGAGGCGCGTGTCTAGGAGGGATGTGAAATTTTGTTGGTCGGCGCGTGCTTGTTGGATGCATTCCGCGATGGAGCGGCAGGCGTGACCAACTTTAAAACCCATGTCCCAGAGAGGATAAAGAACTTGTTGGACGATTTCCTGAACGTTTTTGGGGAGTTTGTTAGAAGCGCGTGGGACGAGGAAGAGAATGTCTATATCTGAACCAGGATTCAGAGTGCCACGGCCATAGCCGCCGGTGGCGACGAGGGCGAGCGGTGAGATTTCGGTGTCCTGTGAGTTGAAAGTGGCTTCGAGGATAGTTTCAAGGATCGTATCGATGAGTTTTGAGCGCGCCTCGCAAATCTCGACTCCGCCCGCGTCTTCGCGGTGGCGTGCGAGGATTTTCTTTTGCTCAGTTTCCATGAAGCGTTGGTAAAGCGCAGTGCGCTCCGAGGGAGAAAGCTGCCCTTCGATCGCGGGTTTCAGAGAAATGGGTGAAGTGTTGTCTTCGGACATTTAAGGAATTATGAAGTGTGAAGAGGGAAGAGTGAAGAGTGAAGTGCCGAGTGATCAGTGATCAGTGATCAGTGAAGAGTTAAATTTATTCAATATCAAAGCACAGTTTGCCGATGGTAGAGGCGGATTGGAGTTGGTGGTGGGCGGATTGGAGGGTTTTGGCGGTGAGGGTTTCTGCTGGGGTGAGGTTGAGTTTGGGGAAGGTTCCGGCGTCGCAGCGGTTGGCGATTTCTTGGAGGATTTCACCTTGGCGTGACATGTCGGGAGTTTGGAAACGGGAGCGGGCTGGCATGTATTCCCAAACGATGCGTGGGGATTTGAGTCGGAGTGGATTGCCGATGTCGATGGGATTCTGGGTTTCGACGATCAAACCGATGGCGCCAAGTGGAGCGATAAGATCGGCGGTTTGTTGCCAGTATAGTTCTGTATCGTGGAGGTTGGCGATGAGGGGGAAATGTTTGAAACCAAGCGATTCGATTTGAGGGCGAAGTGGATCACGATGGTTGATTACATAGTCAGCTCCGAGGTTTTGGCACCATGTGCGGGTTGCGTCTCGTGAAGCAGTGGCGATCACGGTGAGGCTGGCGGATTTCGCGAGTGGAATGAGTGCGGAACCGACGCCACCTGCACCGTTGATGATGAGAATTTCGGTGCCGTAAGCAATGTTGCCATCGGTCATGCGTTCGAAAAGTAACTCCCATGCAGTGAGCGCAACGAGAGGGAGCGCGGCGGCTTCGGCGAAGGAAAAGCTCTCGGGTTTCTTGGCGACGAGTGCGGCTTGCACGGTTTGAAATTCTGCATTTGAACCTGCGCGGGTGACATCGCCTGAGTAGAAGACTTCATCGCCGATGGAAAAGGATTTCACCTCTGAACCGATGGCTTCGACAATCCCCGCGGCATCGAAGCCGAGGATGCGTGGATTTGTTAGATTTTCGGTGCCGAGAGATTTACGGATTTTGGTATCGACTGGATTGAGCGAGATCGCGCGGACACAAATGAGAATTTCATCTGCCGCGGGTTGCGGGATGGGTGTTTCAAATTCGATGATGGAATCGATGGATGAATTGAGCGCGCCGAAAGCTTTCATGGTTTGATGGGTGTTAGGTCTAGAAAACGCATGCCATAGGTGATGATATACGGCAGGGTAATGATGGAAACAACTGTGGTTGCGATCACGATCTGGACGGCGACGACGGGTCGGCCTCCGTAAATTTTAGCGAGCAGGATGGGAACCATTGCTGCGGGCATGGCAGCTTGGACAAGGAGGACTTGTTTGAGCTCGAGGGACATGGGAATCCATTTTGCGGAGGCGATGATGATGAGGGGAGCGAGGAGCATACGCACTAGGACGGAACCGATAATGATTTTCCATGAAGGTTTTTCCGTTCCGACGAGATCCATCATCGATGCTCCAGTCATGACGAGTGCGATGGGAAAGGCACCGATGCCGATCATGGAAATGACATCGCGAGGTAGGCCAGTTATCTTGTCATCGATGTGCAGTAAAACAAGTAGTAAGCCAATGCCAACGGCGATGATGGGGCCGTTGATCATACGTTTCCAATTCATCTTTCGGTCGCCGCTCAATAGCATGACGCCAAATGACCAGATCGCGATTTCGACGCCGATGTTGTGAACGAAAAGCACGGCGACGGCGGAAGTTCCCCAGAGAATTTCAACAACCGGAACAGCGGTGTAGCCGTAGTTTTGGCAGCCCGAAGCTAGGGCGAAAGTGCGCATTCCGTTACCTGGCGCGAGCCCGATGGCTTTTCCGACGAGATAACCGATTCCGATGCCGGCGATAATGAGGGAAAATCCCAGCCCTATACCTATTGCGAGAGTGGAAAAATCGCGAAGGATGACTGCACCCAGCATACGGTCGAGAATGAAGCACGGTGCCATCACCCAAAAGATGATCCGCATGATCCAGGCGTCGTAATCGGGTTTGAGCAATCCGACTTTACGCAACACCGCCCCGCCGATGATGAGCAAATAAACCGGTAAAACCGATAGAAGGATGGTGGTTGGCGTGATCAAGTCGCGGGAAGTTTTAGCTTTGTTTCCCGAAACGCCAAGGAAGAGTTAGGAGATCTATAAGACTTATGGGTCATATAGGACCTATGAAGTATAGTTTGGAGGTTGAATTGGTTGGGAAATCGATGAGAGTGAGCGCGCGCTATGATGAATGTTGAGCAGATTAAAGAGGTTTTGAAGCAGGTGAAATATCCGGGGTTTTCTCGGGATATTTTGTCCTTTGGGTTGGTAAAAGCGGTGGAGGTGGATGGCGCGGATGTAAGGGTGAAGATCGAGGTCGCTACCCGTGATGCGAAAGTGCCGGAGCAAATTTTCAAAGACGTGCATGCGGTGTTGGGTGGGGTTGAGGGGATCGGCACGGTTAAAGTGGATGTCGATGTGAAAGATGCGCCGGAGGCAGCTTCGGGTGCGGTGGGGAAAAGTTCCATCCCGGGAGTGAAACGGATCATCGCGATTGCTTCGGGCAAGGGTGGGGTGGGGAAGTCCACGGTGTCGGCGAATATCGCGGTGGCGCTTTCCAAACGTGGTTTAAAAGTCGGGCTGTGCGATTGCGATCTTTACGGGCCATCGATCGCACAAATGTTCGGCACCACGGAGCGTCCGAATGCGAACGAGCAAGATGAAATTATCCCTATCGAAGCACATGGCTTAAAACTGATGTCGATGGGATTTTTGTTAGAAGATAAGTCTCCTGTCATTGTCCGCGGCCCGATGGCGACGCGTTACACCCAACAATTTTTAAGACAGGTCGCTTGGGGCGAACTGGATGTGTTGGTTTTGGATTTACCTCCGGGCACCGGCGATATCCAACTCACAATTGTTCAAACGGTTTCCGTGGATGGCGCGGTGATCGTGACCACGCCACAAGAGGTCGCGCTGATCGATGCGCGCAAAGCGGTCGCGATGTTTGCGAAAGTGAATATTCCGATTCTTGGTTTGATCGAAAACATGGCGTGGTTCGAAGGCGACGATGGCAAACGCTATTATCTCTTCGGTGAAGAAGGTGGTGTGCGTGAGGCAAAGGACATGAATGTGCCCTTACTCGCGCAGATCCCGATTGATATTCCCACCGGTCGAGGCGGCGATGACGGAGTTCCGATAGCTCTGACAGATCCGACCAAGAGCAAAGTTTCGGCTGCTTTTCATCAGATGGTGGCGGGGTTGGTGGTTTGAAGTGCCGAGTGATCAGTGATCAGTGGAAGAGCGCGCAGTTTATTTTACCAAAGCACTTTTAGACCGTATTCTGGTGAGGACCAATGAGAGTCATTGGTGATAGGAGCAAGTTTTTCTGCGTGGCATTGGCTGATTAGTAAACGATCGAAAGGATCACCATGGAGGCGGGGTAGTGAGAATACTCCGGCGGCATGGCAGTAATTCACGTTGAGCATAGTGAAGCCGCTGCTTTCCAGTTTTTGTTCCAATCCTGCTTCTAACAGATCGGGTGCTTTGATTTTCCCTAAGCTGGCTTTGATCGCGATTTCCCAGATGCTCACCGTGCTGACGATGACTTCATTGGCTGGATCTTCGATGGCCTTGGCTGCGGTTTCAGAGAGTTCCGCATCATCGCGCAGAAACCAAAGTAGGGTGCAGGTATCGAGCAAATATCTCATTGGTATTCGGCGAAGTCGTTAAGCGGTTCATTAAAATCCGCCGGAACCGGTCCGAATGCCTTTTTCATCATTCCGCGTTTCCGCTGCCGGGTTGGAGATGCGCATGGTCGTAACTCAGCCATGCGTTGACCATTGCGAGTGATCACGAAAATTTCGCCCGCTGCGGCCTCTCGCAGGATTTCGGAAAATTTGGATTTAGCTTCGTAGGAAGCGATCGTCTTCATAAAATGAAAGTAAAACAACCGGTCAGACCAGTCAATTTAGAATTTTAACTATATCATTTCATGAATGACTCACTCCTCTCCGGAGGGAGTAACGATGGTGACCCACTCTTTATTATACGAGGTGACGCATGGGATGGAGCCTTTGCTGAGCTTGCTGGTTTTTGCATCCCAGACGAATTCACATTTGAGTTCGTAGTAAACGTGGTGATTTGGATCAGGTTTGATTTCCTTCCAGCCACTTGCTTTGCGGAATTCCGGATATTTTTCTAGTTTGCTTTCTTCCAGCGCAAATGAAACGACCAAGGGATGTTCTTCCGTCGGTTGTTGCGCGAGAATTAGGGCGAAAATGTTAGCTGCCAAAGATTCTTGTGTGACGTATTGGTAGCCCAATCGCACTTCGGTTGAAGTTTCAGGGTGAGCGACTCTTAAGTTGCCTACCTCAACTTGCTTGATGAATGTATTCGCATTTTGCAAACCGTCTGAGTACCAAGCCGAATAAAGCATATTTGCAGAGTAATGGTTTAACTCGAGGAAATCAGCCGGTCTCTCGCCGTTGCCCCAAACCGGTAGTAGGTGCCAACCGTGGTCGGTATCGCCGAGGTTCTCTGAAATAATCAAAGCTGGAGATAAGGGTGTGAATGATATGTCTTTGGTAGCTCCCGGTAAAACCACCCAAGCGATCCCACGGGCATCTTCTTCAATGATCGCTCCGCCGACATTCGAAGTGGCGGCGATTTTTTTATCCTCATCCGGATGGCTGAAATATTTTCCGGAGTATTTCGATTCTAACAATTTATCTTCCTCTGCTTCCGCGACGACCCTAAGTTCAAGCGGGCTCTTCGGGCTGCTGCCAGAACGGCGAATTAAACACCAGATGGTGGCAGCGAGCACCTGCTCTTTGGTGTAGGGGCTGTATGCAGGTGGTTTCCATGCGTTAAGTCGCAGGGTCGCTGGCTCAACCAGGATTTGGGTGGAATCGGGTATTTCCAGAGATATGCCGAAGACAGCGGCTAAATTTTGATCCAGCTCGGATCCGTTTTTCCATTTCATGGCACCCTGCGGAGATGGTCGGGATTCGACGATTTTATAATGAATTCCGTAACCGTGATTATTGATGACGGCTACTCGACCCAAAGGAATTCTGGTGGGGTCGGAGTGAGTGACGAGATTCACCGGTTGTTCAATGGTTGAGACTCCGACGGAGGAGGCAAAACATGGGATGAAGCACGATAACAGGCTCACGGCGATCAGATAAACGGGGAGGGGGAGTTTCTTCATGATCAAGAATGAGTATCCATTAGCCCTGTAGCCTGCAACTTTAATGAACGGCGGGAGTCAGCAGCTACTTTGGTGTTGCGTGGGTGGGTTGGATGGCTAATTTGGCGGGACTATGATCGTTTCACCGAAAATTCGCGGCTTTATTTGCACCACGGCGCATCCTGAAGGATGTGCGAAACACGTTGAAGAGCAGATCGCGGTCGTGAAAAAAAGAGGCCTGATTGCGCAAGGTCCGAAGAAAGTTTTAGTGATCGGTTCATCGACGGGTTACGGCTTGTCCTCCAGGATCGCTGCGGCTTTTGGATCGAATGCGGCGACCATCGGGGTGTTTTTCGAAAGACCCGGTTCCGAGGATAAAACAGCAACGGCTGGCTGGTATAACACCGTGGCATTTGAGCGTCAGGCGAAAGAGGCCGGCTTGTATGCGAGATCGTTCAACGGCGATGCATTTTCAGATGAGGTGAAACAAGAGGTGATCGCGGCGGTGAAAGAAGATCTCGGTCAGGTGGATTTGGTGATCTACAGTTTGGCGTCGCCGCGCCGCACCGATCCGAAGACCGGCGAAGTTTACAAATCTGTCTTGAAACCCATCGGTGAAGTTTACACCAACAAAACGTTGAACACCACGACCGGTTCGGTCGATGAAGTGACCATCGAGCCCGCTGAAGGCGATGACATTGAGCAGACAGTGAAAGTCATGGGCGGCGAGGATTGGGAAATGTGGATGGACGCGCTCAAAGCTGCCGGAGTTCTTTCCGAGGGAGTTCAGACCGTTTCCTATTCTTACATCGGACCCGAAGTCACTTGGCCGATTTATAAAAACGGCACCATCGGAAAAGCGAAAGAAGATCTCGAAAAAGTTCAGCGTTCCTTGGACGCGAAGCTCGCTTCAATTTCCGGTAAGGCATGGGTCTCGGTCAACAAAGCTTTGGTCACCCAAGCGAGCTCAGCGATCCCAGTCGTGCCGCTTTACATCTCACTTCTTTACAAGGCGATGAAAGCCGCAGGCAACCACGAGGACACCATTGAGCAGATGGATCGTTTGCTGCGTGAGCGACTTTATAACGGCCATCCACAAGCCGATGAGGCGGGTCGGATCCGTGTGGATGACTGGGAAATGACTCCTGAAATCCAAAGCTTGGTCGGAAAACGTTGGAATGAAGTGAACACGGAAAATCTTTCCGAGCTCGCCGACTTCGAAGGCTATCAATCGAGTTTCCTTCGCTTGTTCGGCTTCGGCTTGGATGGCGTTGATTACTCTACTGAGAGTGACATCGCCGTTTGTGTTCCTTCTTTGGCTTGATCTGGAAAAGTTAACCGCGAATGAACGCGAATGGACGCGAATTTTTATGATTTATGAATCTCTTATATTAGCGTCCATTCGCGTTTATTAGCGGTTGAATTTCTAAAACTAAAAAATGCCTAACAACTCATTTCTCCCCGAGCCTTTTTCTCATTCATACAAAATCGCGTCGAAATTTTCGAAGAGCGCGGTTTATATTTCGTGTGAATTCGCCATCGATCAAAGCTTCAAGATTTATTCGGGAGGTTTGGGTTTTTTAGCGGGTTCGCACATGCGCTCGGCGGCGCAGATGAAGCAGAACCTGGCAGGGGTCGGGATTCTTTGGACGTATGGATATTACAATCAGGTCCGTGGAGAAGAGGGCGAGCTTGCGGTGCAGTTCAGGAAACAATCCTACTCGTTTCTTCAGGACACGGGAATTTTGTTCACCGTGGATGTGCATAATCATCCGGTTTGGGTGAAAGTTTATTATCTGCCGGGAGATGTGTTCGGCACGGTGCCGATGTTTTTTCTAACAACCGATATCGAACAAAACGATGCGTTGTCGCGCGCGATTACGCATCGACTTTACGATAGCGATGAGCTTCGCCGCATCGCTCAATACATGATTCTCGGGATCGGTAGCGTGAAGCTATTCGAAGAACTTGGGGTCTCGCCCGATATCTGGCATCTCAATGAAGCGCACGGACTTTCCGGTGCGTTTCATCTGGTGAAAAAATACGGTGGAGTGGGGGAGGTGAAGAAACGTTTGGTTTTCACCACGCACACACCGGAAGAGGCTGGAAACGAGAAGCACGAGTTCCATGTGCTTCAGAATTTTGGATTTTTCAGCGGATTGGACGAAGATCAGGTCCGCCACATCGGCGGGGTGGAAAACAACATTTTTAATCACACTCTCGCTGCATTGCGGATGGCGAAGAAGGCCAACGGCGTCTCGAAGTTACACGGTGAAGTTTCACGTCAGATGTGGAAAAACGCCCAGGGGATTTGTGAGATTACGCATATCACTAATGCGCAGAATAAGAAATATTGGGCGGATCACGGGATTGAGAACGCGCGTTTGCAGAAAGATGTGGAGGCGCTCACTCACCGGAAGCGTGAGTTGAAAGAGCGGTTATTCCGAGTCGTCGCAGATCAAACTGGAAAATTATTCGATCCCAATGTGCTCACGATTGTGTGGGCGCGTCGGTTCGCCGGTTACAAGCGTCCGGATCTCATCACGCATGATATCCGCTTGTTTCGTGAAATGCTCAACACCAGCAATTACCCCGTGCAAATGATCTGGGCGGGGAAACCTTATCCCTTCGATTACTCGGCGATCAATACCTTCAACCACCTGATCCAACTCACTAAAGATTACCCGAACGCCACCGTGCTGACTGGATATGAATTGGAGCTTTCCAGGTTTTTGAAAAACGGCGCGGATGTTTGGTTGAATAACCCCGTCGTGACGCGCGAAGCATCCGGCACCTCAGGCATGACTGCAGCCATGAATGGCGCTGTGAATTTCTCCACCTTTGATGGCTGGGTGTGCGAGTTCGCCAAAGATGGGAAGAACAGTTTCATTATCCCACCAGCCGATCCAAGTCTTCAGTGGGAAGAACGAGATAAACAGGATATGTTAGGTTTTTATGCGAAGCTGAATGACGAGATTTTACCGCTCTATTATGACCACAGAGCGAAGTGGAACAAGATCGTGATGAAGTCGCTGAATGATATCGTGCCGTATTTCGATTCCGATCGGATGGTGACGGAGTATTATGAGGTGATGTATAGTTGATTGGTTTCTTGAGTCAAAAATCAAACTTCAACAATCGTCATTCAAACCGTAAGATCAAAACGCGCCGATCAAAAATTTGATTTACGATTGAGGAGTGACGATTGTTGATGTTTGAATGAAGAGAAAAGGCCAAGCTGTCCTATCGCCTTTCTTCCTTGGCAGGTTCTTTATAACGACGTTAATACTCGTTATATAAAACCTAACCCGCGCCGTATTTGCACGGGTTAGGAAGCAAACTACTTATTAATAATGTCCGGTAAAACATCATGAAATTCATTTCCTCGCTTTTATTGTCTTTCACGGTTGTGTCGTTCTCTCCCATTCATGCGACTCCCTCAGACGACCTTTCCTCTCCCGATCAAAGTGTAAGAGACAAGGCTGCAGCAGTGCTACGAGTATCGTTTCAGAGTATTCCTGAGTCCAAATGGTTACCATTACTCGATAAACTCAAGAACGGACTCTCGTATAAGGAAGTTCGTGCAATTCTTCTCCCATACAACGTTACTGAAGGTGGCGGAGCTGGTGGTGGAGGAGCTTACACGAACTCATTTCGTCTTGATAAAGAGTGGGCGATTGTTTGTGCATTTACTTATAAAGACCATATTCTATTTAATCGAGAGCTTGCTCATGCGCTCGAGCGTGTCGAAGTGACCACACCTAAGGACTTTACAGGAAGATGGGTAACCTATTTTACAAACGGCAACTTAAGTCGTGAGGTTAACTATAAGAATGGAAAGAGAATTGGAACTTCCACCTCATACATGTTAGATGGTTCCAAATGCATTGAAGAGCACTACCATGAAAACGGGATCGATCTTGATCAGATTGGATTCTATCCATCAGGCAATGTGTCCTACCGAATGCAAATCAGGGAGGGCAAGCTAGTAGGAATCCCGACACAATATGATGAAGTAGCTAGAATAATCTCGACCAGCGAGCCCGCAAACTAATGAGTAGTATAAGAAATGAAGAAACTCATCCTAAGATTAGCGCTCATTGGATTCCTAGCGATTTTGACATTAGGTGTTTTCGCGTGGCTACAGTTTCGCGGGACTATACCCAGCTTTGCTGACACCAGTGATTTATCATATGAAAAGTTGTGTGGATTTCAGCCTTCTCATGGCAGGGTGTGGAGCACATCTGGTGGATTTGGAAGTGGAACGTTCTACCGTCTCAACTTTGCGAGAACTGGATACTCAGATTCTCGCGCTACTGTTCTTTCTGAGAGCAATCGTCCTGAACTTCCCCACGCGCCATGGTGGTGGGGCGCAGAGCCGAATGGGAGAACTACCGTTTTAGTGGGAGGAGGACTTGGTTTCAATACACTGAGGTATGAGATGTATGACCCCGACAATGAGATACTTTACGTCTATTGTGAGTGGGATTAGTGGTTAGAATTGTCTGTTCCTATTTAGATAATTCCAGAGCCTGCGGCGCTCTAGAACGCGAAAAAAGCCACCAGACGGATCTGGTGGCTTTTTTGTTAGAATGATTAAGGGACAGGAATGTCCCTTCTCCTTATTTCTTGATATCCCAGCGGAGGATGCGGCCCCATTTGTTCCACTCGGTGGTGACGACGTTGCCGTCTTTGTCGAAGGTGACGCCGTGTGGGGAGGTGGTGATGCCTTCGCGCCAGGCTTCGGGTTTGACTCCGTTGGTGTTGAATTCTTTCGGGTTGTCATTTGGGCCGAGGACTTTGACGACTTTGCCTTCTTTATCGAGGATGCTGACGCCACTGGCGAGTTGGGCGACGGCGACGAGATCGCCGTGGAAATCGACGGTGCAAGGTTTCGGGATTTTTTCCGCATATACGCTGTGGAATGTGCCATCGAGGTTGAGGTGGATGAGGCGATCGTTGGAGCGGTCGCAAACGAGGACGCGAACCGGGTCGAAGCGATAATCGAAGGCGAATTTATGAGCGGTTTTTAAATTGTATGGTTCGGCTTTGCCTGCGGTGGTACTTTTGAATTTGCCGTCTTTGTCGAAGATCAGGATGCGGTCGGAGGCGTAGCCATCGATGAGCCAAATGTCGCTGTTCGGTGCGCGGTCCGCATGGGTGAGGGCAAATTTTTTGCCGACTTCTTCGGGAATCGCTGTCAGTGGAATTTCCAGAAGGATTTCACCTTCGGTGGAAAGTTTGATGAAAGCGGATTTAGGATCTGACAAGCAAGCGGCGTAGATGATGTCTTTGCCGTCTTCTTGGACCATGGTGAAACCGTGGTGGTTGTTGCGGGCATTTGGAAGGTTGCGGAGGTATTTGCCTTCTGGGGAGTAGATTTGGATGCCGCTCTTCTCGCCGCCGACGATGGAGACGTAGAAGTTGCCTTTGGAATCGACATCGATTTCGCCGTGAGAATCGCCGACGTGGGCGAGGCCTTCAGGAGTTTTCAGCCAGTCTTTGTGGTGTTCGAATTCGTGAGCGCTAGCGGCGGTCATCAGTGCGGCGAGGAGTAGGATTGGTTTCATTTTCATTTAGTTAAAAGTTATTAGTTAGAGGTTATTAGTCGGGGATATCAGTTAGTAGTTGGAGATAGATTTGCTGGGGTTGTCGCGATTTTAAAATCGCGGTTCCTTTCAGGCGCAGCGTGGGCAGGTGCCGAAGAACTCGAGTTCATGATACAGGCCTTGGTAGCCGGTTTTTTCTCGAATTTCATTTTCGAGTTTATGTACAGGGCAGGGGGCCTGGATAGCTTCGATTTTTCCGCAGCCGGTGCAGATCAGGTAATCGCTGTGTTTTCCAGGTTGCAGCAAGGTGAAATAGGCGGCGCGCTCGTGGAGCCCGAGTCGGCGGATGATGCCGTGTTCGGTTAGGCGCTGGAGTAGGCGATAGACCGTGGCTTTATCGCAGAGCCCGGTTAGGCGTTCCGAGCTGCCTAGTTCGGAAAGGGTCATGGGCCGGGGATTTTCGATGAGGGTTAAAATCAATTCCTCCAATGCCTTCGTGCGACGCAGACCGAGATCGCGGCAGCGGGTGATGACTTGTTTGAGAGGCGTTTCCGACATGATTCAAAAGAGTTTTGTCTGGGGATCCTCAGGTTTCAAGGGTGGAACGGGTGCTCCGATTTTTTCGTAAGCGGCGGGCATGGCGGTGCGGCCACGCGGGGTGCGTTGGATGAAGCCCTGCATGATGAGGAAAGGTTCGTGGACTTCTTCGAGGGTGGCGGCGTCTTCGCCACAAGCGACCGCTAAGGAGTTCAAACCAACGGGGCCCCCGCCGAATTTGTAGATCATGGCTTCAAGCAGTCGCTTATCCATTTCATCGAGACCATCGGAATCGATCTCTATCATGGCGAGCGCGGCGGCAGCACTGGGTTGGTCGATGATGCCGGTGCCGCGCACTTGTGCGAAATCGCGGACCCAACGCAAAAGGGCGTTGGCGACACGGGGCGTGCCACGGGAACGGGAAGCGATTTCGAGGGCACCGGGTCGGTGAATTTCTGTATCAAGCAAACCGGCGGAGCGCTCGATGATGTCGGCGAGTTCTTCGCGGTTGTAGTAATCGAGTCGGTTAATCAAACCAAAGCGTGAGCGCAGCGGAGCGGTAAGCATGCCGGAGCGGGTGGTGGCACCGACGAGGGTGAAGCGGGGGAGATTGATCTGGATTGAGCGGGCGGATGGGCCGGAGTCGATGATGATGTCGAGTCGGTAATCTTCCATGGCGGGGTAGAGGTATTCTTCGATCGCGGGGTGGAGGCGATGGATTTCATCGATGAAAAGGACGTCGCCTTTTTGAATGTTGGTGAGGATGCCTGCGAGGTCGCCAGCTTTTTCGATCTGTGGGCCGGAGGTGGTGTGCATCTGGGTTCCCGCGGCCTTGGCGATGAGGTTGGCGAGGGTGGTTTTCCCTAGGCCTGGAGGTCCGGAGAGGAGGACGTGATCGAGAACATCGCCACGTTGTTTCGCGGCTTCCAGCATGAGTAAGAGCCGATCTTTGACTTTTTCCTGACCGATGAATTCCGAAAACGCAGGAGGACGCAGAGAGACATCAAAGGTAGTCGGCGGATTTCCGATGGTTTGTTGGTAGAAGTTCTCGGGCATGAGGTGGAAGGACTTAATGGGAAAAACTCAAAGCAGAATGAGCTTTAGCGAATCGTTGTAGAATGCAAAGCCTAATGGCTTGGACAGAGCGAAGTGAAGTCAAATGGGGAAGTACCGAGTGATCCGCCGTCGCAAAAGCTATGGCGGACAAGTCAGTGATCAGTGAGCATTGGGAGAAATATCGTTTTTTGGCTCGCTTAGGGGTTAGGCATCTACCTCATAATTCCTTGTTGTGATGAAACTGTGTCTGATGTTTTCCCTGCTCTGTTTGCCTTTGCCTGCTTTTGCGGGCGATTTTGATGCATGGTATTTCAAGTTTCTCTCTGTGGAGCGCAAGGTGGTGGGTGAAACTTTATCAGCCGACGGAAAAGTTGTCGGAACCTACGCCGGCACGACATCGGGCGAAGCTTCCGCGGATGGTAAACAATTCACAGAGAAATTCGAATATCTCTACATGCCAGAAGAGCATAGGGTGAAGGAGGCGTTGATTTGGACGAAAGATGAGAACGGTATGTTTCGTTCTACATCAGAGTTTCCTGTGGGCAACAAGTTCACGTGCGAATTAACCATTAAAGAAGAACAGCAGTATCATTTGAAAACGACCTTTGAAGACGGCAGAACCTGCGAGACCACGGCGCAACTCAAAGAAGACGGAGTGCTCCACGCGGTTGATACAGCCAAAGACAAAGAGGGGAATGTGATATTCACTCTGAAATACACGAGATCCTAAATTCATGAAACAACTCCGCCTTATTTTTCCCATCATCTGCCTGATTGGTTTGGCGGTTTTATTTTTTAACCGACCCACACCTTCAACAAGCCAAGCATCTAAGAAGAGCGAACTAGCTCAGGAAACTGAAGAGGTCGAGGCTAGCCTGCCGATTGACGAGAAGATGCACATTTATCTTCTCATGGGTGAGGCGCAAACGGGTGCGAACGTAACCGATTCCCAGAACGCAGAGTTGATCGAGCGTTGTGTTCAGCTGAATGAAAAAAAGGAATGGGTGCCGGTGGTGGATGCGAAATTGCCGGAACACGCGTTTGTTAGAAAAATGCTGGAGAAACAAAAAACGCTCAAGATTGGTTTGGTGAATTGCACACGGGAGAATACGAAAATCGATGATTGGACCGATAGAAAGACGCCTGAAAACCGTCAAATGCGACAGTTTGTTAAAGATGCGATGCCGCATGGAACTGTCAAAGGCGTGCTGTGGTTTCAGGGAGAGAACGATGCTCCGGAAGGACTTTCCGATAAAATGAAATCGTTCGTGAGTGATCTGCGCAGCCACGTTCAAGAGCCGAACCTGCCTGTCGTAATCGGCCAGGTTCAAGATTTGCCAGCTATCCAAGCTCAGCTCGCGAAATTTGCAGAGAACGTTCATGTATCAGCGATCGCTAGCTCAGAAGGTCTCAAAACGGTGGATGAAAAGAGTCAGGTGCTGTTAGGTCAGCGTTCCGCTGTGCACATGAAAGCCTTGAGAGTGGTCTACGAAAAAGTTACGCCCAAGGCACCGACCGATATGAAATTTATCGATCCGCATGTGCATGCAATGTCGGTCACGCCGCTTGGATTGCGCGCCGTGGCGACTTGGATGGATGAGAGAAATGTGGAACGCTGCATTGTGAGTCCGCTGAATCACAAAGGATCGCGTCCGCAAACCGAAGAGGAGTATCAAATTTTGTTAGAAAACTTCCGTCCGTATAAAGGGAAAATCGATCGCATGTGCATCATCAGGGCTGGCGAGGTGAAATCAGCGGACGAAGCGCTGACGATTTTGAAACGCGAGATGGCAGATGGGGCGATTGGATTCGGAGAACATTACGGGGAGAATCTGATGTTCGACGATCCGCAGAATCTGATGCTTTACGAGGCGTGCGAAAAAGTCGGGCTGCCAGTCATGTTTCACATCGACCAAAATAAAAACATGGTCGAGCCAGGAATGGAACGGGTGGATAACGTTTTGAAAAAATATCCAAAGTGTAACCTTGTGGCGCATGCGTATTGGTGGCGGCAGTTAGGAAGTGGTGCGTGCGATCGGCAGCTTCAAGAGCATCCAAATTTATACGCCGATATGTCGGGTCAGGTGGTGATTGATGTTCTCAATCGAGATAAGGTTTATGCACGCGAGTTTTTGATTCGGAATCAGGATAAAATTCTTTGGGCGACGGATGAGGGTTGGTGGTCGTTTTCTAGTAGAGAGAAACATTCGCATCAGCATTACACGTTTTTAGAAGGACTTGATTTGCCTGATGAGGTGCGAAGAAAAATTTACCGAGAGAACTCGGAGAAGGTTTATGGGTTAAAGAAGTAGCTAAACGTTATTAGTTAGAAGTTATAAGGAATTCCGCATTCGCTATTACACATTTCCCTAATAACTAATAACTTTTAACTCATAGATTTGCAGTTCCAACTGCGGAATCTATGATGGTTGATTGCGCATGAAGTCGGCGACTTGGGCGAAGAGGGCGTCTAGGAATGAGCGGGCGAATGGGGGGACTTGGGTTTCGTCCATGGCCTCGCCCATGAGTTTGAGCCAGCGATCGCGTTCGGGGATGCCGATGCGGAAATGAACGTGGCGCATGCGCAGGCGTGGGTGGCCGCGCTTTTCCATGTAAGTGTTAGAATGACCAAGGCGAAACAACAGGAACTCGGCGAGGCGTTCTTCGGAGCCTTCCCAATCATCCGAGGGATACATCGGGCCGATGAGATCGTCGGTGCGGACGCGGCGGTAGAAAGCTGCGACCATGGCGCGGATGCCGGCTTCGCCACAGGCTTTCATGACGTCTTGTTCGGTGGGGGTAAGCATACTGGAGAGCCGTGCTTTCAGCCGGCTTGGTTTGGTTTGGAAAATTTCCTGCGATTTAAAATTAATTGAAGCCGGTCGGAGACCGGCTCTCCAGTTACATCCCCGCTTCAGCCAAGCGTTCGGTCATTTCGGATTTCATGAGTTCGGCGGTCATTTCTGTTAGGTCGCCAGACATGATCGCGTCGAGGTTGTGGGAGGTGAAACCGATGCGGTGGTCGGTGCATCGGCTTTGTGGGAAATTGTAGGTGCGGATTTTTTCAGAACGATCACCGGAACCGATGAGTGAGCGGCGGTTTTCTGAATAGGCGGCTTGTTGCTCTTGGAGTTTTTTCTCGTAGAGGCGGGATCGCATGATATCGAGGGCCATTTCACGGTTTTTGATTTGGGAGCGACCGTGTTCGCAACGGACGTAGAGCCCAGTTGGAATATGGAAAATTTGGACAGCGGAGTCGGTGGTGTTGACGTGTTGTCCGCCCGCACCGCCGGAGCGGCAGACTTCGATGCGGAGGTCTTCTTGTTTCATTTCGACATCGACTTCTTCGGCTTCTGGAAGAACCGCGACCGTGATGGTGGAGGTGTGAATACGGCCTTGGGTTTCGGTGGCTGGAACGCGTTGGACACGATGCACGCCGGATTCGTATTTCATGTGACGAAACACTTCGTCGCCGGTGACTTTGAGAATGACTTCTTTGAAACCGCCCACCTCAGAAGGTGAACTTTCGAGGTGTTCGGTTTTCCAACCTTTGGCATCGGCGTAACGCTGATAGGCGCGCATCATTTCTCCGGCGAAGAGTGATGCTTCGTCGCCACCGGCGCCCGCGCGGATTTCGATCAGCGCGTCGCGGTCTTCATTGGGATCGGCTGGGAGCAAGGCGTATTGCATGTCCTCGCGAAGTTTCACGAGCGATTTTTCGAGCTCGGGTATTTCCTCTGCGGCCATGGCGGAAAGCTCTTTGTCATCGGAACGGGCGAGCTCTTGGTTATCGGTAAGCTGCGCTTCGGTGTTCTGCAAATCATCCCAAACTTTCAGGGTTTGCTGAAGCTTGCGATGCTCGCGCAGGATTTCGGTGGCGCGTTTCGGATCGTCGAAAAGATTCGGATCGCCGATCGCTTCTTCGAGTTCACGGAAGCGATCTTTGCGTTTGGCGATGAGTTGGGAGTAGTCCATTTTCTAAGTAAAAAGCTGAAATATTCTTACCGGGTCGCGATGACTTGTGAGGTAAAACCTTTCAAGTAGGAGGTTTCCGGAAGGGAAATCAACACGGGGTGATCGGCGCGTTGGGTGTGCTCGGCGACGAGGCGAAGGGATTTTTTCGCATCGACTGAGGCATCCGCGAGGTTTTCTAGAAACAGTTCGCGTGAGGCGTGGTGGGAGCAGCAAAAGGTGGAAAGGAGTCCGCCCTTTTCTAACAACTTGAGCGAGCGAAGGTGGATTTCTTTGTAGCCCCGCATCGCATCCATCAGGGTCTTTTTGTTTTTCGTGAAACTCGGTGGGTCGAGAATGATGAGGTCGTATTCGGGTTGGGCGGATTTCAGGAAATCGAAGACGTTGGCTTCGATGACATCGATGGAGAGGTTGTTGAGCTCAGCATTTTTGCGTGCGGCTGCGCAGGCGGAGGCGGAGATATCCACGGCAGTGACTTTGGCAGCACCGGCTTTGGCGCAAGCGAGAGCGAAGCCGCCTTGGTTCGTAAAGCAGTCGAGCACGCGGAGGCCTTTGGAAAATTTAGCAACTTCGTTGTGGGCTTGAAGTTGATCAAGGTAGAGGCCGGTTTTTTGGCCATCCACGAGGTCGATCTCGAAATCCAGGCCGTTGGCGTGAACCATGAACGGGCCGGGATTTTCGCCAAACATCAATTCGATGCAGGGCTCCATGCCTTCGGCTTTGCGCGAGGACGAATCGTTGCGAAGAGTGATGGATTTCGGCGCGAGGATTTCTATCAACGCATCGCGGATGAGATCTTTTCGCATATCCATGGCGAGGGTGAGCGTCTGGACGGAGAGGTGATCGCCGTATCGATCGACGATGAGGCCGGGGATACCATCGGACTCGGACCACACGATGCGGCACAGGGTTTCATCTAGGTCTGGAGTTTCGATGCGGAGATTGAGCGCTTGGCGGATGCGGCGGATGAAGAAATCGGCATCGAGGTCTTGGCGGCGACGCGAGAAACGGCGAGCGACGATCTGGGAAGCGGGATTGTAGATGGCGGAGCCTAGCGGGCGGTCGCGGAAATCTTTGAGAGTGATCACATCTCCTGGCTGCGGATTGCCAAATGATTTTTTGATTTCGGATGCGTAAATCCATTCGTGGCCATGAAAAATTCTGGCGCGAGGGGCGATGATAAGGCCGGGCATGTGGCGGAGACTAAGTCTCAAATTTCAAATCACAAATCTCAAATTTAAGATCAGTGAACTAAGTTAAAGTTGGAGGATTGACATGTGATGACTGGAACGATTGTTTCAAAGGCATGCGTCTTTTGAAAGTTCCTGAATCTGGCCCGAAGAGAAATTTGTTGGATGCGACTGAGCGTTTGGTGGTGGAGAAAGGCTTTGATCTGGTTTCCGTGCGGGATATCACCGGAGCGATTAAAGCGAACGTTGCAGCGGTGAATTACCATTTCGGCAGCCGCGAAGGCCTGATGGATTTGGTGATGTCCCACGTGATGGAAGCTGTTGATGCGGCGCGGGTTGAGGCGCTGGAGAATGTAGCGCGACTGGAGTCACGCGGTCCAGTGGAGGAGATTGTGGCGGCGTATGTGAACTCGGTTCTGAGCGCTGCGGGTCGGGTGGAGATGGATATGCCGTTTTTCCTGAAACTCGCGGGACGGGTGATGGTTTTTCCAACTGCACTTATGTCGCAGGCATTGGCCGAGGGCCGGAAGCAGATGAACGGTTTGTATCTCAAAGCGCTCGCCGGTGCGGTTCCGCAAATGGCGGCCGCTGATCTGGAAGCGGCGTGGGCTTTTTTCGAAGAGGGGCTGGGTCAGTCATTGGTGAACCTTCGTTCCGATCTTGCGCCATCAGCTCAAGCGGAGCATTGGATTCGTTTTGGTGTGCGAGGTTTGGGGATTTCAGCACCTGTCGTGGCCTCCAAGGTTGAGGTTCCAGTTCAAGCAGAGGTTGAAAAACCGGTTGCAGCACCACCCGAAGCACCCGAGATCGAAGAAATTCCCAAGCCAGCAAAAGCTCCCAAGGCGAAGCCTAAGAAGCCCGATGATCAATCGATGATGTTCGATTTTTAATTTTCTGGGGACTTATCTGCTAAAAACTTGACTCCTTCTGGTTTTTCGGCAGTTTTCCCGCCCCGCGCGTTGGCACGTGTGGACAACCTAATCTTCTTATGAAAAAGGATCTTCATCCAAAATACAATCCAGTCGTCTTCGTTGATATGACCACTGGCGCACGCTTCATCACCGGTTCAACCAAGACTTCCGACAAAAAAGAAGTCATCGACGGCGTCGAGCACTCCGTGATTTCCGTTGGTATCACTTCCGATTCCCATCCGTTCTTCACCGGACAGAAACAATTCGTGGATACCGAAGGTCGCATCGACAAGTTCCAGAAGCGTTTCGGAGCGGTCCGCCGCGTCGGCAAGCCAAAGGTTGGCTAAGCCACAGAACGAAACCATTTCGTTCCTCTCAAAAAAACGATGTCCTAAACGGCGTCGTTTTTTTATTTAAACTCTGTTCACCATATTTCTTTGTTAGCAAAACGCATCATTCCCTGTCTCGACGTCACCAATGGCCGTGTGGTCAAGGGTGTGAATTTCGTGGATCTGATCGATGCGGGCGATCCGGTGGAATGCGCGATTGCTTATAATGAGCAGGAAGCGGATGAGTTGGTTTTCTTGGATATCACGGCGTCATCCGATGCGCGGGAAACCATGGTCGATGTGGTGCGGCGCACGGCGGAACAATGTTTCATCCCGTTGACCGTGGGTGGCGGGATTCGTTCTGTGGAAAACATGCATACCATGTTGCAGGCCGGAGCCGACAAAGTCGGGATCAACACTTCAGCAGTGACGAATCCAAATTTGGTCGATCAAGGAGCGAAAGCATTTGGCAACCAATGCATCGTCGTGGCAATTGATGCGAAACGCGAGGGTCCCGGAAAATGGGGAGTTTACACGCATGGCGGCAGAACCCCGGTGGGGCTAGATGCGGTGGAGTGGGCGAAGGAAGTTTGGCGACGCGGGGCGGGGGAGATTTTGCTGACCTCGATGGATGCAGACGGCACTCAAGCAGGTTACGACTGCGAGTTAACCGCAGCGATTTCATCAGCGATCGGGATTCCAGTGATCGCTTCAGGCGGCGCGGGAAATTTGGATCATATGGTAGAGGTGCTGGAAAAAGGTAAGGCGGATGCTGTGCTTGCGGCGTCGATTTTCCACTTCGGGATGCACACCGTGGGTGAAGCGAAGAAGCATTTCGCGAAACACGGGGTTCCGGTTCGGCCGAGTTTCAGGAATCCAGCCTAAATAGTTTTTCCTTCCCTTCTTGCAGTGTACGGCGAGAAGGCTAGTTTTCCAACGATGAGCAGGCGTGCGAGAAGAAAAAAAGGAGCGGGTAAAAATCCGTGGCTCGGTAAGGTTTTAGTCGTCTGCGGCGCATTAATTTTGGTGGCTATAGGCGTGGGTTATCTTGGATTACGAGCATACCTTCACAGCGATGGTTTTCGGAAATTCCTTTCGGCTGAAGTCAGCAAGGCTGCTAAAATTGATGGACATTTCGCTTCATTTTTCTGGGATGGTTTGGAAGTTGAGACCGAGCGCTTCGAGGCAACAGGAAAGGGTTTTGTGAATGATGTGTTGGCTGAACGTATCGGCACAGAGGTTGGTTTCGGTGGAGTGGGAAGAGGAGTTTGGGAGGTGAAATCGACGCGAATCAGTCGTCTGCAATTGAGTTTAAATATCGTGCCACCTACTGAACCGGTGGTGGTTGAAGAACCGGCTCCGCAGATAAAAGTGGTAAGTAAAAAACAACCCGGTTGGGTTCCCAAAGATGTAGAACTGGAGTCGTTAGAAATTGGCGACCTGGGCCTTCAGATCATCACCAAATTAGGTTTGGCAACGGCTAAAGGCATGAGTGTGATGGTCATGCCAGCAGGTGGAAAGCAGGCATACACCGCAGAAATCATAGGTGGTAAGATCAATTTGCCGATTACACGGGCACCTGAACTTCGTGTGGAACGCATCGAGGCAGCCTATCGTGATGGTAGTGCATTTGTCAAAAAGGCTGAGCTTACCGCATGGAAAGAAGGACGTATTATTGCTTCTGGCGAATCGAATTTCGCACGCAAAACTCATGCCTATGATGGAAATGTTGAGGGTGTGAAATGCAATGAGGTTTTAAATGAGAACTGGGCAAGGCGATTGACCGGCGATGTGAGTTCCACTTTCAAATACACTAGGATGAGTAGTTCTCAAGTGGTCTCTGGTGATTTGAAAATCACTAACGGCACTTTGACTGCGTTGCCTATGCTCGATGCCCTGGCGGCATATGCGGATACGCGGCGCTTTAGAATTCTCCAACTCAACGATGCGCGCACGAAGTGGCAAGTGGCGAATGGTGAATTGTTGCTAACGGACTTGGTGTTAGGCAGTGAGGGACTCATTCGCTTGGAAGGAAGTTTATCGATCAAAGGTGAGATTCTTGACGGTAGCTTCCAGCTTGGCTTGGTTCCTGGAACTTTGGCCCGCATCCCGGGTGCGGAAACGGATGTATTTCAACCCGGAAGGTTCGGATTACTATGGGCGCCGATTCGCGTGACAGGAACGCTTTCCGATCCAAAAGAAGATCTCACCCAGCGTTTAACCGATGCCGCCGGTGCGCGGATGTTCGAAATGCTTCCGGAGACAGGTGATAAAGTTTTCAAATTCACTCGCAATGCACTTGGTGAATCGCCGACCCAAACAATCGAAAAGGGCATAGAAGTTATCGAAAAAGGTGAACAAGTGATCAAAGGTGCCGAAGGAATTTTCAAAGGGCTTTTGGGTAACTGAGCCCGAATCTAATACCCAGTTAAATCTAACAAGAAAAATAATATGAAAACCAATATGAAATACGCAGCGCTTTTTTTAAGCGGGCTCGTCTCCATTCAAAGCCTCTCTGCTGAAGAGGTGAAACCACTCAAAGCGTTGTTGCTAACTGGCGGTTGCTGCCACGATTACAAAGCTCAAAAAGACATTCTCAAAAATGGTATCGAGGCTCGTGGTAACATCGTCGTAACTCAGATCCACACTGATAACAGCACGGTGAGTCCTGATCTTTCGATCTACGGCATACCGGAATATGCGACGGGCTACGACATCGTCATCCACGACGAATGCGCCGCTCGCATCTCCGATGATAAGGTCGTTAAAGGAGTTTTAGCTCCGCATGACAAAGGCACTCCTGCAGTGAATTTGCATTGCGCCATGCATTCCTATCGCATCGGCGATTTCAAAAAACCTGTCGAAGAAAAAGGCACCCCGACCTCACAGTGGTTTGAGTTTCTTGGAATCCAATCGACCTCACACGGCCCGAAAAAGCCAGTCGCAATCGTTTACACCGACAAGAAGCACCCGATCACCCAAGGTCTTGCAGATTGGACCACTGGCGATGAGGAGCTCTACAATAACGTGAAAGTTTTCGACACCGCCCACGCTCTCGCCAAAGGCACGCAAGAAGGTCAGGAAGCCGTTGTCACATGGACCAACGATTATAAAGGTGCCCGCGTCTTCAACACCACGATCGGTCACTTCAACGAGACCGTTTCAGATGCCCGTTACCTTGATCTCGTTACTCGTGGTCTTCTCTGGGCCTGCGGAAAAATCGATGACAGCGGCAAAATTGCTGCAGGCTACGAGCCTAAACCGGTGAAGTGATTCATTCACTGATCTTTCTGAAAAGCGCAGTTGCTTAGGTGACTGCGCTTTTTTTAGCTCCAATCAGCCGACAATCAGGATTCTTGATTGTCATCTCAGCTAAGTTGGTTCATTTAAATCGCTCATTATATAAACCCTTCAAATCCATCTAAAATAGATTCTCCCTAATCCTATGAACCATTGCATTCCCTGCCTTTTGGTGGCTCTCAGTCTTGCGGTCTCCGCGAATCCTACCGACCTCACTTTCACGAAATTCGCTGGCAGCGACCTTGCTCCATCACCTGCCTGCCTTAGCGTTGCTGCGACCGGTGAGGTGTATGTCGGTGTTGACCTCCTTGGCTCTCTGGGTAAAGGACCGGGCAAAGGTCGGATCGTCCGCCTCGTCGATGCCGATCAAAATGGCATAGCCGACAAGCACACGGTTTATGCAGAGATCGACAACCCGCGTGGCCTCATCTCCTTCGGCGATAAGCTTTATGTTCTACACACTGTCATTCCAAAGGACACCGGTATTCTAACCGGAATGCATCTCTCGGTTCTCGAAGATAAAAACCACGACGGTGTGGCGGATGGACCTCCAAAAATCCTGATCCATGACATCTCAGTCGCCAAACACAACCAAGACCGCGGCGCTGACCACACGACCAATGGTATCCGCATGGGCATCGATGGCTGGATCTACATCGCCGTGGGTGATTTCGGATTCGTAAACGCCAAAGGCACCGACGGAACCACACTCACCATGCTAGGCGGTGGAGTCGTTCGTGTCCGTCCTGACGGAACCGAAATGGAAGTCTACACGCACGGGCTCCGCAATATTTATGACGTTGCCATTGACCCGTTCATGAACATTTTCACCCGTGGCAATACCAACGACGGTGGTGGTTGGAACGTTCGCTTTATCCACCACATCCAGTCTGGTGAATACGGCTACCCGATACTTTTTAAAAACTTCACCGATGAGATCCTCCCCGCACTCGAAGACCTTGGCGGCGGTTCCGGCACTGGCTCCCTTTTCCTTGATGAACCCACTTGGCCTGAAAAATACAACAAGACCCCGCTGATGGCCGACTGGGGTCGTAACCAGATCTTCAACCACAAACTGACCGCTGATGCTGCGTCATTCACCCAGAAGCCCGAGGATTTCATCGGACTCTCCCAACCTACCGACCTTGATGTTGATGGTTCAGGACAACTTTTCATCGCTGCTTGGGAAGGTGCCGGTTACAAAGGAAATCCTGGAAAAGGCTTCGTTCAGCGTGTCGTTCCGAATGGCTGGACATACAAACCGTTTCCAGACTTGGAGAAATTGACTCCCGATGAGCTAGTGAAAGGCATCGCTAGTGAGAGTGCCACAACTCGTCTCGCCACCCAACAGGCGATTCTCGCTCGTGGCGACAAGGCCCTTGGTTCCGCCATTCTGGCGATTGCTCAGGACGCCAAGAATCCGATGTCTGCCCGCGTCGCTGCCATTTTCACCTACAAGCAACTTCTCGGTGAGTCTGCCAACCCTGAACTCCTGAAACTTGCTGGTGATTCTGCCCTAACAGAATTCGCCCTCCGCGCCGCCGCAGATCGCATTAAACAGAACGCCGAGCTTCCGCTTGAGCCATTTGAGAAAGCCCTCGCTAGCTCGAATCCTCGCGTTCAGGCTGCCGCCGCTGTTGCACTCGGTCGCATGGGTAAAAAATCCGCAGCCAAAGCATTGCTGACTGTTGCCATTCCGCCCGTCACTAAACCAGCCGCCGCCACTGCGCCCAAAGCTCCGCTTTTTGAGAGTCAAAAGATCTCAGGTATACAGACCGCTGATATTGAAATCAGCCTTCTTGGCATCAATAACCTTTACCTCGTCGTGGAAGATGGTGGTGACGGCAACGGTGGCGACCATGCCGGTTGGTTTGATCCCATCCTCACGAATCGAGAGGGCAAAGAAGTGCCGTTGACGAAGCTTCAATGGAATTTAGCCCAACAAGGATGGGGTAAAACCGAGGTTAACAAATCCCCGGATGGCAAAGATTTGCAACGTGCCGACGGAAAACCTCACACCCAAGGCATCGGCACTCATGCTCATTCCGTCATTCACTACGTGATTCCCGGAGCCATGGAAAAACTCAAGGTTACAGCCGCGCTTTGTTCCTCCAAGAACCCTGAAGCGGTCGTAAATTTCAAGATTCTTTCTGAGCCACCCGCAGGAATACCCGTTCCCAAAGAAGGGCCGCACGCCACACCGAATTCGGCTGTTATTGTTCCTCACCTTGCGATCCATTCATTGGTTACTCTTAAGGCTGTTGAGGACTGCCTCGCCGCCGTCGGTGGCCCAAGTAGCAATGGGGCACTGCGCGCGCTTCACCATATGCACGACCCCTCTGTCGTCGATGGTCTCCTTGCTAAACACACCGCCTCGACCGATCCAGCGCTGAAGAATCAGATTCTAACAGCCCTTGCTCGCCTGTACTCCAAGGAAGCGCCCTATGACGGATCTTGGTGGTGGAACACCAAACCCGATACTCGCGGACCTTATTACAAGCCTATCCTATGGACCAAATCTGCAGACATTGAGAAGCGCTTCCGCGATCTATGGGCCACAGCCGATGCCGATCAGAAAACTTTCCTTACCAGTATTGCTAACAAACATCGCATGAATCTTGAAGGCATTGGCGAGGTTGAGAAAACCGGCGGCAAGAAGGAAAAAATCATCGGCGAAATCTCCATTGAGAACGTCATGCTCGCCCTCGATACGCTCAAGGGAGATCCTGCCAAAGGCCGCGAACTGATGAAATCACAGGCTTGCATCGCCTGTCACAGTATCTCTGAAAACGACCCGAAACGAGGTCCGGATCTCAATGCAATCGGTTCTATCCTCGATCGCGAAGCGATCGCCGAGGCCATTCTCAAGCCCGACGCTGGCATCGCCAAATCCTGGGTCGATGTCACCACCAAAGATGGGACAACCATTCAAGGCACTGTCGTTGAAAAGTCCGAGACTCAAGTCATCATCCGTAACATCGCAGGCATATCCACCACCCTCAAGCCTGCCGACGTTAAGGAAATCAAACCCTCTGCATCCACTTTGATGGGCCCGCATTTGCTAGATGCCCTGACCATGGATCAGTTCGCAGATGTTATCTCCTACCTGCACTCTCTCAAATAACTCGCTCATTCTTTATGAAATCGAAGTAATTGCGGTTGAAAATGGCGTATTCAAAATTTTTGGTGGGAATCAATATCATCTTGTCGTCGCGGAAATATCTCGCAAGAATTCGAACGCATGGGAATTGAGATTGAGAGTAGAGTCTTTCGTAGAACATCGCTGTTGGATCAGCATCCTACGATGGATGTTTTTTTGGATCCTGAATACACACTCACAGGCGGCGGTGCATGGATTGAATATGAAGAGCCTGGCAATCTACTCGTTGAAAGTTATCCCATTCAGAGTCGCGATGGCAAATGGTCAGGTTGGAAGGCTCACGGTAAGGATGTATGGGAATCTTCCAAAGCGATCATCACGACATATGCGATTGGAATCAAGGTCACCAAAGACGGTGAATTGATACCAATCGAGCAAATGGTATTTTACTCAGACACTCCTAAAGTCGAACTGCCTTCGACGCCAGATCATGATGGTTGGGTTGCTGTGGGAGGTGGTGTGAAATGCGAGCAGAATGTTTTTGAGAACGTCTTGCTTTCAGAGACGGCGCCATTTCGTGGAACTCCTAATCCTGAAGAGAGCTTTCACAAAATTTCTGCTTGGTATGGATCGAAACAGTATTGCTTCAGCCCAACTAGTAACCGCGGCCCGACAGGTGGGGGCGCTATTTCAACTTATCTGATCGCAATCCGTGCAGCCGGGATCTTGTTTCAAACTCGTGTTCTCTGTGAGAAAAGTGAACTCTCATCTCGGCCCGAAGCAGTAGTTTTAGCCCAGGGTGGGGTTGTGGTTTCCGGTGGAGCTGTTGATAAGCAAACGGATCTAAGTTACACGGACTTTGCGGATCAAAGTATAAATATGCTTACCGCAACCTACCCGCTATACGAAGAGGATTCCCTGGAGAAAATCCATGGTTGGAAAGCAGCCGGTAAAGATCACCACTTCACCAGTCACTCAAATTTGAGAGTCTATTGCGTGACTCTAAGTGCGGAGTAAAACGGTAGGTTCAACCGGCTCGGTTGACCGTGGGTAATGCCAATTAGGAAGGATGAGGTAAATCGTTTGGATGGTCTCACTTTTTTATGTGATCGCGCATTACCCTTTTTGAAATCGGTCGCCTCAGCGCGACTAAAGTCCTGAGCTTGTCGATGGAATCAACCCTACCTTCTGATTTAACAAAGACGGATCATGTCTTTAATGAATTGATACCAGAGGAAGATCATGCCTCGTTTGGAATATTGAAAATTGCCGTCGCCGGTGAGCTGGATGATTCCGGATTTTAGGTTGTGATCGACTTGCTGGCGCATCTCGGACTCGATATTTTCTTCTAACAGCTCTGGATCTGGGATCAGCAGGTCGTTTGGGCTGATGTTCATTTTCCCAAGAAACTGGCGATGATCTTTGAGGATTTGGTGGAAGCAGGATTTCTCACAAGGGACATGATTCCACTTTAATTTCGGACAACAACGAAGGGTCGGCGCGAAAGGGAAGTTGGTGGTTCGCCAAATTTTACCGCTTGCGTCTGTTGAGGTGATGGAGATGAAAGCAAAGGCGACATCTTCTTGCTCGCACAAGCATACAGAAGCTACCGCGCGTTCTTCTGGATGCCAGAACAAGCGGAAGTGTTGTTGCATGCCTGACCATTGCCAGCCGCAATCGGAGACGTGTTCGAAACCTGCCTCTTCCATACCCGCCGCGGCTTCCACGGCGTTGGGGAAAAACGAAGGGTTCGGAACTTGTCGTTGACGCAACCGATTCTCGAGAGGCATGCGGAGCCGGCGCACATGGGTGAGAAGCTCAATCCAGGGCAGGAAGAACCACAAGCTCGCACCGGCGATCCCTGCGAAGATATTTCCGCTGATGAAATAGAAAAAGCAGAAGCTCGCAAACAGAAACACCAGAGCTCCGATTTTACGCGATAGGTTTTTGCGGGATGAGCGCAATGCCATCGCTAAAACGAAAAGTCCGATGACGGTTAAGGTTTCGCGCATGTGGAGAAGAAACTTTAAACTCTAAACTTTAAATCTCAATGAAGAGTTTAATATGGAGGCTAAGATAGTGATCGGTTGTTCTGATATTGGAGTTTAGAGTTTAGTGTTTAAAATTTCAGCGGGTTAGTGCGTCCATGAGATATTTCGACGGACGGAAGTTTTCGATGAGGATTTCCTGTTTCCCGCCGCGGTTCATGCGCACTTGGCTGACGTTGAAATTCGGCGTTTTGTGCGGGGCGAACAGGATGTCGTCATGGGTGGCGTTCTCATGTTTTTTAAACATGTTAGGAAGGATGTCGCCGCCGAGATGGTCATCGCGACCCGTGGCGAGGTGGCAGGTGCCGAGCACTTTTTCATCCTGAATATCTGCATAAGAAACCGGCAGGACTTGGGTGCCGAACCCGAGTTCACCGAGCGTGCCGGTCATCGGATCTTCCGCGAGGCGTAGGTTGTGGGCGTCGATGGTTGCTTGGTTACCCTCGATCAACGTGGAGCGGTAAATGCTGCGGTCTTTCACGTCTAACACACCGAGTGTGCCGTCCTCGTATTTCATCGGGAACTGGCCGTTGGCATTGGTGGGGACGAAATACACTTCGCCGGCGGGAAGGTTTGCGATGTCGGGTTTTTCTCCGAGGCAGAGGCCGTGGGATTTTTGCGCCTCCTGTTGATCAAGTTCCAGGGTCGCGGTCAGGACGCGGCCGTCTTCGAGGGCGAAATCGATTTCCATCGAATCCGCATTGGTCAGGGCGAGACGCATTTTTTCCGCGTCGCGGGAGACTTCACGGTAATCGACCGCGAGGCCGGAGTTCAGGATCACATCGTTGAGCCCGTGGAGGGTGGCGCCACGGAAGCCATATTCTTTAGCTTTCGCCGTGAGCGGAGCGGTGGCGGAAAAGGTTGAGATGCAGAGGATCAGATCGTAGTTCGGATAGATGTCCTGATCTAGCGAGAGGAGTTTGCCATCGGTGTTCCAGACTTCATCGGAAAGATCGAGGTTGGATCCCTTGGTGCAGCGGTAAGCGAACATTTCACCACCCGACATCCCGAGCTTGTCCATCGCATACTCCTGCAGCGCGGTGTAGAAATACTTGTGGGCGTTTTTCTGAACCGGAAAGCCCGACTCCGTGAGGAAATGAAAATCTTTGATGTGAGCCTCAGGCTGGTCGAAGTCGATCAGGATGCAGACCTTGCAGCCTTGGGTGGGCTCGAAAACCGTGTGAAGGAGCCGAACGATATCGAACTCGGGAAACTGCCGTTTTTCGGGGTGAAGAAGAATCTCAGGCGAGAGATAATCCGGCGGGGTGGCAAAGGTCGTGGCTGGCATAGTTACGGAACTTAAAACCTTGTGACTCCACCGCAAGTGGCGATTTTTGAAAAATCATAGCTTTGATAAAATAAGGGATTTTAGGCCATTAGAGCGGGTTACGAACAGGTGTAGCCGTGGGAGCGACAAGATTTTGTTGAATGATTTGTGATAGAATGGGTTGTTCCAGCTCTCCGTTATCTCCGTTTGCTCCTGTGAAATAATTTCTGAACAGGAGGTAACAGAGGAAACGGAGGGCGCTTCGCACTTAGCTTTCGATTCTCGTGCTTCGTCCAAAAAAATGGATTTTAGGCAGAGGAATGGTAGGCAGGGGAATGAAGAGGGTGATGAAATCCGATGATTCACTTGATTTCATTTTGAGTGAAAAAAGTCAGGTGCAGTGCATGAGTCGCTTAAACATTCCTTTGCCAAGCATTCCTCTGCTATCATGTTTTTTCAGAGAAACAGCAAATTAAAGGTGATAGAATGGATTGTTCCACCCCTCCGTTATCTCCGTTTGCTCCTGTGAAATAATTTCTGAACAGGAGGTAACAGAGGAAACGGAGGGCGCTTCGCACTTAGCTTTCGATTCTAGTGCTTCGTCCAAAAAAATGGATTTTAGGCAGAGGAATGGTAGGCAGGG
>JANPJY010000028.1:0-2522 GCA_031425735.1 Akkermansiaceae bacterium | reverse complement strand
CTTGGCGGCCTAGTTGGGTAGAATACTGTTAGTTCAACATCAATTATGAAGAAAACATTCATCACCGCATTACTAATTATCGTTGCCTTCAGCTCTCCGTTAATTGCAGCAGGCAGCATCCGTGTTTTCGGCTCATACGAGGGAAATAAACTGGTTACATTAGTGAATCATGAAGATCTAAAAGCATCCTCGACATGGAAGTTTGGTGATGGAGAACCGCCCATTACGCCTATCCAAGCGGCGGACCTAGCAATCAAGGCTCAAAAAATTCAATTTCCGGAATTCAAACGTGCCACCATCAGAGAGATCAGTCTTCGTTCCACTGAAAATGGTTGCTACTACGCGGTTCAGATTGTTGAGAACGTAGAAAAGGAAGAGGTTACCGAAGCGGGTGGCGCAATGAAGGTGAATCAGATGAGCTACATCGTGATGCTCAACTCCAAGGTCATCACTCCGACGCCACTTCCTCCAAAAGAAGATAAGTAACTCTTCACATCACGCCGCAGGCTTTGGACTGCTGCGGTGATCCGCAGCTCTCATTGTTGATGTTTTGAAAAAATGAGTCGTTCCATGAAAATTTTCAAATTGGTATTTCTATGTCTCCTTGTCCTGATTGCGGGAATTGTATTTTGGCCGTACGCTATTGGTGGAATATTTGCCTTCTTTTTTTCGGCGAAGAAATTCAATCACTTAGTCTCGCCTTGCGTAGCACTCTGCGTTGTTTCTTTATGGAGATTCATTACTGGGCAATGGCCTATCCGTATTGGCGATGCAGTTCCCGAACATTGGTATTACGAAATATTGCCGGGAATTTTAAGTTGGGTATTGGCTACGATTTTCGTTTCCGCGTTCACAATGTTTCCAGCGAAGTTTCTCGAAGGTTATAGATGTAAGTTTAGCACAAAGCGGGAGTCTGAAATTTAGAAGATTAGAAGCACAATAAGATACGCTGGTCTATATCATCGCGCTGTGGCCGTTATGCGGTGACGGCTGGGATTGACTTCGCTGCGCTCCGTCCCTGCTAAATGCGCTTCGCGGATGAGGTAAAGTTTCGCTACGAGCGAAATCTGCAGTCAAACCCGGTTTCGCTGCGCTCAAGGGGTTCTCATCCCAGCCTGCTGCCGTTTGGTGTGCGGGGTTTGAAACAAAAACGCACCGCTGGTTGGCGGTGCTGGTGGAAAAAGTACGCAGGCTGGGATTCGAACCCAGGACCAATTGGTTAAAAGCCAACTGCTCTACCAACTGAGCTACCTGCGCGTTGGATTTGGTGTCGCATGTTGTGCGACGGGGGCGGCAAGGTAGGGGAGGGCGGCGGAACTTGGCAAGCCCATTTTAGGGAAAATATGAAAGTTTTTTAAGAAAGCTGAAATAGTTCTATGATGGGTATGAATCTAGAATTTTCCATCCATCAATTTATCCCGTCGTTCTCGGACTAATCGCACGACAAGTGCGGTCCAGCCGGTTTGGTGAGAGGCACCGAGGCCTTCTCCGGTTTCGCCGTGGAAGTATTCGTGGAATAGGATGAGATCCTGCCAATGTGGATCGTCGGAGTAGCGTTTTGAGATCTCGCTGTCGCCGTAGCAGGGTCGGTAACCTTGTTTGTTTTTGGTGAACAAGGAGATGAGTCGGTCACAGAGATCGATGGCGATTTCGCGCATGGTGAATTCTTTTCCGGAACCGGTTGGGTATTCGATTTTGAAGGAGTTTCCGTAGAAATAGTAATAGCGCTCGAGTGCCTCGATGAGGATGAAATTGGTGGGGAACCAAATGGGACCGCGCCAGTTAGAATTGCCGCCGAACATATCGGTCGTGGCTTCACCAGGGGTGTATTGGACTTGGTGGACGGCGCCTGCGTAAATGAAGATGAAAGGTTTTTCCTCGTGCGCTTTGGAAAGCGAGCGAATCCCGAAGTTCGAGAGGAATTCTTTGGGATCGAGCATGTAGGCGAGGCTCTTGCGCAGACGTTGTTTGGAAGGGATGGCGAGCAGGATTCTTCCGGAAGATTTTTGGCCGGGGACGCGGTTGGCTGTTACGTATTTGAGCAGGCCGGGTTTATTGACAAGGAACCAATCCATGCGTTTCCGGAAACCGGGTAGGGCATCGATGGTTTTTTGTTTGAGAACGGTGACCGCACAAAGTGGTAGCAGGCCAACAAGCGAGCGGATCCTCAGTGGGATGGGAGCCTCGTGGTTGATGATGAGCTGATCGTAATAGAAGCTGTCTTGTTCATCCCAAAGGCCGGTGCCGCCGAGGCTATTGATCGCATCTGAGATGTTGACGAAGTGTTCGAAAAACTTTGAGGCGATGTCTTCGTAAGCCGGTTTGGTGAGGGCGAGTTCTAGCGCCATCGAAAGCATGGTGAGGCAGTAGAATCCCATCCATGCGGTGCCATCGGCTTGATGCAAATGTCCACCCCCCGGGAGCGCGTGTGAGCGATCGAACACTCCGATGTTATCGAGTCCAAGGAATCCGCCGCCGAAGACGTGTCGACCATCGAGGTCTTTGCGGTTCACCCACCACGT
>JANPJY010000027.1:0-5357 GCA_031425735.1 Akkermansiaceae bacterium | reverse complement strand
TGTTATTCCATCACGAGGACGAATTTCACTTCGGCGTAGCCACAGAAAAAAAGATGGAGAACAAGGCGCAGATGGCGACGCCGAGGAAGCCGTCTGATTAATTTTGTGCGTGCAAGCCGGCGCCGCCATTGCTATTACGTTGGGCAAAAAAATGATCGGCCTCGAAATTACACATAACGGCAAGAAAGCGGTCGTTGCCGGCGGCGACACGCTTCTCTCATTGAGCGCGGTAATCGCCGCGTATGGGCTCGAAAAGAAGACTTCGGGTAGCGTTGATCCTTTCGGATGTTTATCGGTTTTTGGGATATCCGAAGCCTCCGAGAAACAGCCGCAGCAGATGCTGACATGGTTGGATGATTTCGACCTCACGGTAGGCGATGAGATTACCATTCGGTTCATTGAGGTCTCTCGGGTGCAGCGGCCAAAGAAAGCAGTGAATATTCCGGAAGACGAAGAGCCGAACCAGCCGCTACAGCCAACGGCCCCAAGCGGCCGTGGCTGATCTGAAACGTTGCAAAATAAAAACAAATCAAATGGACACAGGATTAATCGGAGGCATTACAGGAGGAGTTCTCGGACTGCTCGGCGGAATCTTGGGAGCGTATTTCAGCATCAAGAACACTAACAGCCAAGGGGAACGTGCATTCATGATCAAAAGCTGCGTGGTCGGCTTTATTGCGATTGTTGCGTTCTGCGTTTTGATTTTTACATTGCCTAATCCCTACCGTCATTTTTTGTGGATTCCATATTCAATCCTATTGCCTTTGGGGATAGTTACTGTGAATCGCAAGCAGCAGAGCATTCGGGAAATGGAATCGCAGCAATCGACACCGGGTAATGCTCCACTTTGAATCCGGGCTTTGCTCCTCGCTGTTGATGACCTATTCTTTGTTTGGCAGAAACTTACAGTGCCAGCCATCTAAGATCACGAAGACTCATCATCGAAAAAACATGAGTAAGCCATCCCGAGACAAGTCAGAATTTTGGATCAGATTTATCTGCTCGTTTCTATTCTTTGGATTTATAGCTGCGATTTGCGTTCTTCGATCTGTGGATTCATGGGGATTACCCACGGGTATTGCAATCTGGGTGGTGTCATCCCTCGCGATTAGCTTTTACGCGGCTAAAGTTGGTGACGAAGCTTGGTATCGCCTCCTGAGTTTTTTCCGATGGTGGCCTTAGAACACTTCTTGGAAGATAATTCTTCATAGGCTCCACAATCTGCATTCAGAGGGATATAATCGTCTGAGGCTTCACCGCTCATCGATCTCTTCCTTGGAATTTGAAAATTGAATATTGAAAATTAATCCTCTTTTCTCGACGTGATTGATTTCAGTCACTAACACAGCGTTGGCTTATGGCTGGAATTGGATTTTTACAGAGTTTGGGAATTATTGCGATCTGCGCTGCGGTGATGGTGATGGCGGGTCGGATGCTGCGTATGCCGGCGATTGTGGTGTATTTGCTCTGTGGAATTTTGATCGGCCCCGTGTTGGGTTGGGTGGGGGTTAAGCAAGGTTTGGAGTTGGTTTCCGAGATGGGGATTGCGTTGCTGCTGTTTCTGGTGGGTTTGGAGCTCAGTATAGCAAAAGTGCGCGATGTGGGGAAAGTGGCGATGATCGCGGGTTTCATGCAGGTGGTGATAACGGCTGGACTTGGGTTCTTGTTGGCGAAGGCGATGGGATTTGGATTGGCGCCAAGCTTATTTATGGCGGCGGCACTGACATTCAGCAGCACGGTGGTGGTGGTGAAATTGTTAGAAGAAAAGGGTGAGTTCGAAAGTTTGTATGGTCGGATTGGGTTGGGAGTTTTGTTGGTGCAGGATGTGGTGGTGATTGTGCTACTGACCTTTTTGGCAGGATTTTCAGGCGAAGCTGGGGGAGTGGATATCGCGGTGGTGGGGCAGGGATTGTTGAAAGCGTTTGGTGGCATGGCGGTGTTGTTGGTCGTGGCTTTGGTCGCATCGAAATACCTTTTACCGAAGCCGTTCAAATGGGCGGCGAGATCGCCGGATGTGCTGCTAATTTGGGCGCTGTCATGGTGCTTTCTGATGGTTCTGGGTGCGCATTATTTTCATCTTTCGTTGGAGGTCGGGGCGTTTCTTGCGGGTATGAGCTTGGCGCAGCTTCCGTATAACGAAGACTTACGCCGCAGGGTGCATCCGTTAATGAACTTTTTCATCGCGGTGTTTTTTGTGACCCTAGGAATACGAATGGATTTAACGGGGGCGACGGATCACTTGGGAGCGGTGCTTGGATTTTCCGCCTTTGTATTAGTCGTCAAGCCGCTGTTGTTTCTCGGGATCCTGGGTTGGTTGGGATATGGAAGGAAAACGGCGTTTCTAACAGGAGCGACTCTTGCTCAGACCAGTGAGTTCTCGTTTATCTTAGCGGGTCTCGCTATGAGCAAGGGTTTGATCGGTGCGGAGATTCTATTGGTTTCTGCATTGGTCGGAGTGGTGACGATTGCGGTTTCGTCTTACATGATTATCTACAACCACGGGCTATATGCGTGGGCACTGAAAGCGGGTTTGCTTAGATGGAAGTTTCTCGATGGGAAACCAGAGATCAGGGATCGGATTGTGCATGTGGGTGAGAATTTAGATGGGCATGTCATTGTGGTTGGGATGAATACGCTGGGTCGTGCGCTGGTGCGGCGTTTGGTAGAGAAAGGCGAGGATGTGTTGGCGGTGGATACCGATCCAGCGAAGCTTGAAGGACTGCCGGGCAAGTCTTTGCTTGGAAGTGTGGGTTATCTTTCGGTGCTTCAAGAGGCAGGTTATTCGCGAGCGAAGCTGATTGTCTCGGCGTTGCAAATTGAGGAGACGAATGATTTGCTAGCGTATCGAGCGAAGAGTGTGGATGTGCCGTGTGCGATTCACGTGGTGGATCTTTCCTTGGTGGATAACTTGTTAGATTTGGAGGCCGATTATTTGATGGTTTCCAAAGTCGACGGAGTGAAGGCGCAGTTGGCGAAGCTGAAAGAAATGGAGGTGTTGAAATGAATATTTTCGCGATCTTGCTCGGCGCGGCAGCGATTGCATACGGGGTGGCGAAATATTTTCGTTTGCCATCGGTTCCCGTGCTGATTGCGACAGGGATGTCGCTGAGTTTATCGGGTTTGGTTCCGACCGAATTGCGTTTAGGTAACAGCGCGGGATCGATGAACATGCTTGAGTTGGGCTTGGTGTTCTTGGTGTTTTCTTCGGGTGTAGAACTCAATCCAAAACGTTTCAAAAAATTTGGGAAAGCGGTGGTATGGGTGGCTGCGGTGCAGTTTTTACTGGCGATGGGAATTGGAGTTCTGTGCGCGAAGTGGATGGGTGTAGAAACGCTGGAGGCGGTTTACGTGGGCGGTGGATTAGCGGCGAGCTCGACTCTCGTTGTGCTGCGACATCTTCAAATGCGTCGAGCGATGTTTGAGCCATACGGTCGGGTGGTGACTGGAGTTCTGCTGCTTCAAGATGTGGCGTTGGTGTTATTGATCGTCATTCTCTCACGGGTCGATGGTGGGGGATGGAATGTCGGGAGGGGACTGCTTGAAGTGTTGCTGATGGGTGGCGTGGCATGGGTCGCTCAACGTTTCGTGATCCCGAAATTGGTTTTCAAATTCAAACCGGATGAGGAGAACTTGTTGCTATGGCTGGTGGCGGTATTGTTAGGTTTTGTGGGCGTGGCTTCGTGGCTGGGACTGCCCTTGATCTCCGGCGCATTCGCGGGGGGCTTTGTGTTTTCTGCTTTCCCGCTCAATGGTCTGGTGCGCGGGCAATTGTCTTCGCTGGTCGATTTTTTCCATGCGATGTTCTTTGTCGCGCTCGGTGCGCTGCTCGGTGTCCCGGATTTGGAACATTGGATGCAAGCGGCCATTTATTCGATGGTCGTGATTTTTGTGACGCCACCATTGGTTGCGTTAGTTGCTGAGTGGCGCGGACTCAATGCGCGAGCCGCGATAGAAACCGGTTTGCTGTTAGCGCAGACGAGTGAGTATTCGTTACTCTTAGGTCTGAGTGGGGTGGTGCTCGGTCATGTGAGCCAAGATGCGTTTTCGGTCTTAGCTCTAACCACCGTGATGACTATGGTCATGACTCCGATTTTAGGAAGGGAATCGGTCGCTAATTTCCTTTTGCCGTATCATCCGTTACGAAAGAAAAGCAAACCGGTCGAAACACCGAAAGGGCACGTGTTGATCCTTGGTTTTGGATCGGCAGGGATGTGGACGGTCAAGCCGTTGTTAGCTCAAGGCGAAGAAGTGGTGGTGGTCGATGACGACGCGGCGGTTTGCCGGGCGTTGGCTGGTAAGAACATCGCGTTTATCAGGGGCGATGGAGCTGAGGTTGATGTCTTAGAAAAAGCCGGTGCGCGAGATGCGAAGCTTGTCATCGCATCGATGCGAAGAGTGGGCGATGCGTTGACCGTGTTGCGTCATGTGCGCGGCGTGCCTGTGATCGCGCGGGTGTTTGAGTTAGAAGACGAGAGGCGCGTGAAAGCAGCGGGAGGAATTCCTGTAATGAACTCAGAAGCTGCAGCGGATACGTTTATGGCGTGGCTGGCCGCGAATGATAGTTTGAAGACGAAGGAGTAATGTTTAAAAATCAATTCTGGCGTCTCAGGTGAAGACTGATAAGTTTCAAATTATATGAGTGCACTATCCATGGTACCTGAGTCATTCCGTCGCTTGTTGTTGCCTGTTGTCTTTCTCGCGACGGTTTGTGTGGCTGGTGCGAATAACAACATGCGTCAATGGAAATTAGCGTCGGGTGATAGTTATCAGGCGGAGTTGGTTTCATATAACGAGGCGGAAAAATTTGTCATTCTGAGGCAGCCAGATCAGAAGGAGCTGCGTTTAAATTATGATATGCTTAGCGCTTTTGATCGAGCTTGGTTGCTCGAGTGGGTTGAGTTTGGTGAAGAAATGCAGGCGATGTTAGCAAAGCTCGGCGGGAAGCTAACTCGTCATACTTCTAAGGGGAAATACACTTTAGAATATTCGGTTTTTCAGCCGACTCTTAAAAACCCGGTGGAGGGAACAAAGCCACCCATGTTGATTCTTTTTCATCCAAATGGAAACGGACATCGCGAAATCCTGCGCTATCTTGAAGCTGCTGATGCGGTGGGAATGACTCTCGTTTCCTGCGAATATTTCCGCAACGGTCCGCCAATCACGGCAAGACAACGTGTGCCGGAGCTAGAGAATGATTTGCTCGCCCGCTTCAACGAGCTACTGCCACATATCGAGGCGAACGTGCCTCACGATGAAAAGCGTATGTTCATGGGCGGATGCTCCGGTGGGGCATGGAGGTCGTTTCACTACGCGGCACAGGTTGATCGTCCATGGGCGGGTGTTTATTCAAACTGTGG